>CAXXTV010000005.1:0-163882 GCA_963674815.2 Desulfocapsaceae bacterium
ATCGGAACGACGGGAGCGCCGGCGCCGGGAATCAGTCGAACGAGCTGCAGCCTGACATTCTTGTCCTTGGAGTGCATCAGCTGGTTGACGAGATAGATTGTCGATCGGCGCCCGAGTGTTGTCAGAATCCTGGCTGCTATTCGCCTGTTTTCGGTGGTATCCGTCAGATACCTTTTGACCAGCTGTTCAAGCGCATCCCTGGCCGCAATGCTTTCCTGCAACTTTACGATTGTCCCTTTAATATCACCGTTTTTTTTCAGGCTGCCACACTCGATATCGTGCAGAACGGTCGTCAGTTTCAGTGCTTCCTGCCAGTATTTTTCATCATTGAGCAATCGCAGTGTCAACTTGTGCGTCTGGCTGCAGGCAACACCGAAAACACGGATATATTCGGTCTCGAACGCTATCCAGCGGACAAATTGTGAAAACAGCGCGTAAAGAATTTCAAGATCGTTGCTGTCAGACAGAGAAGCCGAGAATTTTGTCAGCACAGAAACACTGTTCTCCCGAATCTGCAGATCGCTGTCGACAAGGTAATCGGCAAAACGGGCGAGCAGCGGGATAACCTCGGTGCGGCGCCCTTCCTGGTACATCTGGTGAACATATGCCCCCAGGTTTTCGGCAAAATCCCGATCCTTGAGAACCTCGATTTCTCCCGAAGACAACCTGTTGAGGATCCGCTCAGTCCTGCCCTGAGAACGTGCCATTTCTGCATCAAGCAGGACCTGTTTGGCCTTTGCCAGCGCTCTCTGCTGCCTCTCGTTCATTTCAACCATAACCGACGACACAATTCCAGTTGTTATCTTTCTCTTGTCAAGAGAGTAGTATTCACCTGTTAATAGTATAGCAAAAACGAAACAAGATGAAGTGCTCTGCAGAAAAATGTCCCTGGAAAACGAGGAAATGTTTCGTGTGCAGGGAAAGACCCGGACACATTTTATAATCAACAGAAGTGGCGCAGAAAAAACCCCGCCATCCCCGGGAACAGCCATCGTTGTAGCAGGCCGTACCGGGGACGGGTTCCGGTTCTTGTAAACGAAGGATCGCTGTCCTAGTTGCTCACCGGCTCTCCGAAGGGATTAAGTCGTTTTCCGGCTTCAACGTCAACGGTGATGTACATTTTCAGATGGGTCATACCCAATGCCCCGCCAAAACCTTCTTCCAGTGTCACCATACATGTTTTGTTAGGCTTGATAAAGGCGATCATGACGACGTTTGATGAGGCTTCTCCAACCAGCTTCCAGTTATTATTCGCCATTGATGAAACCAGAAAATCCTTGAGAGAATTGATTTCCAGCTTTCCTTTGTATTCTAGAATGCCGCCTCTGAAGGATTCCGTTTTAATTGCTATGCTGTCCTCGCTGTTCCATTTCATTTCGGCAGGAAGAACAATGTCTTCAAAATTTCCTACTGAATTGGACAGCGGCGCCAGTTCCGCCGGCGGAGGTGGCGCCAGTTTTGAGGTACAGCCATTAAGAATAACGAAAATACCGACTGACAGAGCGCTCATTAAAAAAATTCTACCGAATCCCCGCATCATTATACATCCTCCATTTCATTTAATAACCTGAGTTTATAGATTGCTGGAAGCTCATCTTCCTTCTCTCCACGATATCTCTTTTGGCCTCGCGCAGTTGCTTAGGGTCTCAACCGCCAAGGCTAATTTAATCTAATAATGCAGCAATCACAACAATCACGCTATCTTTGCTCGTTTTTTATCTCAAGCCGCTACGTATCGCCAGGCAGTCAGGACCTGCTGAGTAAAACACCACAATGATTTGTTTGCACCATATCGATCAATAATGGTAACCTTAAGAAAACAATTGGAACCCCATGAAGACATTATCCATTGCTGTTTCTGAATTTCCGATCAGACTTGGCCAGTTTTTGAAGCATGCCTCCATCGTTTCTGACGGTGTTCAGGGAAAAAAATTGATCACAAGCGGTGAAGTGCGGGTCAACGGAACACCTGAATTCCGGAGAGGAAAACAGCTGCGGTTGGGAGATATCGTCATCGTCGGCAATACCAGCTATGTATGCACCGCGCGGTCGGCCTAGTTCTTCCAATCATTTTATTGCATCACCTGTTTATGGTACACAACTCACCGCTTGATAACAGTATCCCGCTGGCAGAACGCTTGAGGCCGGAACGACTGAGTGATTTCTTTGGTCAGCAGCAGTTGCTTGCCGACGGTAAAATGCTCGGGGAACTGCTCCAGTCAGGTGCCATCCCGTCGCTGATCCTCTGGGGACCGCCGGGCACCGGTAAAACAAGTCTCGCCCACATCATCGCCCGATCGATCAATGCCACATTTATATTTTTTTCGGCGGTGCTTGCCGGTGTCAAGGAGGTGCGAAAGATTGTCAAAGACGCTGAAGAACGAAGAAAAACAGACAGCAGCGCCAAGACAATCTTCTTTGTCGACGAGATTCACCGATTCAGCAAGAGCCAGCAGGATGCCTTTCTGCCGCATGTTGAAAGCGGGTTGTTTACGCTTATCGGAGCTACCACTGAAAACCCTTCCTTCCAGGTAATAGCTCCGCTCCTGTCGCGCTGCCGGGTGCTTGTCCTCAACCCGCTGTCTGGCGATGATCTCCGCAGAATTATCAACCGTGCCCTCGAAGACAGGACCAGGGGGCTGGGTGCATATGGCCTTTCGCTGAGCGCCGACGCACTGCAGTTCCTGATTGATCTTGCAGATGGCGACGCCCGCAACTGCCTCAACATCCTTGAGATCGCAGCCGCACTTGTTATCCAGAAAAAGCCTGCCAAGAGCAATTGCAACATATCGACAGAGATCCTCAAAGAGGCTTCACAGAAAAAAACACTGCGCTATGACAAAGGCGGTGATGAACATTTTAACCTGATATCAGCGCTGCACAAGAGCCTGCGAGATTCAGACCCCGATGGCTCCCTTTACTGGCTTTATCGCATGCTGGAGGCCGGCGAAGACCCGCTCTATATTGCCCGGCGTCTTATCCGCTTTGCCTCCGAAGATATTGGCATTGCCGATCCTCAGGCCCTGGTCCAGGCCAACGCCGGGTGGTCGACCTATCTTTCGCTCGGCTCCCCGGAAGGTGAACTCGCCCTCGCCCAGGTTGTCGTTTATCTGGCCACCGCGCCCAAAAGCAATCGTGTCTACTCAGCATCTTTACAGGTAAAACAACGCATCAAGGAAACAGGATCCCTTCCGGTTCCCCTGCATATCAGAAATGCGCCGACTGCATTGATGAAAGAGTTTGGCTACGGCAGAAATTATCAATATGCCCACGACCACAGGGATGCACTGGTCGAGCAGAGCCACCTGCCTGCCGAACTTGAGGGCGTTGTTTTCTATCAACCGACCAATAACGGCTATGAATCAGTTGTCGGGGATCGCCTCGCCAAATGGAAAAAAATCCTTCAACAGAGATATTCAAAGAAATGATTACCTATCCTGCCAGTCTTCACCCTCGTTTTTTCTATCTCTTCGTTTGCCTGTCTCTGCTGCTGCCGGAATGCGGCTTCTCCGCAGCTGATAAATCGGCTGATTTCACCATTTTTTTCTCCGGCAATGTTATCGGTGAACTCGATGACTGCGGCTGAGGCTCCAGTAAACTGGGCGGTCTGTCCAGAAAAGCCTTCAAGATCACAGAGTATTCAGAAAAACACCAGACCCCTTACCTGCTGCTTGATGCCGGCAACCTCCTCTTTAAGCAGGCAACCGTAAACAAAGAAGCGCACAGGGAAATCACCGCAGCTCAGGCCCTGGTCGACAGCTATATCAAGATGGCCTATGATGCCGTTGCTGTCGGTCCGCTTGACCTGGCCATGGGAGCCGCTTTTCTTGGGCAGAACGAGCATCGGGAACTGCCCTGGATATCAGCTAATGTCTATAACCCCGACGGCACCCGGACGTTCACCCCTTACCGGTCGATAGACACGGCAGGGTTGAGAATCGGGGTGATCGGCCTGACCGATGACAGCGGGAAAAAACGGGAGGATGTTATCATCAGGAGCTGGGAAGAAGAATTAGCGCTACTGTTACCGGCCATTGTCGAAAAGCATGACCTCATTGTGCTGCTGACAACGCTTTCTCAGAGTGTTCTGGCAGGAATAAGCGAGACCTTTCCTGAGATAAAAATCGTTGTTGGAGCAGACAGACGGAAGGGAAATATTAACGGGCTTGTCACCAAAAATACACTGTTTGTACAGACGGCTGACCAGGGAAAACACCTCGGTCAGCTCACGGTCACATGGAATGGGGCGCCCTGGGAAGAAGATCAGCTGAAAAAACTCATCGCCCTGAAAAACACAAAGGTCGCCGTCATCAGGCAACTTGTGCAGTTAAACAGGATCAAGGACAAAACGAGTTCAGACTACCAGCGGAAGAAGACCTTTCTTGAACAGGAAAAAACTCGTATAAGCTTGGAGATCAGGGACCTTGAAACCTCGACCGACAAAGATGTGGCAAAAACCGCGGCCAGCTCTTACTCTTCCGTAATCATACCGCTCACCCCGTCAATTCCGGAAGACCCTGAGATAAGAGCGATTGTCGATTCCGTGAAAAACTGAACGACAAAAAAGGCCGGATTCCCAGACGGAACCGGCCTTTTTTGGGTGTTGGTCAAACAGTGGTTAACAGCCAAACGCCTGCTGGAGATTTGGAACCGTCTGCTTTTTACGGCTCATCATGCCATCGATCCACATCGATCCATTTTCCAGTTTACTGTCAAAAGCTTTTTCAATAAGTGCCGGGTCATCAGAGAGAACAACGAGATCGGTGCCTTCTTTGACAACATCGGTCAGCATTAACAGGACGGAATGGCGTCCGTCCGCCTTTACCTCTTCCATTGCTTTCACCAGCTCGCCGCGTATTTCGGCTACCTGATCAAGGGTCGCCAGCTCAAGCTGTCCGACTCCGACCTTTTTGCCTTTCATGTCGAAATCCTTGTAATCCCTGAAAAGAAGATCCTTGGCAGGGACGCCTGCGACGGAAGATTTTGCCTTGAGCATCTCCATGAACAGTTCTTCAGTATCATTCACACCGGCCACCCCTTTGAGATCGGCGACCGCGGCCTTGTCGTCGTCGGTGCAGGTGGGTGACTTGAAGTTGACAGTATCACTCAAAATAGCTGCAAGCATGCCGCCGGCAACATCCTTAGGGACCGCCACTCCGGCTTCTTTAAACATCTTGTTCAAGACCGTGCCTGTACAACCGACCGGTTCCGCCCGGAAGAGAATCGGGTTATTGGTGGTGACATCACCAATTTTGTGATGATCGACAATCGTAACAACCTCAGCACCGGCGAGATTGGCGGGTCCCTGGGCGATGTCACTGAAGTCAACGAGGGCGAGCTGTTTTCCGGCTGCATCAGAAATTTTCTCCGGAGCGGCAAGGCCGAAACGATCCAGGACCATTTTCGATTCAGGGTTGAGGGCACCAGCATCACTTTGCATGTATGCTTTTGCATCCTTTCCCTGGGCTTTTAAAAGAGCAGCAAGAGCAATAGCCGCAGTTACGGAATCAGTATCCGGGTTAGAATGGCCAACGACACAGATAGTCATGTTAATCCCTCCAAATGATGAAATTTTGTTATGTTAAAACACGTTATTTGCTGTCACAGAAAATGACAATCCAACATCAAAACAGTCGCATAGAATAGTGTTTTCGTCAGCGGGCGTCAAGTATAAAAGGAAGCTCTGTTGCTGTTTGAAAAAGCTGGCGTCATGCTGCTCAAAAGTGAGAAATGTTCCGAAAACAAATCCTTTTGTATACGCGGACAGAGCCATTTCCCTCGTGACTTATGTGAGCCCACAAAGTATAGTGTGCTGGAATTAACTACCGGTATACTATCAATAAAACAGAATGGCTCATGATGGAAGAACAGCAAAGCGGACCTACAAGAAGGATAAAACGAAGGACATTTAAAAATTTTCTGCCGCTGTTTGTCATCCTCCTTGGACTTTTATTTGTTCTCCTCTATTTTCTTTTCCCACATAACGATTCAGATCAGCAGCCAGCCTCGACTGCAGCTGTCGAGGTTACACCATCGTCTGACGATGGCCTTGCTTTGGACCAGTCATCGTCAACCGTTGAACCGTTGACGCCCCAGAATGATGCATCGCCCACGGAAACCGCCGACCAGGTTGCTGGTACAACTGCTGCACCAGCCGGCTCCGAACAGGAAGTCAGCGGAGCGGGTGATAGTGCTTCTGATCCCCAATGCCAGGAAAAAGCAGCCAATATCGATGGTTTTTTTCAACGTCTTGACAGCCGTGATTACATCCAGGCATTTGCCCTTGGCCAAAAGAGCAGTGTCTATTTTCCTGCCCTCATTCAGCGACTCGTGGACAATCCGCCGATTGTAACCGGCGAAACCACTGACCTGTTTACCATTCTCCAGAACACAGCTCACTTTTTCAGAATTATCGGTAAGAAAAACATCCTTATTTTGAAAGGCATACTTGACCGCGAAAAAGCCACCTTTGAGAAGGTACTCGCGGATTTTTACGAACTTACCCAGCAACCGCAATGCCTTGAAAAAAACTTCGACCTCAAGGTCTCCAGCGAATCGATCTATCTCTACTCCGGTTTCTTTCTCAATACCATGGGGGGAAGGTTATACCTATTCAGGCGTGACTCCATGTCTCGCATGGTTGTTAACTTCTATGCGATTCTGACGATCGAGAACGCGAACCGCCAGGGCCGTAATAAATATGGGATAGAAATCGCCTCATCGGTTGACGGCCTGATTGATGAGATAGAATCAAGCAGGATTGATCTGAAAATGCGGGACTACTATCTCGATACCCTCTATGACCTGAAAGAGAAATATCAATAATGTCATCCTGTTGGTCTTCGCCTCGGTATCTGCCGGGATCAGTCATTTTTCCTCAACCGAGCTGAAAGAAAGAGCATTGCTCTCGATGCAGCCATGCACCACCTGTCAGCGATCAAAAACCTCACAACCGGAGCAAACAGATGGATAATCGAACCTTCAACGAGGCGCTGTTTTCGTTTCTGGGCAGAACACCGACTTCCTACCACGCTGTTTCCGCACTTGAAGAGGAACTGGCCCGGTATCAATTTGTAAAACTCAGCGAGAGCGCAGTGTGGAACATAGAAGCGGGTAAACGATACCTTTGCACAAGAAACGGTTCTCTCATCGCTTTTACAGTTGGCAGCGATACCAACCTTAGAGCAGGTTTCAGGATGATAGGGGCGCACACGGACAGCCCTTCCCTGCAGGTAAAACCTCACAGTAAGAGTAATCGCGAACCGTACCTGGTCGCCGGGATAGAGAAATACGGGGGAGCTCTTTTGAGTACCTGGTTTGACCGGGAACTTTCGCTTGCAGGACGCGTCTCATACACCACTTCGAAAGGCCTTTACAAAACAGGACTCATCGATTTCGGCAGACCGCTTCTCTACATACCCAGCCTGGCGATCCATCTCAACAAAGAAGCAAACGAGGGACAGAAACTCAATCCGCAGACGCATCTGTCTCCGGTTCTCGCTCAAAGCACTGATGACCAGCTGCCTGAACTTGAATCAGTTGTGCTCGACCAGTTGAAAAAAGAGTACCCGGAAGAGAACCCCGGCAAGGTAAACGGATTTGACCTCTTCTGCTACGATACGAGAAAGCCTGGCTATTTTGGTGTAAACGAAGAATTTCTGGCAGCTGCCCGCCTCGACAACCTTCTCAGTTGCTACGTTGGCCTCAAGGCATTAATCCAGGCCGGCGAGCGGACCAATTCCATACTGATCTGTTCCAATCACGAGGAGATAGGTTCAAGAACGAACAGCGGTGCCCTCGGCAACTTTCTCCTGTCCGTTCTGTCCCGCCTCTTCAGCGGCAACCAGGAAAA
Organism: Desulfocapsaceae bacterium; assembly: GCA_963674815.2. GTDB lineage: Bacteria > Desulfobacterota > Desulfobulbia > Desulfobulbales > Desulfocapsaceae > MADRE3. The sequence continues at coordinate 7,853 of CAXXTV010000005.1, forward strand.
GCTGATAAGCTTGCATAATTCGTTTCTGCTCTCGCTAGATAACGCTCATGCCAGTCACCCCAATTACCAGGAAAGTGCTGACAAAGACCATAAAGTGACACTTAACGGCGGGCCGGTGATTAAGATAAATGCAAGCCAACGTTATTGCTCTAACGGGATAACAGCATCCGTTCCCCGGATTCTGGCTGCAGAAATAGGAGTTCAGTGCCAGGATTTTGTCATGAGAAGCGACATGGCCTGCGGCAGCACGATTGGTCCTCTGACCTCCTCGCAACTCGGTTTGGGAGCAGTCGACATGGGTATCCCAACCTGGGGAATGCACTCCATTCGTGAAGTGACCGGGAGTCGTGATCCCCACGAGCTCTATAAACTTGCCAGTCACTTTGTCAACCGAAGGACATTACCGCCGTTCGATGCCTGACCTTTACTTTTACCGGGGGCTGCAGCTGAATTGAATGGTTTGTTACAATTAATGGTTGAAATATTTCTCTTCTGCCTTTAAAGTTATTAACTAATTTACTGAATACTGTTGCTTCGTCCGGTGCAGGTCTGTATCGGGATCTAAGAGCACGCCATCAAAAACCCAAAATACTGGAGGTATCCATGAAGAGTAACCGTTTTCTTTGTACGGCAGCTGCCGTTTTCATGCTCTCTTTTTTGCTCTACGGCTGCGGCGAAAAAGTTTCCCAGACAGCTGAAGCGGCCAAACCTGCCGCTGCAGCGGCCGAGCAGAAAGATGCAAACGTCTTCAAAGGACCGATCGTCGGCAGATCCAACAAGGCAAAAACCATTTCCATCACTGTAGGCAAAGGCGATGCCGCAAAGACCATGATGCTCAGGTTTGATGACACCACCGAAGGGCTGGACTTTGCCAAAAAAGGTGAGGCCGCGATCATCACCTGGGAACAGCGTGGCGACGACAAATTTGCAACGGTTGTCAAACCAAAACTTGCAAAACTGCCGGAAGGGATAACCGAGATCAGCGTTGACGAGCTTTTCAAACTGCTGCAGGATCACGCACCCCTTACCCTGGTTGACGCCCGGCCTGAAATCCGTTACCATCAGGGGCACCTGCCCGGCGCAATCAACATCCCGGTACCGTTGCTTAAAGAACAGAAAGCAAAGGCGCTGCCTAAAGAAAAGAACAAACTTCTCGTCTTTTACTGCGGAGGCTACACCTGAGGCATGTCAACTGACAACGCCGGTCTGGCGAAAGAACTTGGCTATACCAATATACGTGTTTTTCTGGCCGGAGAACCTGCCTGGAGCGATGCAGGATATCCCGTCTATGCCTCAAATGAATTTGTTGAAAAAGGCAATATCGTTCTGCTCGACCTCAGGCAAGGTGATGCCCCGGTCAAAGGGCGCATTCCCCGTTCCATCCCTATAACCTACGAGCAGCTCGAGGAACGCATCGACGACATTCCCCGCAATGCGCCGGTAATCCTTTACAGCGATAACTCTGAAGACGTGCTTGATGCCTATGAAGATTTAAAAGATGAGGGTTTTAACACCGTCGCCATGGTTATCGGCAACTACCAGGGCTGGGTGGCCTCAGGTGGGAAAGTTGAGCAGGGCCCGATTTTCACGAACGAAATCACCTGGGTTCGCCAGCTGGGCAAAGGCGAGGTTTCGGTTGACGAGTTCAGAAAAGCGGTACTCGGCGAACTTCCCGACACCTATGTTATCGACGCCCGCACTCCTGAAGAAATCAAAGAACTGGGGATTTTTCCGAATACCGTCAACATCCCGCTCGATGAAATTCCCAAGCGGATGAATGAAATACCAAAGGACAAGCGTGTCTTCGTTCACTGTTCCACGGGAGCTCGTGCAGACCTTGCCTATCGGGAGCTTATCGACAGCGGCTATGATGTCAAATTCCTGCTGCTCAATATCAGCGACCCGGAATGTGACTGTCCGATCCTGATGCCCGAATAGTCAAGACCTGTAAAGCATTCTGCCGGAAGGGAGCAAGCGGATTACTCCGCTTGCTCCCTTTTTTCGTTCTCCACCCTTTCGTGTATGAAAAAGAGACGATCACGCAAGAACGTACAGTATACTCTTGCCTTCAGCTGTTGAAATGATATAGGTTATCGGCAGCATCAGCAGTCGCCAGAGCTGCGATATAATCCAATCACTCATTCCCGTACGAGGTAATAATCCGACATGGCCGCAGATAGTGGTGAAAGCCAGAAAATCATCTATTCGATGATAAAAGTCAGTAAATTCTATGAAAACAAGCCGGTTTTAAAAGACATTTCTCTATCCTATTTCTATGGGGCAAAAATCGGGGTTATCGGCCTGAACGGCTCGGGTAAAAGCACCCTGCTGAGAATACTGGCTGGTATTGACAGCGATATTGACGGAAAGACCGTTATCTCTCCAGGCTTTACGATCGATTACCTGGAGCAGGAACCGGAACTTGACCCGGACAAGACGGTAAAGGAAATTGTTGAGGAGGGAGTCCAGGAAACGGTTGATCTGCTGCAGCAGTTCAATGAAATCAATGAGAAATTTGCCGAACCGATGAGCGATGAGGAGATGCAGAATCTCATTGAACGGCAGGCCGTGGTTCAGGACAAACTCGATGCCGCCTCTGCCTGGGATATTGACAGTCGTCTTGAAATGGCCATGGGCGCGCTCAGGTGCCCGCCCCCGGAGACCAGATGCGCCATTCTGTCAGGCGGAGAGAAGCGCAGGGTGGCGCTGTGCCGTATACTCCTGAAGAAACCTGACATCCTGCTGCTCGATGAACCCACCAATCACCTCGACGCCGAATCGGTCGCCTGGCTTGAGCGTCATCTCCAGGAATACAGCGGTACGATTATCGCCGTCACCCATGATCGTTATTTCCTCGATAATGTTGCCGGCTGGATTCTCGAGCTTGACCGGGGACTCGGCATCCCCTGGAAAGGAAACTACTCCTCATGGCTCGAGCAGAAAGAAAAACGTCTCGCGGTCGAGGAAAAACATGAAAGTGAACGTCGCAAGACCTTGAAACGGGAGCTTGAATGGATCAGGATGTCCCCAAAAGGAAGACGAAGCAAATCCAAGGCCAGGATCAGCTCCTATGAAGACATGCTGGCCGCCGGAAGTGACTCCATTTCCAGAGATCTTGAGCTCTTCATCCCTCCGGGTCCACGGCTTGGAAAAAAGGTGATCGAGGCTGCAGGAGTCAAAAAATGCTATGGAGACCGCGTCCTCGTGGAAAGCATGAGTTTCATGCTGCCGCCTGGTGGAATCGTTGGAGTTATTGGCCCCAATGGTGCAGGAAAATCAACGCTGTTTAAAATGATTACCGACCAGGAAAAGCCAGATGAAGGAACCATCATGCTCGGCGATAGCGTCAAGCTTTCATATGTTGACCAGTCCCGGGAGACGCTCAATCCCGAGGAGACAATATGGCAGGCAATTTCTGAAGGCCAGGACACGGTATGGCTCGGGACCAAAGAGGTAAACAGTCGTGCCTATGTGGCCAAGTTCAACTTTTCCGGATCAGACCAGCAGAAAAAAGTCGGACTGCTCTCGGGAGGTCAGAGAAACCGGGTTCATCTGGCCAGGATGATCAAGGAAGGGGGTAATGTTCTGTTGCTCGATGAGCCAACGAATGACCTTGACGTCAACACACTCAGGGCGCTCGAGGAAGCATTGGAGAACTTTGCCGGTTGCGCTGTGGTTATCAGCCATGATCGCTGGTTTCTCGATCGAATCGCCACCCATATTCTTGCCTTTGAGGGAAACTCTGAAGTTGTCTGGTTCGAAGGCAATTACAGCGACTACGAAAGTGACCGAAAGAAAAGGATGGGGGCTGAAGCCGATCAGCCGCAGCGCATTAAATATCGTCAACTGACCCGATAAAACTGCGCTGCGTTCAACGTGCCATTGGCTTTTCGGGTATGAACAGCAACGATAAAGAATCAGCTTTTAATCGTTGCTGATGGATATGACGCCATGCCTGAGGGTTTGTATCGCGCCATCTGCCAGTGCGACAATCGTAGAGCATTGCGGGGAAGCATTTTCCCCTCCGTCAATGACAAGATCGATCGTCTCGTTAAAATAACGGAGAACATCAGCAACGCAGGTTGCCGGCGGCTCCCCGGAAATATTGGCACTGGTGGCGGATACCGGAATTCGTGAGGCTTTACAGATCGCTGTTGCTGTTGCGCTAGAGGACATCCTGACGCCGATTGTCCCGGACCCGCCTGTCAGCAGGTCCGGCAGGCTATGCAATGCCGGGAAAACGAGGGTCAGCGGTCCCGGCCAGTACTGCTCGATCAGGGGCCTGTACGGTTCTGGAAATTCAGCAATCAGCATACTGAGCTGGTCAATATCGTCAATGATTACCAGGATTGCTTTTGACCACAGTCGCTGCTTGACTTTGAAAAGACGGCTCAGTGCATCGCTGTCGAAGGGGTTTACCCCCAGGCCGTAATATGTTTCGGTGGGATAGGCGACAATGCCGCCTTCCCTGATTACAGCGGCTGCACGCCGGCTGTAATCAGGAGAATCAGCCGATATGATCTCAGGGTACGATTTTTTTTGCCTTCTCATTCACTTCCTGCACCATCTTCTTGCGAAATTCGACGAGTTTTGCGGCCAACGCCCTGTTTTCCAGGGCAAGTATTCTCACCGCAAGGACCGCCGCATTTTTCGCACCGGCTTTGCCGATGCCCATGGTGGCAACAGGAATCCCCGGCGGCATCTGTACCGTTGCCAGCAGGGCGTCCATCCCGCCAAGGGGCGAAGCGTCCAGCGGAACTCCGATTACCGGCAGATCGGTATGCGAGGCAACGACGCCGGCGAGATGGGCAGCCATCCCGGCCCCGGCTATAATGATTTTCATACCGCGTTGTTTGGCCCCAAGGGTAAACTCGGCAACCCGTTCCGGAGTGCGATGCGCTGAAGCTACGGTCATCTCGTAGGGGATTCCCATCTCTGTCAGAAAATCGCTTGCACCTCTCATCACCGGCAGGTCGGAGTCACTCCCCATCAGGATGCCGACGAGCGGGCCGGACTGCCGTTTTTCACCGCGATTGAGCGCTTTCGCTCCGATGTCCTTGCGAAAATATGCTTTCGTCCAGCTTATTTCGGCAACTGCCTTGTAAGCGCGGAGGATTGCCGTGTGGAGATCCTTTCCAACTGCAGTAATTCCCAGCACACGACCGCCTGCTGTGGATATCCGGCGATTAACAAGTCTGGTTCCGGCGTGGAATATTTCAACGCCCTCCACGGCCCCAGCCTTCACCAGCCCTCTGATCTGCTTTCCTGTCTCATAGTCGCCTGGATAGCCGCCTGAAGACATAACCACGCAAACCGTCGGGCGAGGATCAATTTTCATCTCGATGTCAGATAATGTTCCGTCAATCACGGCATTACATATATCGATAATATCGCTTTTTAACCGCATCAAAAGCGGTTGAGCCTCGGGATCTCCAAACCGGCAGTTGAATTCCAGGACATTGACGCCTTCTTCGCTGATCATCAAGCCGGCATAAAGCATTCCTTTATAGGTAATCCCTTCTGCAGCCAGTCCTCTGATCGTCGGCAGCATGATGCGGTCCATCACAAATTGAGCGATCTCATCAGTGACCACTGGAGCCGGGGAATATGCGCCCATTCCACCGGTGTTAGGACCTTTATCGCCCTCGTAAATCGCCTTGTGGTCCTGGGAAGTCGGCAGTGGCAGTATTGTTTTGCCGTCGGTAAAAGCTATGAATGAAGCTTCCTCGCCCCGGAGGCACTGTTCTATGACAACCCTGTCACCTGCCGAACCGAAGGCCTTATCCTTCATTATCATATCGACCGCCTCTTTTGCCTGTTTGCCAGTTGCAGAGACAATCACTCCTTTGCCGGCAGCAAGGCCGTCTGCTTTTACGACGATTGGTGCACCACATTTATCAATGTATTTCTTGGCTTTCTTGGGATCTTTAAAAACCTTGAAGTCGGCGGAGGGAATGTCATATTTCTTCAGAAATTCCTTGGTAAACACTTTGCTGCCCTCGAGGATGGCAGCCTTTTTGTTGGGACCAAATATTCTCAGACCGGCTTCTTCAAACGCATCGACAACACCTTCGACGAGTGATGATTCCGGGCCGACGATAGTCAGGTCGACAGCTTCGCGTTTGGCAAAGCTCAGCAATTTTGCAACATCAGTCACGCCAATATCGACGCACTCAGCCAGCTTGCTTATTCCTGCATTTCCGGGTGCGCAGAATATCTTCGTTACTTTTTCCGACTGGTTGATCTTCCAGACCAGCGCATGTTCGCGGCCACCTGAACCAATGACTAAAATTTTCATGATTCCCCCTTATGAATTCGAACTGTTATTTTCACGTCAATCTCAAACAATGACAAAACACTATCACTGGCCAGAAACTAATCAATCTGGAAAATCTTACAATCAATAACTCGTTTTTTATTATCCTTCTGTCCCTTCATTTCCCGATTCTCATTACCCGTTTGTGTCATTTCAGATTGACAAAAAGCGTTGTAAAGATTAGATGAATGAATAGTCATTCACTCTATTCCTTTTCCCGTTTTTCCCCTATTGCCGGCTATGAAGACTGTAAATAAACACGGAAAAATAATTACTGCCGCAACCAAAGTTTTCGCCAAGAAAGGCTTCTTCAACGCAAGAATTTCCGACATAGCCAAAGAGGCAAAGGTTGCCGATGGCACGATTTATCTCTATTTTGACAATAAGTTTGATATTCTTCTTTCGGTTCTGGAAGAAGAAATTGGTAAACTGACCGAACAGATTAAAACAGCAATAGCCGGCGAAACCGATCCTGAAAAACAGCTGGCGGTTTTTGCCGGACATCACCTCTCGGCAATGAAAAAAAACCGGAACCTGGCCGAGGTGATTCAGGTCGAACTGAGGCAGAACGATAAACTTGTCAAAGAATTCAGAAACACGACATTCCAGGAATACCTCAACATTGTCTCTGCCATTATAAAAGAAGGCCAGCGCCAGCAGATTTATCGAAGCGATATCCTGCCAGGCATAGCAAAACGCGCATTTTTCGGGGCCCTGGATGAAGTTTCCCGGGTATGGACGGCATCCCTGGAAACGAACTATTCACTTGAAGAGACGGTAAACCAGGTGATGTCGATTTTTCTCTCCGGGTTGCTAACCGGTAAGAGATAAAGGATATTTTCTCAGTCTATCTTCGAAGCGGTAATATCAACTACCTCAAATTCCCTTGTACCACCGGGCGTCACGGCAACAACATCATCGCCGACTTCCTTGCCGAGAAGGCTTTTGCCAAGAGGGGACAGGACAGAAATTGAGCCTTTTTTTACATCCGCCTCTTCTGGACCGAGCAGTTGATAGGTTATTTCTTCATCGGCATTTAAATCAAGAAGACTGACAACGGTACCGAAAACTGCTCTTTCCGTTTTTACCGTCGAGCAATCGATCACTTCGGCCCGGCTCAGTTTGTCTTTCAGTTCCAGAATACGTCCCTCGACAAGCCCCTGTCGCTCCTTGGCTGCGTGATATTCAGCGTTCTCTTTGAGGTCTCCATGCTCCCGGGCGACTCCTATCGCCCTGGCAATCTCAAATCTGTCAACCTTTTCCAGCTGATAAAGTTCCTCTTTTAATAGTTTGAACCCAGTTTTTGACATGGGTATTCTTTCAACCATCAATAACCTCCAACATAAAAAATCCTGCTGAGGCAGATGAAGACCAGCAGGACAGATTGGTAAAAGTACTGATCACCAGCGATAGACGAACGTCGCAAAAGCCTTCGTACAATTGTAATCGTCTGACCAATCAGAAATGAAAGTACCTTTTAATAAAAATGGCGTACTAATTTCAAGTAAAATATCGAGTTCGAACCGCTGGATGAAGTTGTCGCCCGTTTCGTACCCTATTCCATACTGTGCGGAAATGAAGCTGCTGCCGCTCTGCCGTTTCCCCGGAGGCCATAATTCTCTTTTCACTTTTGCTGATAAACCGTGCTTCCAATAGCTTCCCGGACTCCAGTATCCCGGTTCCAGTTCGAATACATTCTCCTGGTCAAAACGTTGCTGATCAGAATCAATCCTGTTTTCCATTTTCACGTAGTCATAGGTGATGTCGAGGCTGCTTACATCACTGAAAATTCGATACGAGGACCAGAGATGGACACGTTTGCCTTCATTTTCACCGCTGTAATCCCGGCGGGTAAAATCGAAGCCCAGAAAGATACTGGGGAGATAATCGATCGTTATCCCTGCCTGAATATCTCTTCTGTACGTTTTCTCTGAAAGTGACTGAATCGTGTCACTGACAAGTTTTTGATCCATCCTGGCGAACCCCTCAACGCTCTTCGCCAGCCGCCCCGAAAGCTTGAAGTCATAGAGGAAATAAAAGTTTCCATTTTCCTCGAAATCCTCAAAACCTATTCTGGTTTGCAGTGCTGCATCATCGCCGAAATAGAGCGCGTATTGCGCGCCAATCGCATTGCTGGTCAGGATGGAATTATCATCGCTGTCACCGTAAATGGAGCGCCCAGCCTGGAAACCGGCTTCCTGGTAGAGGGTTGGCTGGATTTTCAGAGCTATCCCCAGATACTGCTGCTTTGCATCGACAGCGCCATTTCGTCCGTCTTCCTCGCGAAAAAGACTCTCCATCGTCAGCTGGGGGCGCCTACGGTTCGTATTTTTTTCAAAGACGGGCTCCAACTGCGGATAACGTATCTTTTGTTCTTTTATTTTTTCTAATAATTCTGTTTCTTTGGCATATCTGTCCAGGCGGTTGTACACGGTAGCCAGGTCACTGTACACATAGACATCCCGGACGTTTTCTTCCTCCACCAATTCCTGGTAGCGCTTTTCTGCCTGGTAAAATTCCCGTTTATTGAGCGCCTGCTTGGCCTTTCTTTCCTTGGCCACTATCTTGAGCCAGCGGTAACTCTCATAGGCAGCGGCTGTATACTGGGCAATCTCGTTATCCAGATTGGCAGCGAAAAAAGCACTGCCCATTAATTGCTCCAGGAGCCTGATGTCATTCTCCGAATCCAAAAAAGTATCCCAGAACGTATCTTCGCTGATTAATCGGTACTCGTCGAATTCTTTTACCGCCTCCAGAACTGGTTGGATTTCAGCTTTTAGAGACATCTCAAGTTCTTTATATATTTCTAGGGCTTCTGTTTCGTTATCTGTAACCCAGGCGCTTCTGGCTGCGGCCAACCGCTGCTCGACAATGCTTCTTTTTTGATCATCGGAAGAAGCGTGATATTCCTCCGAGAGCTCACCTTCAGGGACCCGGGTACCATTGACTGCTATCGTGCTTGCCTGGTCACGAAAAAACAGTTCTTCAGGGTAGTCTGAGGCCAGAAGACGGTATGTCTGTATGGCTTTATCACTTTGAGATTGTTCAAGATAAACACTTGCGCGTGAGATTCTGAGTCGTACCGATTCGTCAAGCCTTTTTTCAAGATGCTCAAGTAATTGTTCCGCCACTTCTGTCTCACCGAGCACCATCAGAAATTCGAAAAAGTCAAACAGAGCAGAGGCTCCGGTTTTTTCAAAAACCGCGTTCCTGGAGTCCGCACGTTCCAGAACTGCTGAGAATTCGGTGCTCATCGATGCCATAGTGACCAGAGCACTGTCATCGAGATACCGAGCGTAGTGTGACAGAGTATCTTTAAAGAGCTGGTAGGATTGATTCTTGTAATAATGAGCTGCCAGCCTGGCAACGATTTTATAATCGTAGGGATTGAACTTTTCACCTCTTCCTTCAAGTGCTTCAAGGTGCGCAGAGGCTGCATCACGCAGTGATACCGATTTTCCGGACTGCTGAAGGACGAGAAACTGGCAGTAACGCAGCCTGCTGAGCTGGTCACTCATGTCGGCGGTGTGCTTGTCGATGGCTATCTTTTTTTCAGCCATTGACAGCCACACTGACGCCGCCTGCATCTCTTCACTGTTTATCGCGTTTTCGGCCAGAGCAAAGATGGTATCCAAATTGTCCTGATCCCTGAGCAAGGTAAGGCGTAACTCCTGTTCTGCGGCAAACCTCCTGCCAGACAGATACTTGATTCGCGCAGATTCGCGCGAAAAATGGGTATGTGTATCAGCATCAATTGTCGTTTTCTGCGTGACAGCAGACACGAGCCGATCGGCCTCGGTCAGAAATTGATTCATGATGAGTGCATCGACAACGCTTCTAAGAAGAGTCAGCTCTGAACCAGTCTCTTTGCTGCTGTGCTGCCGATAACCCTCCATGAGTTTCCTCACCGTCGCGACATCACCGATTGCTCCGCCAAGGGCGATCGCCTCCACGCGTGCACGTTCATCATCCGGGAAAAGGTCAAGATATTCAAGGTAACTTGTCATGAGTGCCTGATCATTATTCAGGATCTTTTCACAGCGCATCCTGAGATAAAAATACTCTTCAGGCAGATTATCCCGGTTTCTTATTTCATTAAGCGTCTCGAGACAGCGCTCGTAGGCCTTGTCAGCAAAATAGAGCGATGACAACTTCAGCCTGGTTTCGATATCGTCAGGATCGTGATAATTGATAACCTGCAGGACCTCCAACAGCTCTTTGTTTTTCCCCAGTGCCTCAAGGAGATCTGCCATGGCCATATAAATACCGATCCTGTCCGGTGTGATCTTTGCCAGATCCTTCCACAGCAGCCAGACACCATCGTTTTCAACGATCGACAGCAGGTTGTTGGCGAGGATAAGCCTGATGTTGGCAATCTCGGTTGTTACGTCCTTACCCTGCGGAAATTCTTCATGATAACGCTCATAGTAGTGAAGCGCTTTGTCTGCCCTACCGAGTGTCAGCAGATATATTCGTCCGACGTCGAGGAGATACGCTTCTCTGTTGACATTATGGTCAAGCAGTACGAGCAGGTGCGGAAGGGCCTCCTCGTTCTTCTTTTCAGCAAGATAATAAGTGCTCAGCTTTTCCCGCAGATAGAGGGATTCCGAGCTCTCGGCAAGGTAACGTTCCCAGAGGGCTGCAGCTGAATGCATATCGCCACGACGCTCAAAAACGTAGGCCGCCTGGCGCAGGACCTGAGGGCTTACCCGGTATTTATTGATCAATTCCCGAAAGTAATAGCTGGCCTTTTGCAATTCACCGACCTGCACCAGTGACTCGGACAATTTCAGCAGCAGCTCGGCTGTCTCACCGCCGCTCTGATAAAGTTGTTCCATCAATGGAATCGCTGGTTTTGTCTTCTCCTGCTGGATCAGGGCATCGATCAACCCTTCCAGAGCCTGAAAATAAAACGGTCCTCCGGGCTCCTTTTCGATTACCCGGCCAAAGTAAAGCGCAGCCTGTTTCTCCTTCCCGGTCAACAGCGCAATGTCAGCTGCACTGAGAAGATATTCTGTCCGGTTCGGGTCAGTTTCAAGCAGGCTGTCAAGGAGCAGAGAGGCTTCACCATAGCTCCCTGTCTGGATAAGCACTCTGCAGAGCTCCCACTTAACCGCTTCGATATTGGGTTTCTGCTTCAAAACTTCCCTGTAGTAATGTATCGCCTCTTCATATTGCTGGTTCCTGGTGTATTGACGGCCAGTGTCCCACATTTGTTTCCAGGCCGGTTCCTGCGATTCTTGACCAACAACATTTATATCTTTGCCAAGAGCAATATCGGCGGCATGACCTGCCGGAACGAATCCAAAAAACAGGAGCAGCAAACAGATTGCCCAACACTGTTGAAAGAATTGCGGTTTGAGTGATTTCATATTCATAGGAGGTTCCATCAATAATGAGGTGTACTGCCAAAAACAGAAAGGCTGCAGTACGCCGCTGCAGCCTTTCTGTTTTCCAAACTCATTTATTCCTGCAGTATGGCCTACGTCCGGATTCAGGAATCTCAAGTAAATCTATTGGTAAAATTGCGCTATCGATGTAACCACATAGTCCTGCATAGCTTCAGTCAATTCCGGATAAATTGGAAGTGCCAGGGTTTCAGCAGCAGCCCGCTCGGCGTTAGGCAGTCGCTGGTTATCGCCACCATTATCGAGGCACTCCTGTTGATGAAGAGCGAGGGGATAGTAGATCTCTGTTCCTATATCCTTGCTGCTGAGCCAGTCCCTCAGTTCATCGCGCCTTTCCGTCCTGATGATATACTGGTTATAAATATGGTAGTTCCTGGCTGCGTCAGCCGTTTCAGCTTTTTTCCTGTAGACTGCCTCAGGAATGGAAACGACACCTCTGCCGGTAAGTCCCTGGTCCTGAAAACACTCATTATAAAACAGAGCATTTTTCATTCTCAATTTGTGCCAGGATTCAAGATGCTTCAACTTGATCCTCAAAACCGTTGCCTGGATCGGATCAAGCCTGAAATTGCCGCCGACAAGTGGATGATAATATTTGGGGGAGGCGCCGTGATTTCTCAACAGGCGGGTTTTTTCTGCAAATACAGGGTCGCGGGAAACAACCATGCCCCCGTCACCAATACCGCCGAGATTTTTACTGGGGAAAAAAGAAAAACAGCCGGCGATGCCTAGTGATCCCGCTTTTGCCCAATCCGCTGCGTTATCACCCATCGGAACCTCAGCGCCAATGGCCTGCGCGGCATCCTCGATGACCGGGACATCATACCTGGCAGCAATGGCTGTAATCTTTCCCATATCAGCACATTGTCCATAGAGGTGAACAGGAATGATGGCTTTGATTTTTTTTTCATTATCCGCTTTCAGGATCGTTTCAATCTGTCCAGGGTCGATGTTGTAGGTAACCGGATCAATATCGGCAAACACCGGGAGTGCTCCAACCCGCAGCACGACGCCCATGGTGGCAAAAAAGCTGTACGGGGTGGTGAGAACCCGATCACCCTGCCCTATTCCCAGGGACATCAGAGATACGAGCAGAGCGTCAGTACCGCTTGACACCCCTATCCCGAAATCAGCAGAACTGTAGTGTGCAACCTCTTTCTCAAGAGCCTCAACCTCTGGTCCCTGGATATATCTTGTCGAGTCGATAACCTTGGTGACACTCTCGACGATTTCACTGCGTAACTGGGCCAGCTGCGGTCGTAAATCCAATAGAGGTACTTTCATATAATGCTGTGTTGTGAAGTGATTAGATAAAGGAAAAGACTGAGTAATTAAACGACCGGGAATCAGTTGCCTGCTGCAACAATAATTTTTTCCCCATCGAAGAAATCCACGATATCGGGCATCTCTGATTCCAGATACTTTTTCATTTTACCAAGCAGGTTTACCTCGATCTGGCGGACTCTCTCTCTTGATATGTCAAATTTGTCGGCAATATTCTGGAGTGTCAGCGGTTCATCAGTCAACAGCCGTTCTTCAAGGATCATGCGCTCTTTATCATTGAGGTTTTCCTTGAGTTTTTCGAGCAGCTCGGCAAGTCGTACCTGCATCTCCCTGCCGGCAATTTTGGATTCAATGCCAGGCTCGTCACTTGGTATGAAGCTTTTCTGTTCATCCTCCGAATCATTCTTCACCGGGCTTTCAAGGGACACATCCCAGGAATCCATGCGCTGACTCATCTCGACGACTTCTTTCTCCTTTACATTAAGACGTTCAGCCAGCAACTTGGGTTCCGGTTCAAACCCCTGTGCTACGAGAAGTTTTTTTTCTTTGTTGAGACTAAAAAAGAGTTTGCGCTGGGCCTGGGTCGTGCCGATCTTCACCAGTCTCCAGTTATCCATAATGAATTTAAGCACATAGGCTCTAATCCAGTAGGCAGCATAATAGGAAAATTTAACGCCCCGGTAAGGGTCAAACTTCTTGGTCGCCTGAACCAGACCGACATTGCCTTCCTGGATTAAATCCATAAAATTCTGCATCCAGTATTTCTGGAAATCCATCGCAACTTTGACGACGAGTCGAAGATTCGATGAGACCAGTCGATACGCTGCATTCGGGTCCCCGGATTCTTTAAACCGTATCGCCAGCTCTTCTGTCTCTTCTCGTGACAGCAGCTCGTACTGGCTGATCTCCTGCAGGTAGCGATGCAGGGCAGGATTGCTCAGCACCGGAAGATTTTCATCATCCGAAAGGGCGACAAGCGGATTTTCGTGTATCTCTGTTTCTACCTTTATTGCTTTCTTTTTCTTACTCATCTATATTTGTCTCCAAGGCTGTTCGAGGCCCTGTAAAGAACCATATTCTTGCTCTGTCAGCGAAGAGAAAAACGACAATAACGGATACGACGTCAGTTCGCATGTTTTAGGTATCCCTTCTTTTTGCTATCCTACCATATCCTGCTCACTGTGGGGAAAATTTTATTTAATTTATGTACTATTTATGATAGAAGAGCTATCTTTTTACTCCCGTCTCACTATTGACCGGCAGTGTCGGAATCATTTCAGGAAAAACATCCGTTTATGAAAAACATCAGAAATTTCTCTATTATTGCCCACATTGACCACGGTAAATCAACGCTGGCCGATCGGATGATTCAATTGTGCAACCAGGTCACCGCCAGAGAATTCAAGAACCAGCTGCTTGATAATATGGACATTGAAAGGGAGCGGGGGATCACCATAAAAAGCCAGACAATCTGTCTGGATTACCCGGCAAGAAACGGAGAAAGATATATCTTGAATCTTGTCGATACCCCGGGCCATGTGGATTTCAGCTACGAAGTTTCACGTGCCCTATCGTCCTGTGAAGGAGCCTTGCTGCTCGTTGATGCGGCTCAGGGCGTTGAGGCTCAGACACTTGCCAATCTTTACCTGGCAATGGAAAATGACCTAGAAATCATTCCGGTAATCAACAAAATTGATCTTCCCTCGGCTGAACCTGAAAAAGTTGCCTTCCAGGTAGAGGAAGATCTCGGGCTCGATCCAGAGCTGATCCAGTTCTGCTCTGCCAAGAACGGCACCGGGGTCGCTGATATCCTGGAAGCTATCGTCACGTATCTGCCGCCGCCGGCAGGAGACGCTTCCGGTGACCTGCAGGCACTGATCTTTGATGCCCATTACGACTCGTTCAGGGGAACAATCATTTCCTGCAGGATCGTTAATGGTACCATTAAAGCCGGCGATACGATCACTTTTATGTCCACCAAGAGTGACTATCGGGTCGAAGAGGTGGGATTGTTCAAACTGAAACGGCAGCCCAAAAAATCACTGAGTGCCGGGGAGATCGGTTATGTCATTGCCGGAATAAAGACGGTCAACGACGCCAAGCCCGGTGACACCATAACCAATTCCAATCAACCGTGCAAAGCTCCCCTTCCGGGCTTTCGGGAAATTCAGCCGGTAGTCTTCTCCTCTATCTATCCAATTTCAACCGACGACTACGGAGATCTGGCGACGGCCCTTGAAAAACTGCAGCTCAATGATGCCGCCCTGACGTTTCAAAAAGACTCTTCTGCAGCACTCGGCTTCGGGTTTCGCTGCGGCTTTCTCGGGCTGCTCCACCTGGAAGTCGTTCAGGAACGGTTGGAACGGGAGTTTGATATATCCCTGATCCTCACTGTTCCCTCAGTCAGGTATCGATTTTATCTCAGTGACAACCGGGAGATATATGTCGACAACCCCGCCTATTATCCTGACCCGGCAAATATCTCCAGAATCGAGGAGCCGTATATCAAGGCATCGATCCTGATTCCGGAGAGATACATGGGTGCGGTCATGACGCTGTGCATGGAGAGAAGGGGCGAGAACACCAGCTACCATTATCCGACTCCCGGAAGGATCGAATTTAGTTGTGAGCTTCCACTTGCTGAAGTCATTTACGATTTTTACGACCGCTTAAAATCCGTTACCCAGGGATACGGATCATTTGACTACTCCCTGAGGGATTACCGGCCAAGCGACCTGGTAAAACTCGATATCCTGGTAAACGGTGAGATGGTTGACGCACTGTCTCAACTCGTCCATCGGTCCATAGCCCGTACCCGCGGGTTGAACGCCTGCGAACGGCTGAAAGATGAGATTCCCCGGCAGATGTTCAAGATTGCGATTCAAGCGGCAATCGGCGGAACAATTATTGCCCGGACCAACATATCGGCAATGCGCAAGGATGTCACCGCGAAGTGTTACGGCGGCGATATAACCAGAAAACGAAAGCTGCTGGAGAAACAGAAGGCCGGCAAGAAGCGAATGAAGACGGTAGGTAATGTCGACATACCACAAAACGCCTTTCTTGCCGTGCTAAAATCCGATAAAGGCTGAAAGCGCAGGGTGAACGGAACCCCTCACCGGACGATTCTCTCTGTTTCGATCAGGGTGCTCCTGCCTTCGGGAGAAATTGAGCTATCTTCTCCACAAGCTCGTCTCGACCTTCCCCTGTTCTGGCGGAGAAAATCACCCGCTGATCTTTGGTAAAGCCGTGGCCGGCGTCGAGCACGCGGGCGCATGCCGTCTTCTTGTTTCCTGAAAGTTTGTCAGCTTTCGTGTACACCGGAAGAACAGGGATTCTCCTGCTCTTGAGCCACATGATCAGGTCGTTGTCCCTCCTTTTCGCCTCGTGACGTATATCGAGAATCACAACGACGCAGCAAAGCTGCCGCCTGTTTTCCAGGTAGGCACTGATTAAATCACCCCAGCCGGCCTGCATTGATTTAGATACCTGGGCAAATCCATAACCGGGAAGGTCAACCAGGTAAAAAGCCCCTGAAACCAAGAAATAGTTGAGCCCCTGGGTCTTGCCGGGACGTCCGCTCACCTTGACCAGGTTTTTTCTCTGCAGCAGACGGTTGAGGAGGCTGGATTTTCCGACGTTTGAACGTCCGGCAAAGGCAATCTCGGGCAGCTCAGATTCCGGCAGCTGCTTGAGCCCATGGACACTTATGACAAAACTCGGATCGCTAAATTCCATAGCTTCTCTGCCTGACGGCGCGAAGGTTTTAAAGACAGCTTGTGACTAAATCACTTTGTTAAGTTTGTATTCAATGATCCCCTGGGCACCCTTCTTGATCAGGTCGGGAATCAGATCACGGACGATGTCCTCGGAAACGACCGTTTCCACAGAATACCAGTCCTTCTGGTAGAGGTTGGCAATGGTTGGAGCGTTGAGGCTCGGCAAGACCGAGACAATAGCATCCAGATCCTTTTGATCCACATTCATTTTCAATGCGACAATTCTGTCGGCGTTGAGCGAGCCCTTGAGCAGTGTTGAAATGTTTTCTATTTTTTCGCGCTTCCAGGGGTCATCCCAGGCATCTTTGTTGGCGATGAGCTGGGTATTGGATTCCATTAACTCATGAATAATCCTCAACCCGTGAGCCCTGATGGTGCTCTCTGTCTCAGTAACCTCTACGACGGCATCGACAAGACCGGAAACCACCTTGGCCTCTGTGGCCCCCCAGGAAAATTCGATGTCGACATCAATTTTCTCCTTTTCAAAGAAACGTTTTGTCACGTTGACCAGTTCCGTCGAGACCTTCTTCCCCTGTAAATCCTGAATGGTCCTGATATCGGAATCGCCGGACACGGCGATGACCCACCGCGTCGGTTTTTTACTGACTTTTGAATAGACAAGATCGGCGACGATGACTGCATCGGACTGGTTCTCAAGGGTCCAGTCTTTTCCGGTAATCCCGGCATCCAGCATGCCACTCTCGATATACCTGGACATCTCCTGCGGGCGGCAGATAGAACAGTCGAGCTCGGGGTCATCAATCTTGGGAAAATAATTCCTGGCAGCAGGCTTTATAACCCACCCCGCTTTTTCAAAAAGCTCTATGGTCGCTTTTTCGAGGCTGCCCTTCGGCAGGCCGAGTTTCAACAGGTTCATCTCTTACTCCTTGCACTTCCCGCTGGCAGCGGCGTTATTTTTTATACACCTCTGCAGGATCGAAAACCGGCTGTTCTGTCACAACAGCCTCCTCACCCTTTATTTTCCGGTAGAAACAGGACGGATATCCTTTATGGCAGGCAGCCCCGCCCAGCTGTTTCACCTGGTAAATGACGGTATCCTGATCACAATCGATCAGGATATCTTTAATGATCTGCTCATTTCCGGAAGATTCGCCCTTCAACCAGATTTTTTTCCTGGAACGGCTCCAATAGTGGGCTTTACCTGTCCGAAGTGTTTTCTCCCAGGCGTCCCTGTTCACGTAGGCCAGCATGAGCACTCTGCCTGTCGAATATTCCTGGACAATGGCGGGAACAAGCCCGTCACCGCTCTTGTTGAAATCAATTTCTATCATCTCTTTTCGTGTTGGTAGGATATTCTGCCTGCCTGCGCTGCACATGGCTTTGGATCTAAAAAATCCAGCAATCGTCAAGGGTTCCTACCTTATGAACCAGGAACGTTTTTGTCAAGTATACAGAAATCTGTTCGTCGGATTGACACTTTTCACGCAAGTTACTACAGTTGTCGACTAAAAAACAAGGACGCTGGTTAACCACTATTGTCCTGCCATGAATCTTTTACAACCATGCCAGACAGGAAGCGCACTGCAGCTGGTAACCAGTTGTAATCATTTATCCGTTTCCCTCTCTACCTGGAGTATTATCCAATGAGCAGCAGCAAAGAAATAAAAGTAGCTTTTACCGGTCGACTTGACAGCGGCGACGTCTTCATGGTCGTGCCGCCTGAGAATCCCATGATCATAACGCTTGGCAATAACGAGCTGCCGCCGACCGTTGAAAACACTGTGGCCGGCATGAAAAAAGGAGAAACCAAAAAAATTCGCATATCCCCTGAAGAAGGCTACGGAGGAAGATTAAAAGACTTGCTGCACGAGGTTCCAAGAACGGTATTCGGTGACAACGTGACCCCGAAGCCGGGAATGATCGTCTCGCAGCGCGTGGAAAAAGACGGAGCAGAGCACAAGGTACCCGCTACCATTATCGAAGTAAAAGCTGATACGATCGTGATTGATTACAACCACCCTCTGGCTGGTCACCACTTAACCTATGAGCTGACCGTCATCGATTAGAACGAGAAAAGCTGCAGTTCATTGCGGCTGGGTGAGCATCAATGCATCATAGCCGATAGCATCCTGGAAATTTGCTTCATCGATGAGCGCTTTCTTGAACGTGGCACCGGACAGATCAGCACCGCTGAAATCTGCCCTGTAGAGATCAGCCCCGGTGAATTTCGCCTTGATTAACCGGGCATTCCTGAATGACACGCCCTTGAGATTGGCATCTTCAAAATCTGTGTTCTCAAGGTTCGCTCCGCTGAAATCAGAGCCTTCCAGGTCCGCGCCATCAAGGTTTTTGCCTGATAAATCACTCCCCGCAAAATTACACTCATAGCATTTTTTACTTTTAATTACCTGCTTGACCAGGGCCAGGTGCTCGGGCAGCGGTTGGGCTGCCGGCTCCTCACTATCCGGTGAATCAGGCAATTGTTCAGTGTTGTCGATTTTCCGTACTGTTTCCTCGACCGGCTCGTCATCAAGCTCAGCGGCTGAATTGGCGGGAGTTTGTGCTATCGTTAACGGTTCTAATTTTTCAGTCTGAGCGGAAATGTTGGTCTTCTCTTGCTGGAGAGAAACCGGGGCAGCTGCCGTGTTGTTATCCTTCAGGACGTTTGCAACGCTCGCTGCAGGCGGCGGATTCTCTGCCATCTGCACATCACTTTTCTGTGCGCTGTAATCAGGCAGCTTTTTGTCGGTATCCAAGAGTTCTCCGGCCTGTTCAACCGGCTCGTATTTCACGACGACGTCATTGACAGGTGACACCTGTTTGATGGGCGGGGCGTCCTGTCGAGCCGGTCCGCCCTCCTGTTCGTCGCTTACCTTTATTTCAGCTGGATCGATCTGCGGCGGGACAGGAGTAAAATCTCTTCTTTCGCCAATAGTGACGTTCTGGTTTTCCGGAATTTTTTTGGGAACCGTATCATCGGGGATGTATGTTTTTTCTACGACGTCCTGAAAACCTTCGTCATCAGTAACGCTGACATCGCTGAAAGTACCGTCGATCCGTGCGCCGACAAGATAGGCACCGGCTATTCTGACACCCCGCAGATCAGCCTGCCTGAGGTCGGCCCCGGCAAGGTCGGCTCCACCCAGCTGTGTTCCCCGCATTACCGCACCCCTGAGATCAGCGCCGGAGAGATCAGCAAGAAAAAAAGTTGCATTCGACAAATCTGCTCCCCGCAAATCCGCACCGGAGAGATCAAGCCTGTTTAATTCTGCACCTGACAGGTTACATTCAGCGCACTTGTTTGTTCGGACCAGGGTATCGATATTCTCCTGGACCTCGATGCTTGTCGCCGCCGTGCCCACCATTGGTACTGCTGAGAAAAAAAGGATGCACAGAGTCCTGAGGACATCACTGTATGTACGTTTATGATTGTTCATGTTTTTCACCATGTAAGGAACGCTTTTAAGCAATTGCTGGCGTTTAAACATCATTTTTCCTGTTTTTTTTTCATATACTCTATTTTTTCATTTTCCACACCCATGGTTCTACCGGATCACCATCGGCCCACAGTCCTCTTTTCCGTTTTTTCGCCTTTTCCTGCAGGTAATACCATTGATCACACACAGCTTCTCTGCAGTAATAGGGGTGAACCCAGGCATATCCGCCAATGATCAAAGCGCTGTTCACAACACTATTTTCCGTTTCGGCAAGTGCCACGAGCCGCCCAAACCGGTCAATATATTTCGGAACTATTTCTATATCCTTACCCCTCAGCAGCCGCTCAAGGCCTCTTTTTGAATCTTTTGCATGCGGCTGATCAAATTCAGGGGCATCGACTCCCCACAAGCGGATTGCTATATGCACGTCATTTTTGTTTTTGACCACGAACGAGTCTCCGTCGGCTACGTAGTGTAATTCGGCGATAAAGCGTTTATCACCATACGGGTTCACCCTGCTCTTCAGGCCGCCGCCAGAGCTCTGATTGCAAACAAACAGGAGCACGGTGAATACGGCCGTAAGCACAACACTGACGCTATGATATTTACCAGTGAAAACCATTGAAATTTACCTCATGAGCACAGTGTCTGGCGATTGGTCCTGTTTCACCCCCTGAGTGTTTGCAAGACACCCCGGGTCGAGAGACAGGACCATGTCGTTACCGACAGTGTCATTTTTATGAACAATGCGGAGCAGTTTGATCAATACCCCTGATAATAACGATAAAAGCTTGTTTTACACAACTATTTTCAATAATAGCTTGTTGAACATTTGCGCTTTATGATATAGTTTTCTAGTAGTGAGTGTCCATTTTTTGACATTATTTACTCCATTTTTTGGGTAACCCTCAAACATTTTCGGGAACCAGCTACCGTAATGGAAAATATGCAGCCTTCCAAATTAAGCGAATCTGAAGAGCATACCAGGGATTTTCTCATCAAACTCCCGCTGTTTGACAGCTTTGATGTGGAGGAGCTGAGCATACTCGCTCGACACACGAGCTACATACACCTCCAGCGCGGAGAATTCCTCTTCGTCGAAGGAGACCGGGGAACCTTTATGGG
The DNA here is from genome assembly GCA_963674815.2 of Desulfocapsaceae bacterium. Taxonomy (GTDB): domain Bacteria; phylum Desulfobacterota; class Desulfobulbia; order Desulfobulbales; family Desulfocapsaceae; genus MADRE3. Next base: position 29,163 of record CAXXTV010000005.1, read on the forward strand.
GTTTGTCGTTGACGGTGTCCTGGAGGTTATGAAAAAGTCTGAAATCGGTGAGAACATTGTCATTGCGAGGCTTACCAAGGGCAGCTCGATAGGCGAGATGGCTCTTATTGACAAGTCGTCACGGTCTGCCACCGTCATGGCCAAGCAGCCGACGACAATGGTTACGCTTACCGAAAAAGGTTTCGACATTCTGACAAAGCAATCACCATCGCTTGGTGTAAAAATAATTCAAAAAATTGCCCGGCTCCTCAGCCTGAACATGCGTCGCACATCAAGCAAATTGGCCGATCTCATGCAGAACCAATCCTAATTCATCTCTTTTCTGAAAACACCCATGTCCATCCGCCCCACAATTCTCATATGCATTGACGACGAGGAGGAGCGAGCCTCGGTTTCCGAACTCGTTACAGCACTGGTTCCGAAGGCTCAGCAACGCTCGGTTGATAAACATACGCTTGCTGAAAACCTGACAGAGACAAACATCGATACGGTTATTTTAAACTGTGGCGGCAGTGAGAAACAGGAATTGTCAGATCTACTCGATCAGGTGATGCTGGCTCAACCATCAGCGGTTACCATTCTGCTGATTCCTATAGACAGAAATGATCTGTTGAGTCTAGCAGTCGATCGCAATATTTTCTTCTATGCAAGAAGTCCTGTCGATCCAGACGAAACCGGTTTTGTCCTGAAGCGGGCCGTAGAGAAAATAACGCTGGCTAACAGGGAGCAGAGTCGCCCGCCCTCTGGAACCAGGAAGACCTTTCCTGGTTTTATCGGTGAAAGCCGCGCCATGCAAACGCTCTTTGACCTCATTACCAGAATCGCCGAAGACGAGTTTTCGACCGTGTTGATACGGGGCGAATCGGGAACAGGTAAAGAACTTGTCGCCAGGGCGATCCATTCCGGCAGCCAGCGTCGCAAGAACAATTTTGTGCCGGTAAACTGCGCAGCAATTCCTGACGAACTGCTGGAGAGCGAGTTGTTCGGCCACATGAAGGGATCGTTCACCGGCGCCAACGCATCAAAACAGGGACGAATTCAATACGCAGACGGGGGCACGCTTTTCCTCGATGAAATTGGCGATATGAAGCCCTCACTGCAGGCTAAGTTGCTGCGCGTGCTCCAGGAAAAAGAATTTGAACCGGTAGGATCCCTGAAGGCTATCCCGGTGAACACCCGGGTTCTGGCAGCTACCCACTGTAATCTCGAAGAACTGGTCGCCGAGGGCAGGTTCCGGGAAGATCTCTACTACCGGCTCAGCGTTATCCCCTTGACGGTTCCACCGCTGAGAGAAAGAAACAAAGACATACCGATACTGCTTGATGAGTTCATCAGAAGATATACGATCAAACGGGGCCGAGAGCCCATCGTCTTTACCCCGCAAACTCTTTCTATTCTGATGGACTACGAGTGGAGGGGCAATGTCAGGGAACTTGAAAATCTCGTCCAGCACATGTCGATCCTGTACAGCGGAAGGCAGATTCACCCGGCCGACCTGCCTGGCAAGTATACCGTTTCTGTCGACCTCTCCGCCGCCCCTGCGGCACAACCAGCTTCGCCGCCAAAACAAAGTCCGCTGCTTGACAGCAGAATGGAACGCGCCGAACTCCTTGCGCCGCTCCGGCCGACGTCGTTGCAGGTTGACTTCGGCAACGGACCTGTCGATTTCAATAGCCTGATCAACGAATATGAAAAGGAGCTGATCCTTGAAGCCATGAAAATAACGGCAGGCAACAAAAAAGAAGCAGCCAGAATGTTGAATCTCAAGCGGACGACGCTTCTCGAAAAGATAAAGAAAAAAGAGCTGACCGGACTCTGGGAAAATTAAATCTGGAGTACAAGCTTATCCCGCAGCATTAGGCTGCCAGGGATCCCAGGTAAGCGGAGACCTTACGGCTGATCTCTTCATCGGTAGCCGGCGATGGAAGGATATCATGGACTCCGTATTTGACCGCTTTGAGCACTTTTGACCGTGTCCAGCTGGACCCGACTGCAATCAGGGGCAGTGAACAACGGGTACTGATTTTAATCGCTTTGCCCAGCGACTGCTCATTAACATCACTCATCACCAGCAGTACCACTTTGAATATACCGGGCAGGTAGTCGCTCAGATTATCCCTGAAAGAGAGTTGAACTGTCGAAATACCCTGAGAACCGAGCACCTCGAAAATGCGTTTTGCCTCCGGTTCAGCATCACTGATGACCAGGACTTGGGCGGACGTGCGCTGCCTGCCTGCAGCGTCTGCCGCTTCTGTACCTGAATGTCTGACCAGAGGCTCTTCTGGAGCTGCAACTGAACGAACCTTCGCGGTTTCTCCTTGAACTGGTGCCGAATTCTCCGGGTAAAGACTCTCCAGGCCAAGCAGTTCCAGCGGCAGGAGCATTTGCAGTTGCCCGGATGAGGTGCCGTCAAGATTCAGGGTCAGCTTGTGCAGATAATAGTGTTTATCAGCAATTGGCGTATCGCCGTCGAAAGAGACCTTTTCCGGTACAACCTGCTCGACAGACCGCTTTACAAAATTCAGTTTTCTACTCGAGTGTTCTTCAAAAGACTTTGTGTATATTCTCGAAATTACATTGACAATTTCATCGTAGGCATCGGCCGCATCGGAGCATAAAACATTTTCCCGGACAGCCGACTCGAGTTCAGGCGAGGGCAGCATCAGGAGCGTGCAGCCTATCATGATGACATCCTTCACGCCCCGGTACAGATAGCAGCTGCCCTCCTTGTCGCCGGTTACACGAGGATTACGGCAAGCTGTCTGCCGGATGCCTCATCCCTGTAGAACTGCTGCCTGCTCACCATCTTGTTGGAAATCTCACTGCAGGTCACCTGCGCACCGATAACCTCACCAACCTCTTCCTGGATACTACCCGGCACATCTCGAGTATCGAGTCGATATCCTTCCTCAGCGCACCTGCATCTATTGGTATCCTGGGCTGAGCTGCAGCAGTGGGGTGACTCTCTTCACCGTTCAGTGATTTTTCCGGATCCTGCTCATCAGAAGAGGCTATCGGGGGTTCTGGGAAGGCGTATCATCATCTCTACCTGCATCCTATGCTGTTCATCGGGGTTTCCGGGTTTTTCAGTATCTCCGCCCTTCTCACCAAGAGCAAAGAAGGCTGCAGGCAGCAGTATTAGCATTGGCCCAAGCTCTTTGTCATTCAGCGTGATGTCGGAGCTCAGCTCGTAATACATGTCCTCTGCCAGGGGGAACCAGGAGTACCATCGTCTAAAGGAAAGACACGAGTCGCTGCCCGCCTTTTTCGAAGAGACACGGTGATCGGACATTTCCTTGAATACGTGTGTATATGCGACGTGATGATGTTACCTATTTCACCGTAGGAATCCTCGATCTCCTCGTCGTATGAAATCCTTTCTGCCAGGTCATCGAGCTCTGCAGGGGGCAGCATGATAAGCGTACCGCCAATCCTGATCGCCGTTCTGGCACTGCAGAGAAGCAAACCGGAGGCATCGCTCCGGGCAGCTATCTTTATCTCTGTGGCGACCTGTTACCCGTCATTTTGTCCAGGAAATCTCTTTTTGAGACAAGTCGGCCCTCGGGCTGCGTTAATAAAAAGGTGGTTCCAAGCAGAGAGCTGATTTCGTCCTGAATCATCTGCCGGGCAGACTCGGCGATAGTATCGATACGTTGTCTTTCGTTCATGCAAATCTCGAATTTTCCAGAAAAGGTTACCTGATATTGTTCTCTATCGGCGCAGAAGGTCAAATAGTTTATCAAACATCAGCATGGAACTGCCTGGAAAGCGTCAACAATAACTCGTGCGTGTCAATACAGTCCAGCCCCAGCTTGCAACTTTATTCCACCCTATTCCTTCAAGCAGCAATGCAAATGACTTTCTGAAAGATTCAGGAGTATTCGAGCAGGGACCGACGTGATACTCCCGGCATCGATGATCGCACCTTCCCGTGAAAAAGAACAAAAACCATAGCAGTATCCCTGCCGGATAATTTCAGTTCTGCAGGAGGTATCTGATCTATTAGGTCAATTATTTGACTTTTTCTGTCGATAAGAACCCAATGCTGGCTGTAAAGCCTGCTTTTTCTGGGAATCCAGCAGGTTTCAAGATTTGGAATGGTAATTGCATTGAATAAAAAAACATGAGGAATTCACGACGATGAAGCGATTATCCATACTCTTCTGCACTCTTTTCATAACCTGCAGTTCCGCCTTTGGAGCTTCAACCATACTGAAAATGAGTAAATCTGAAGACAGGGATTCTCTGCAGGCCTTTATAACTTTTGACCAGATGCCGCGCTACGAAACCCAGATAAACGGCAAAAGACTTGATATTATTCTGCAGCAGACGGTGATCGACGAGAAGGCAGTCTTTTTTCAGGAAGATGAGAAGATCGTAAAAATACTGGCACGGCCAAACAAGGATGATACCGAACTCAGTTTTTTCTTTCGATACAGCCCTCAGAAGGTATCTTTTTCGATCAGCTCCAACAATACGCTGGTCGCCGATATTTTGCTTGGCAATCGATTTACCAGCACTTACAGGGATCTTTCTCTCAATTTCAAGGGGATGACGTTTCTTGAAAGGAGTACGCAGGATTATGCCAACCCGCTCGTCTCCTCACCATATGCTCACGATTGGAAAAGTTTTTTTTCCTCCTATGAATCTGACGTCGATATTTCCTTACCCGTGCGTTTTCACATACCATCATTTCCCCTCTCTCTGAAACTCAAAGGTAGTGGAGCAACCGCTGCCGAGCTCGTGCCGGTTGAGATTCAAACACTTGCGGGAAAGAACATGTGGGAAGAAATCGGCCGCATGATCGAGGGGCGCATCGCTCTATTTGCAGATATTGATTCCAAAAAATTTCTGGCCCTCGCCTATGGCGAAGCACTGCTCAGAGACAGAAATTTTGATGGCGCCTACAAACAGCTCTACCTTCTGAAAAACAATTACCCGAAGGAGCAGGTCGGTCATCTTGCCGCCTACCTTCTCAGCCTGCTCGTCGCGCTGAACGGCGATCCATATGGGGCCAATTACGAATTGCGCCTGCTTATCGACCGGCTGAAGAAATCCGACCCGCTGTTTGCCTATGTCAACCTCCTGTTCGCCGAAACCTGCCTGGCAACAGGTCAGCTGGACAAGATGAGCAGTGCGGTCAACCGTGACGATGTCGCCTATCCTGAAGAACTTCAGCTGAAGAGAGAGCTTCGCCAGGCGGATTTATTTTACGCGACCAACCAGCCGGTAAAAGCCTTTGTTGCCTACCAGCTCGTGAACCGGGATCGCGACATCGATGAGCACCCCTATTCTCTCAACGGATTTTGCGCGACACTCTATGCACAGAAGTCCTACAATGAAGCTTCTCTTTGTTACGACAGGCTGGCAGAACTGACAGACTCCCGTGATCAATTAGGCATGATTTATTACCGTTCAGCCATGGCGCAGCTCAAACAAACAGATGACCCGACCGGGCGAATCAATGATTTCAGCAGAATTGAAGACGCTTTTCCCGGTACAGAAGCAGGGTTTCGGGCGGCCGTGAAAAAAACGGATCTGCGTTTCCTGTCGCGAAAAGACTGGTCTTCCACCGCAGTCAAATATTACCGTGCCCTCGCCGAAAAATCAGATTACAGGGAAGTCAGTGCCGAGTCCTTTTTCAAGGAGGCACTGCTCTATCACTTTGCCGGCAGCAACAGCCAGGCCATTGAATGTGCCAACACCCTGCTGCGCAATTTCCGCACCGGTTCTGTCCGGCAAAGTGCCCAGGCACTATTGATTCAACTCTTACCCGGAGAATTACAACGTCTTGTCGACGGTGAGCAGTACACCGAAGCTCTGACGCTGGCTCGCCAGCATCGAGGTTTTTTCGAAAACAACTGGCTGGACCTTTCGCTTCTATCAGCACTCGGCCACTCGTACCACCAGATTGGAATTTACAACGATGCGCTGCGAATCTACCTTTATCTGATGGAAATGGCCAGACCGGAAGAACGCGAGCAGTACTTTCTGCCGTTGACACAAATCGCCTTTGAAAAGGGCGATTTCAGTCTCGTCCAGGACTACGCGACACAATACAGCTATTATTACCCGCACGGCTCATTCAAGGCAGAGGTACTCTATCTGCAGCTCAAATCGCTGCTTGCCGAGGACTTGGTTGATCAGGCCATCGGCCTGCTTCCCAAGCCTCTGCCGGATCGTAATGACTACAAATTTCTTGCCGCCGAACTCTTTTTCAGAAAAGACGGTTACGGCTCTGTTGTAGAAATTCTCAAGCCATTTTGGGATCAACGGCTCGAACTGCCTGAGAACCTGACGTTTATCCTTGCAGAAAGCCTGTTCCAGCTGGGTCAGACCGCTGAGGCAGAGCCGCTCTATTTTGAATCACGGCAGACAGATCGATTTTCCGGCCAGTCACTGTATCGGCTTGCTGAAATAGCACGGCAAAAAGGTTTTGAGAAGCAAGCCCTTGAACTGTACAGGGATATCACGTCTTCGAAAGAGGATACCTTGTGGAAAAAATTTGCTGAACGGGAACTCAAACTTAACCGGCTCAGCCAGAATTTATAGGAACAGACGATGAATCAGCTCAACCTCTTTGACAATACCACAGCACTCCTCCAGAAATCTCTTGACCTCAGATCAGCAAATCAACGCGTTATCGCTGCAAATATCGCCAACGCCGAAACGCCTGGCTACGCTCCTGCGCGGCTTGAGTTTGAACAGGAGTTGCAGGCTGCGCTTTCTGGGTCCATCCCTGATCTGACAACGACCCACGCCTCTCATCTGTCGGTGCATTCTGATCGTGTTGAAAACGTCACCGGGAAAATCGTACGGTCCCCGGGCAAAACAGGGATCGGAGATGAGAACGGCGTAAGTGTCGATGAGGAAATGATCGCCTTGTCCGAAAACCAGATAATGTACGAGACGGCAGCACAGCTCCTCAACAAGAAGTTGTCTGTGCTGAAATACGTGATTCAGGGCGGTCAGTAGCTAACCCCAGTCACCTTTAGATAAGGATACGGACCATGGATATTTTTGCTTCATTCAAGGTAAGCGCCTCAGCACTGAAGGCGCACAAGACACGGCTTGACACAATCAGTTCCAATCTCGCCAATGTTGAAACGACATCAACACCGGAAGGCGGGCCTTACAAAAAGAAATCCGTCTATTTTGAAAGCAGGCCTCTGGACTTTAAGGGACAGATGGATGCCGCTACCAAAAATTCGGTTCAAACGGTCGAAGTGACGAAAATCGTGGAGGATGATTCCCCGCCACGCAAGGTCTACAATCCGGCCCACCCCGATGCAGGTACGGACGGGTATGTGGATATGCCCAATATCAGCGTGATGGAGGAAATGGTAGACATGATGTCGGCCACCAGGTCATACCAGGCAAATGTGACCTCTCTTCAGTCGGCCAAAAGAATGGCCATGAAAGCTTTGGAAATCGGGAGCTAGTAGACAATGAACATACTGCCTGTCAATAATCCGACCATCCCGGTCAATACCAGCAGTACCAATGGTGCTGCCATTGCGCAGAGCGAGCAGAATTTTTCCGATTTTATCAAGTCTACAATCGACCAGGTTAGTGAGTCCCAGGCCGACGCGGACCTTTCCATCCAGAAACTGCATAACGGGGAGGCCCAGAACTTGCATGATGTCATGATATCGGTTGAACAGGCTGATATCTCCCTGCGAATGCTTGTCCAGATCAGGAATAAAGCAATCCAGGCATATGAAGAAATTATGCGCATGCAGATCTGATACATCTGCGTCCATCGGATAAACGAGACGAGTAAGGATTTCTTATGGCTACGGACGGACCAAATGCTTCAGCTCATCTTGCAGGTGATCAAGCGCTCGCCGCTGAGAGAAAAAATATTCTTACCCTTATCAGGGAGTGGCCATTAAACAGGAAGATCGCCCTTGGGCTAATCACGGCGCTTTCTCTTGCGGTCTTTGCCTTCCTGATTGTTCAGGCTCGGGTTGCCGATTATCAGCTCCTCTATGCGAATTTATCAGAGGCAGACGCAGGATCTGTCGTTAACTGGCTGAAAACAAAAGACATCCCCTACCAACTTAAAAATGGAGGGAAAAACATATGGATCGGTGCCGATAAAATCTATGACACCCGGCTTGACCTTGCCGCCAATGGTCTGCCAAGCGGCGGTGATGTCGGTTTTGAAATATTCGACAAACAGAGTTTTGCCCTGACCGATTATGTCCAGAAAGTCAATCACACGAGAGCCTTGCAGGGAGAGCTTGCCCGGACGATCACCTCGCTGGACCCGGTTGAATCAACCCGGGTACACCTCGCCATCCCGGAAAAACAGCTTTTCAAGAATCAGCAGAAGAGCCCGACCGCCTCGGTTATCGTCAGCCTCGCTCACGGCAGGCAGCTCGATCCTGAACAGGTTCAGGGGATTCTGCATCTGGTCGCCGGTTCGATTACCGGCCTGACTCCTGAAAATGTAAAAATAATCGACTCTAACGGCGTTGTTCTCGATGGACAGAACAAACCAGACAGTGACAAGCTGCTCTCGGTGGACATGCTCTCCTTCCAGCTCGACGTCGAACAGCGCCTGCAGATGAGAGCCCAGGACCTGCTGGACACCATCATGGGCAAGAACAAAGCGATGGTGCGGGTGACCGCCGATCTCGATTTCTCCAAGGTCGAAAAGACCCAGGAGCTCTACGATTCCGAAGAACCCGTGGTCAGGAGTGAACAGGTAAACCAGGAAAGCAGCGGCACCCAGACAAGCGGCGGAATTCCCGGTGTGCAATCGAACCTTCAGGGAAACAACGGCGGCCTGGGCAATGAAGAGCCACCATCCATGAAGAGCTCCCGAACAACCAACTATGAAATCAGTAAAACTATCAGCAAAATCGTCAATCCGGTCGGCACGATCAGGTCACTGTCGGTTTCCATACTTGTCGCCGACCGCGTGGCTTCGGCAGAAAATGGTGAAGCCGGAGCCTCCGTCCCTCTCAGCGATGAAGAACTGAAGTCCATTGAAAAAATGGTGGCAAGCGCCCTTGGCATCATCCCTGAACGCGGGGATATCATAAACGTGGTTTCCATGCCGTTTTCCGATCCACCGGAAAGGGAAACGCTGGCCCAGCAGCTCCCCGAGAACCTTGTTTACCGTTACCTGCCGGCAATAAAGATCTTCCTTGTTGCTCTGGGCGCGCTTCTTTTCTACCTGCTCCTGGTACGGCCGATCATCAAGACCATGAAAGGTGAAGTGACGGCGCATTACAAAACCGTCGAAGAGATGGAACGTGAGAGGGAACGGCACCAAAAAGCCGAAGAGGAAGAGTTGGCGCGTTCCACGGTATACGACGAAGACCAGGTTGTTTCCCTGCGCAAAGACGTTTTCCGCAACCCGGTACCGACCGCCTATATCATTAAAAACTGGATCCAGGAAGCCTAAAACCATGAGCATTGAATCACTAACCGGCTTAAACAAGGCAGCTGTCGTGCTCATCTGTCTCGGCGAAGAGGCAACTGCAAAAATATTCAATGAACTTTCCGATGAAGAAGTGCGAAAGGTAACCAGGGCCATGGCCGCCATCGATCATATTCCAATCGATATCAAGGAAAAGGCCTTTTCCTCTTTTGCCGAGGCTCAACGGGAATTTGCCGGATTATTTGTCAAGGGTAACGAATTTGCCAAGAATGCCATCTCCGCCATTGCCGAAAAAGGCCGCAATGAGGCGCTCCTTGACCAGTTCATTTCCGGAACAGAATCTCGTTCGCTAGAAACAATAGCCCTGATGCAGCCGCAGATGGTAGCTGGTCTTCTTGAAAAGGAACACCCCCAGACGGTGGCGCTGATCCTCTCGACCCAGCATGTCGAGCATGCAGCAGAGATCATGTCGCACCTCCCCGAATCAATGCAGTCGGACATTGTTTACCGAATTGCCAAACTCGACAAAGTCGCACCGGAAGTTCTCAGTAATATCGAGAATGCGCTCAACAAGGAAATAGGCCTCGTCGCCGGCAGGGAACAGAAAGAAATCGGTGGACTCAACAAGGTTGTTGACATGCTCGGGAACATGAAAAACAATCTTGATGTAGACATTCTCGAAGCCATGGAAGAAACAGATCCCGACCTTGCTGAAGAGATACGGAAGATGATGTTCACCTTTGAAAATCTCACCGCCCTCGATGGTCGTTCGCTGCAGATGATTTTAAGAGAGGTCAACAACGATTCGCTGACCATGGCATTAAAGACCGCTTCGGACGAAATGAAAGAAAAGATCTTTTCAAACATGTCTTCCAGGGCTGCCGACATGATCAAAGACGACCTCGATGCCATGGGTCCCGTCAGGCTCTCTGAAGTTGAGGCGATGCAGCAATCCATCGTGAAAATAGCGATGAAACTTGAGGAAGAAGGGAAATTAGTGCTCAATTCCGGTGGCGGCGATGAGCTTGTCTAGGTATTTCCAGGACAACGGCTCGTTTACCCCCAAAAGTCTGGTTTCTGGCTCCGCAAAAGAAAAAGCGGACTGGACTCCGGCTGCGGTTCCAACTGCCGAGCAAACTGAGCTGCCCCCGGAAGAAGCGTTTTCCACGGCGACTCGCCAGGTCTCCGGATCCTCAGCCGAAAAAAGGGCAGCGCCGGCAGGTGTCGAGGAGCCTCCCGACGAGGAACAGCAGGAAATCGACAGCGTCCCGCCAGAAGCGCCTGCCGTCATGCCTGATATTGAGTCAATACAGAAAGAGGCGTATGAGGCCGGCATCAACCAGGGGCTGAAACAGGCGCAGGCTGACTTCGGGTCCGCCCAGGCAGCCCTCTCCCTGCTCTGCGACCAGCTGAGCTCGATCCGGGAGACCATCCTCAAGAACAGCAAGGACGAAATGGTGGAGCTTGTCATTGCCCTGTCTGAGAAAATCATTCGTCATTCAGTTACCGAACAGAACCAGACAGTCATTGACACGGTTGAGTCGGCAATCCATCAGGCAGTCAAGTCCAGCGAGTTTTACATCTATGTCCACCCTGATGACCTGTCGATTATCCAGGAGCGCAGCCAGGCTTTTATCTCCGGTCTGAACGGTCTCGACAATATTGTTGTCAAACCGGATTCCTCAGTCGGGCGCGGCGGCTGCAGGGTAGAATCTGACAACTGTACCGTCGATGCAACAATCAGCAGCCAGTTCAAGGTGCTTCAGGAACATATTTTAAAAAAGAAATAACAGCGCAGTCAACCCCCAGAAACCGGGACATCCATGCTCTTCAACAAAGCTCTCATAACAGAAATCAACCCGATCAAGGTCTGGGGAAAAGTAACTCGGATCGTCGGCCTGGTGGTAGAGGGATATTGCCCTCATGCCTCGGTCGGTTCCCTCTGCGAAATTTCTCCACTTGATAGCAGCAGCCCGCCAGTTCATGCAGAAATCGTCGGATTCAGCAATCTGCGAGCCCTGCTGATGCCGCTTGGCGACTTGAGAGGGCTCGGTCCCGGCAGCCTGATCAGGGTCGTCAAAGACAGTGCAACGATAAAAGTCGGCAACAACCTGCTCGGCAGGGTTATCGATGCGATGGAACAGCCCCACGACGGTTTCGCCGCCCCTGACCTCATCGACGAGCGGCCGCTCTACGCCCTGCCTCCGGGGCCGATGCAGAGAAAGAACATTACAGAAACGCTCGATCTCGGGATTCGTGCCATTAACGGTTTTATCACCTGCGGGATGGGCCAGCGCATGGGTATCATGGCTGGCTCGGGAATCGGCAAGTCCGTCCTTCTCGGTATGATGGCCCGCTATGCAAGAGCCGATATCAATGTAATCGCCCTGATCGGTGAACGGGGACGGGAGGTTCGGGAATTTATTGAACGTGATCTTGGCAAGGAGGGGCTCTCCCGCTCCGTCCTTGTTGTCGTGACCTCTGACCAGTCTCCGCTGTTGAGGATGAGGGGGGCTTTCGTTGCCACCGCCATCGCCGAGTATTTCTGCCAGCAGGGAAAAAACGTGCTGCTGATGATGGACTCGGTGACCAGGTTTGCCATGGCAATGCGCGAAATCGGTCTCGCTATTGGTGAACCGCCCACGACCAAAGGGTATACACCCACCGTTTTTGCGACACTCCCGAGGCTGCTCGAACGCGCCGGCAGGTTCCAGGGACAAGGTTCCATTACCGGGCTCTATACGGTTCTGGTCGACGGTGATGACCTGAATGAACCGGTTGCCGACTCAGTGCGCTCGATCCTTGACGGGCATATCGTGCTGTCAAGAGATCTGGCGGCCCGTAATCATTATCCGGCAATCGACGTGCTTAACAGCACGAGCAGGATCATGCGCGAGATCTCCTCCACGCGGCACCTGGAACTGGCCGGAAGAGCGAGATCGCTGATGGCAACATACAAAGAAGCAGAGGACCTCATCAATATAGGTGCCTACATGAAAGGGTCCAACCAGAATATTGACAATGCGGTTGATAAAATAGATGACATCAACAAGTTCCTGCGCCAGAACTATGACGAAACCACCTCGCTGAAGCAGACAATTGAAGAACTGGGCACTGTTCTCAGCGAACGAAGGGACCCGGATGATCAGCAGAAAAATCGGCGCAGCTCAGACAAGCGCTCCAACGCTGGTTGACGGTGTTCATGATGAAACCATTCTCCATGGATGCAGTTCTCAAATATCGAAAACGGTTGAAAGACCAGGCCATGAACAGCTTCCAGCAGGCGCAGCGTGAACGCAACAGGGCTGAACAGGCCTGGCTGCAGAAAAGAGGCGAATACACCTCACTTGTCGAGACGCTGGCTGAATTCGAGAGTCGGGGAATAACTGTCGATGAGCATATTCGTTACCAGAACCGCATTGACTATGTGTCCACCGAACTTGCTCGGCATGAAGCGGCCTTAAAGAAAAAGACTGAAACGGTCATCCTGCGAAGAAGACAGCTTGTCAAGCGGCGCAAGGAAGAACGGGCGCTGGAAAAGTTAAAAGAGAAGCGGAACGACGAATACCGTACATTCATCGAGAAAAAAGAAGCTGCGATGCTCGATGAGATCGCCCTGCTCCACCGATACCAGATGGATTCACCCGAACCAAACACATTCCTATGAGACGACCGACGATATTCTTTTTTCTATTTTTTGCGCTCTGCATGCTCAACATTTCACCTCAATCCAGTCCCTGGGCGCAGGAGAGCCAGACAGCCGGTGACCCCGAATTTTCCTCAGTCGAGGAGCGGAGACTGCATGCCTCACTCCAGCAGGAGCGGGCAAATATCTTCGAGGAAAAAAAACAGCTCGCCCTGAGAGAAAAGGAGCTAAAGACCATCGAAGATGCTGTCGATAAGAAACTTGCTGAGATTGATACAAAGCTCGAAGAACTGGAGCGGAGGAAACAGCAGCTCACTGAAATGCTGACCCAGAAATCCGCTGAAGAGACTAAAAAAATCCAGGATCTCAGTAAGATTTACGAAAAGATGGATCCGCTGAAAGCAGCCCTCGCCTTATCAGGACTGAATCAGCAGCTCGCCGCCGACCTCCTGGCGAGCATGAAGGTGAAAGCGGCGGCAAAAATACTCGACAACCTGAACAAGATCCAGGCAACCGAGATAAGCAGAACCTTCTCAACAATACAATTGGAGTAAGCTCTATGGACATTATCCCGATTCTCCCTGCTCCGCAGCAAGGAACAACGCCTCATCCGGCTGAGCTCCCGACAGGACAGGGTGAAACGGGATTTGATGAAATTCTCAGACAGGGAATGGTGACAGCGGCTTCCCGCTTCCGGTCTCCTGACAACACAACGAATTCAGCCGGCCGCAACAAACCAGAGCTGTCAAACCCGGAGACGCAGCCCGCAATTTCCGGTTTTGACCCCAACGTAACGCCTGACCGAGCACTCAGCGAGATTGACGAAGTCCTCACTTCACCAGCTGAATCATTACTTTCCCCTGCCCTGCTCCAGCCAGTTGCTGACAGTCTTCAGCAGTTCTTTGTTCCAAACGCATCTGGTTTTATCTTCAATAACGCACCGGCCGAGTTTTCAATGGAGTTTGCCGGCAAAATATCCGATTCATTACCCGGATCGAGAACTGTCTCACCCGATTTTTCAGCCCCGCTGCCGAATCAAGTATCAGCACAGCCCTCGGGCAACACCGGCATATCCCACAGGATCACGGTGGAATTACAATCAAACGCCTCACCCTTTTCCGTTAAAAAGGCCGAGTCGGTGGAAGTAACAGCTGAAAAGATAATGATAGAAGCCGATTTCACCTCTGCAAGGCAGCCGCTTAACCTCGCTGACCAGCGCCTCAATACGTTTGCATCACACGCCTCGGAATCAGAAAAACCGGGGGCCGTCTTTCTGCAGTCAGATGGTTCCAGTTTTTTTAGAAACAACATGGCGATCGAAAAAGGCAGCTTCTTTTTTGAATCCTCAACGCTGCCACTTTCGCTGTCAGGCCAGGCCGTGAACGCACCCGCTCAAACAGTTGCTTCACTGCAGCAGCCGACCCTGATGCTCAATGAACTCGCTAAGCTCATCGGGCACAATAACGACAGACTCACGATTACCGCAACGCTGGAAAGAACACCAACTCCGGATCCGGAAAATCATGAAACACTGTTAAAAGCTGTTCAGGAGACGTCAGACCTTGTCCAGAAAAAACCGGCGCAGCAGCGCGGCGCCGCCGAGAATCTGTTCAAGATAAACAGCGGTCCCGTTCCAGCGGCAGCTTTCACTATTCAAGAGACAGCGCCGCAGACAAAGTCTGAGCACCTCCGATCAACGATGATGGAAGGGTTCCGGGAGCAGTTTCTCGGCCCGCGTGCAGCGTCTGCTGAGCAGAATGCCCGCAGCGCCGCGGATCAGCAGATGCAGCAGCATCCCCATTCAGCGGATGGCGGTACCCAGCAGCAGTCATCAGACACAGCAGCAGCCAGGAGCGCACTGTCCGCTGACCAGGCAACGCCGAACTCGATCTTCAGTTCTCAATTTCATGATGCCGGTTCAGCTCAATCTGCTGAAACAGCAAAGATGGTCTCCCCGGCCTCTGCACACCTGTACCAGGTCCGTGACCAGGAGATTATCAAACAGATTGTTGATCGTTTTTCTCTCTTCTCGCGACAGCAGACAAGCCGACTCAGCCTGCAGCTTCACCCGGCGGAGCTTGGCAAGCTTAAGATCGATCTCATCGTCAAAGGAGATGTTCTGAAAGCAAACATCTATACCCAGACTCAGCAGGCAGGAGAGATCATCGACAGGAATCTCACTCGTCTGCGCGAAATACTGCAGGACCAGGGGATAACGGTAGACGAGCTGGCGGTATCGTTTAAATCAGACAGTAAAGACGATTTTACTCCGCAGCATGGCCAGCTTTTCGAAGACCAGAGTCCACTTTTTAAAGGTCAACAGAGAACAGGGAGCGCGGCAACGTTTGCCCAGACGATTGAAGATACCCTCCTGACCGATACAGCTGAACCATCAGGTGTAAACCTGACCATTTAGGAGTATTCCATGAGTTACATCGATGTCATAAACCAGTCATACACTGCCTCAAGCCAGACGAAAACCAGTGAGGCAGCCAGTGCTAATGACGTTATGGGAAAAGAGGATTTTCTCACCCTGCTCGTAGCCCAGCTACAGAACCAGGACCCTCTCAATCCCGATGACCCGACCGAGTTCACTGCGCAGCTTGCCCAGTTCAGCTCGCTTGAACAGTTGTTCAACCTCAACGAGAGCATGGAAAATGTCGCTTCTGCCGTTTCAGACTCCCAGAAACTTTCGGCATTGAGCATGATCGGCAAGGAGGTCGCCTACGCAGAGAGTGATTTCAACTTTGACGGCAATCCTGTCGGAATCGGCTACTCGATCGATGGTGAGGCAAGTGAAATAACACTCCTTCTCCAGAAGGACGGTGCTACCGTCGCAGAACTGCAAGGAAGCGAACTGCAGCAGGGCGATCACTTTATCACCTGGGACGGACTCACCGCCTCGGGGACCCCGGCACCGGTTGGCAAGTATACAATCGTGGTTGAAGCCTCTGCGGTTGCGGACAGTATAGCCGCGGCCCCGTTGATTCGCTCCGTGGTAACCGGTGTCGATCTGAACAGTGTTGCCGGCGGCCTGCTCTATACGAAAGCCGGCGAAGTTGAGGTCAACAAAATCAGAGGCGTTTACGAAGTTGAAACAGGTCCTGATCAGGAAAATTCCGCCCAGGAGGAAACCACAGCAACAGTTCTGGAGCCGACAACAGAGGCTGCCCAGGCTGGTGCCGAAATTGCTGAGGAAACAGTGCCTACGGAAGGATAACAGTCAGCTTACAAGAAAATGGATGAGAGGTCCACTACAGTAAAAGACGTCAAAACGTCAACGGAGGAATAGCAGATGGGTATTTCCAGTGCATTGTACAGCGGTGTTAGCGGGTTACAGACAAACTCCCACGCCATGAGTGTCATCGGCAACAATCTTGCCCACACCAACACCGTCGGTTTCAAAGGTGCCAGAACGGTCTTCTCCGACCTGCTCTCGGCATCAGTCAGCGGTTCAGGGGGTTCATCTCAGATCGGCAGGGGCGTCGGCCTCTCAAAGGTAGACAATATTTTCAGCCAGGGAACTTTTGAATCTACCGAGTCAGGTCTCGACGTAGCCATTGAAGGAGACGGCTTTTTTATGCTCAAGGAACCCGGCGAAGATACCATGTATTATTCACGTGCCGGTGCCTTCAGATTCGACCAGAGCGGTTTTCTGATAAATCCGGAGGGCTACCGTGTCCAGGGTCAGCTCTTTGACCCGATAAGCGGGACATTGACCCCGGGTGAGCCGCGTGACATTGTCGTCACGGACACCGGACTCACTCCTGCAAGCATGACCACTGAAATGGAGCTCAACAACAACCTCAATGCTGCGGAGCTTCCGCCCACTCCAGTTCCTGCTGGATTTGATCACACTAATCCGGCCTCGTACAACTATTCAATGTCAACCCAAGTTTTTGACTCCCTGGGCAATCCTCATCTTATCACCTCATATTTTGAGAAGGATGCCGCAGCCAATACCTGGAACTGGTACTGGAGCGCTGAAAACGCCAATGGTGATACCATCGGTGGTCCAGCGGCTGCTGTAAACGGCCAGAATGCAGTTATGGGAACCCAACTTGTTTTTGACGTAAACGGCATTCTCGACCCTCCTATCGGCCCTCAGGCGATTGGCCCCATTGACTGGGTCAATGGCTCGGACCCTGCCCAAAATATCGATTTGACATTTGATACAACACAATTTTACAATGCCTCTGTGGTTATCTCTCAGGACCAGAACGGCTTAGCATCAGGAGAGCTTACCAGTGTCGCGATAAACGAAGAAGGTATCGTCGTTGCCTCCTACTCCAATGGAGAAAAGATCAATATCGCCCAGCTCTCTCTTTCTAAATTTCAGAACCCAGGCGGCCTCAAACTTGAAGGAAGCAATCTCTATGTGGCTACCGCTGCAGCAGGTCCACCTCGAAGCGGACTGCCCGGTGCAGAACTGGGCAAGATCTTTACCAACGCGCTTGAACAATCAAATGTCGACATGGGAAACGAATTTGTACGAATGATCACCGTACAGAGAGGATTTCAGGCAAATTCAAAAATTATTACCACCATTGACGAACTCCTGGGAGAGCTGATCAACCTGAAACGATAGTGTGTCAACAATCTGACACAGCAATACCAGCGAGGAGTCAGCATTTCTGACTCCTCGTTTTTTATTCGCTTCGGCGATCTTTCTCATCAGAAAAACTATGGCAACCTTGAGTTTTTACACGCAAAAGCCTATGATAAAAAAGGTGAAAACAGCATCCTGAGCAAAAAGGCCGCCCGGCGCCGTGCGGGCCGGCGGAAAGATGCACTGCTCGATCTTTTTTGTTTTACTATCGGAGGTTTTTTTTGGACCTGTCAACAATTATAGGAATGGGCGCGGCCTTTGGCCTGATGCTGATGGCTATCCTTCAGGGCGGTCCCCTGTCCATCTTCGTAAACGTTCCTTCGATAATGATTGTCTTTGGCGGCACGCTCGGCGTGGCCTTTGTCCACTATCCCTTCGCCGATCTCTTTGATGCCGCAAATGTTGCCAAGAAGACGATCCTGCACAAAGAATCTTCCATTAACGACATGATTATCCAGCTGATGGAATTTGCCAACAAGGCGCGCAAGGAAGGAATCCTTGCCCTGCAGAGCGCCATGGACAATGTTGAGGATGAATTTCTCACCAAGGCCATGCAGATGGCTGTCGATGGCCAGGAACCCGAAACCCTGCGCAGCATGCTCAACACTGAGATAGAATACATTGAGCAGCGGCACGACAAAGGCGCAAATATTTTTATTTCTCTTGCCGCCTACGCTCCCGCCATGGGAATGGTCGGGACGCTGATCGGGCTTGTGCAGATGCTCCAGACCATGGACGACCCCTCAAAAATCGGACCAGCAATGGCCGTGGCCCTGCTGACGACCTTCTACGGCGCGGTCATGGCCAACGTCATATTCGCTCCGATGGCCGGAAAACTGAAAAACCGCTCGCAGTCGGAGGTCTTGAATAAAACCCTGATCATTGAGGGAATGCAATCCATTCTGTCCGGTGAGAATCCCCGCATAATGGAGCAGAAACTCCACGCCTTCATCGCACCTAAACTGCGTGAGTCCACCTTCAACAGGTAGCATGAGGTCAGGTTATGAGCGAAGAACAGGATAACCAAGCCCAGGAACAGAAAAAAGAAAAGAAAAAAGACGCACCACCCGGCGCCCCTGCCTGGATGGTAACCTATTCTGATCTTGTCACGCTGCTGCTGACGTTTTTTGTTCTGCTGATGTCCATGGCCAGTATGGACCCGGTTCGCTTCACAGAAGCCTCGAGCTCCCTGAAAGATGCCTTCGGCGTTCACTCGCGTCCCGCTCATGTCGAATTTGCCATACCGATTCTGCCGGCCCCGCCAAAGACCAAATTCAACCCTGTTCAGACCGAGCTTACGACCAAGATTTATCGTAAAATCAAGGCCCAGATCGAAGAATTTGAGATGAGTAAGGAAATTGAAGCGGTCGAGCGAGACGACGGCACCATTATTCTTCGGGTAAACAACGCCATCCTTTTCAACGCCGGTGACTCGCGCGTTACCCCCCAGTCACTGCCGACGCTGAGAAAAATTGCCGACATGATCAGGCCACTGCCGATGACCCTCAGGATAGAGGGCCACACCGATGACCAGGTAGGTTCCTCACCTGCCGGCTCGGACAACTGGAGTCTCTCAATAGCACGGGCTGTCTCTGTTACCCGCTTTTACGAGCAGAGCAGCCTCCTTCCCCTCGACCGCATGTCCGCCATCGGCTACGGTTCCAAGCGGCCCCTCGTGCCGAACAGCAGCGAAGAAAACCGTGCCAGGAATCGGCGGGTTGACTTTGTTTTACAGGTAAAAGACACTTCAGGCATGAGTCCTGCAAGTAGTGAGGCAGGCAAGATACCACTGTAAAAATTTTGACACCTGTCTTACAACTTTTACCTGGTTTACATGATGGCTGAAAAATCTCAAGATACGTCAGATACTCCCGAAAACAAACGCTCAAGTAAAAAACTCATTATTATCATCTCCCTTGTCCTGCTTGTTCTGCTGATCGGTGGAGGGGTTGCTGGTTATCTCCTGCTGTTTAAAGCGCCACCGCCGGAAGAAAAAGATCCGGGAATGCAGGTTCCGGTCCCCGAGATCAATACCCAGAGCGAGATCGGCCCAATGGTCAACATTGACGAATTTATCGTCAATATCATCAGCGACGAGAACAATCACTACGTCAAGGCATCACTGACGATCGAATTGTCCAGCGAACCGGCCAAGGAAGAAATAGAAAAGAGAATGCCGCAGATCCGCGATGCTATCCTGCTCCTTACCGGGAACAAGACCTTTGAGGAACTGCAGGATCTCCAGGGCAAGAAACAGCTCAAAGCTGAACTGCTCAGCAAGATAAATGCAATCCTGCAGACCGGACAGGCACGATCGATCTATTTCACCGATTTCGTCGTCCAATAACAGATTACTGAGAAGTGAGCAGCGTGGAACCAATTCTCTCAAAACAGGAAATCGATGATCTCTTGAGTGCGGTAAGAGAGGGGCGCATATCAACGGATCTGCAGGCTCACGGGAATCATCCTGTCCAGCAGATCGACTATTCCGAACTCGATCTCTTCCAGGTCTCAGCACAGCGCGGTGATAACATCAGAATCCCGAATTTTGATATTATCCTTGATGCCTTCAGCCAGAATTTCTCTATCTCGCTGTCAAATCAACTGCAGAGAACATTCTCCATTTTCAGGAACAGTCTCGAATCTATGCCGTTCCAGGAGTATCTGTCGGCCAAGGATAACCCCGGATCAATCGGTGTACTTGACCTGGCACCCTTAAAGCATGGCGCGCTTATCCAGTTTGACCCTTCACTGTCTTTCTCGACTGTCGAAATAATGCTCGGCGCTTCGATTGATCGGGACCTGTTACAACTGGACCGCAGACTCACGAAAATTGAGCTCAACGTGCTCAAGTCATTGATGAACAAAGCCTGCGATGATCTCGACAGGGCTTTCAGGCCGATAACCAGACTGCATTCCAGCCTTATCAAAGTCGAAAATAACCCAAGACTCGTTTCTATCACCAATCCAAAATCGGAAGTGATCATCTGTACGTTTGATGTAACGGTCGGGGAACAGCATGGTGTGATGGAGCTCGTTTTTCCGCTTGCCACGCTGGATCCATTCCGCGAGGAGTTCAGGGATCTTCTGAGCGTCAGCTCGCTGAAGCACGGGGGCTGGACCGATATACTCATCGAAGAACTCAAGGACATGACAACAACGGTCATCGCTCAATCCGGCATAATTGAAATGCCGGTCGGCCATGTCCTTCGTCTGAAGAAAGGCGATATCGTGCCACTTGATTATGATCTCAACTCACCGCTGAGAATCCTGGTGGAAGAAAAGCTGAAATTTTTGGCACAGCCAGGAGTACACCGAGGCAAAAAAGCGGTGAGCCTGACAACCGTATGCACATGAAATAACAAGGAGCAATCATGGCGTCTAACAACAGCACTCAGTCCGGCTCCCGCCCAGACCCTAAAGAACTGAAAGAACTTCTAGATAACAGCGATCAGCCTTCCTTCTCCGGCCAGACGACCGCAAAGTCGACTGCAGCTGATGGCGGGCGCGGGCTGGATTTTCTCTATGATGTTCCGCTGCAGGTTTCGGTCGAAGTTGGAAGAAGTAAGATACTGCTTCGAGACCTGCTTAAAATGGGGGAAGGCTACGTCATTGAACTGGACAAACTGGCAGGCGACCCACTGGATCTTTACGTCAATTCCCGCCTTATTGCCCGGGGTGAAGCCGTCATGGTCGGCGAGCGCTTTGGCATCAGGCTTACAGACGTTGTCAGTACCAGTGACCGCATAGAAAAACTTGGCTGAGATCCGTTACATGAAAAAAAAAAGCTCCATCATTTCCTGCGCATCTCTGGCGATTGTCCTCTATCAGTCAGCCGTTCCTGGTTTTTCCTGCGCTTCTGAAAGCTTTACCCTGCTAGATTCTTCATTGAAAATGATCTGGGGACTGCTTGTTGTCCTCGGTATTCTGCTGATCATTTACGGCCTGGTTAAAAAACGGGTAACACTCCTCCAGGGTGGCGGCAAAGGCCATATCAAGATTATTGAAAGCCGCCACCTGTTACCCAAAAAATCACTTTTCCTGGTTGAGGTGCGCGGCCGTGAATACCTGCTTGGCAGCGGCGGCGACTCCCTTACCCTGATCGCCTCTCTGAACGAAACCGGTCACGCTTCGCCTGATTTCAATTCGATCCTGAAAGATACTGAAACGAGCAGATCAGCATGAACTCCACAAGCAAGGTGCACCTTCTCATCCTGCTCGCCGCGGCAGCCATTCTTATGCCCTGTCTGGCCAATGCTGTCTCGGTGCCGACCGTTTCCTTCGGGATCCAGGAAGCTGAATCGCCCCGGCAGGTGTCAACGGCTCTGCAGATTCTTTTTTTGCTGACGATCCTCTCGATCGCCCCGGCAATCCTGCTGATGACCACCTGCTTCACCAGGATTGTCATTGTCCTTGGTTTTGTCAGGCAGGCGATGGGCACCCAGAACATGCCGCCGACCCAGGTCCTGGTCGGACTCTCGCTGTTTCTCTCGTTCTTTATCATGTCACCAGTTATCAACGATATCAACGGCAACGCCTTTCAGCCCTTCCTCGCTGAAGAGATAACCCAGGAGCAGGCGCTGGAGCGCGCTCTTGCGCCGATGCGAAATTTCATGTTCAGCCAGGTGGGGGAGGAAGAACTGACACTGTTGTCCGGAATGACCCTTGCAGAAGAACCGTACGGAAAGGAAGACATTCCGACACTCACGCTCGTTCCCGCCTTCATGCTCTCGGAAATGAAGAAAGCGTTTCAGATGGGGTTTATGATTTATGTGCCGTTTCTGGTCATCGACATGATCGTCGCCTCCATCCTGATGTCGATGGGCATGATGATGCTGCCGCCGGTCATTATTTCCTTGCCGTTCAAGCTGCTGCTCTTTGTCCTGGTTGACGGCTGGGGCCTGGTTGTCGGGTCCCTGATCAAAAGCTTTTCCTGACCTCAATTATCCGGAGAAAACCGATGACTCCCGACATGGCTATCGATATCTGCCGAAAAGCGGTCCAGACCGTTCTTCTCGGCGCCGCTCCGATGCTGCTTGCCGGCCTTATTGTCGGCCTCTTGATCTCCATTTTCCAGGCTGCCACCCAGATCAACGAACAGACAATGACCTTCGTGCCCAAAATAGTGGCCGTTTTCCTGACGCTGCTCATTTTTGCCCCCTGGATCATAAAACTGCTCACCGTCTTTACCATCGGTATATTCGAGGCCCTTGCAACAATCTGAGTGTAATGGATATTCAGCTTGTACCACTGGAACAGTTTCAGGCATTTCTCATCGCGACCGCCCGGGTGGCCGGTTTCATAGGGGCCATGCCCGTTTTTTCAGGCCCCCAGGCGCCAAGTCAGGTCAAGGTCGCCCTGGTGTTCAGCTGTTCTCTGGTCCTTTTCCCGCTCATGCAGGGCTCTATCCCGGATCTATCCCCGGGTGCACCGGCCTTCATTTCCCTGCTGATCGGTGAGGTACTCATCGGTGTCATCGTCGGCCTTACTGCCCGGCTCATCTTCACCGCAGTAGAATTTGGGGGAACGATTATCGGCTTTCAAATGGGATTTGCCGCTGCAAACGTCTTTGACCCCCAGAACCAGCGCCAGATTTCACTCATCTCCCAGTTTCAGAATGTATTTGCCATTTTCATTTTTCTAGCAATCGGAGGCCACTTTATCTTTCTTGAAGCAGCCGTTGAGTCCTACAGGATTTTACCTCCGGGTGGTGTAGATTTCTCCGGAAATGCAGTCCCCTACCTGATCGAACTCTCCTCGCAGATGTTCAGCCTGGGCATCCAGTTCAGTGCGCCGGTACTCGCAGTCCTGCTTCTTTCCGGTCTTATTCTCGGAATCCTGGCCAGAACCTTTCCCCAGGGAAACGTATTTCTTCTCTCTTTTCCGCTCAATATCGGCATCTCTTTTGCTGTCATAGGTTTGACACTTAATCTGGTTTTCATCACCCTTCGTCGAGAATTTGACGATCTGCCCAACCGCATCTACACCCTGCTCACCTTCCTCATTCCCTAGAATTACCGGGAGCCTCCATTTTTTCCGCGATCAGCGGCCGACTGGTCTGCTTTTTGCTCAAGAAGAAATGTACCATTCTTTTAACACTTACCAACTCCCGGCACTCCAAACATGGCTGAAGAAACCACCACCGGCGGCGAACGCACCGAAGCGCCATCGGCGAAACGAAGACAGGATTTCAGGGACAAGGGACAGGTAGCACAGTCCAAAGAAGTCCATACCGCTGCTCTGTTCACCATTACACTGGCCTTCTGGTTTTTTTATCTCCCCCGCTTTCTTCACGGTTTTACCGATTTTATCGCGGCGATCTGGCAATCGAGCTGCCAATTTATCGTTACCCCGGCCTCCATTGTCAAATTAGCGGCTTTTTCCCTGAAAGATCTCTCTTTCCTGCTATTTCCACTCTTTCTGACCGTGCTCGTTGTCGGTTTCCTGTCCAGTTTCCTGCAGTTTGGCTGGCTCCTCACCGGAAAACCGCTGACCCCTGATTTCAGCAAACTTGACCCGATAAAAGGGCTGGGGCGGTTATTTTCAAAACGCTCACTGGTGGAACTGGTCAAATCGCTGACCAAGGTCGTGCTGATTGGCTGGATTGCCTATTCCACCGTGATCAACAACCTCCCCGAAGCATTGCTGCTCATCGACACGACCGCCATAACAACCTTGAGCTTTATGGGAAAAACAGCCGGACTGATTCTGGCCAAGGTCTGCGGTCTGCTCATCCTTATCGCCTTTCTTGATTTCCTCTTCGTGCGTTGGGAAATGGAACAGAAAATGAAGATGACCAAGCAGGAATTGAAAGAGGAATACAAAGAATCCGAAGGAGATCCTCTGGTTAAATCACAGATACGCGCAATCCAGCAGGATATGGCGCGGAAGCGCATGATGGCCGACGTTCCGAAGGCAGACGTGATCATCACCAACCCGACACATTTCTCCGTGGCGATCAAGTATGACAGCGACAGGATGGATGCGCCGACGATCATTGCCAAGGGTGCCGACCTGATTGCCCTGAAAATCCGTGAAATCGGCCGGGACCATGACGTACCCATTGTCGAAAATCCACCAGTGGCCCGCTTATTGCATAAACTCGACGTGGGGGCGACAATTCCTGAATCGCTCTTCAAGGCGGTTGCCGAAATACTCGCCCACGTCTACTCATTGAAAGGAAAAAAACGCTAATGGAAGCTGTCGGGGTTCGCGATTTAATAACCAGACTCAACTGGAGAGATCTCACTGGAAGAAGTGATGTCATTGCCTCGCTCGGGCTCGTCTCAATCCTGATGATCATGATCATACCGCTGCCTTCGATCATGCTCGACCTCTTTCTTTCCATGAACATCACTCTGGCATTGTTAATTCTGGTTATCAGCCTTTACACGGTCAAGGCGATAGAGTTCTCCATCTTTCCCTCTATCCTCCTGACCACCACCCTCTTCCGGCTCGCCTTAAACGTCGCCTCCACCCGTCTTATCCTGATCAACGGCGACCAGGGGCCCGATGCAGCCGGATCTGTCATCGAGTCCTTCGGCCAGTTTGTCGTCGGCGGAAATTACGTGGTTGGAATCGTCATCTTTGTCATTCTCGTACTGATCAATTTCCTGGTGATTGTCAAAGGTGCCGGACGTGTCGCAGAAGTCGCCGCACGCTTTACCCTCGACGGCATGCCGGGCAAACAGATGGCGATTGATGCCGACCTCAATGCCGGCCTGATCGATGAGCACGAAGCCCGCCGCAGGCGCACCGAGATTGCTGATGAGGCGGCCTTTCACGGCGCCATGGACGGTGCCTCGAAGTTCGTCAAGGGAGACGCGATTGCCGCCATCATCATCACCCTTATCAATATTGGCGCAGGCTTTGTCATTGGTGTGCTGCAGAAGGGCATGCCGATGGGCGAGGCAGCTCAGACCTACACCATTTTAACGGTCGGCGACGGACTTGTCGGACAGATTCCTGCGCTCATCATTTCAACCTCAGCGGGTTTGCTGGTTACCAGGTCAACAGGCAAAAAAGATTTCGGGACCGATCTCAAAACCCAGTTTTCCGTGCATTCCATCGCCATGTGGGTTGTCTCCCTGATCCTGCTGATCTTTGCCCTTATTCCGGGCCTGCCCTTTCTCCCCTTCCTTGTCCTCTCCATCTCGCTTGCTCTTCTCGGTTATTATCTCGATCGTGAAAAACAGGCAGCCCGGGCACTGGAAGATGAAGCCCCGGTCGCAGCGCCGACGCGACGCGAAGAAAATTATGAAGAAATGCTCAATATCGACCTGCTGGAACTTGAAGTCGGCTATGGTCTGATCCCGCTCGTCGATTCCGCCCAGGACGGTGAACTCCTCTCCAGGATTCAGTCGATCAGGAAACAGTTCGCGATAAACAGCGGCTTCATCGTTCCTCCGATCCATATCAAGGACAACCTGCAGCTCAACCCTAACCAGTACACCCTTGCTCTCAAAGGGGTACTGGTCGCGCAGACTGAAATCATGCCGGGACATTTCATGGCCATGGACCCGGGAATTGCAACCGAGACCATAAAGGGGGTCCCAACCAAAGAACCGGCGTTCGGCCTTGACGCCCTGTGGATCAGTGAAGACAAGAAGGAGCGGGCCCAGATGGCCGGCTATACGGTGGTTGACTGCACGACCGTAATCGCCACGCACATCAGTGAAACCATCAAGAAACACGCCCATGAGATGATCGGACGCCAGGAGGTCCAGAACCTGCTGGACAATCTCGCCAAAACGTACCCGAAACTGGTTGAAGAAATTGTCCCTGGTGTCGTTTCCCTGGGAACCATCATGCGTGTTCTGCAGAATCTTCTTCGGGAAGGAATCTCCATCCGTGACCTGCGCTCGATCCTTGAAACGATGGCCGACTGGGCTCCTGTCTCCCAGGATCCTGAAATTTTGACCGAATACGTGCGGCATGCACTCTCACGGAGCATCAGTTCCGATCTTGCCCAGGACAACACGATCCCGTTGATAACACTCTCCAAGCAGGTTGAAGATTCAATTTTAAATTCAGTCCAGCACAAGGAAAGCGGGAGCTACCTGGCAATAGATCCTCAAATTGCCCAGAAAATACTCGATGCAATCGGCAAGGCGATACCGCTCTTTCAGGGTGGACAGAAACCGGTCCTGCTCGCAGCACCCCAGATACGCCCGCACGTAAGGAAACTGACAGAGAGATATTACCCCGGCCTCGTGGTGATATCCCATAACGAAGTATTACCGACCTTCAAGGTAAAGTCTTTAGGAACAGTGACGATCGATGCAAGTTAAAGTATTTGAATCCCCGGACATGGCAAGCGGATTGAAAATGGTTCGCAATGAACTCGGAGCCGATGCACTTATTTTATCAACACGCTCGGTGCGCAACTCAAAACTCGGAATACTGGGAAAATCCATGCTGGAGATCACCGCCGCACGAGATGACGCATCTCCGTCTGCCAACCTCCCCTGCTCATCATTCGGCAACGTCTCATGGAAGCCAGCGGCGGCAAAACCCTTCTACCGGAAAAAGACTCTCAGCACCAAAAACACAAGCGATTCCCAGGGCAGCCTGTTCTCTCTTGTTCCCTCAGACCAGCGCCGCCAATCGGCACCCTCGACCGCCGCACCGGCCCGCCGTGCCCCGGCAGACAGCGCGCCGGAGGCGAGCCGGGAAATTGACGAACTGAAAGCGATGATCCGCTCACTCAGCGAGGAGGTTTCCCGCCTGAAGCCATCAGTGACTGCACCGGGAAATGACAAGCAGGCCGCAGCCGGGATGCCGGCGGAAAGGGAAATGGATCCCTTGCCTGAAACGTCGCTTGTGAACATGCTTTACGGTTTCGGTATTTCGTCAGAAACAGCTACGATCATTGCAGAGTTGACCCTCAAGGCCCTTGCCGGCGAGGAACGCTCCAATCCAGAGCGGCTGTCACGGTTTCTCCAGGAAATAGCCGCCGGATTCATTCACGTCTCACCCCCTGATTTTGCTGACCAGCTTTCCCAGAAGCGGATTGCCTTTGTCGGCCCGACAGGAGTCGGCAAAACGACAACTCTTGCCAAGATCGCCGCCCGCTGCATCTGCTCTTTGCGCAAATCAGTCGCGCTTATTACCATCGACACCTACCGGATTGCAGCGGTTGAGCAACTGAAGGTCTATGGAGAAATCATGGGGCTTCCGGTAGACGTCGTCCTAACGCCCGGCCAACTCGAAAAATCGCTTCACAATCACCGCCACAAGGATGTAATCCTTATCGATACAGCCGGCCGCAGCCCAAAAGATACAATGAGCATTGAAGAGCTTGCCGCCTTTTTGAAAGGTGATCTGGACATTGAAAAACATCTCGTGTTATCGGCGGGAACCCGCGAACAGGAGCTGAATGAAACAATCAGCCATTTTCAAAAATTAAATCTTGATCGAACTATTTTTACCAAAATCGACGAGTGCAGCAATCTCGGGGTCATCCTCAACACCCAGCTGAAAAATCCAACGCCAATTTCCTACCTGACAAACGGTCAGCGAGTGCCTGAAGACATTCTCGAAGTTGACCGGGATGCAGTGGCCAGGCTCGTAATTCCATCTACCCGGGGACTCACTCAATGAGCGAACAAAAATACAATCACCTATCCGACCAGGCGGAAACCCTGCGCTCGATCACTGCTGATTCCACCTTCGAGGGACAGGACAGCATAACAAGAGTGTATTCAATAACGAGCGGCAAGGGCGGGGTCGGAAAAACGGCAGTCGTTGCCAACACAGCCGTTGCTCTTGCAAAGCTCGGCAAAAAAGTGCTTGTCCTCGATGCCGACCTGGGCCTGGCAAATATTGATGTTGTTTTCGGCCTCACACCTGTCCATAACCTCAATCACTTTTTTTCAGGCGATCAGGATTTGCAGGACGTGATGGTGGATGGCCCCTTTGGCATCAAGATCTTGCCGGCAGGCTCAGGATTGCAGAATTTTATCAGGCTCGACTCATCGCAGAAATTGCGGCTCCTGGAAGGTTTGGACGCGCTGGAATGCAGTTTCGATTATGTCCTGATCGACACCGAAGCCGGTATTTCCGAAAACGTGACCTACTTCAACACTGCCGCCCAGGAAATTCTCGTCGTCACGACACCGGAACCGACTGCGATCACCGATGCCTATGCACTGATGAAACTGCTGTCGGTCCAGTTCCACGAACGGCACTTCAACCTCGTTGTCAATATGGTACAAAATGACAGCGATGCACTCGATGTCTATAGAAAACTGACAATGGTTGCCAACCGCTACCTTGATATCTCAATTGATTTCCTCGGTTCGATTCCTGCGGATAAACAGATGAACGACTGCATAAGAAAGCAGAAGGTCATATCTGATCTCTACCCCGCCTCCAAAGTAGCTTCAGCCTTTTCCAGCCTGGCGGAGCGGATAACCCAGGAACCGTCCGACAGTGACCCGAAAGGAAATCTGCAGTTTTTCTGGAAAAAACTTCTTCGTTTCGGAGAGAAGCAGAACAGATGATCTACGCTCAGCCGCCACACGCAGAAGACAAGTCAAAACTGATCAAGGATCACCTTTATCTGGTCGATATCCTTGTCGGACGAATGGTGACCCAGGTTCCAGCCTTCATGAACCAGGATGACATGAAGAGCGCCGGCATGCTCGGGCTGATTGATGCCGCCAATAAGTTTGATTATGCAAAGAACATTCTTTTTAAAACCTTTGCAGAATACCGCATACGCGGCGCAATTCTTGATGAAATGCGAAAACTGGACTGGTTTTCACGTTCACTGCGTGACAAACAGAACCGGATCGGCAGGACGATCAGTGAGCTGGAGCTTAAACTCGGCAGGGATCCGGAAGACGAAGAAGTCGCCGAAGCAATGGAGCTGAGTACCGACAATTACCAGAAAATGCTTGCAGAAGTCAGTCACCTGGGGTGCGTCAGCCTCAATGAAACCCTTGACCATTCAGACGATGGCAGGGTCTTCCTTGATACCCTTGTTGAAGAACGGCTCGATTCCTATCCGGCGGACCGGCTGGAAAACAATGAGCTGACCAGGACAATTGCCCAGATTCTTGAAGAACTCTCCGAGAAGGAACGGCTCGTCGTCTCGTTGTACTATTATGAAGAATTGACCCAGAAAGAGATAGCGGAGGTGCTGGACGTCTCTGAAGGCAGAGTTTCCCAGCTGCACAGCCAGGCCCTGATCAAGCTGAAGAACAAGATGCAGAACAGACTCAGTTAACCCGCGCAGCCTCATGAATTACGCAACACTTCTGAGCATCATAATCGCTGTCCTGCTGCTCACATCTGCTCTGAGCCTGCTGTGGTGCTGGAAGAAATATACACGTCTGCAGAAGGAGTACAACATGCTTGCCAGAAATACCAGATCGATTACCGACAGGTACACGAAACTGCAGGAATCTGTGGATCAGAATCACTCATTTGCAGCCAGACTTGGTGAAATAGAGGAGGCTGCGGCACACATTCAGCTGTCACGCTCCTCCTATCATGCCCGGGCAGCTACGGCCACCCTGCCTGAGCGCTACCGTTACATCAGCGCTCTCACCGACAACGGTGCCGGAGCCGCCGAAATAGCAAAACTGTTCTCCATATCCAGGCAGGAGGCCGAGCAGCTTGTCGCTCTAGCCAAACTGAATCGAACAGCTCGATCGGGGTAATTTGATCGGTGCTCGGCGAATAGCCGATATCTTTTAAGAAAAATGCACAACAGGCCGATACAGGTAATAGCAAAACAGACGGACTCTAACAGGTAAAGGACATGGTATCAGGCAAATACAGCGCGCTTGCCGGCGCTATCTCTCGGGAACAGGCTCTGGCAAACATTTCCAACAATCTGGCGAATGTCAGCACAACCGGCTACAAAAAGATGCTGGTCAGTTTCGAGTCCATTTTAAAGAGTGAACAGCAGGTCGGTGACGCCAAGGGGATTAACTACAACCGCATCAATAAATCGGTAACCGATTTCAGCCCGGGCCCCATCAAGGAGACCGGAAACACCTTCGATCTTGCCATCCATGATGCGGGTTTTTTCAAGGTACTCGGTCCCGACGGCCCCCTGTACACGAGAAATGGATCTTTTACCCAGGGGACAAACGGCACACTGGTGACGAAAAACGGCTACCCGGTTCTCAATGAAAACGACACGCCGATAGAAATCGCGACCGATTCAAGTTACAGGATCTCCATCAACCGGTACGGCACAATTTCAGCGCTAGACAACCTTGGCAACCGCGAAGATATCGGCAGAATTGCCATTGTTGACGTCGACGATCCGGCGAAACTCAAGCGCCGCGAAAATAACACCTTTGAGGCAGCCGACGGCGCCCAGGAAATTCCACTGGAGGAACCGCACATCGTCTCCGGGAGCCTCGAAGTCTCCAATGTCAACATGGTTGATGAAATGACACGCATGATAAACGGGCACAGACTCTACGAGACCTATCATAAAGTACTGAAAGGGTACTCCTCGATCAGTGAGAAACAGGAAGACCTGGGGACACTCTCGTAACCATTAATCACGATATTTTACAGGACAGATAAAATGATACGATCACTATGGACCGGCACTACCGGAATGAATGCCCAGCAGTTGAGCATTGATGTCATTGCCAACAATCTCGCCAACGTGACAACGACCGGTTTCAAGAAGAGCACGACGGAGTTCAAGGATCTCTTCTATGAAATGCTCAAAGTGCCGGGAAGCCAGACGTCGGCGGACACCGAATCACCGACAGGGATACAGGTCGGTGTCGGCGTCCGGCCCGACGCCGTTGCCAAGATCTTCACCCAGGGTGATCTGATCGGTACCGAAAACGAACTCGACGTGGCCATAGACGGCACCGGCTTTTTTGAGGTAGAACTTCCCAACGGCAACAGCGCCTACACCCGGGCGGGAAACTTCAAACGCGACAGTACCGGCCAGCTGACCACGGCTAATGGCTACCCCATCGTTCCGGCAATAACCATCCCCGATGGTGCAAAAGACATCGCCATCAGCGAAACCGGTGTGGTCAGCGCGATCATCGGAGATGACACGGAAAGCACGGAGATCGGGAACATGGAGCTCTCGGTATTCACCAATAACCAGGGACTGAGGTCTCTCGGAGACAACCTTTTCCAGGAAACCACCTCCTCAGGCACCGCGACACCGGGGACCCCCGGGGATGACGGAATTGGAATCCTGGTACAGACCTTCCTGGAAGGATCCAATGTCAATATCGTTTCAGAACTGGCCCTGATGATTACAACCCAGCGGGCCTACGAGATCAACTCAAAAACGGTTCAGACCTCGGATGAAATGATGCAGGCTACCGTCAACCTCGTCTAAGACAGCGTCATGATGATTCGAATCGCCCTCGCCCTCTCACTGCTCTGGCCGAGCTCATGTTTTGGCCTCGATGTTACCTTCAGCCAGAGCAGCCTCGTGAAAAACGACAACGTGCTGCTCGCAGATATTGCCACGCTGTCCGAGAACTCACCCCTTGGTGAGGCGCTCGGCTCGCAGATTGTTGGAACCGCTCCCGATGCCGGCTCGACAACAGTTCTTGACGCCAGAGAAATAATCCGTAAAATCGAAAAATCTCATCACAGCAGCCTGGTCGGCGTCACCTGGAAAGGTGCTCCACTGGTTACGGTCGGCAGGGAAAGCGTCAGCATAACCTCCGAGAAGATCCTGCATATCATCGATGACTACCTGAATGAAAACAAGCACAGTCTGCCTGCTGCCCGGATCTCCTTTATCCCGGATGCAAAACCGCTGCCTTTTGAGCTGGAGAGCGGATCCCACAGTTGGGACGTCATACCATCCAGCCCTGATATAATCGGGAGCTCAAGATTTTCAATCATTTTCAAGGTCAACGGCAAGGTCCGGAAAAATTTCTCCGTCACCGGGCAGACAAGGGCGCTCGCGCCGGTCGTGGTCACCTCCCGCAGGCTCAAGTATGGCGAGATCGTCACGGCAGACATGGTAACTGTCGCGGAGCGCGATATCAGCGACCTGCCGGACTATTCAAGAGACCTGTCCGATGTTGTCGGCTCGGTGGTCAAACGCAACCTCAGCCAGGGTGCGCCGATCGGCGCTCAATCGGTGGAATTGCCGCCGGTGATCAACCGGGGAGATCTCGTCAAAATCGTTGTCAGCTCGGGAGGTCTGCAGGTAACGGCAACCGGAATTGCCCGATCAAACGGGCGGCAGGACGAGGTGATCAGGGTCCAGAACACCAATTCCAATAAACTGATCTACTGCCGCGTCGAGGCACCGGGTCTTGTGGAGGTACAGTTATAACATGATACGCCCAGCATTGCTCTTTCTCCTGGCACTGACGCTCACCTCGTGTGCCCCGAAAAACAACATCGTCGTCGACATCCCGGAACCGCTTGAAGAGATTCAGCCCTACCAGCAGCCGGTAAAAACAGCCGGGTCACTGTGGAGTTCCTCATCAGGTTCGCTGATTTCTGATCACAAGGCGATGAATATCGGTGATATTGTCACTATCGTCATTGCCGAAAAAGCCAGCGCCTCCCGCCAGGCATCGACATCATCCGGCAGAGACACGACGATTCAGGCTGGTATTCCAACGTTTTTTGGTCTTGAAAACAAGGGGTTTATTGTCGACTCAGGTGTGGATATGAGCAATCTGGTCAGCGCCAATTTCAGTAATGAGTTCGAAGGCTCCGGCGAGACCGTGCGCAGTGGCGACCTGAGCGCCTCACTGTCGACCCAGGTAATCGATGTCTACCCGAATGGCAATTTAAAAGTCAGGGGCGGCAAGGAAGTCATGGTCAACAGTGAGGTCCAGATCATCTATGTCACCGGAATTGTCAGACCGGTGGATATAACTGCTGCAAACACCGTGGATTCAAACAAGATTTTAAACGCCCGCATATCCTATACCGGCAGAGGCCCGGTTGCCGACAAGCAGAATCCCGGCTGGATGGGCAGAACAATTGATCGCGTCTGGCCTTTCTAGGCTCCCCGACGTTATGAATAACAAATCGTTTCTATACACTTTAACGTCATGATACATACAACCCGCATAGCCGCGCTTGCCGCGCTCCTCGTCTTTCTGGTTCTGCCCGCCCACGGTGCCAGGATTAAAGATATCGCCAGACTCAGCGGTGTCAGGTCGAACAGTCTGATTGGCTATGGTCTGGTCACCGGACTGAACGGCTCCGGCGATGACATGAAGAAATCCGTATTCACCCTGCAGGCAGTCTACAACCTGATGGTTCGCAACGGCATCACGGTTGATCCTGAGAGTATTTCAAGTATCAAACTGAAAAATGTCGCAGCGGTGATGG
The DNA here is from genome assembly GCA_963674815.2 of Desulfocapsaceae bacterium. GTDB lineage: Bacteria > Desulfobacterota > Desulfobulbia > Desulfobulbales > Desulfocapsaceae > MADRE3. Next base: position 63,123 of record CAXXTV010000005.1, read on the forward strand.
TTACCGCGGATCTGCCGCCGTTTGCCAAACCCGGTTCGACCATAGATGTCCAGCTTTCCTCGATCGGTGACGCCAAGAGCATCTCCGGCGGCACCCTGCTGATGACGCCGCTGAAGGGCGCCGATGGGAATATCTACGCGGTTGCCCAGGGATCCTTGACCAACGGGGCCTTTGCCTACGGCGGCAAGGCTGCAAAGGTCCAGAAAAACCACCCGACGGTGGGAAGAATCGCCAATGGGGCAACAATCGAAAATATCGTCCCCGTCGACATCGGAGCATCCGGGCACCTGAACTATCAGCTCGACAACGCCGACTTCACCACCGCAGCCAACATCAGCCAGGCATTGAACCAGTTCTATGGCCCCGGAACAGCGTTTCCATCGGACTCGGGCAGTGTCGCCATTGCCATTCCGGAAATATACAGAGACCATGTCGTCGAATTTATTGCAGAGATTGAAGGTATCGAGATCAATGCTGATTCAACCGCCCGGGTTGTCGTCAATGAACGGACCGGAACCATTGTCATCGGCAAGCATGTCACGCTGTCAACGGTTGCCGTATCACACGGCAATCTCAGTCTCATCATCAATGAACAGAGTGACGTGGTGCAGCCAAACCCGTTTGCTCAAGGCCAGACGGTCGAAACCCCTCGAACAGATGTTTCACTCGTCGAGGAAGAGGGGCAGCTGACCGTCCTGAACATGAATAACAATGTCAACATCGGTGACGTGGTCTCTGCCTTGAATGCCATTGGCGCCACGCCCCGCGATCTGATAGCGATCCTGCAGGCCATTAAAGCATCCGGCTCCATGCAGGGTGACCTGATAATTCTCTAGCAAGGCAACGGTAATGAACCTGACTCCGATAGATCCGAGAACACTGCTCAGCGCCTCACGGCCAAACTTTGATCAGGCGACCAGAAAGGCACGGGATGTCGAGTCGCTGCGTCAGTCGACCCGCGAGTTTGAGGCACTCTACATCAATGAGATGTTCAAGGCCATGCGCAAAACAATTCCGGAAGGCGGCTTGATCGAAAAAGACATGAGCCAGGACATTTATGAGGAAATGATGGATATGGAGCGGGCGAGGATTGCCAGCAAAGGAAAAGGCATCGGGCTCGGGCAGGCGATGTTTGATCAGCTCAGGCACCTTGTAGAAAACAGGATCGAAAGATAAAGCCTCCCGTCCCTCGCCCAGTACCTTCCCTGCCCCTTCATTGATATTTTTCTAAATATTTTGTCCCCGAACACCGATATAGATATCAAGAAAACATGAATCGACTGTTTTCAGGTTGCCTGGAACCCCAGTCGACCATATGCTGTAAACTATTGAGAATGATCAGCTGGCAGTTGGAGAAAGCAAACCTGAACGGACAAAACATGGTGACCTTATGAGTATTGAATTTTTCGGAGTAGGCGGACCACCCAACGTCGGCGGCTTAAAAAAAACGCCGAAGACAGAACCGGGTAAAACGGCAGAAAACTCAAAGAGTGATCAAGTGGAATTTTCTTCTGTACTGAAGGGCGTTCATGAAGCAAACGCAATCCAGAACGCTGAAACAGCCAAACGTGCTGCCCGGGTCGAGGAATTGAAGCAGCAGGTAGCGAGCGGTTCTTACCAGCCGGATATCAACAAGGTAGCCACTTCGTTGCTGCAATTTCTCGTGGAAAACAGATAGATTATGGCTACCATGACAACGCGTGACAAATTGCTGAGGCTGCGCGAACTGATCTTCGAAGAACGTCAGCATGCGAGGAATCTGGACATGGAAAACCTCCAGGCTTCCATGAAGGAAAAAGAGGACCTGATAAATTTTCTTCTCCATGTTCAGGACATTGACAGGGAAGATCTGGAAATTGCCTCGGAAATAAGAAGAGAAAATCGCCGCAACGCCTATCTCTATAAATCAGCGCTTGGCTGGATCAGGGAGACCATGGAATTTTTCGGTAAAAAAACGGTCACCTCAACCTATGCTGCCGATGCGGGTACTGTTCCCTCGCAGATAAACGGCAGACTCCTGTCAGGGAAAATTTGAGATGGCCGGCCTGTTAAATGCCTTGAATGCCGCACGCACCTCTCTTGAAGTAAACCAGAAATCCATAGAGATAGTCGGCAACAACATCGCCAATGTCAATACCGAAGGATATTCCCGTCAGACGCCAAAACTGACCCCCTTTCCTTCTCTACAGTTCGGTCAATTTTTTGTCGGCCAGGGTGTCAGGATAACCAACGTCCAGCGTGATCATGACGTGTTTCTCCAGGCTCAGATTGAAAACAAGTATGTAGACCTTGGCTTCGCCAATGGCCAGGCACGATCGCTGAGTGAACTGGAAGGGATTTTCAACGTATCCGAAGAAAATATCAGTACCGAGATCGATCGATTTTTCGATTCCTGGCAGCAGCTCTCAACAGACCCCGGTGACCCGATTTTAAGAGATGTGGTCATCCATCGCGGCAATCTGCTGGCCTCAAATTTTAACAAGATGGCAGATGATCTGGATGAGGTCGTCACCAATATCAATAACGAAATACAGTCTAAAGCTGACGGACTCAACAATGTTATCGAGGAAATCGCCGCCCTTAACGACCGTATATACACCATTGAAATACGTGACCAGCAAGCCAACAGTGATCGAGACCGCCGAGAACTGCTGATAAAGCAACTCGCCGAATCACTGGGAACCACCACGTACCTGGACCGGTCCGGCATGGTTAACGTTCAACTGCCGGGCGGATTGCCGATTGTCCAGGGGAATATGCCTATGCGCTTGGAAACGGTTGCCAGTGGAACAAGTGTCAATTTTCTGCTTCATACCGGGGGCACGGTTCGCAATCTTGACACACATACGCTCGGTGGTGAAATGCTCGGCCTGTTTACCATGCGCGATGTGTTTATTCCGACAGTCCAGGAAGATATCGACCGACTCGCCTGGGAGGTAAGCAGCCAGGTGAACATTCAGCATAGTGCAGGGGCCGGTCTGGACGGTCTGCCGGCCTCCGAGTTTTTCCTCGATACGACTGCAGTCTCCCCTCCCGCATCATCAATCTACGAGAATTCTGCCAGCCGCATGGCTGTTCTTCTTGATAATGCTGATGATATCGCCGCCGGCCTGCCGGGCGATCCGGCACCAGGCGACAACCGTAACGCCCTGCTTCTGGCAAATATCGGTAACCAGATTGCGATAGATGGAGTGGACAGCTACAACTCGTTCTACGCACGGATCACCTCGCGCATCGGCATAGAGAGCAACCAGAACGAACTCTCAATGGGAGGTGCTGAAGACGCCGTCAATCAGCTTGAGAATCTGCGTGATGGATTTGCGGGTGTCTCCCTGGAGGAGGAAATGATCAGCCTCATTCAATATCAGCGGGGTTTTGAATCATCGGCGAAATTCCTCTCGACCGTCGATGAACTGATGGATTCTCTCATCAACCTGAAACGATAATCTCTTTTCATTAATTGCAGAGGAACCAGATGAAAGTGACCCAGAGCTCGACCTACAGGTTAATGAACACCAACCTTAACCGGATCACCAACACCCTTGAGGACCTGAGGAACCAGGGTGCAAGCGGACTAAAGGTCAATAAACCCTCAGACGACCCCACCGCGATTCGTTCGATCCTGACCGCCCGCACCGAAATCCGGCATACTGAACGCTATCTCCAGACCATGGGCGTATCATATGATAAAATGGAGGCGGCCGATACCCACCTCGGACAGATCGAAAACATTTTACAACGGGTCAAAGAAATAGGAATCAACTCGGTTAACGGCAGTTTGAGCGATAGTGACCGGCAGATACTTGCTGATGAGGTCGGTCAGCTCAGGGAAGCACTCGTTGCCACTGCCAATACTCAGATAGACGGCAGATATATTTTTGCCGGGTATTCAAACACGACGCCACCCTTTGTGGAAAACACCTCATACACCGATGCAGCCTATGATCCGAACGACTCAAACACCTGGCCCTATCACTACCAGGGTGATCAAAATCCAACAGAACTTGAGATTACTCCGGGTGAAAAAGTCGCGGTGAGTGTCACCGGCAACGAACTGTTTATGGGTGTTGCCAATACAAATTGGTCACCACCGCCTGCTGCCAATCAGCCCGAAACCGGAAATGTCGATATATTCTCGGTATTGACCCGTATTGAGGAGGCAATCCGCTCAAACAACGTCGATGACCCGACTGGGCCTGGCGGCGGTATACAGGCAAATATAGACAATCTTGAAATTGCTGCAAACCAGGAACGGCGCATCAGAGCAAAACTCGGTACCAGGACTGCCCGGGTCGAGGCGGCAATGGCACAGCAGGAACAAGTGTCTGTGGATCTGCTGCAAACCCTCTCACGATACCAGGACGCTGATGCAATTGAGACGTTTAACGAAATCGTCAAACAGGAAACCGCATTCCAGGCGGCTTTAAGCGTGACATCACGCGTCTCGCAGATATCGATACTGGACTATTTCCAGTGAACATATTGAATTGATTGACATTTATTTGACTGGACCGTATAGTTGGAGACTAGCATGAGTTTTGAGGTGATTCCTTGCAGTCAAAACCGCAGCCAATTATTCAACAGGTTCAGAGGTATATAATGCTTGTTCTCTCAAGAAAAGCAGGAGAAGGATTTCTTATCGGCGATGACATCACGATAACGATCATAGAGGCAAAAGGCGGGACCATTCGAATCGGAATAGATGCTCCGAAAGATAAAAAGATCTTTCGCCAGGAAGTGTACGACAGAATCAGACAGGAAAATGTTGAGGCTTCGCGGTGGAACCCGGTCGACATCGATTCGCTCGGCGACACTATCAAAACAAGGAAACGATAACATGGAAAAGATTCAGACACGTTTTGGCATTATTGAATATGAAAACAGCAACCTGCTGCACTTTCCCGCTGGCATGATCGGCCTGCCAAATCTGAGAAATTTTATTGTCATTCCTCCGAAAAAAGAAGGCCCGCTGTTCTGGATACAAAACGTCGACGATCCTGATTTTGCCTTTATTCTCACCGACCCATCCAACTTCTTTCTCGACTACAAGATTGTACCGGACGATTCAGAGAAGAATTCCCTGCAGATAGAAGATGACAAGGACTGCTATACGTTGTCAATCGTAACCGTCCCCCCCGACCAGAATATAACGGTCAACCTGGCAGCTCCGATCCTCTACTCGCCCCAGACGAACAGGGCAATCCAGATTATCCTGGAAGGCAACAGGTACCAGACCCGAACACCGTTACCTTCGGCTTAACGCAAATCGTTTGTTTCGCTTGGTAATGTGACTGGATTTCGCTCCTCACTCGCTCCGTTCAGATCGTTTGTAAGGCGCGCACTTTGCCATCCTCAAGGCCCCGTTTCAGCTCATCAAGATACTTTTCATACTTCTGCCACCTCTTTACAGATGTTTTATATATCCCCTCTCTAATCTGGAGATTACTGGCAGTCCTTGAAAAATGGTGTTTATCTCGAAGTTTAAGGCAATTCGAATCCCATTCAAGACCGATATGCTCAATTATTTTTCGGGTCATTGATTCAGGATTATCAACCACCTCTTCGTATTGAACTCTCAGTATCGGGTTCGGTACAATGTCTTCCCAGTGCGCCATGAACTGATTGTATACAGAATAGTACTGACCGAGTTTATATAAACTTTCCTTATAGGTATGCATATCGTTAAAGTCAGTGAAAAAACAGGACAGACAAGTATCGAGCGGGTCGCGTGCACAATGAATAACTGCAGCCTCGGGAAACAGTAACCCTATCATCCACAGATGCATCAAATTGTGGGGCATTTTGTCAACGATTCTGGTTGCAACCTGATTATAGCGTGTTAATTCTGACATGTACTTTTCGATATACTGCTCGATATCTGCAGATGTCAGTCCACGTATTTTAACGAGGAACTGATCATTGTAGCCTCCAAGCCCGCCAAGATCATGAATGATCCTCTTTATCGTGGGAAGCTCTCCTGCCCCAAAGCCCAAACTGTGCGAGGCTATTATCTGTTCAAGCAAAGACGTGCCAGACCGTGGCATACCGACAACAAAAACTGGCTGTGATAGATAGCTCGATGTCCTTTTATTGTGCGTAGCGTATAAATCCTTGTGCAGATGGCTTCTGCACCAGTTAAGTCGAGCGAGCAAAGGCTCAATTGTGAAGGATCCGACAACTTCAGCTCGGTATCTATTACCAAATTCATAGTTATTTATGGCTTCACGGAAATTCTCCTGCTTATGATACAGGTCACCCAGAGAAAAATGGCATAATCTTTTTTGCGTGGGCAACGTTGCCTGGACCTTTATCAGATTTTCCAGCCTGTCTATGAGGTCGTCACATTCCTCTTTTGAGAGGTTTGCTGATTTTATATACTGCGGATAGGCGGCATAAAAAGTCCTGTCTATGGTGAGAGCTTTTTTAAAGGCATTCGCAGCATTTTCCCGGTCTCCTTTGCTCAGGAACAACGCCCCAATCAATAACCAGACTGGACTCGTATCACCACCAAGTGAGATCGCTTTTTCATAATAGTCCGCTGCTTTGCTGAGATCGCCAAGATGGTAATAACACAGACCGATCCGCCTTATTGAAACTGGATCGTCTTTTTTCAATTTCAACAGTTTTTTATAGCAGACTATCGCCTGATCAAACCGCTCAAGTCGCTCAAGCAACATGCCCATTTTCATCAGCGATGATATATCCCGAGGCTCTATCTGAAAAACTTTAGAGTAGAGCATGAGAGCCTGCAATAAATTATTGTCTTCTTCCTGTATCTGAGCGGTATAAAGAAGATATTCCAGATTTTTTGGATTAATTCCGTTCGCCTTCTGCAGCAGCTTTAAAGCATTCTCAACATCGCCTACCTTATGAAAAACCTTTGATTTCAAAAAAAGTATTTGATCAAGATTTGAATCATCAGATACATTATCTAATAGTTGTAAGGCACTAGAATACTCTTCGTTTTCAAATAATGTACGATATTGCTGAATTAATCTCTTTTGGCTGACACCTTTATTTTTATCCCTTGTTTTTCTCTTTCTTTTATTAGCCATGAGAACATTTATTATTTTATTATCGATAAGTTAGCTTGCTATATTCTGGTTAGTATCCAAAAACACGTCGAGAACGCCTGTTCAAAGTACATCATATTATTTTCACAAAAACAATGAGATAATTGCGCCTAGTCGCTGTTTCTTTGCGTCACATAGGTAAATTTTTTTAAAAACAGGCCGATAAGTATCTAGACATGAAAAATGACTGGCACGGACGCCATGATAAACAAGCACGGAAGCACATCACTTAAGCAAGGAGATTTTTATCATGGCACTCGTCGTCAATACCAATGTTGCATCATTGAACGCCCAGAGAAATCTTACACGCTCCCAGGGAGCGCTGACCCGTTCGATGCAGCGACTGTCATCAGGACTGCGCATTAACAGCGCCAAGGATGATGCTGCAGGATTGGGAATCTCGGATCGTATGACCTCCCAGATCAGGGGGCTGAACCAGGCCGCCCGGAATGCAAATGACGCAATTTCACTCTCTCAAACCGCCGAGGGCGCGCTTGCTGAAAGCACTAATATGCTACAGAGAATGAGAGAACTTGCCATCCAGTCAGCAAATGACACCAACTCGGTGGCTGATCGTGCCTCTCTTGATGCAGAATATCAGGCTCTGGCAACCGAAATTGACAGGATTGCAACTGCAACAACCTTCAACAATGCTCCAATACTCGATGGCACCGCAGGTTTAATAACCTACCAGGTTGGGGCGAATTCAGGAGCTGACCAGGTAATCACCATTGACCTGACAACCACCAACGCAACGGTAGCCTCGCTTTTTGCGGCAGGCGGCGGAACTGCAGGGGATATTACCGACCAGGCCAACTCAAACACCGCAATAGGGGCAATAGACGGAGCAATCCAGATCGTTGATACCATTCGCGGAGGACTTGGTGCTATCCAGAGCCGGCTTGAATCGACAATTTCAAACCTGATGAATGTTGCAGAAAATCTGGCCGCCTCACGATCAAGAATTCTTGACGCGGATATTGCCCTGGAGACAGCCGAGATGACCAAGGCCAACATTTTACAGCAGGCAGGGGTTGCCGTGCTTTCTCAGGCAAACCAGGCCCCTTCTCTTGCCCTCAGCCTGCTGCAGGGATAATATTTTTATAGTTATAATCCAGTAACTTAAATCGAAATATGGGTTTTAGAAAAAATAATTGTGATTTTTTTTCTAAAGAACTGCCCGGTGAATTCCGATATTGTAATTAACAACCCGAAAACAACCAAGGAGGTGATGACCGAACATTAGTAACAATTGATTTTGAAACAAAACAAAACCAATGGGCACGGAAGCCCGAACTTATTTTATCACGGAGGATAAAATCATGGCAATAACTGTTAACACTAACGTAGCATCCTTAAACGCTCAACGTAATCTTCTTGGTTCACAAAGCCTTTTAAACAGGTCAATGCAGCGACTATCATCTGGCATGCGTATTAACAGCGCCAAGGATGATGCTGCCGGACTTGGAATTTCGGATCGTATGACTGCACAGATCCGGGGAATGAACCAGGCAGCTCGAAATGCCCAGGATGGTATTTCACTTGCACAGACTGCAGAGGGCGCGTTGCAGGAAACGACCAACATGCTGCAGCGAATGAGGGAACTTGCTGTTCAGTCAGCTAATGACACCAACAGCGCTGATGATAGAAATTCATTGGATGATGAATTTCAAGCACTAGCATTAGAAATCGAAAGGATTGCCAATGCTACAGAGTTCAACGGCGTTAGTCTGTTGGACGGCAGTGCTACGGCCGCCCTTAATTTCCAGGTTGGAGCAAATGATACTACTGATGATGTGATAACCCTGGACATTGCTACTGCCGATGCCACAGCAGGAACCCTTGGTGTAGATGCCCTTGACATCTCTGGCGGCACAGCTGCTGATGCTACTGCTGCAATAACGGCTATAGATCTCGCTATCACGGCTGTAGATACCATCCGAGGCGACCTTGGTGCTATTCAAAGTCGTTTCGAATCAACGATTTCTAACTTGATGAATGTTTCTGAAAATTTATCTGCTTCACGATCCCGTATCATGGATGCAGATATTGCCATGGAAACATCGAACATGACAAAGGCAAATATTCTTCAACAGGCAGGCGTTTCGGTTCTGGCTCAGGCCAACCAGATTCCAGCACTTGCCCTCAGTCTCCTGGGCTAACCCTTTTAATCAGGTGGGGTACTCCCCCACCTGATTATTTTTGTTTTGGTCTTTCAAAAAGAGGTATACCATGGAAATACAGGGAATAACCATTACATCCGGCCGAAGCAGAACTGATTTTTCTATCGTGGCTGACGAAGTCAAGGATAAAAGGGATGCGAAAGAATCGATGGCATCAGAACCAGGATCAGATGCAGCAAATTCGAAAAACGCAATACAGCCTGAAGAACTCATCCAGAATATTAAAGCTTTGACGGAAGATGGTATTTACAGCGTCAGGTTCGAGATGGATGAGGACACGCAGGATCTGATCATAAATCTAATCGATCAAGAAGGAGAAGTGATACGCCAGGTACCGACTGAAGAAATAATCGGGATCCGAAAACGTTTGGCGGATCTTCGAGGCAACCTTCTGAACACAGAGAGCTAGCCTATCCTAAGGAGTATTTCATGGTTATTCAATTTGGTGGACTAGCTACCGGTCTTGACACCAACGCCATCATAAAGGCACTCATGGATGTCGAGCGAGAACCGCTTACCCGGATGGAAAACGAGAAGAAGTTTCTTTCCAGCCGACTTGCGGCATTTTCCCAGTTTGAAAGTAAATTAAATGCACTCTCGGACTCAATAGCGGAAATGAATACCTCCGATAAGCTCGGTTCCTATGCCACCCGAGCCGGTTCGGAAGAATTTTTTTCTCTCTCTGTTTCCGGTTCCTCGCAGGCTTCCCAGGGCAGCTACCAGATGGAAGTCGTCAATCTCGCCCAGGTGCAAAAGGACGTCAGTATCGGATACACGGATAGTAACAGTGGCGTTTTTTCCGGTGGTACCATCACCATTAACGGTATCGGCATAGCGATCGATCCTGCCAGCAGCCTCAACGACATCAGGGAAGCGATCAACCAGGCAGACCGCGATCTTGACACCGGTGTTACCGCCTCCACCATTTTCGACGGAACGAATTATCGCCTGGTGCTTACCGGAGCAGACGCCGAAACAAGTTTTACCGCCTCTGTGGCAGGTGTTTCAGACGGAACAACACCACTCACCTTCTCCAATACCCAGGCTGCTGAAATGGCCGAAGTCATTATGGACGGCATCACTATCACCTCGAGAAGCAACCGAATTGAAAATGCCATTCCCGGAATTTCCATCGATCTGCTCAAAGAGAATGTCACCGGTGAATCGACCACTATTTCCGTGGAATCTGATTTCACCGAGATTACCGCAAAACTGGAAGCTTTTGCTGCTGCCTACAATGACATCAATGCATTTATAAAAGAACAACAGAATTCCAGTTGGGGAAACGACCCAAGTTTTCGATCAGTCACGAGAACACTGCGATCTTTGCTGGTAACAAATAACGGGGGAGCCGGCAGCTTCAGCCATCTTGTCGAGATCGGCTTTAAAAGTGAATCGAAGACCGGAACATTATCTGTTGATACTGCCAAACTCGGTGAAGCACTCACCGAAGACTATGACAGTATCGAGGAGCTGTTAATCGGAAGCAACAGTACGACCGGAATACTCAGCCAGTTCAACACGTATCTTGATGACTGGACTGATACACTGGATGGACTCTATGCCGGGAAAAAGCAGAGCTACGACTCATCGGTGCGATCACTTGACTCCTCAATTCAACGCCTCGAACTCAGGCTGGAACAGCGGGAGAGAACGCTCCTTGCTCAATTTACCGCGATGGAAGAACTGGTTAACAGCATGAACGCAACATCCTCATACCTGACTCAGCAGATGGCGAACATGCCCAAAATAGGTGACAACACATGACCAACATTTACTCAGATAACTACCTGAAAAACCAGATAGAATCAGCCTCTCGGGAACAGTTGCTGATCATGTTCTATGATGGCGCCATCAGGTTTGTCACCCGTGCTGAAAACGCCGTCAAAGAAGATAATGTAGAGCAGCGGAACTATTGCATCAACAAGGCAAGCGCGATCATTGCGGAACTGTCGGTGACGCTTGATCATGAGATCGGCGGTAAGATTGCCGCAGATCTCGAAGCGCTCTATGATTTCATGAACCGTGAACTCGTCAAGGCAAATGTCCACAACAACCTTGATTCGCTTGAAACCGTCAGGGCATTGTTGACAGATTTAAGAAATACCTGGAATCAGGCAATCGAAAGCAACAGGAAGAAATCCGCCCCTTCCTATTCCCAGGATGACAATTATAAACCCTTATCGATCGCTCTCTAGGTTCCCGTTATGACTTTCTCCGAATTGTTACTCCTCTCCCAGGAACAATATCGAGCGCTGATCAGCACAACCGAAGAGATCGGTAATCGTGTACATGATCTCGAGCCGCAGACCATTCGCACCTACCAGCAAGAGTTGTCGATTCTGCTCGACGCTGCGCAGCAGACCGATCAGCAGATCAATACTCTGGCGATGAGTCACCTCGGTGAGGTTTCAAACCAGCTCTTTCATGAGCGCGCAGAAATAATGAAACATTTTCTTGAACTCAATCGAGAAGTGGCATCCAGGCTCAATGACAAACAGGCCGTTGTCCGCTCGGAGTATCTCAAGATAAAAAACGGACGCATCGGTATCAGCGGTTACCAGAGCTTTAGCAAAAAGCCCAACCGGCTCATTAACAGTTCGGCATAATTATCTGGTTTCATTGTATCCGCTGCTGCAATGCAACGCTCCGGAATACAGTGTGGATCGATCTGTAAATCGAATGTTCTTCCCCCTGCCGAATACCCGGTCTGGAGCGTTCATTCGCTCTCGACGATTCTTCGCCGCGGTCACTATCTCTTGATATTCCGGAGATTTGGTGATAAAATTTCTTTACTCTCACCAGGAATTAATTAAAATTCAGCAGAACAGCGCCGATCAACATTTACAACGGGTTCAAAATGGCTTCTGATGTCGACATTTTAAAAGATATCCCTGAGGCAAAACCGCTGCGCATCTTCCTGCCGGTCAAGGACAGCAGGGAGCGCTACCGGATGCAGTGTGTCTATCAGAAGACGCAGAGTCCCCGTTTCAATCTGCTGTTTCAGCCAGGGACGCTGCCGGTTGATTCCATCGACACTTCTGAGCCCTGTATCATCAATGTTGATCTCGGTGGACCGAATTTATCCATCGAAGCGATGATCTCAGCGGTGCCGAACAGCCAGATTCTCGAGATGATCGTCAAAAAATCGATCAGTTATGACCAGATGCGTGAGTTCTTCCGGGTCGATGCAACGGCGCATGTCATCAGCAAATCCTTTCAGCCCGCCTTTTACGGCAAGAAGCATGAGTCCTGGACCCTGCAGGGAAAGACCATCGATATCAGCGGCAGCGGCATACTCGCCTCATTTTCTCAAAAACCGCCGATGGATGCCCAGGTGCGATTGGAAATCGCGCTGCCCTCTACTCCTTCAGAGACAATTAAATTACTGGCGCACCCGGTCAGAAGAGAACAGATCGCCGATGATCAGTGGGATGTCGCCTTTCACTTTGACGACATCTCAGATGAGGATCGGGACAAGATTATCGGCTGCTGTCTTGTGATTCAGAGGCAGCTCCTGAGACTGAAGGTTCAAGTACGCGATCACGCCTCACTGTAAAACCCTATCAAAGCGCATGGCGACCACTTCAATCGTAACGACAATCAAATTCCTTGAAGACAGTCAATGCGCCAAAGTACGCCTGCTGTGCGTGAACGGTGAATACAGTTATCTCGACTGTATTTACATGGGAGCCGAAGCCCCCGCCTTCCTGCTTGTCTTCCCAACCGCAATTCCGGATAATCTCGAATTTACTGAAACCTGCTTCGTTTCTATCGAGAATACATCATCTTCCCTGGTGGTTGGTGCAAAAATTGTTGCCCGCAGAGGGGACACGACTCTCGAACTGGTCGCAACCGAAATCATTGATCCTGCCAGCTTACGGGAATATTTCAGGGTCTTCTACCAGACACCGATCATCGCCACCCAAAAGGTTTTGGGAAGGAACGTGGCAAACGACCCAGTAAAGCTGGAAGGAACCACCGTTGATCTCTCGGCCTCGGGGGTGCTGGCTATTTTCCCCCAGAAGTTTGACTACCGGGACCGAGTCTTTCTTGAATTTAATCTTATCGGCACCAGCAGGTCCATACAATGTCTGTCCCATGTGGTACGGGTGCACCATATCAGGAAATCCCGCTGCCAGGTCGCCCTTCATTTCGACCATATTCCGGCTGAAGATCGGGAGGCCATTATTGCCGAGTGCATGAGAGAGCAGAGAAAACAATTGCGTCAACGTATGCAGGTCGAGTAAACCGCTATCATGCCTGAGGCTTTTTTAAGAACTGCACGGTTTATGTCGATAGTATACTATGAACACCATAACCCCGCTCACCTCAATCCAGCCGCTCGCCTCTGCCACTGATCGACACGGCGGTCAGCAGCAGAATTTCGGCCAGAAGGTGGTTGGTGAGATACTCAAGGCGACCGTTGTCGAGGCCAGGGCCAACAACCAGTATATCCTCGATTTTTCCGGCTCCAGGATTCCCGTTTCTTCCCAGGCCAGCCTTTCCGAGGGACAGGTCCTGAGCCTGCAAATTTCCCAAACAACACCGCAGTTCGAGCTGAAAATAGTGAGCGAACCAGGCAGCCTGCTTTCAGGAAAAGCGCTTGTCCTGCTGGGAAACAACCTTGATCCCAGCTCACTGCTCAGCAGCCTGCAGCAGGGAAATCCCTCTTCGCTTTCGACCCTGACATCGCCTTCTGCAGCAACACTCAAATCGTTCCTGCCGGCGGAGGTAACCGCGCTGATAAGCGGGCGCGATGGAGGCAGCTTTCTTCAGCAGCTTTTCAACAGGCTTGGCGTCAATTTTGAAAGGCTGCTCGCCCAGGGCAACGCAGCCGAAGCGAAAAACACCTTGAAAGCTGCGCTTCTTGAAATTGTATCGCGCTTCCAGAATGCAGAGCATCTTTCCGGGCAGGCAAACAGGCTCCTGTCAACCCTGGAACTCTATCAACTCACCCAGTTGCAGCTTACCAGCCAGGACCTGACAATCTTTCCCCTGCCTCTGCCTTTTATTGAACAGGGCTATCTTCTTCTGGACAACAGTTACAAGGACACTGATGGGTCCACCGAACGTGAAGGCAAACAAAAATTTTCCCTTCACCTGGCCATGAGTGAACTGGGTAATATCCAGGTCAATTTTCTCCAGGATAGCGAACAACTGTACGTTAAATTCTTTTTCGATTCAGAAGAAAAAGTACGCTTTGTAACGCAATACAGGGAAATGCTCGAGGAGATGCTTTCGATCGAAAGCCGGATTTCGATTTCTTTTTCAAGCGGAGCCGACACTCCGGTCAATACGCTGGTGCGAAAGTTAGTGCCTGATGGACAATCGATCATCAACACCACGGTCTGAATAATGGCACCCGAAGAGACGAAACTCGACAAGGCGGTTGCGCTGCTCTACGACAGAAAGACCTCTGACGCGCCCCGGGTTGTCGCTTCCGGCCGCGGTGTGATCGCCCGCAGAATCATTGAAACAGCCCGGGAAGCAGGCATCCATATCCAGGAGGATCCGGATCTCGTCGAAATCCTCTCCAAGGTAGCGGTGGGAAAGGATATTCCTGTTGAGCTGTACCAGACCATCGCCGAAATTCTTTCCTTTGTTTACCAGGTAAATGACAAACTCAAGAACAAAATCGAGCAGCGTTGACAGGGCGAAACCAGAAAGGCAAAGTCAGGCTTCCCCTGGCGCTGCGCTGCTGCCGCTTCTGCTGCTCCTGTTCTCTGCATTTTTTCTCTTATCATCCTGTTCCGCACCTCCCACGGCAGAACAGGCCATGGACGACTTTCTTGGCAGATGTGATGCGGCACTTGAAAAAAGGAGCAGCCGTGAGCTGCGCGGCTTCATTGCCGACAACTATGTCGACGCAGAGGAGAGGACCAAAAAAGATGTAGCCGCTATTGCGGCTGGATACCTCCTGCGCAATAAGGCAATCTACAGCTATCGGCTGACAGAATCGGTCGTCGTCAACGACGATGATTCGATATCGGCGACAATCCTCACGGCCCTTGCGGCACGGCCGATAAACGACATCTCGCTTCTTCCGACAATCAACAGCGATTTCTACTGGTTCAGGATAACAATTGCTCGAGACGGCAGGGAATGGAGATTAACGCGGGCGTCCTGGCAACAGGCGTTGCTTGAGGATTTTTTTCAATAGACCCTTTCTGCTATTGCTGCTGGCTTCTTTCAACTTCAAGCGCCCGGCTTTTTGAAGATACGCCAGTAAACGTCGATCTTTCAAGATACATCATGACGTAGAGCACTCCCACCATCAGGACGAGAAGAGCAAAAACCTTGAACAGTTCTTTCGGTTTCTTAATGGCGGCAACAGTCACTACCACAGCCAGGATTGCCAGGGCAATCGGGTTGCCGGTGAAAAAATCGACGACTTTCAGCAGATATTGGGCGATAGTCTCCATGAACAATCCACTTGACTTCTGAATGTTGTGCGTGTGTAATAATACTATTGTACCATGCCGAAATCAGGGGTTCAACATCACCCAGAGATTTCCTGCTGCATGGTCTGGCATCGTCAATTTCTTAAAATCATGCCGGACCCGATGGCATCAAGCATTTTTAATTAAGGTCCGGGTCGAATCTTCCGATACGATTGTATGATCACGCAACTTGACAGAACTCCAAACAGCAAATTAGCCTGGATAACCAATACCGTTAGCGGGTGGCTTGGCTACGTCGGAAAAGAGGCGCTGCTTTTTTCCTGTCTGATAGCCCTGTGGGCGATAACTGCCTCGACCATCTATTACCTAATATCCGGCTTATTGAACTATTTGCGCTGATCCTTTACGCTGCCTGAAAATCTATCCCATTCGCGGACAGATATGAAAGCCGGGCCGGGGCCTTCTTTTTTGTTCCAGGATCCAATTGAGGATCTCTGGGAAGAGATCCTCCCGAACACATTTTTTTTCCGCTTGCTATTGCTGCTGTTGATCAGCGGATTGAATCCCTGCCATTATCTGGTATTATTGCCGACTCTATTCAGGAGGACAGGTCACGTCGTTTCTGCTTCAATTTCTTGCAGTAGATAACCTTGCCGTCGCCAGGGGCATAGAAATCAACCAGCAGGCTTTCCTGCAGATATCCGCAGCGCTCATAGAACGCCCTGGTACTCGCATACTGGACGCGCTGCGAGGTGTCCACATAAATACGCTCGCCGCCCGCCTCCTTGATCTTGAGTTCGGTCAACTGCATGAGTTGCCGGCCGACGCCCCTGCCCTGATAATCGGGGTGCACGGCAACCCAGTAGAGATCAAACCCGGCTCTGGTGCATGGTATTGGGCCGTAGCAGGTGTAGCCCACCGTTCTGCCATAGTGCTCGGCAAAGAGGAAATGGTAGCCGCTCGCATCGCCCTTGAGCAAACGTTCCTGGACCAGTTCCTTGGCAACCTGCACCTCATCGGCGTGAAAGTATCCGGTGATCTCCACCAGTTTCTCGATACGCTCGATATCGGCTGGAAATGTCTCCTGCCGGAAATTCAGGCCATGAATCTCGTTCTTCGGTTCGTGCTTGCTATAGGACCATTTCCGGAAGGCTTCTGCCAAACCGTTGAAAAAAGAGAGGGCATTTTTACCCAGGGTGCGGGTGCGGTAGCCTCCCTCCTGGACAACAATCGTCGGCAGCCCCAGAGAGCCGATAGCCTCCCCGTTTACCCTGAAATCTTTGGTCAGCAATCCCCAGGTACCGGTCGGATCGCCCTTGGCCGGATCAAGTCCCAAAGCGACGATCAGAAAGGCAGGGTTAAATTCTTCTATTCTGTTCAGGGCCTTGGCCAGTGCCTTGTGATACCCCTCACCGTTGAGTTTTTCGGGCAGCGGAAGATTCAGGTTAAAGCCTTCACCCTCACCCTCGCCCAGTTCCTCTCCAAAGCCGGAAAAGTAGGGGTAGGCAAAGCTCGGGTGACCGTGCAGGGAGACGGTGAGCACGTCGGAGCGCTGGTAAAAAATATCCTGCTGGCCGTTGCCATGATGGTAATCAATATCCAGAATGGCGACTTTTCCGTAGTGACTGAGATACTGTGCGGCAACAGCATTGTTATTGAAATAGCAGAATCCCCCGAAAGACCGGTGTTCGGCATGGTGGCCCGGGGGCCGGACCAGGGCATAAGCGAGTCGTCTGCCGTTTAACACCTCCCGGGCCGCCGTAAGGGCACAGTCCACCGCCCGGCGGGCTGCCGGATAGGCGTTGCTGTTAATGGGGGTAAAGGTATCAATGCAGTAATAGCCGCTCAGGACAGAAGGCTCCTTGGGAGGTCTCGTCTTGTTGCGGATCGGAAAGACGTAAGGATAGAGCGATTTGCCAGGTTTGACATCGTTGCAGGCACGCTTGAGATAGCGGACAAAATCCGTTGCATGCACCTCAAGCAAATACCGCTCCGGAAAAGGCTGCACCTTGATCGGGGTAAAGAGTCCGCTCTTGTCGAGTTCATCCAGGATACTGCGGACCCGGACCGGTGACTCCACATACCCTCGTTCGTGGACATGGTGGATGTCGTGCCGGTCGTTTACCACCAGGGCAATCTGTTCAAATGTTCGACCGGCGACAGAATTGATCAGTGCTTCCGGCTTGACGTAACGGAAATCACGGAGCTGGACAGGATCCTCCTGAAACGATTTTACCACCCTGTTCACATAGTCCTTCGTGACAAGTTCGGCATATTTTCGCTCCAGGACCGCCTGCACCACCTTTCTGGCGAAGGCACGCCTGAGCGGTTTCTGCTCGGCGAGACCGTCATAAACAAGGTGCGGCATGCAGGTATCTTCCGCATGCACCGGGAGTTCATAACCGGTATTAATTATGGGTCTGGCGCCATACTGTTCATAGAATCGGAGTCTGGACCTGTTCTCCCTGAGAATGGCCTTATCAGGACAATTCTTTTCGTCATCGGGCAGACATTCGAAAAACAGCCCTTTGGCCTTCAGGGCCAGAGCTTCCTGCCGCACCCGTTCGTAGAGGGCCCCCCCGATGCCGCCGCTGCCGCGCCCGGTAGCAGTGGCAATCCAGTCAAGGTAGGCAAAACCGATATTCGGTTCATGAAGCAGCATGGCAAAACCAAGCACCTTGCCCTTCATGCTCTCGGCCGCGAACATGATACTGAGAAATCGTTGTTTGAAGGGATTACGTAATTTCCCGCCAATGGCTTCAATCTCAGCCTCTGCAACTTCACTGAAGCGCGACCTCAGTATTTCCTTGACCTGGCGCAGAATCTGCTGGTTCAACGGCAAAACATCATCATAGATACGGCGAATACGTAACATCGTCTAGTTCTCCGACTGCAGAAAGTTTTTCATGGCATCAGCGACAATGCGCGCCACGGCCTGATCAAAACTCATGCCCGCCCGCTCCACCGCCGCTGCAAATCCTGCATCCGGCGACAGACAGGGGCTGGAATTGATCTCGAGGATGTACGGATGACCACCCCGATCCACCCTGAAATCCACCCGCACATAACCTGCCAGTCCGAATACATCCCAGCAGCGACGGGCAATAGTGCGCAACTGGTCGAGCAGCCCCAGGTCAGCTGCACTGAAATCAAAGCGCCTCGGGGTGTGATGGTAGGTGTAGGAATCTTCCTCCCACTTGGCCTGGTAATCAACGATGCGCACCATATCCTCCTCAAACCCCTCGAAAATAATTTCCGCCGGCGGCAAAACCTCGGGACCATGCTCCCCGGCAAGGACTGAGAGGTTAAATTCACGCCCGTCGATAAATTCCTCAGCAAAACAGGATCCTCCGAGGTTTGCGCATCGTTTTCTCATCTCTGCGGTCAAGGTTTCGGCCGAAACGGTATGTACCACCGATCCTGCACCAAGACCGATGGATGCGTGTTCCCAAAGTGATTTGATTATCCATCTGCCGGCCTCGTCTTTTCCTGCTGACAAAGGTCCGCATGGTGGATAGGGACCAGCCCATGCCGGGGTCGGTAGTCCCGCGACACGCATCAGCTGCTTGGCCATTGTTTTGTGAGAAGTCAGGAATACCGCTTCGGATGGCGGCCCGGTATAGGGGAGCTGCAAGGAATCCAGCAGGGATGGGAACAGGTGGATAAGCCGGCCGTGACCGTCCAGTTCCTCAACAAGGTTAAAGACCAGTTCAGGCCTGATCTGCCTGAGCGACAGCTGTATTTGTTTCAGATCCAGACTGCATGAAAGGATGGAAACATCGTGCCCGAGGCTGGCCAGTGCCCCTGAAACAGCATCAGCCTGGACCAGGACATCTCTGGCATCAGGACTGTCCTGGGCCGTCACCAGGTTATGCACGACCGCGACCTTCACTGGACGATCCGTGCGGCGGCAGAGTCGACAATTTCCCTGATCAACTGCTGGTAGGGAATCGCCTTCTTGTTGCAGATAATCGGCAGATCAGAATGTTCAGGATGGATTCCGGCCAGGGGATTGACCTCCATGAACTGCGGTCTGCCACGGCCGTCGCAGCGAATATCGATCCGGCCACCATCACGGCAGCCAAGCACCAGCCAGGCTTCCAATGAGATGCGCTCCGCCTCTGCAACCAGCGGCTCTTCGGCACCAGAAACCAAACGATACTCCACCAGCTCTTCGCAATGTTCCTTGTTGACGTAGGAATAGACCCCCTGCTCGGCCTTATCGAGAAGAATGACTTCCATTGATCCGATGGCCCTTGCATCGTTGCCTGTTCCGACGATACCGACGGTAAATTCCCGGCCGGAAAGGTACGGTTCAACCAGGACCGGCTGCCGGTAAATATCAAGCAGGCTGGCCACTCCATGGGCGAGCTTTTCTTTTTCCCTGATGATGGAGGCTGGCGTAATGCCTTTGCCGGTGCCTTCGGCAACAGGTTTGATAAAATAGGGCGGCTCAAAGTGCACCCTGCGGGCATCATTTTCCGAGAACGCCACCATGAAATCACTGGTGGGAACTCCCGCATCGCGTAATACCCTTTTGGTCATAGCCTTGTCCAGGGTAAGGCTCATGACCAGAGGGTCGGAAAAGGTATAGGGGATAGCGTAGGCATCCAACAGGGCCGGCACCTGGGCCTCGCGGCCGATGCCATACATCCCTTCTGCTATGTTGAACACGAGTTCCCAGCGCTTGCCGGCCACCAGCGCAGCGGCCAGCTGCTTGATATGGCCGATCCGCTCGGTCTCATGACCGAGGGCCTGGAGCGTATTTTCAATAGCAGCGATGGTGTCATCACGGTCAAACTCCGCTGTTTGATCATCACTAAACCCCATGGCCAGATATTCTGACCGCAGGTCGTAGGTTATGCCAATCTTCATTTCCTTCAATTACCTCATAGGTAAAATTTCAATAGCCAGGTGCATGAGCCGACTGTTCCGGGCAAAACTTATCCGCCTGCCGCCGCTCAGAGCTTCTCCCCCGGCTCCGGCTGTATCACCAGGAGCCGGGGGTACGCATCTCCGCAGGCCCGCCTGGACAGGCGGGCTGTTTCATTGTCACATTAACGCTTCAGGTCAGGTAACGTCTGGATAACGGAAGCATCGTTCCTGGTAGTTGCGCAGCAGCAGATCGTCTCCCTGCCGCCCGACAACCGAATCCGGCATCAGGGGGATTTTACCTCCGCCCCCGGGGGCATCGATGACGTACGTCGGCACCGCATAACCGCTGGTGTGACCGCGCAGACCCTTGATGATCTCCAGCCCCTTGGCTACCGGGGTGCGGAAATGGGCTGAACCGCTAATCGGATCACACTGGTACAGATAATAGGGGCGCACCCGCATCTTCATGAGTCCGTGCATCAGCTTTTTCATGGTGTCCACGTCATCATTGATGCCGTTCAGCAGCACGGTCTGCGACCCCAGCGGGATACCGGCATCGGCAAGCATGGTACAGGCGCGGAGCGTCTCCGGGGTACACTCGTCGGGATGCATGAAATGCAGACTCATCCACAGGGGGTGATAGCGCTTTAACATACGCACGAGCTTCGGCGTTATTCGCTGCGGCAAGACTGCCGGAACTTTTGTGCCGATGCGGATGATCTCCACGTGGGGAATCAGGCGCAGCCGAGCCAGGAGCCACTCAAGCTTGTTGTCGCTCAGGAGAAGCGGATCTCCCCCGGAAATCAGCACGTCAGTAATCGTCGGTGTTGCCCGGATATACTGAATTGCTTTTTCCAGGCGGGCCTCGTTGGCGGTTACCGAGCCGTTCCCTACGACCCGCGACCTCGTACAGTAGCGGCAGTAGGTAGAACAGAAATCATGAACCAGGAGCAGCACCCGGTCGGGATAACGGTGCACCAGCCCATGAACCGGACTCTGAGATTCCTCCCCAAGAGGATCATCCTCCTCGCCGGTCCCCTTGAGCATTTCATTGATGTTTGGTATCACCGCCCTCCGCACCGGGTGCAGGGGATTATCAGGAGACACCAGACTCATATAGTAAGGAGTTACAGAAAAAGGCAGCTTGATCCCGGTCTGATTCAGGGCCATCTCCTCTTCCTGACTCAGGACAAGCATTGACTGCAACCGCTCAACGGTACGGATACGGTTAGCCACCTGCCAGTGCCAGCTGTTCCAATCCTTGGTGCTGACACCGGGATAGAATTTTTTTCGGAACTCAGCGCACTGGGAGTTCTTTTTTACGACATTTCTTCGATGAAGTGGAAACGGGATAACGGGTGGGGTGGTGCGAGGAAGAGGACGATTGGGAAAATAGCATAGTGCCGGCCTACTGGGAGGCTCCTCTTCAACCTCAAGTTCTTCATAAATAGTAGATGGAGGTTCCTCGCTCTCACAAATCTCGATTTCCTGCTGCATGACTGTCCCCTAAAAAGTATTATTCACTAAATGCGGACCTTGCGGACCGCCTGATTTGCCTGCCTTACCGACACCATTTGTCGAAAAAGAACACGACTTTTTCACACCTCTCTTATATGTTCGGTTTCCTATTAAATCAAGGAAAAAAACACTCCCTTAAGAAAATATTTTAATTAAATATTTCAAATAGATATGCTGCCAATTGCGCAATCTTTCCTCGACAGGAGATGGTTTTTGGTTTGCGGAGGGAACACAGAGGTGTTCCGCCAGCCCCTGGCTCCTCGTTTCTGCTTGATTTCCCTGACTATTTCAGCAGTCAGCCTTGACCCACGCACTGACGGTCCCCCTTTTTCAAGCCCCGGTCCCGCGACCAAGCAAGGTATCACTTGCAAGGTTATATACCAGTCGGAAAGAGAGCTCCTTTCTTCAGATAGCACCTGAGTAGCGACAACAGTCATTTTCGTCTTATTCTTTATCAGCGAAAAATGGTTTCAGTAAGAATCCTGAAGGTTATTGCAATAAACTGATGCTGGCGATTAACTTGTTCTTGTGCCAGGATCACGGGCGTTCTCGACTCCTCTTCGTACATCACCAAATACGGTTGTCATGTTTATAAAATGTATTACCCGTGGTATGTCTGGTGCAGATAAATACCACAGAAACGATGAAAAAGGTCATCTTCTTTCTCTACAGTTTTCTCTGTGATAAGGTACTAGGAAATTATGCAACACTCCAAAACTGAGTATACCGCCATCAAATCAATAGTCGGCATAGTGCTGTCTCTGCTCCTTTTCTTCTCTTCTGGAGTAAAGCTCCCTGTCCTGGACACTAACGCAGATGCGTATTTCAGGGACTCCATCAGCAAAGCAGGAGTCAGTTATGGCGTGAGCAGAGTCATCAATGCGACGGTCTCTGTGATTCAACAGTCAAGCATCGAGCTTGAACCTGCTGGAATCGGAATGTCGCTTGCGGTAGGGCAAGTAGTTGATCCCATTAACGATCTGGTAGAGCGCTTAGCGAATGTTCTCGTCCTGTCAATCGTGTCATTGGGGGTGCAGGAACTGGCATATGAGATCAGCATTACGATTGTCCCCCGGCTTATCGCTGTGTTGCTGTTTATCCTGTCCCTGCTTGTCTGGTTCAGAAATGACAGGGTGTTTTTGTTCCGCAGAGTCATGGTAAGCACGTTGGTAATAGTCACCATTGCTCGATTCTGTCTGCCGATATCTTCAATGGCAAACGAGTTTCTCCAGGAGGCTTTCTTTGACGATAAAATCACCGAAGCAAATGAAAAACTTACTGCCAGCACCTCCGAATTAAGCAAAATGGAGGACATTGAGCTTCCTAAAGCTGACGGTTTTATTGGTACAATTGGAAACAGTGCCGCGTATATAAAAGAAAAATCAGTAGACTTCAAAAACACCATCCAGATCGTCATGGAAAACAGAGGGATCATCGTTGAAAACCTCTTGAGGCTCACCTTTCTCTATCTGGGAATCTTCGTTATCCAGGTTCTTGTCCTACCGTTACTGATATTCTGGCTCCTCATGCGGATCATCAATTCCCTGGTCCTGACCACGGCAATGACCTCAGTGGCACAGCGCAGGGAGCAGGAGAGATGATACAGGCAAGAGCGAATCATCTGCTCAGTTGAGATTGCACCCTCTTCCTTCCAAACTCCTATCGCTGAAAAGTTTTATCCTTGCTGGTCTGGTGACTTTCCAGGGTGCATTTTCTAATCGGCTCACAATTTGCGGTTTATTTATCCTTAAATCAGGTACCTGGGTTTAACCGGAAGGTTTCTTCCGGTGCGCCCTCTCACCGACAAAGCTCCAGTCTGTCGATACCTTTTGTTCAAAATTCTGGAAAAATGTTCTGAATTGCGGAAATTACGGATACTCGACACTCCAGTAAAACTTCACTGACAGAATAAATGTCTACAATTCCCGTCACTAACCGAACCCATCACAAAAACATCAGTAAGGCTCAATTATTGCACAGAAGCCGGTCAATTGCCCAGCGAGGGGAAGATAACGTCAAGGATCGTCTCAGGTCAGCAGGGTAATTGTTCCTGATGTAACCAGAGTAACTAACGGAAACCAGAGAGGTTAGTATAGTATGAAGGCAGATTTTCCCAAAATACTTATTGTTGATGCCCTGCCAGAAAATCTGCAGATTCTGAAAAAGCCGCTTGAATCGTTACCGGTAAAAATAATGTGCGCGAGTTCCGGAAACAAAGCCTTGGCCCTAACCCGTCAGCATGATTTCGCCCTTTTTATCATTGATGTGATGATGCCGGAAATCAACGGTCATCAAAATGCTCAGCTGATTCTGCAGAATGAAGCAACCAAATTCGTTCCCATTATCTTTATCACGGCAATGGATTACGATGAGAACCAGGTTTTCAGGGGGTATGACGTGGGGGCGGTGGATTATCTCTGCAAACCAATAAGTGTCCATATTCTGATTCGCAAAGTTTCGTTTTTCCTGAAATTATATCACCAGCGCCTGAAATTACATGAAGCCAAGGAGGAATTGAGTAAGCAAAAACAAATTCTGGAAAAATTTGCTTCTCACGATGACTTGACCGGGTTGATGAATCGGCGCTCTCTCAATATTACTCTGGGACATGAATTTGCCCGCTGTAGGAGATACAATAGTGAATTGTCCCTTCTCATGCTGGACCTGGATCATTTTAAAAAAATTAATGACAGGTATGGCCACTGTTTTGGCGATTTTGTTCTCAAGTCCTTTGCCGGCAGATTGACTAATGCTATCCGTGAGGCGGATTTTGCCTTCCGCTTCGGCGGAGAGGAGTTCATTGTTCTCCTGCCCCAGACCGATATACATGGTGCGATTACTTTTGCAAACAGATTTCGCGAACATAACTCACGGGAAAAATATGTGTCAACAGATGTAAGAGCTCAGGTGACAGTTTCTATTGGTGTCTCCTCATTTGGGAAATACCAGCCTAAGGAGCAAAATGATTTAATTGCCCTTGCTGACAAGGCGTTATATCGAGCCAAAGAAAATGGCCGAAACCGGATGGAGACCGTTGAATTTTCCGCCTAAGTCGCCTGGACCGAAAAAGATTAGAATTTGGTACGGCAAAGATTTTCGTGGAGCTTGTCAGCAAGCGTAACCGAGTTCAGGTGCAATTCAGCCAACAGAGAACCGGCCAGTCGTTAGTGCTTTTGCCAGACCGTCAGCTGACTGATGGAATGCTGAAATTTCCGGGACGTTTCTCTGGTGACGAATTCGATATCCCGCGGCGGGCCAATCATGGTAAAATGGCTGCTCAATAATTCTTTCAGGCCATCAAGTGTCGTATAGGGTTCACCATCGCGTCGATAGCCTCCGACCCAGTTTTCCAGCTTGGTGAATTCTGTGATCCAGGTATATGGTGAAGTGATCACCAGCAGCCCCTCCCTGTTGATGCGCTCGTGGATAGTACTGAGAAAATGGCTGGGCCGTGACAGCCGGTCTATCAGATTGGCAGCAAGCACCAGGTCGTAATCACTGAACTGCGGTTTCAGGTTCTGGGCATCCGCCTGAAAGAATTCAACCTTCTGGGCTGTATCACTAAGCCCGATGTCCTGCAGTTTCCGTTCGTGGAAAGAAACGATTTCGCCTTCTACCGGCAGCTCATAGCGGATGACACCTTTTTCCTGCATCTGGGAGGCGATTCGAATGAACCTGGCGGAAAAATCGAGGCCGTTGACAAAATCAAACTCCCTGGCGAGTTCAAAACTTGCCCGACCGACCGAACAGCCGATATCAAGCGCTCTCTTCCTGGTCCTGCTGCGCATCAGCTCAAGACAGATGTGCGCGCACCGGGCAGGGAAGTTTTCAACGCCGAAAAAAGTATCTCCGTAGTGGGCTTCACAATACTGAGAAACCACCGCGTCACTCTCATACATGGCTTCTGCCGTCTCAAGTGGCTGCTCCGACTCGACGTAGCGAAACCCTGCGTGCTGGAAAAAGTGCCGGCGGAAGGCATAACGGCTGTCCCTGGTTGCTTCATTGCCGGTGGAAATCCATGAGCCGCCTTTTATGAGATTGTGCTGGGTGTCGAAGGTCGGGGTCGAAAAATCATCATACCAGGGATGGACCTCAAACCCCTCAAACCCGCTGATTGGCGTTTCCGTCCACTGCCAGACGTTGCCAATGATGTCATGGAAATCGCCGAAACGAAAGAAATCGACGGGACATGATGAACACCAATGTTCCAGATTAATATTGCCAGGTGCCTTGGGCCAGTGGGGCTGATCCGGTATGTCATGGAGATCACGAAGACGGTACCATTCATCCTCTGTCGGCAGCCTGATTGGTTTTCCTTTCTGCACAGCGAGCCAGTTACAGAACGCTTTTGCCTCAAGGTAGTTTACCTCGACCGGCCAGTTCCAGGGCATCTCAATGATATGTGCAAGGGTACGTAATCGATAGGTCCCGTTATCCTCCAGCCAGAAAAGCGGCTGTTTCGCCTGGCTGTATTGCAGCCACCTCCAGCCTTCTGCTGTCCAATAGCGTTCATTGGCATATCCGCTGTCCTCGACAAACCGACGGTATTCAGCGTTTGAAACAAGATACTTTGAAGCGCTGAAATCCCAGACGTCAAACGTACGCTGACCATATTCATTATCCCAACCGTAGAGAGGATGGTCCTTCTTCTTGCCAAGCACCACCATCCCGCCTGGTACCGGCAGAAGCTCGTTCTCCGGGGCGCTGTCCGCGTGGGGACAGATCGCCCACTCGTCGAGCGGATGAACATCCTGGATCGGCAGGCGGCGGATAATGACAGAGGAGGTCTCGAGATGGATTCGCTGGTGCTCAATCCCCATCAGGATGACCCAGAAGGGGTTTTCCCAGGTTATTGGCAGCGTCAGCGGCAGTTCCTCAATGAGACTGGCGACATGAGCACGGATTTCGCCGCGATATGAACGCACCTCAGCAACCGAGGGCCACGTGTAATTTTTTTCATCCAGGTCATCCCAGGACATCTCGTCGACCCCGATGGCGAACATTGACTCAAAAGCCGGGTTGAATCGCTTCTCGGCGATTTTGGAGATGTTGAGCTTGTTTATATAGAATGTAGCGGTGTGTCCCAGGTAGAAAATGAGCGGATGCCGGAGCGGTTCAGCCCTGAGGTAAAAAGCCTGATCACCTGCGAGGTGATCATACAGGCGGCTGTCAAGATCAAAGGTGCGGAGGAAATAGTCCAGGATTTCTTGGCGCTTTTCAGTCTCGCTGCCGCTATTGAGGATGATCGTGCGAGTGTTCATCAAGTCCATCTTTCCACCTGTTGAGATAGTACATATAAAAGGCAATTGCATTGAAGCCGGTGGTGCAAGAATAGGTATGGTCGGAGAACGTGTCAACGCTGCTTGACGGTCCATTGTCTTGCCGCCCTCCGTTCTGACAGCCCCGCAAGAATGCTCGTTGCGCCCGCGACGGCAATCTGTAATCACCCAAAATGTCAGTAAAACGCTTGCTGAAAAAGAAGCTCTGTGTCATGTTTCAAATGGATTTTTGAAGCTTTTCCTGATCAATTGAGAAAAAATCGTTATATTGCGTAGTTTTTTCTCATTATGAAATTATTGTAGGGAGAATTACCTCGAGTTCACCATTATCTGGTTCTTGCAGGAAGCCCACTTAAGCCTCGGGTCGAATTCGTCTGAATTCGACCATGAGGGACACCTACAAACTGTGCAAAGAGATCGTCCATGACTGGAAAAGAAAAAGTGCTCGCCGCCCTCAAAAGCAAAGGGATAAAATACATTTTTGGATATACCGGCGGAGCCATCATGCCGGTTTTTGACGAGATGGAGAAGCAATCCGAACTCCAGTTTATCATGTCGCGCCATGAACAGGGTGCTGCGTTTATGGCCCAGGGGATATCAAGGGGCTCCCTGTCAACGGATAATCCACAGCTTGGCGTCTGCATTGCCACCTCCGGCCCAGGCGCGATGAACCTCACGACAGGCGTGGCTGATGCTTACATGGATTCTGTGCCGATATTGGCGATAACGGGCCAGGTCGCCACCGGCGTGATCGCAACCGATGCCTTTCAGGAAAGTGATATAGTCGGCGTCATGATGCCGATCAGCAAACAAACCTACATGCCCCTTCATGCCGATGAGGTAGAGCCGACAATCCATGAGGCCCATTATGTGGCGGTTACCGGCCGTGGAGGACCGGTTTTAGTTGATATTCCCAAAGACGTTCAGAACCAGTCGGTATCGAAAAATTATCAGTTCGATGTTCAGAACTATCAACCTACCCTGCCGGGATACTGCTACCATCCTGAGCCGGAAAGAGAGCCGCTGGAGAGGGCAATCCGTCTTCTCAACAAGAGTGAGCGCCCATTGATTTTCTGCGGCCATGGAGTCATCGCCAGCAGGGCTGGTAAACTGCTTCAGAAATTTGCAGAAAAATCCAATATTCCAATAGCCTTTACACTGCATGGACTTTCCGCACTGCCGCTTGATCACAGCCTGAGCCTGGGAATGATGGGAATGCATGGGACGGTGGAGGCAAACCGGGCAATTGTCGAGGCTGATCTTCTCATCTCATTCGGCATGAGGTTTGATGATCGAGTTACCGGAAAACTGAGCGAATACGCTGCCAATGCCGATGTTATCCATGTGGAAATTGATCCATCCGAAATCGACAAAAATGTTCCAACAACGGTGGCAATTAATGCCGATGTCCGCAGGACCCTGCAGGTCCTGCTGGAAGATCCTATGCTGACATGTAAACCCAGGCGCCGCTGGTTTGATAAGATTCAAACCTACCGCACGGTAATGGCAGAAGAGCAGCAGGCCGAAATAGACAAAGGGGTCGGAGATACCGGTAAACTGCTGATGAAAACAATCGTCAGTCATCTTTCTCAGGTTACCAAAGGCAAGGATCTCATTGTCCCGGACGTCGGCCAGCACCAGATGATGGCGGCCAGATTTTACAATTACCAGACGGAAAACAGCTGGTTTACTTCCGGAGGAGCCGGCACCATGGGTGTCTCGCTGCCCATGGCCATTGGGGTAAAACTCTCCCGGCCGGATGAACGGGTCTGGTCGATAAACGGTGACGGCGGTTTCCAGATGAATATACAAGAGCTTGGAACCGTGATGGAACATCAGATCGATATCAAAATGATTCTCCTGAATAACAGTTACCTCGGCATGGTCAGGCAGTGGCAGACACTCTTTTTCGATGGACGCTACAGTGGAACGCCCATGCTCAATCCGGACTATGGCCTGATTGCCAAAGCATATGGGATACCATACCTCAAGGTGAATAAAGTCAAGGACATCACACCGGCATTAGAAAAGGCGATTGAGCAGAAAGGGCCGATCCTGATCGAATTTGTCTGCGACCCGACAGAGGTTATATTGCCGATGATCCCCTCAGAGGGCGGTTTTAATGACATGATCATTTCTCGCCCCAAAGAAACAGCATCAAAAAAGATCAAGAAGGGAGAAAAATAATGATGCGAAGAGCCATACTGGCATTCATGCTGGATCGCCCGGGTGTCCTCAACAAGGTGTCGATGCTGTTTCGTAAAAAAATGTACAACGTCGATACGTTAACTGTCTGCAGCTCGAGAATCGAAGGAATAAGCAGGATGACGATCACTCTTCGCGAGGACAATATTGCCAAAGTTACCCAGGTGATAAAGCAACTGGAAAAATTTACTGAGATCATTTCAGTCAAAGAGCTTGACACGAATAAAAGCTACTGGCGTGAAGCTGCAATTGTCAAACTTGAAGTTGACGCCGATCATCTGAAAACATTCAAGAAACGGTATAATTTTGAAGTGCTTGATCAGAAAAGCGAAGAGACCCTTATTATTCAAATAGCGGGTTCGACCACCCAGATTGATACCTTTCTTGATGAAGTCGGCAGGGAATATATCATCGAGATCGCCCGTACAGGGGTTGCAGCCATGGAAAAATAGCGTTACCCCGGAAAACAGATTTTTTACCCTTCACCCTGCCGCTCTGTTTATTTCCGTAATCCAGACCTGGTATTTAAACGCCGGCATGGCAAGGTCATACAATTGCTTCCAGCCGTTGCAGGGCGAATATCGAATACAAATCAAGCCGCATTCCTCTGTTGAAGCCCAGTTTTTTATATTCAACATTATAGAAAATACTGATGAACAATTTCCGTTCCATCAGAAATAAAACAAGGTAACCGAAAATGACCGGAGGACTTTTTGCCATACTCGATGATATCGCCGTGCTGATGGATGATGTTGCCGTAATGAGTAAACTGGCTGCAAAGAAAACAGCAGGCATATTGGGCGACGATCTCGCCGTAAATGCTGAAAAAGCCACCGGCTTCAAGGCATCACGGGAACTACCTGTGCTCTGGGCGATTACCAGAGGCTCCTTTGTAAACAAGCTGATCATTTTACCATTGGCATTTCTGCTGAGCGCCTATGCGCCATGGCTGATCGTACCGATACTGCTCCTGGGGGGCGCTTATTTGAGCTACGAGGGTATCGAGAAGATCTATCACCTGTTTGCAGCTGAATCACACGCTGAACCGGTGGTAAAAAAGACCAGCAACGAAGCGGAAATACTCAGGGTTGAAAAGACCAAAATACGTTCTGCAGTGCGCACAGACTTTATCCTCTCGGTTGAAATTATCATGATTGCCCTTGGAATAGTGATGGCGGAGCCATTGATGCTACAGGTCATGGTCGTGAGCTTCATTTCTATCCTGGCGACGGTAGGAGTTTACGGCATAGTGGCACTGCTGGTACGCATGGATGATATTGGCTATTCTTTTATTGAACACGCTCAAAATCTGCGGGGTATGCTGAAGCCAATGCTGGAATGGATTGGATCAACCCTGGTAGCCTCATTGCCGATAGTGATTCGAGCCTTGGGAATTATCGGTACAATAGCGATGCTGCTCGTTGGCGGCGGGATGTTTACCCATAACATCAGCAGCCTGCATCATGCTCTTGTCTTTCTGCCGTCGCTGCTCGCCGATCTGCTGATTGGAATTTTGGTCGGTGCAGTGTTGCTGAGTATAATGCAACTGGCAAAAAAAGTGGTAAAACCGGGGTGAACAGAAACACAATTTGCCAGCCCAGCGGGTGATCGCCACGCTTTCACCTTAAATCCTCTCTCTGAAGACTCTCAAAAATTTCGGTAGCTTTACGGTTTTCGTAGGTAATATTCAGGCTGTAGGCAGTATCAATAAAGTCTACAGCGAAAACGATGAAGGAATCAGCCAGGATCAACTCGTTCACCTGTGATCCTTTCCAGATGATCAGACAGGTAGTGCCTCTTGAACTGATTGCTTGTTCCGCTCCACTTGTTCTTCTCAGTTATTCTCAAAACCATACGAGAATCATCTCAAAAATCCAGGAGGAATACAATGAGAAACTCTGAAGCATTCTCAGGAGATTCAGGCAGAACGCCGGGTCAGCAGACTCATTCGATGGGCTGATATCTGCGCCCTATCACAAATCGTGTCTCACCCGAGGATAGACAGGAAGTATCTACCGTTTCTCGCCTTAGCTCTATTGAGTATTGGATGTCCTGGGGATATCTTGTTTCAGGTTTTACAGTATCTTCAAAACGAGTGACGATTCATCTTTTAATGGTCAAGGATCTATTTTGAACTTATACAAGAACTTATAATAACTTGTCTCCGAATTAACTTTTATATAATAATTACCTACATCAAGCAATGGGAGATAAAAACTCCCACTACTTGTCGTCGTGGTCATGAGTACATTTTCGTTTGCATCATAAAGAGAGATATCCCAATCTGTGTAAGCAGGATTAACCCAGGTTGAAAAAGTAAATAGCGGAGATTCTGCATAATCAGAATGAAAAACAAACCAATCTTGATCTGTGGAACTCATGAGAATCCCGGAAGTCCATGTGCTCATAGGAATCAGGTCTGCTGTTTCTGCAGTATCATTGAACTCTGATTCAACACTTGGTGGAGGCTGACTGGTATTCGGTTGTATTTGTAAATGATAGGGATTCGAGTCCCAGGCACTAGCTGTGACAGCTATATTATATTCGCCTGCACGAGGAAACAACACATCGAAACTCAGATTGCCTGAATAGGAACTTGTCAACATCTCATTGTTTGAATCGTATACTGAGATATGCCAGTTGGTCGGTCGGGTATTTATATTACCATCGTCATCCAAAGAAACAGTTACTACCTGGGGAATACTCGATGAAAACACATACCAATCATTGTCTGTATAGTAGGCTAGTTGCCCTGTAACTTGCTTGCCGGAATAGATTGGAGTGGCAGATACTGTGTCGTCATTTGGCTCTATTTCAAGACTCGGGGCTGGATCCAGCTGTTTCGCAACAAAAAGAGTATAATCATAATTCGAGGAAGAGGGACCTCTCATAACTTTGATATAATACGTCCCTTCAGTAGGGAGTGACAAACCAAAATCTGCACCCCAGTCTATTACGCGATCGATTATCGGCTGGCCAACTTCATCAATAACTGAAATATTCCATCGGGTATAACCTATCGGATAAGTATCTCCCTCAATTGATAGGGTGATTGTCTCTGGTTTATCTATGTTGAAAACAAAATAGTCCACATCATCAATTAACCTCAAGTTTCCTCCGAGAGGTTGGTTAAACTCTAAAGCATCAGCCTGTGCGAGCTCATCATTATTCTCAGATTCCCAAGCTAAGATGTTATAAATGCAGGCAATATCCTTAAACCATTCACCACCAACATTTCTGCACTCAAGCTCCGAAGTGCAGTAAGCAAGATCATCAGGTCCGCAAACAGGGGGTGGATTACATGACTCTACTGCCCATACACCGCCACTTGCTTCACAGGAATCTTTATTATTGCATGAATCTAGCAGTGTGTCGGGACATAACAATCCTGCTGCAACCTGTGATTGAAATATTGACTCGGCAATCCCAATTTTATTATCATCATTGCAATCACCGAAAATAGAAATATCCTCAGCCGGGGATACCCCTGACACAATTTGAAGTGATAAAACGCTATCCTTTATATCAACACTTGCATCAACATTGATATCACCTGAATGAATGAAAGATTGAAGCGATCTGTGCAGGTTTACACGGGGTGTTATACTATTGTTTCTGGGATCAGCTACTAAATCGCCACTGGATAAAAGCAAGGTTTTCAACTCAATTGGGTTGAAAAAACTACCTCTGTAGGAAATAGAGGCGGCCTGCACGAGTGCAGCAGTACCAGAGATATAAGGATTAGCTGCGGAAGTACCCCCAAAATCGATGGTATAATCACCACTTTCATATCCGCCATTACCGCTGATATCGGTAACAAAAGCATTTCTCCCTGGGGCTAAGAGGTCAAGTGATGAGGATGAATTGGAATAACAGACAACAAGGTCTGCTCGTGTTTGGCTATCAGAGCAGGAACCACTTGCGATACTCCATGGTCCAGATGAACCGATGTTGTCATCATATACTTCTCCTACAGAAACAACTCCTGAAATACAAGCAGGAGACGAAATTGCGTTAGTAAACCCTTCATTTCCCGAAGCGGCAAAAATAGTTATTCCAGCCTGAGTAGCAGACTCTACAGCCTCGACATAGATTTGCTCATAACTATCGGTATCGCAATCGCCGGAATATTCTCCACCACCAAAGCTGAGGTTAATGATTTGGATGGGATTAGCAGGGTCTTCATATTGGTAAAATATGCACCATGCTATTGCTTCAATAATATCTGAATCCCAAGCACTTCCATCTGAGTCAGATATTTTCAGTGCATATAGCTTGGAGGCAGGTGCAACCCGCCAATATAAGCCCCCACTTCAGAAACTGGGATATCCCCAGCGGCAATGCCAGCTACTGCTGTGCCATGGCCATATGTGTCCATAGGGTCGGAGTCATCTTCCCCGGTATCATAACCGCCAATAACCTTTGAGTTAGGAAAGCCACCATTACCAAGATCTGGGTGATTGTAGTCTATTCCGGTATCGAGAATTGCAATCGATACTCCTGCTCCACCGGAGAGGTTTCTTGCCGGGACGCCTTTCATTAAGGAGATGCCATCTCTGAGCATCGGCCGTCTTTTCCGGTCCTCATAAACGGCGATAACGTCTTCTTCAGAAACAAGTTGCTCTAATCCATCGAGCGAAACTTCGGCTGAAAACCCATCTATGAACGCAAGTTTGCTTTTAATTTTCACATCTCTTTCTTCAAAGCGATCAGTAACTTTTTCGAGAGCCTGTGTCGCAACCTCATGAATTGCTTTACGTCCTTCTGGGGTCTTGGAAGAGGCTGTTTTGGGAATGAGCTTTTTTGTTTTAACAATCACCCTTACTTTTTCGTCACCGGTTTGGAAAATATCAGTCATTTTCCGACCAGTCTTGTTTTTTGTGTGAGACTCGATTTTCTGTACCTTGGCGTATTTAGCAGCAGGAAGACGCAATTGGGCCGTTGATTCCTGACCATGAACAGCGGATGAGCACACTAATAACAGAGCGACGAATATTCTGGTAATTGGTACGAGAAAGCATTTATTGTTAAGCATAACCTTTAAAAGGGGGGTATGTGAGAAGTCCATAGGGGGAGAGGGATCGAGTGTGTGTATCATTTAAATAATCTCAGGCGAACCCCTTGTGGCCCCACTCTGTTATTAGATATCCTCAATCACCGATCATGTGCGAGACGGTGGGTCAGGAAATAATGGTTCAAAGTCTCAAACTCATAAGATATCTACCGAAGATAAATAATTTTGTCTATCCGTACCATCACCTATTCTCTCGATAATAAGTGCTATCTTGGGCTATAAGGCCTGATTTGTTGAGGTAGAAAGGCAAAGGAAACATAAAATAAAAATAGCTTTGTTTAAGCGGCGGCAGAAACTAAAAACCACTTTCTCTCAATAAAGCCTGTAAAAAACTTTGTGGAAATGGTCCCTGTCAGCTACAAATCGTGACTACAGGAGAAACTCATGGCCATACCCAAGGATTTGCTCGATGCTCTGACGAAGGATTATAAAAATCCATAAGAGCTCATCGGAGAAACAGGACCGCTCAAGCAGCTTACCAAACGACTATTAGAGCGTGCAATGCAGGCTGAGATGACTCAGCATCTCGGCTATGAAAAAAACGCCTCATCTTCAGAAACTACCAGCAACTCTCAAAACGGCAGTTATCCCAAACGAGTCAAAGGAGAGTTTGACAACCTCGATATTGCCGTTGCTCGAGATCCTGATGCGAGTTTTGAACCGGTTATTCTCTCAAAAGTCCAGAGTCGATTCAGTGGATTTGATGATAAGATTATAGCTCTTACGCACGGGACATGACCACCCGCGATAATCAGGCTCATCTTGTAAAGATGTATGGCGTTGAGGTATCGCCAACAGAGGTTTCCCAGGTTACCCGGGCGGTCCAGGATATTTTCATAGCTTGCGTTGATGGTCTGAAAGGATTCCCCGAAACCATTGAGACTGTTTTCCCGATACTCAGGTTAAGCTCTGCCTTGTTCACATGCTCCGGCATAGCCTCAACTGCGTTTCCTGGAAACAGCGCAAGGAAGAGGCTGCTGCTCTGAAAGCGATCTATCAATCACCATCGGTCAAAGAAGCCGAGATGCACCCATTTTCTGCATTCTGCAAACTGTTGAACATTATCCTTGAACAAGGAGGTATCCATCGCTTAATGGAAACTACTGCTAGCGGGAAAATGCACAGGTTTATCCTGCTTTTTTCCACTAGCCAATGATCAGAGAGA
Source organism: Desulfocapsaceae bacterium (assembly GCA_963674815.2). GTDB lineage: Bacteria > Desulfobacterota > Desulfobulbia > Desulfobulbales > Desulfocapsaceae > MADRE3. The sequence goes on from CAXXTV010000005.1 coordinate 98,899, forward strand.
CGCCAATGTTCTCGTCGATAGCTCGAACTCTTTTTGCAGGTATTTCATTACCCGAAGCTGCCCTATCATATCGAGTGTTTCAAACCACTACTCGACACTCTTGTGATTCATCTTAATTTTACACACCTATCTAATTGACAAATTCTTCCCTTCTCCCAGGCCTTTAAACTCAGAACCGTTACAAAAGCATTCAGCCCTGGCAATCTGCATAGACTTGCCTGTTATCATCTGTTCCTCCTGTGAAATGAGTATATGAGGAATATAATAACCGAAGAAGGGGATCATAGAGTGATGCCCCAAACTCTTTTGTCTGGAAAAATAATTCAACGACTGGTTTTGTCTTTTTTCCATCACTCCATTTGAGGCTTTGATAAGGGTGTACTGGAAGCATCTCCTCGTCACTATATTTCAATGTCTTTATGATTGCCGGTAGCAAGATTCTCAACTACCATCTAGACTTTAAGCTAGATGGTGCGATCAGTTTGACAGCGTGATCATTGAAGAGAGAATATCACTCATGCTAATTCGCCCATCACCATCTACATCGGAAAAATGCAGATATATTCTTTGTCACTTCCGGACAGTACTTTTAATCCAGTGACGATATCTTTTTGATCGAGTGTACCAATTTTTCCGAAATCACTAAATTAAATCTGGCGTAAGAAAAGGGGTAACGTCAGATAGCTTATGATCCCAAAGCCAGATTATTTACATTTTGATGATATAGTAATACTATGAGTCAGTCTAAACAGATTTATTAAATCCTCTTTGAATGGCATAAAATCATAACAACTATTATGATGAGCTTCTTGAAAAAACCATATCGCTCTAGTACCAGAGTACTGTTGGGTATGATGATTTCGACCTGGCTCTCCTTGTCACACTCCGCAACAGCTTCCCAGTGTGGTACGTTCGAGATAATTCAGGGTCCGGATTCTGGCACAGCAGATGGCACTATCTCGCATTTGGCTGCGCTAAACGACGGTACAGCCTGGGCAATCAGCTCGCTGAATGGCGAAACTGTACTGCTGTATTTCAACGGAAGCGCCTGGGTAGCACAGACTCTTCCCGAAGGAATCGAAGGAATCGCGTTTGCCGACTCGACGGCCACTCCTGATGGCGATGTGTGGCTAACGGGCACGCGTGCGTATAGCGTGTACGAGGTCGAGGTGATTTTTCTGCGAGCACGCAACGGTTCCATCGACCGCATCGATCACTTCTTCAGTCCTCGAGCTCCTGTAGATATTTCGGGAAGCTCTGCAAGCGACGTCTGGGCGCTCACTGGTGCTGGTGACGTCATTCATTTCGATGGCTCCGATTGGACTCAGATGGACGTACCTTCGCCTTACCAGCGTCTTTACCCAAGGGGTATTTACGCGGTTGGTCCGAACGATGTCTGGGCTGTGGGATATGGTGGTGACGGACGCGCCGAATACATCGGCTACACTCAGCATTGGGATGGGTCGTCTTGGACCACGGTCTGGACACCTTTTGACGGGTTGGACAACCACTTTTTCCGTGGCGTCGATGGAAGCGCAACAGACGACGTCTGGGTTGTCGGCTACATCAACTACAGCCAAACAATCGCCTTGCATTGGGATGGAAGCTCCTGGACCCAATTCTCTGGGCCGCCTTCTGGGGCTCCTTTTTTAGACGTCTCTGCTCTAACGTCAGATGATGCCTATGCTACACCTTACTCTCAGAACGACTTTAACACGCTTTTTTACTGGAATGGTGAAGGTTGGAGGGAGATCATTCCCCTCAATCCTCCTGAGGGAGTAGCCGTTTTATGGAGAGACCTGGCAAAGGCAGGCTCCTGTGATCTCTGGATAACTGGTTCCTACCTCATCGAGTCAAGTTACAACACTCTGGTGGCACGCTTACAGCCCAGAGCAGTAAAAGGAGATTTGAATGGTGACGATAACGTTACTATCGAAGATGCGGTAGAAGCTTTAAATACCATCACTTCAAAATCCACCGGAACTATAAATTTGCGTGCAGATGTTAATAATGACGGAGTGATAGGAATAGCTGAGGTAATCTATATTCTGGGTGAAGTAGCTGGAACTCCATAAATGTTTCCTGAGCCTCTAATTACCACCTCTGCCACCTTAATAAGCTACTCCCCACGGTTTAATAAAAATTTGCTAAAACTCTGGAATTCCTTCCTTACGCTTATTTTCTTTATGCTGGTCAAGAGCGTTTTCCCAAACAGCAGCTTCTGGTGATTCAACAAACAAGCTCATGCTACCCATTGGAGTATAAGCTATAATATTCAGTTGGTTAACCCATCTATGTTAAGCACTATCAAAATTCTTATTCCCAGTTTTCTTTTTAAACAATCGACCTCCGCCCAATTTTGACCTATCACCTTTCGGCGATAAAGGGTTTTTGTCGTTCAATGACGACGATAGAGTAACAAGCCACAAACGCAAAAAAGGAGCTAACCCATGTGGGCTAACTCCTTCGTATTTCTGGCGGAGCGGACGGGACTCGAACCCGCGACCTCCGGCGTGACAGGCCGGCATTCTAACCAACTGAACTACCGCTCCGCATTGCATTTGAGGTGGTGGGCGGAACAGGGCTCGAACCTGTGACCCTCGGCTTGTAAGGCCGATGCTCTCCCAGCTGAGCTACCCGCCCACGCAATGTGGATGACTGTTTACCAACTTAACCTTACCCAGTCAAGTAAAAAGATCACTGGGTAATATTATGTTCGGAAACCTTAATATCCTCAAATACGCTGGTAATTGGTACATTTTTAAACACTGACTCTCCCTCCTGTACAAGGATGGCGTGCTCGAGGACATCATCCATATGCTCTAACGGTGTGATAGTCAGTTTTTTGAGAATACGTGCAGGAACATCATTTAGGTTTCTCTCATTATCGCTGGGAATCAGGACAGTGGTGATGTTCCCCCGTTTGGCTGCCAGGAGTTTCTCGGTAAGACCGCCGATCGGCAATACCCGTCCGCGCAGCGTAATTTCACCGGTCATTGCCAGCTGGTGGCGCACCGGTTTTTTAATCAGTGCGGAAACAAGCGTCGTTGCGATCGTGATGCCGGCAGAGGGTCCGTCCTTGGGAATTGCGCCTTCGGGAACATGGACATGAATATCAAGCTTCTGGTAAAAATCAGTTTCAAGTCCAAGCCGTTCGGCCCGCGACCTGACATAGCTCAGCGCGGCCTGGGCGCTTTCCTGCATGACCTCGCCGAGTTTTCCGGTAATTATCAATTTTCCTGAGCCAGGCATCAGGGTGGCCTCGATCTGCAGCAGATCACCTCCGACTTCAGTCCAGGCAAGCCCCGTGGTGAGTCCGACCCGGTCGTCTTCTTCGGCGAGCCCATAGCGATATTTCGGTGTCCCGAGATATTTGAGAACTGACTGGGAACCAAGTCGATATTTTTTTTCTGTCAGTCCCTTCTTCAAGCGGTCTCTTGCAATTTTACGGCACAGCGAGGCGATATTTCGCTCAAGATCCCTGACGCCAGCCTCTTTTGTGTAGCGCCTGACGATTTCGAGAATTGCACCGCCGGTGAGGTTGATATCTCCATCTATGAAGCCATTTTCAAGAATCTGTTTCGGTAGCAGGTACCCCTCGGCGATCTTGAGTTTTTCCTCTTCCGTATAGCCGCTGATCTGAATAATTTCCATCCGGTCCTGCAGCGGGACCGGGATGCCATGAAGATTGTTGGCTGTCGTTATGAAGAAGACCTCGGAAAGATCATAATCGATATCCAGGTAATGATCGTTAAAGGCAACATTCTGCTCAGGGTCGAGCACCTCGAGCAGAGCTGAAGACGGATCCCCCCTGAAATCCATGGACATCTTATCGACCTCATCCAGGCAGAAAACGGGATTTGCAACTTCAGCACGCTGCATGGACTGAATGATTTTCCCCGGCATCGCTCCGATGTAAGTTCTTCGATGTCCGCGTATTTCGGCCTCATCCCGGACACCGCCCAGTGAGAGTCGGACAAATTTTCTATCGAGAGCTCGAGCGATCGAGCGGCAGATCGAAGTCTTTCCGACCCCGGGAGGACCGACAAGACAGAGAATCGGTCCTTTTATCTTTTTTACCTGCGCCTGTACGGCCAGGTACTCGAGGATACGTTCCTTTGGTTTGCTGAGCCCGTAATGATCTTCGTCGAGAATGACTTCTGCTTTGTTGATGTCGATCTTGCTCTTGGTTTTTTTGCTCCAGGGCAGGCTCAGGATAACATCAATATAATTACGAACAACCGTCGTCTCTGCAGACATCGGCGGCATGTTTTTTAGTTTTTTGAGCTCCTTGGAGATTTTCTCTTTTGCAAGTTTTGGCAGTTTTTTCTTCTTAACGGATTCCTCAAGTTCAGCAATGTCGTCCAGACCATCATCCCCCTGCCCCATCTCGTTCTGAATCTCCTTCACTTTTTCACTGAGATAGTAGTTGCGCTGGGTCTTGCTCATACGGTTCTTGACCCGGGTGTTTATCTCCTTCTCAAGCTCGGTCAATTCTATTTCTCTATGGAGAATATCGAGTATTTTCTCAATTCGCTCTATCAGTGTGCGACACTCAAGAATCGGCTGCTTGATGTCAGCCTTCAAGGGCATGTGGGCACAGATCACATCAACAAGTTTTCGGGGATCTTCTATATTCCGGATCGATTTTGTGACTTCCCTGGCAATTTTCTTGTTTGCTGCCGCATACTGTTCAAAAAATTTCCGCAACTCCCTTTCAAAGGCAATGATTTCACTGGAGACAATGATTTCCTCGGGAAATTCCCGTATTTCAACCTGCATGAACTGGTCATGAGGAACATGGGAGACGATTTCAGCTCTGCTTTTTCCTTCTACCAGTGCCTTGATGGTGCCGTCCGGGAGACGGAGGAGCTGCATGACAGTGGCAAGTGTACCGATATGGTGAATCCCGTCAGGACCCGGTTCGTCGGTTGCAGGACTTTTCTGGGCCACAAGGAAAATACCGGTACGCTTATCCATTGCATCCTCAAGGGCTGCAATGGACTGCTTGCGGCCAACAACAAGCGGCGCCACCATATGTGGAAAGATAACAATATCACGCAGCGGCATCAATGGATAAAGCTTTGTCTCACTTGTCGTTTCTGTCATAAGCAATTTTTAATCTCGTGTTTTCTCACGCGCTTTTCAATTCGTCTTCGACGCCGGACTTCTGGTACAGAATCACCGGATAATCGCCGTTGGTTATCACCTGCTCACTGACCACACACTCCTGAACATTCTTCTTTGACGGCAGATCATACATGACGTCAAGCATCGCCTGTTCTAGTACCGACCTGAGTCCACGCGCACCTGATTTTCGCTCAAGGGCCTTATGGGCAATTGCCGAAAGCGCCCCTTCGGTGAACCTCAACTGGATATTTTCAAATTCAAAAAGTTTCTGGTACTGTTTGGTTAATGCATTCTTGGGCTCCCGCAGTATTCTGACGAGATCCTCCTCAACAAGTTCTTCCATGGTGGCAATAACCGGAAGTCTGCCGACGAGTTCGGGGATCAGTCCGAACTTCAATAAATCTTCAGGCTGAACGAGAGCAAGCAATTCTCCGATCTTCTTCTCTGAGTTGCTGACGACTTTGGCGGTCATGCCGATTGATCTCGTTCCGGAACGACGCTTGACAACGGCATCCAGTCCGACAAACGCTCCCCCGACAATAAAAAGTATGTTGGTAGTATCGATCTTTACCAGATCCTGCTGAGGGTGTTTGCGTCCGCCCTTGGGCGGAATGGAGGCGACAGTGCCTTCGATAATCTTTAACAGTGCCTGCTGTACCCCTTCACCAGACACGTCTCTTGTCAGTGATGGGCTGTCTGACTTCCTGGCTATCTTATCAATCTCGTCGATATAAATAATTCCGCGTTCCGCCTTTTCTATATCGTGATCTGCAGCCTGCAGGAGGTTAACCAGAATGTTTTCAACGTCTTCTCCGACATAACCGGCCTCGGTCAGTGTCGTCGCGTCGGCGATACAGAACGGAACCTGCAGTACCTTGGCAAGTGTCTGGGCAACAAGTGTTTTTCCTGAGCCAGTCGGACCGATAAGGATGATATTGGATTTCTGCAGTTCCACGTCATCATCGCTGAGCGGTGCGTCAATGCGCTTGTAGTGATTATGAACGGCAACCGAGAGGATTTTTTTTGCCTTGTCCTGGCCGATAACATATTGATCCAGATGTTCCTTTATTTCCTTTGGTTTCAGGGCTTCCGGCTTGAAATTTGTCCCATCCTGGACGGACCCGGCAGTCTCCTCCTCTTCCTGGACAATCTCGTTGCAGAGCTCGATGCACTCATCACAGATATAGACATCCGGACCGGCAATCAGTTTTTCCACATCATCCTGGTTTTTGCCACAGAACGAGCATTTACATTCAGGCTCTCTAATATCAAAGTCGCTCATTGTCAGTTTTCCTTGTCAGATTCGGTTCGTTTCACGAGCACCTCGTCTATTATACCATACTTTCTTGCTTCCTCGGCATTCATAAAATTGTCGCGCTCGGTATCGGCTGCGATCTTTTTCACCGTGTGCTTGCAATGTTTCGCCAGAATCTTATTGAGGTCCTCACGCATCCTTAATATTTCGCGAGCGTGAATGTCGATATCGGTCGCCTGTCCCTGGAATCCGCCCATCGGCTGATGAATCATAATCCTGGAGTTTGGAAGCGCATAGCGTTTTCCCTGGGCTCCTGCGGCAAGCAGCAGAGCGCCCATCGAAGCCGCCTGCCCCATGCAGAGTGTCGCTATATCACATTTCACAAACTGCATTGTATCGTAAATGGCCATGCCTGAGGTAACGGTGCCGCCGGGCGAGTTGATGTAAAAGGTCACATCCTTGTCCGGATCCTCAGCTTCGAGAAAGAGCAGCTGGGCGATTATTACGTTTGCCACATCATCATTAACTGCCGAGCCAAGAAATATGATACGTTCCTTAAGGAGTCGCGAATAAATATCATACGCTCTTTCACCTCGAGGGCTTTGCTCAACGACCATGGGTACCAGATTCATTTTTCAATCCCCTAAAAGACTCGACTGCAACAGCCAAGAAGGCCCATGCAGTCGAAATAAGTATAGTGATACGTTATTACCTATGGGTAAAATATCAACCAGGATACACGTGATTATTTCCCTTTGTCGATTTCCTCATCCACTACTTCACCTACTGCATCCATATCATCTTTATCAGGCGCTTCTTTGGTTTCCGGACTCGCCTTTTTATCTCCTGCCTTGCTGCCGTTTTCTTTCTCTTTTTGTGCATCGGCCGAAGGCTCTACCAGTTTTGCCTCGTCGCGCAGAAAGGAGAGAACCTTTTCGTTGAGCACCTCGTTCATCAGCGGCAGGAGGTCATCACGATTCTGGAAAAACTCTTTTACCTTGGCAACGGACATATTGTACTGGTCACCGATCCGTTTAAATGATCGTTCCAGATCTTCATCAGAGACCTTGATCTCTTCAAGCTCAGCGATTTTCTTGAGAATAAAATCACCAGCCACCCGCTGTACAGCGACAGCCCGGTTATTTTTTTCCAAATCCTGACGATTCATGCCGGCAGACTCAAGCGTCATTCCACTTTTTTCAAGCTGCTGCTCTGTCTGCTTGATCATTTCCTCAACCTCGAAACGAACAAGCCTTTCGGGTACTTCAAATTGATTTTTTTCTAGAAGCTTCTGCATGATGCGGTCGGTAAGCTCACCGTCAGCGGCACTCTTTTTATCGGCCTGGAGCCTCTCCCTGATCTTTGCCTTGAGTTCGTCAAGGGTGGTAAATTGTTCATTGACGTCCTTGGCAAATTCATCGTCAAGTTCGGCAAGTACGCGCTCTTTAATATCTTTTACCTTAATTCTGAACTCAACTTTTTTGCCAGCGAGAATGGGGTTCGGATGTTTTTCTGGAAAATCAACCTCGTGTTTGGCCTCCTCTCCCAGATTCATCCCGACAAGTTTGCTCTCAAACTCATGCCCCATCCTGCCCGAGCCGACATCAACCGTGTAGTCGTCGTTTTTAACCTGTTTCATGGGGTGATTTTTATGAAAACCCTGATAATCAACAACGACCACATCCCCCATTTCGACACTCCTGCCCTCAACCGACTTCAAAGCAGCCATGTCACGCTGCATCGAGGACAGTTCAAAGTCCACAGCGGCTTCCTCGACGGTCGAATCAGGTTTTTCCACCTCGATTCCCTTGTAATCGGCCAGCTCAAACTGGGGTCGAACATCCACTTGGGCAACATAGGTAAAGGTACCATCCTCGTTAAAGGAGGGCTCGAGAATCTGGGGGTGTACCACCGGGTCGATATCCTGCTTTTCTATAATGTCAAAATAGGTATCCTGGACAAGTTTTTCCCCGACTTCCGCCTCCACCTGGGGCTTGTAATTTTTCACGATAACACTGCGCGGAACCTTGCCTCGTCGAAACCCTCTCATTTTTGATTCTTTCTGGAGCTTTGAGTATGCTTCGTCAAGTTTGCCCGTTACCAGCTCTCCAGGGAGCGTGATGGTCACTTTTCTTGTCAACGCACTGATTTCTTCAACCTTAACATCCATTTGACATCATCCTTTTTTAAATTAAAACAATGAATTGCCCCGACCAGAGACAATAATCAAAACACAATTGACCGTTGTTACACAATTAGTGGTGCGAGAGGAGGGACTCGAACCCACACATCATAGATACTGGTTCCTAAGACCAGCGCGTCTACCAATTCCGCCACTCTCGCAATGCAGTGATCACCCTTTCATGACTCTTTGCCTGGCTGCCGTCAATAAAGCCCTGCAGAAAATCGACTAGTAATTACTGAGTTCCGACACGTCAAGCACTATATGTGAACGACTCCAAAAACCACAAAAAAGAAGCAACATACCATCAAATATCTCAACTGACCATATTTTTTCTCCTCCCTTTTTGTATCATAGCTTGTAAAAGTATCGAATGATGGCTATTTTTGCAGTCTGTTATCATCTCGGGGTTGCAGCCCTGATGGACGATGTTGAACCATTTAACGAGGATATCATGAGATCCAAATACTCAATTCTTGCTGCAGTTGCCTGCGGAGTGCTTGTCTTCAGCTCCCCGTTCTCATCAACGGCAACGTCAAACACACCAGCTCTTGTTTCGGAAAAAAACCTCAGCTGGCAGATTCCCTACAAACCGCTGGATTTTGTGCAATCTGTCGATGGCACGAGACTCTTTGTCCTTACCGAGAGTCGAATCCTGATCTACGAACCGAACGGCACACTCAAGGGCAGTATTTCGGTCGATAAAGGGGTTACCGCCATAGATACCGACGCCCGTGGTGAAAACGTTTTTCTGATCAACAGCACCGCCAAAACGTTCACCTCACTTTCGGTTGATTTTGTCGTGGAGATCGATACCGCCGGCTCGCCATTTATGGGCTCGGCAGATGCACCCGTGACGATTGCCGTATTCACCGACTTTGAGTGACCGTACTGCGGTCAGCTTGCACCGCAACTCGAACAGGTGTTCGAGCACAACAAGGACAACGTAAAAATCGTTTTCAAGAATATGCCCTTGCGTTTTCATAAATTCGCAGATCCTGCGGCCCGTGCCGCTCTGGCCGCCGCCGAGCAGGGGAAATTCTGGGAATTTCACGACGAACTGTTTGCCGCAGAAAAGCTCAGCGATGAAGTCATCAGGGAAACGGCAGTTAAACTCGGTCTTGACATGACACGATACGAGGCAGACATGAATTCTCCGGCGATCAAGCAGAAAATCAGCAAAGACCTGCGTGACGCCCAGGCAGCCGGCGTTACCGGCACGCCGACGATTTTTATCAACGGTCAGCGCTTGAAAAACCGATCGCCCCAGGGATTCCAGGCAATGATCGATGAAGCATTGAAGCAATAGTCGGTCGACACCCGCATGCAGACAACTCAGGAGTGCAGGGAACTGCATTTTGACAGCAACGAACAGGCAAACGCTCTTTTCGGGGACCTCAATAAAAATATTCAGGTCCTCGAAAACGGCACAAATGCCAGCATACGAATCCGGGGCACCAGCGTAAAAATAACCGGGGCCAAACATGAAGTCCAGATCGCCTGCAACCTGCTGGAGCAGCTGTATGAACTGATTGGAACCGGCTATCCCATCTATTCTTCAGACTTCGCCTTTGGCCTGAAAATCCTCCAGTCAAAACCTTCCGCCCGCCTCGACAGGATTTTCCTCGACAAGGTTTTTGTAACCACGAGAAATCGGATTATCTCCCCCAAAACACCCAACCAGAAACACTATATCGACGCGATGCGGACCAACGACATCGTTTTCGGCATCGGCCCTGCCGGTACCGGCAAGACCTATCTCGCCGTTGCCATGGCCGTTTCGGCACTGGCCAACAATCAGGTTCGCTCCATCATTCTGACAAGACCGGCGGTAGAAGCCGGAGAAAAACTCGGGTTTCTTCCCGGTGATCTTGCCCAGAAGGTTGATCCTTATCTGCGTCCGTTAAATGATGCGTTGATTGACATGGTAGGCTCAGAAAAAGCTGCTGATTATCTTGACCAGCGGATCATCGAAATTGCGCCGCTTGCATTCATGCGCGGCAGGACACTGGGAAATGCCTTTATTATCCTTGATGAAGCACAGAATACCACCAGGGAGCAGATGAAAATGTTCCTGACCCGGATCGGTTTCGACTCAAGAGCTGTCATCACCGGCGATATCACCCAGGTTGACCTCCCAGCCCAGCAGAAGTCAGGCCTGATACAGGCTGAAAAGTTACTTGCAAAGATCAGTGGTATCGGCTTCTGTAATTTTACCAAAGCTGACGTCGTCAGGCATCCGCTCGTCCAAAAAATCATCCACGCCTACGAGATTGACCATGAGCAGAACGGACAGGACCGATTGTGATGGGCGGACAATACCTTTGATAACATATGGTGAGCTATGGCGGTGACACTCATTGACAGCATAAACAGGTTCAGAAAGGACCAGCTTGCACGAGTCAAAGACACGGCACAGTCTTTACTGAGGCTCAATGAAGTTTCCAGCCACAACGTCAGCATCGTGCTGACCAATGACCAGGAAATTTCACGTTTCAATAAACGCTACAGAAACCTGGCCGGCCCGACCAATGTGCTGAGTTTTCCATTTGAGTCCGGCCAGGACCTGGATGGGCTCGGCATCGCCGATCACTCCGACTATGAGCTCGGTGATATTATCATCTCCGTAGAGACGGCAGAAAAAGAGGCCCGAAAATATAACCAGTCGCTGTATCACAGGCTATCCTGGCTGATGACTCACGGCCTCCTGCACCTGCTCGGCTATGACCACGAGCGCTCAGAATCCGATGCAGCCGGGATGTCTGATCTTGAAGAACAAATAATTGATGAATTACAGAATCAGAGGAGAGGAATAATGACACATCTTGCGATCAACGTCGATCATGTGGCGACAATCCGCCAGGCACGTGGGATAACGGAGCCGGACCCTGTCACCGCAGCAGCAATCTGCGAGCTAGCCGGTGCCAAAGGTATTGTCGTGCATCTGCGCGAAGACCGGCGACATATCCAGGATCGCGATGTCAAACTGCTCAGGGAAACTGTGCAGACCAAGCTGAATCTCGAAATGGGAGCTGCAAAGGAAATTATTTCTTTTGCCCTTGACCTTCGCCCGGACATGGTGACCCTGGTTCCCGAGAAACGTCAGGAACTCACCACCGAAGGCGGCCTCGACGTGGTTTCCCAGAAAAAGAAGATTGCCCGGACGATAGAAAAAATGACCAAGGCCGGGATTCCGGTTTCTCTCTTTATTGACCCGGATCTCAAACAGGTCAAGACAGCCTGCGATATCGGCGCCACCTATGTGGAACTCCATACGGGAACTTATGCTGATGCCCCTGATCCGGTATCCCAGCAGGCAGAGTTCGCCCTCATCGAAGCTGCCGCAGAAGAAGCCTGGCAGCTCGGCCTCCACGTCAACGCCGGCCATGGACTCAACTATGTAAACACCGCGCCGATAGCAGCCCTGGACACCATTGAGGAACTGTCCATCGGTCATGCGATCATCTCGCGGGCAGTGTTTTCCGGACTTGAGAAAGCCGTTCGTGACATGGATAAAATCATCCGCAACGCAAACGCACTCCTTTAGGCGGCGGCCCCGGGACATAAATGGAACAGCTGTTCCATTTGCCAATTGACAACAGCGAGCCCGTTGTGTGTTAAAAACAGCCATCCAGCCTTGGTGGCGGAATTGGTAGACACCAGGGACTTAAAATCCTATTCGGCTTACTCTGTTCTTCTTGTGATTCCCTAATAATTAACTCCTGGTTTGTTTACTGCAGCAGACCCATGGAAGACGTGAGAGTATTCCTGAAGTCCTTCGCATAATCTTTATGGCGCATAACTCAACCACTCAGCAACCCGCACTAACACAATTGATATTAGAGCTGCGTCTGAGATAGTTTTTTTGGCTATTGTAGTGATGAAATTACTTCTCTATAACTCTCCCCCACCAACCTTCTCCCCCCCGATCATCCAAACCAAAATTACGAAGATCAATATTCCTTTCACCATGTGAGTACTTTTTCGACTTTTAATTTTAGACTCAGTTCAGTTCCAGATCCTTAATACGGCACCACATGTGGCTCGTGGATTTTGGTGGGGTTCTTGATAACAGAAATTATCAGGAAGAGGTTATGGTGGAAAAAGGTTGGCAACAGAAATATTCACTATTTGGGGAACTGGTGTTTAAGTAGGTAAGCAGGAATAGTCTAAAGTCCAGACATCTCTAGTAAACATAAGATTGCCAATAAAACCCTTGCTTGACAATCGATCTGTCGTCAATATTGTACTTTTTGAAATTGCTCGTTTCGCAATTTCTTCCGATAAGTTAACCAGCTACGAGCCGCTGGCAAAGATGTTTTAATGAAGGCTCTGTTGCTGAGGTGTTATTTCCTCTGGAGAGTATTATGAAAACAACACTTTTTCTTTCAGTTTCAATTGACGGTATGATCGCTGACAAGCAGGGTATACCTCTCTTCCCAGATGGTGCGTGGGAAGATTGGTGCTCTTTGGTAAATGACACTGGCAACGTAATTGCAGGGCGTAGTTCTTTCGAACAGGTGAACAACCCGGAAATGGGAGCGGCTCTGCATCCGGAATACAAAGTTGTCCTCTCTTCCAAAGACCTAGATTTGGCCGATACTGGTTGGCAACAAGCAAAATCTCCCGAAGAAGCGTTAAAGATCTTGGAGGACGCCGGAGTTGAGGAGGCGATTATAGGTGGAGGCCGTACTGTCGCACATACTTTTATGAGCCAAGGACTTGTTGATCACATCATTATTGACTTACACCCGGTTGCCTTTGGTGAAGGTACCCCTATGTTTGGTGACACTATCGATTTCCCTCAACTGAAACTTTTGGAATCTAAGCCCCTTAATGAAAATGCACTTCGCTTGCGATACGAGGTTGTTAAGTTGGGGACATAACAATGCAATGCTCGCGACAAGCGCGCGAACGCGACGTTACCCTTGCCATATCAAAGGTCTGGATATCCTGCCAACACTTGTAGTTGATCTTGTTCTCGTTACGTTACGAGGCCTCTTCTAGCACACCTGAAGAGGTCCGTTGTGGCAACTTTAAATAATTAAGAAAATATATTGAGCCTGATCCTTTTTATCTCCGACAGGACGCTCACCATTTGATACTTATGATTATAAGAGCGCGGTCCATGAAAACGCTAGTGCGGTTTGTCGCCAAGGCTCTGCCGCGTGGCGACATAGAGGTTCATCAACCCGCGCATCAGCTCGGCACGCTCATCGAGCCCGATCGTTTCAATAAGCGCCTGTTTTTCCTCCGGCTCAAACGGTAGATGGGTGCATAACAGGTTGATAAGCGGCCCATCCATTAGTTTGCCAAGATCATCCCAGGAGATATCCAACCGCCGCGCACCGATATAATTATGCAAGATCTCAAAGAATCCCTCGCGATTTGTCAATTGCACGTCTTCTTCGTCGTAATCGCCCGCAAACCGGGTCCAATCGGCTATTACCCTGCGATAACCCTTAATTTTGTCAATCTCCTCATATACGCCGAAACGGCACACGCCCGTGAGCACCATGATAATCCGCCCATCATTTGATTCACTGTAGGAGGTGATGCGCCCGGCACTGCCGACGCGTTGCAGGTGCACCGCTTCTTCATGAGTATCCCGAACCGGCTGGATCATACCGATGATGTGCTCGTTCGCCAGCGCATCTTGCACCATGTTGAGATAGCGCGGTTCGAAAATGTTGAGCGGCAGCTGGACACCTGGCATTACAACCGCTCCGGCAAGGGGAAATATGGGTATGGCGTTGGGCAGGGATTCAAAAGAGGGAAAAAAGGGCGAGCGTGTCATGTACGGTGAACCTCCAATTGGTTTTTAGACAAGTTTTTTGTCTTCATGAATATTATATATGATTTGCATCGTAGGCAAGGACGCTACTTGATGCCACCGTCATTTCCGGCTTGCCCCGGGAACCCGCATCACTGCGGCTGAATCATTGCAATCACGCCCGGCCAACACTGAAGTGATAGGAATTTGCTTCCTTAGTGTTATCTAACTTTCCGCCCTTTTTCTTTTCCTTCCAGCACCTGATGGGGTCAATTCGATCTGATCACCCTGTTTAGCAAGGGTCTCAGGGCTATGAGGTTCAGCCTCAACAGATTGAGGGCATGAAATCAATTACACTAATAAAACAGTTAAAAGGTGCTGTACCACTCGGTGCAGAAGAGAAATACCCATATCTCCCTCTCCAAGAGAAGACTAGAAATATTTGATAGGATCTTATTTTAATACACCACAAAGTGTTGTCGATAGATGGAACGATCTGGGGGGGAGGGTTTAACAGGCTGCTGCCGATACAAATCTATATGAAGGCAACAGTGGAAGAAACTATAGACTAATCGAATAGGTGTATCCGTCTTGTTAGGCTATTTGGCATGGTTTTACCAATATATCAATACTGGTACCTGAAGTCTCCGCAGACACTGGGCACATGTTCATGACAAAACGTTTGTTCATTTTTAATGGTTATTGGAAATTTATCATGGATTAAGGTTAATCTTTTCGAAGATATCCGTCAGTCCATCAATGCTGTATACCGTGTGCCCTGCCAGCTGTATCGCCTTGTTCTCCTTTGCAATTATGTGTACGACGGTTGTCATCGTATATTTTTCTCGAAACTGCCATGCAATTTGAATCTGATAGGCATCGAATTCCTTATAAGTTGATATCGGATTCTGCGAGACAATTTTAATATCACCGCCCACATGTTTCAGCCCATGGGCATATGTCTCCGCAATTCTCTTTAACTGCATGTTAACATCTTCACCGACCTGAAGTCTTGAAATCAATATCGCTATCGACAGCGCCGCATGGGGAATACCGGCTCTAAAAATCTGGTTGGATTCAAGCACCCGGTTTTGAAACGCTTTAGGATAGTTTAACGTAAAGGCAGGAGAATCCGTTCGAACAAACTTACCGTCTTTAGAATAGCCTCTTGCTTTCAAAGCCGCCTCATTCACTTCGACATCAAGTCTTAAGGATTTCACCATAGCGGTTAGATTTTCCATGGATTCATACTGGTTGTCTGCGGCACCAAAGACAATTAGCCGGTCGTTCTTTTGCGCTGTGACAAAGGCGGATATTAACTCTGCTCCTCCAACGTTCATTGATATTTCAAAATAATTGGCCGGGCTGCCATCTTTCAGCTCGATTAACTGTTGATTGCTGACGCTATGAATCAGGCAGCCGGGTATCATCCTTGGCAAAGCACAAGAAACATGGCCCACCGTATCCTCCAAAGCTATACCTGAAGGATAAGGGCCAGCAGTTATCCCCAGAGATGGCATGCCCTCGTCGGATGCCCGCATGAAAACAAATGAACCGATTGGTCCAATTTCCTTGGTTAGTTTGTCAGCGTCATAACCAATGGAAAAGCCAAATGCTTTGTCCTCATAATGCTCCAAATTTGGCATTGAAACCGACTTTTCAGCTCGACCGGCCATTGGAGCAGACGCAAAGAATAAAGAAGCTGTTAATACACTCAATACGACCCAGATCGCTCTTTTTATATCGATTTTCATAACGCCTCCTTTTTCAACATAACAAGTGATTATTTAGAAACTGAAGAAAACGCTTTAAATAAGGTCATACAGAAAGAAAGGATACTCGACAATACACAAAGTTCACAGCAGTAGCGTGCAGTCACAGATTCAATATTTGCACAGGCAAGACTAAGCTGTTTTCAGCTTGACGGGGTGAAGATGCTTCCTATGCAGGTCAAAATTTAATAGGCAGGAAAAGAGAACTCACCGCAACTGGCTTGAAACATTGGATGCACAGGAATAACCTTCCATTTGAGAAAGAGTTGGTTAAATTTTTTGACCTTCAAGATGGCAATATTCATATCTGCGTTGGCCATCACCGGAATATGCTATAATTGAAGTGTTATCGTTGTTGTTTACTTTTCATGACTGATTTAACCATCTTTCCAAATTCCTTGTCCTTCTTTCTTTTTTCAGAATATGACATATCATAGAAAGCTGATTCATTTTTAATTTTTACATAGTTTTTGTAACGTTGTTCATCTAGCTCTCCGGCATTTATTGCTGCCAATACTGCGCAACTCTTTTCTTTAGTATGGGAGCAATCACGAAATTGACAATGCTCTGCCAATTCTAATATCTCCGAAAATGTTTCATCAATACCAGCATTAATAGAAATGTTTCCGAGTTCCCTCATTCCCGGAGTGTCTATCAACAATGCACCATTATCCAGCTGTACAAGTTCCCGAGTTGTCGTGGTGTGTCTTCCTTTACTTTGTTTTTTACTGACAGCTTGGGTTTCGAATCGTTCGCTACCGATGATGCTGTTGAGAAGGGTCGTTTTACCCACTCCTGATGAACCGAGCAGGCAATACGTCTTCCCCGGCAATAAAGAGCTTTGTATTGCACTGATATTTTCCCGGGTTGAGTTACTTAAAGCCAATACTGAAGTATGAGGGGATATACTAAAAATTTTCTTCTTAATTTCTTCGACTTTATCGGGTGAGACAAGATCACATTTGCTCAGTAATATTATAGGAGTAATATGGTTTTCGTGTACCATGGCTAAATATCGTTCCAATCTTCTCAGATTGAAATTGTAGTCCACGGATTGCATAATGAAGACGACATCGATATTTGCTGCAATGAGCTGAAAATCTACCAGTTTCCCGGCTGTTTTTCGTTTTAATAAGGTTCTTCTCGGTAACACTCCATGGATAATCGCATGAGAGTTATCGTCATAAAAATCTGCATAGATCCAATCTCCGGTCGTTGGCAGATCAAACGGAGAGTCTGACAAATAGAGCAGATTCCCGGAATATTCCGCAAAAACATCTCCATCACCCTTTGTTATCACGCATCTGTCTTTGTGGACTGCAACTACACGGGCAACCTCATGAGCAGCTATCTTACCGACATCAACTTGACCCCGAAACCAGTCGTCATACCCTATACTTTCCAGCTTATCCATGGCTCTATTTGTATCTTAAAAATCAAACAGAATTATACGATTACCAGCAGAGAATCAAGAACGGCTGGTGGTGATTTAATGATTTAATACAAACGGACCGCTACTCTACACAGAATCATTAGGATCGGCAACCATAGCTATGAACTGAGATAGTATGGTTGATCTTCTTCCTGTGCATTCAAAGTTTTATAACAGTTGTGTAGACCCAGGAGCCAACGTAAAGGGTAATCCGGCAGTAAAGAACAATTTTGAGGTGTGACCTGAGGATGAATAAACCATGCTGAAAGCCCATTGCCAATTGACAACAGCGAGCCCGCTGTGGTAAAAACAGCCATCCTGCCTTGGTGGTGGAATTGGTAGACACCAGGGACTTAAAATCCCTTGGGCCTTGCGCCCGTGCCGGTTCGAGTCCGGCCCGAGGCACCACAGCTACAGAGCGTAATCTCTAAGACTCTTGGAGGTTACGCTTAGCTTCTATCAGGATTCCTGAAACTCCCTGCAAATACTCCAGGCTAACCGCTCAGGTCAACCTCGAATATCACTGGTTAAAAGAATGACGTGAACTGCACAAGCAGTCCGCTGTATCCCACTCAGCAAAGATCGTTGCAGCGAAATTGACGATCCTTGTCGGAGACATTTAATAAATAAAGCGCATACACTGGTTGACTCATTTTTATTTTCCCCCGGTTCTTTATTCTCAGCGTAGTAGCGGCAACAGTCCAGTTTCAGAGCGGGTTTAACTCCTGATGGCAGTCACCCTCCCCTCTCACCAACAACTCGATAATAACCTGATGCTCAAGGATCAAGTGCGATGATCTATGCTGCGTCACCGCACGATGCCCGTGCCGCTCAGTTTTCGCTTATCATAACCAACTGTCCTGATATATGATTTCCAGTATTCTCCCGGTCCGATGATGAAGTAATTTATGAACTACTGTTTTCTTCTTTATAAAAAGCTGTTAAAAATCACCTTGAGTGAGGATTTGAGCCCAGATTTAGTATCAGTTGTACTCTTTTGATACAATTATTTGAAATTTCATTGATACGGGACAGCATGGTCGCTTTTCTTCTGAAGAATTGCAAGCAGGCAGTTTTAATGCTTCTGGTTGCGACACTATTACCCTCTGGAACGGTACATTCTGAAGAAATCGAAGAACACACACTCCTCGAAAATAGAGTGATCATCGACTGCCAGTATGAGTCTATTGACACTGTCCTCATCGATATTTCAGAGCAAAGTGGTTTAAAAATCACCTACGATAAAAGACTGGAGAAGACGCCGGTTCGTTTTGCCTTTAATGACAAGATAAAAGCTATTGAAGCCATAGTGCGCTTGCTGCGGGGCAAAAATAATGTCATTGAATTCAGCAGTGATAGAAAAAACCTGAACATCAGGATGTTCGACATATAGAAACACGCTTTGTCCGCGATGATTTCTTTTCAAGGTGCTCGCCTGTCATCACATGTCAACTCAATCAGCATATTTCATCCAATATCGCACCTGCTTTAACCAATCCGACAACCAGTCATGCCCACAGGCAGAAGGACTGGCAACGGTAGTCGTCTTTGCCGAAGACCATCGCCAGGCGCTGTGCCGAGCCGGAAAACTCATTGCCAAGGAAGACCTGCAGATCTCAGGTTTTCTCAAAATGTCTGTCCTGAGAGAGAGGAACCAGCAGATGTTCTGCGCCGTACTGAAATCCCTTTTTCAGCGCGCTGAATTGTATGGTGCGGCTCTGCACTTCGATCCTTTCCCGAGCAGGCATCATTGCTGCAGGTAATGGTGCAACTTCAAAAAACTGCATGTTCTTGTTATGTTTCTTCAATTAAATCTTTATTATTATCAAGAAATTGATTGACCTACATAAATAATAGTTTAAACTATTATAAACAAAGATGATAATTATCTGATTGATCATCTTTATAGCCAAAAATTAGGTATATATACCTATTTACAGAAAGTAATTCTAGAAGTAGAAAGAAAACGAGGACGTTTGCAGCCACTTGATTAAGACAGCGTGCCGAGGGAGGGAACATGAATGACAGCCCACGGGGAAAGAGACACTTTCCAAAGGGTTTTCCGGTCGAAACCGAACCCAAGGTTAGAAAAAAATGTCGTGTAGTAAAAACCGCACGAGGTCTGCCGGTTGAATCTCCGGCAGTGGTTACCTGGCCAGCGATCCGGAAAAAACCCGTCAAAAGGGGACCGCACATGATCAGGACGGCTTATGTCGAGCCGCTTGGTAACTCCCTTGTCGAAAGCATTCTCTTGCAGAGAAACTTCATAATTGATTAGTCCCCAGATGTTCTAACCACGACTGGTGGTCGAACCGTTCAGAACGAACCGCGACTCCACCCTACCGGTCTATCCATCTTTTCTAACGACTCCGCCAGCTGTTTTGCTAACCCGCTAATATATCGAACAAGAGCCATGCCGATGTAATTTCCGGACAGGTGGGACATTATTGCCGGTTACCGACAGTTGTGGATTGAGATACCAAAAAGCGGTCAGGTACGAAACCTGACCGCTTGGGATGTTTGGAGCCACCGAGCGGACTTGAACCGCTGACCTGCTGGTTACGAATCAGCTGCTCTACCACCTGAGCTACGGTGGCTCAATGTGAAAAATACCGGTATCTATCGGCACCAGATACCAATCCATTCTTCATTAGGGCCAATGAGCCTGGTATCATCTTGACAATAGATACCTACAGGCTGATTGAAAACCGGAAGAAGAATAAATTGACGATGTTTATAGCAACTACCGTCTTAAAGTTCAACTCTAAACACGAAATGTACAGGGAGAAACCGTTGCTGCCTTCAAGGCATCCTGTCATCCCGGCCACTGTTTTTGCCGGACAATTGCCGGTAAGTGA
This sequence comes from Desulfocapsaceae bacterium, assembly GCA_963674815.2. Taxonomy (GTDB): domain Bacteria; phylum Desulfobacterota; class Desulfobulbia; order Desulfobulbales; family Desulfocapsaceae; genus MADRE3. Next base: position 119,301 of record CAXXTV010000005.1, read on the forward strand.
AAAACTTACACAACAAAAGGCTCCTCTCACTCATAAATCCATTTCATTTATCATCCGTTGACGTTACCTTGTTTATTTTGGAAAAGGAAAATGAACTGAGGATTCCCGGTCATTTTAAACTGAAATCAAGCCGGTACATAACCCCTCATTACTCTTTCGGACATACACCTATGAGCAACGGTTTTATAACCTATTGTCTGGTACATGACGGGAGCGCTTCCCCTGCCCTGCATAAACAACGTGACAGATCCCTGCAGGAAATCAGCAACCCTGCTCGGTCAGAAGACCATACCATTCTGCTGCAGAGCGGCTTCCCCGGACTGAGCCGTGAAAGCCAAACGATCCTTTCTCCAGCACTACAGCTGAATGGCGATCTTGCCGGATTTGATGATGAACAGCTTCACTGTTTTGCAGAAGCAGAACGTCTAAGAAAAAATCAGGCTTCCTTCAGCAGCTATACGATTGAAGCGGACAACAGATTGTGTGTCATTTCTAATGATTCCCGGTCGCTCAATCGTTTTCTCGACACCTATGGCGGCATTCTCGACATTACTCCACTGCTTGTCAAAGAAAGCCATCCTGATTTCAGCCAGATCACCGACCTTGCTGTCTCCTGTACCGACACTAACTGGCGGATAGAATATTCGATACGCTCCCCGGTTGACCTGAACAGATGCAGCTATTGCGGCCTGTGCGGCAGATTGTGCCCGGAAACATGTATCTCTGAAACATTGTTCTTTGATTTTGAAACCTGCTCGTTTTGCCGGGAGTGTGAAAAGACCTGTCCGACCGCTGCCATAGACATCTACGCCGTTGAACAAAAAATCCTCGAAGTACCGGCAGTCCTGGCTCTTGGGGATACCATCGTTCAGGGAACCGAAGAATCCCGGAACTTCTACCGTGAAGAACATCTGGAAAGCTACTTGGCAACGTTGTTTCCCTCCCAGATCGAGGAAGTAATTACCTGCAATCATTCGATCTGCCAATTCAGCAGCAGGAGCAAAAGCAGCTGTGATCAATGCCTGCAGGTCTGTGCTTTCGAGGCAATCAGCGGAGAAGAAAAGATCGTCATCGACGGGTTCAAATGTACCGAATGCGGGCGCTGTGCGGGTATTTGTCCGACCGGTGCGATACAATACCAGCGCTTTGATGATAAGGCTTTTATCGAGTTTTTCCGAACCTTTCGTCTCAAAGAAAACGCGGTTGTCGTTTTCGGTAGCGAGCAGGAACTCCACAGATTCTGGTGGGCTCACCAGGGAAGCAGCTTCGACAACCACCTGTTCCTTGAATACCCCCGCTTGAATGCACTTTCCGCCCTCCATTTCATTTTCCTGCTCTTTCACGGTGCCTCTCGTGTCGTTCTGTTAGAGGATACTGCTGACAACAGGCCAATTAATCGCAAATCGGTTGATCAGGCAAACAAACTCCTTGAAGCTGTTCTAAAAGACCCCTCGCGAGTATCAGTTTCAACGGTTAATGACTATCCTGCGCACCAACCAACCGTTGAGGGAAAAGCGATCCTGCCCCGCATCTACATGGATTTCACCTATACCAATCGGCGGCAAAAACTAGCCTCTCTGCTCCAGCATGCACTCGCTGACCACCAGGGAACCATCATACTGCACAATGACAGAGACAGCCTCTTTCACACAATCATCTGCGACGAAACGGCCTGCACCCAATGTCTTGCCTGTCTCAATGAATGTAACATTCAGGCCCTGTCGGCCGACCCATCCGCACTGACACTTTCATGGACGGGTGGCCTCTGCACCGGCTGCACCTCGTGTGTTGATGTCTGTCCGGAGAATGCGCTCACACTCGGCAAGGAAACGCACATAAGCCGCCAGTTTTTCCAGCCGGCAATTGCCGCCCAAGCAGAACCTATGCGCTGCAGGGAGTGCGGCAAAGTCTTTGGCACGAGGAAGAGCTTTGAGCGTGTCATGGAAATTCTTGCAAAACAGAAAATGGCTCATGACGGTCACTTCGAATATTGCGAAGATTGCCGGGTAATCAAATTATTTGAATCAGAGTAATACGATGAAAGAGCTTAATGACAAGGAATTATTGCTGGTGAGACTTCGCTTTCTTGACCTGGCCAAATCGTTCTTTATCAATCAGCCGGATGCCGAACGCCTGAGCCGCTGGCGGGGAACGTTTGCAGCTCTAGCCAAGGACCAGATCACCACGGAAATCGACAAGGCTGTGCGCGAATTGAACACGCAACTCACCTCCAAAAAACTTGAAGATCTTCAAGACGAGTATTACGCCTTGTTCACCGACCCCTTCAGTGAAAACCATCTTAATTTGATGTCATCTCATTATATCGACGGCAGAAATTTAGGGGCTACACTGATCAGCCTGCGGCAATTCCTGAATGATTCCAACATTCATGTGGATAATTCCCTGGGTGATTCCGAGGACTCTTTCCCCGTCATGCTTGATATTCTCGTTACCCTGGTTGAACAGGAAAAAGGCGGAGAAGACACTTCTATAAAACAGGGCGAACTGCTCAATACCTTTCTTCTGCCATGTATTGATCACCTTGCAAAAAGTGCTGCAGCCAATGATACCGCCGACTTTTTTGATGGCTGCATCCGTTTCTGCAAAGGCTACCTCAACCTTGAAAAAAGCCTTGTCTTCTGAGACACACACCTGTTACAGAAGAGCTGCGGCGCATGGCCCTGGTGGCAAATGTTCATAGTCAAGAAATCCCGTTTGAATTTCTCTTTGCACATTCCAACAGGAATAGGCCGCTTCGCCCTTTTTGATTATAGTGCTATGCAACTGTTCAGAGCAGGTCGGCAGAGATGAAGGTCCGGTTAATATCGTCATAGTATCCCGAACTGATGAAAAAATTTTCACCATTTCTTTTAGCCATGTTTCTCCTTATTCTCCCATTGGCTGGGGGCTGCCGCCAGGAAGAAAGTCCTGAGAAACAAGCGGCGGATGTTGCTTTTGGATGTACCGGCTGTCACCCGGTTGACCTGGACAGCAATCACCGATTCTCCTGTACCGATTGTCACCGGGGAATGGACGGGGAAAAAAGCAGGGAAGCCTCACACCAGGGCCTGGTAGCACAACCGTCGCATCCGGATAACGCCGAAACATTCTGTCAGCGCTGCCATCAGCAGGAGCTGGCAATGGTCAGAAATAATAAGCACTACACACTCAGCAACCATATATCTCTTGTCAGAAAAGGGTTTGCTTCAGCTGGCAGCGGGGCCGGCATCGAGGACATCAGGGCATCGAGCACTCCTGCTTCTGTTTCGCAGCTCGTAGACGACCTGCTGAGACGCAGATGCCTCCGCTGTCATGTTTATTCGGAAGGCGACAACTTTCCTGCAACCAGAAGAGCAAGCGGCTGCGGCTCCTGCCACCTTGAATATTATGGCGGGCACATGGTTTCTCATCAGTTCCTGAAGAAACCGAAAGACGCCAACTGCCTTTCCTGTCATTACGGCAACCATGTCGGCTTTGATTATTACGGTCGTTTCGAACACGATTTCAACGAAGAGTACCGTACACCATACACAACCACTGAGGATTTTTTCAGGCCTTTCGGCGTTGAATTTCACCAGCTCGAGGCCGATGTTCACCAGAGGTCCGGCATGGTCTGCATCGACTGCCATGACCGCAATGAGGTCATGGGGAGCAACGATGATTCCGGCACACCCTGCGTTTCCTGCCATGATCTAAACGGGCTGCAGAACAGCAGTTCCGTCTCCATCAGCAGAAATGGCAACGAGTATTTTTTTAGTTCCAAGTCAGTCAACGCAAAGCTGCCCCTTCCGGTTATGGTTCATCCTGCACACAAGACCTACAATGCGCATGTTGCCTGCCAGGGTTGCCATGCACTCTGGTCTTTTTTTGACGATGAGACGCATCTGATACGAATCGATCATGATTATCTTGAGGAACTTGAAAAGCTGACCCTTGACGGCAGTTCGGAAGTTCACAGGATACTTGCAAGCCACATGGAGTTCGATGGCGAATGGCTTGACCCTGTCATGAGGGATCAACTCACCGGAGAACTGTTTCCAGGAATCTGGTTGAAGGGTTATAAACAGCGGCGCTGGGAGGATATCCGTCTTGTTCCGGATGCAGACGGACTGCTTCAAGTCGCCCGCCCGATTCTTGATCTCCATCTCTCGTGGATTGACAAAGACGAGAGCCTGCGTTTTGACAACATCACCATACAGTCTGATGTATCACCGCTAACCCCCTACGCCCCCCATACCATCGGCAAGGCCGGTCCATTCTTTGAACAACGGCTCATGCTCCTGCTCGGCCCCAAAAAAATCACCAATCGAGCCGACAACGATTGAAAACCATTGATGAGCCGGTCATTTTATAATAAACAGTCGCAATGAATAGAAACCCGTTACCTGCTGCTCCGGCAGCAGCATCAGCAAGGCCTGCATTTCAGTTTTCAGCGTTGGGATATTGCTCCAGACTTATGCATATCATTCATCTGGCCGTCATCGTACTAAGCCTCTCTACCAGCCTGCCGGCCTGCTCGACCGCCGCCTCGAAGAAACACTATTCCCACCCTACCCAGAAACCATACGTGATCAACAACAGGATTTACTACCCAATCCCGTCATCATATGGCTTCACCCAAACCGGAATTGCCTCCTGGTATGGAGAGGATTTTCATGGTCGGAAAACATCCAACGCAGAGACCTATGACATGTATGAAATGACAGCAGCCCACAAGACCCTGCCGATGCATACGGTACTGCTTGTCAGGAACCTGGAGAACAACCGGGAAATAGTCGTCAGGGTTAATGACCGCGGTCCCTTTGTACGGGGCAGGATTGTCGATCTCAGCTACACAGCGGCACAAAAAATCGGTCTGATCGGCCGGGGAACTGCACGGGTTCATCTAACAGCCCTGGGAGATGCGCAACAGGGAAGCGAAGAACTCAAGCGATTGGCAAAAACCTTCTATGAAGGCGAATTTTATGTACAAATAGGTTCATTTGCCAACCAGAACAACGCCCTGCGACTCCAGAAACGTTTTACCCAGGCCGGGCATACGACCCTTATCCAGAAATATTACGGGCCAGACAGGATTTACTACCGGGTCCATGTCTATGTTGGGAAAACGCTGCAAAGGGCCGAGCAGGAGAGAATAGCCCTGGAGAGACGCGGCTACAAGGATGCTTTTGTGATTGCCCACTGAATCTGAACGGTTCATCTGCCTGAACCAGGAGGATACTCATACCGTCTGCTGCTTCCGGATGTCGTATTCAGCCACCTGCATAACGAGTTTTTTCAACTTCTGATGGTTTTTCACACCCGGTGCATCCTCAACGCCGGAATTTACATCAACGGCAAATGGTGCGGCCGTGACGAGGGCCTCGCGGATATTTTCCGGCGAAAGACCGCCGGCGAGTATCAGCGGGCGGTCTAGATGAAGCGTGTCAATCAACCGCCAGTCAAAATGAGTCCCCGTGCCACCGGCTACCCCTTTGACGTAAGTGTCAAGCAGGATAGTATCGATAACGCCTGAATAGGAGGCGATATTCAAAGCTGGACGGCCTCCCCCGACCCTGAAAGCCTTGCATACTGACAAGGACCTGTTCCAGCTCTTCAGCTGAGAACAGACGGTATCTGGTTCAGCACCGTGAAGCTGAACCTGGGTGAGACCGCAGCCGCTGACGATACTTTTGATCTCATCCAGGGGACTGTCAACGAATACCCCGACCCTGCTGACGAAAGAGGGTAAGGTCTCGATAATTGAAACCGCCGCCGCAGGAGTTATGCAGCGGGGGCTCTTGTCCACGAAAATAAAGCCGAGCGCATCGATGCCAAGGCTTACGGCTGCCTGCGCATCTTCAACGCGTGTCGTTCCGCACATTTTAATACGCGTTCTCATTATTCCAGCCACGCCATCGTTTCTACCTGGGCCGCAATGAACTGAGCAGACCGCTTTTTTCCCCGGCGCGCATCAATGTTTCACCAATAAGGGCTGCTGCTGCACCGGCCTGGGCAAGAGCCTCTATGTCGCCTCTGTCCCTGAGTCCGGATTCAGACACCACGGGGATATGAGAAGGGATACGCTTCATCAGACGAAAGGTGGTCTGTATGTCAACGGAGAAATCATTGAGATTGCGATTGTTGATACCAAGCAGTTCGGCTCCTGCGGACAAAGCTTTCGCCAGTTCCTCCTCATCATGCACTTCAACAAGGCTGTCCATTCCCAGGGCAGAGGCATGCTGACGGTAGTCCCTGAGTTGGTATTCATCGAGAATTGCGGCAATCAGCAGAATCGCATCTGCCCCGTGGGCGTGCGCTTCATCGACCTGCAGCTGATCAATAATAAAGTCCTTTCTCAACACAGGAAGATCAACCGCCTCCCTGACCTGCATGAGATACAGCAGACTCCCCTGAAAAAAATTAATATCGGTCAATACGGAGAGCGCCTGGGCACCATGCAGCTGATAATTCCGGGCAATCTTTACCGGATCAAAATCGCTGCAGATAATACCCTTTGAAGGAGACGCCTTTTTGACTTCGGCAATGATTGACACGCCTGGGTAGGTAACAAGCGCCTGCTTAAATCCGCGGCTTTTGTCAGGGGAGCTGCCAACAAAAGAATCGGGCAGCCGAATGCCTCGCTTTTTTAACTGGGCGACTTCTTCCCGCTTCTGCTCAACAATGGTGTCAAGAATCATGGAATTCCCTGGAGCGTTTGCTGGTAATCATCGGATCATGTCATTGGTAACAAAAATCAGATCCTCCAGCTTCCTGAGCGCTTTCCCGCTGTCAATGCAGGCTGCCGCAAGAGAAACACCCTCCGTCAGGTCGACAGCCAGCCCCGCAGCCAGCAAAGCAGCAGCGCTGTTCAAAAGAACCATGTCGCGCCGCGGTCCTTTCTCGCCTTTCAGTACATCCCTCATTATGGCGGCTGATTCACGGCTATCCTTACCGCCCTGCAGCTCAGCTATTACGGACCGTTTGAGACCGACATCTTCCGGGAGAATCGTATAGGAATGGACACTGCCGTTCTTCAACTCCGCTATCAGGGTCTCTCCTGTTGTCGTTAATTCATCAAGATTGCCTTCACCATGGACGACGAGCGCGCGTTTGGATCCCAGTTTTGCCAGCACCTTTGCCAGAGATTCCGTCAGTGTCCTGGTGAAGACGCCAAGAACCTGGACATTTGCACCGGCAGGATTCGTCAGTGGACCAAGGACGTTAAACACGGTTCTTATTCCTATCTCCCGTCTCGGGCCGATAGCATATTTCATCGCTCCATGCAGAGATGGGGCAAAAAGAAACCCGATCCCGATCTTTCTGATGCAAGCCCCGACCTGCTCGGCGTTCAGGCCCAGGTTAACACCGGCCGCCTCGAGCACATCGGCTGAGCCGCATGGACTGGAAACCGACCTGTTGCCGTGCTTGGCAACAATAATACAGCAGCCGGCGGCAACGAATGCCGAGGTTGTCGAGACATTGAACGTACCGGAGCCATCGCCGCCGGTACCGCAGGTATCGAGAAGAACGTCGCCACCGGCGGTATTTACGCCGCTGTCGATCGGAGTAACCTTCTCCCGCATCACCCGCGCCGCTCCGGTAATTTCCTCGACCGTCTCGCCTTTCATCCGCAACCCGGTGAGAAATGAACCGATCTGTACCGGTGTTGCCTCACCGCTCATGATCTCGTTCATCACCGACCTCATCTCAGGTTCAGAGAAGTCTCTGCCGTCGACAACGTGTTTTAACGCTTCTGTAATGTTCATCATCAACCCGAAAAATGAAAGTTTCCCAGTCTATCACAACCCCTGATCAGCTAGGCGAGCATGGACTCATAGTCCTCGGACATGAAGTTTTTCAGGAGCAGCCGGCCGGCCGGAGTCATAATTGATTCCGGGTGAAACTGTACGCCTTCAACAGCCAGCTCCCTGTGCCGCAGCCCCATCAGCTCATTCTGTCCGGTCCTGGCGGTAATCTCAAGACAATCGGGCAGGGAGCGCTCGTCAACCACCAGTGAATGGTAGCGCATGCCGTCAAAGGGATTCGGCAGGTCGGTGAATACTCCTCTGCCGTCATGAATCATGACACTTGTTTTTCCATGCATAATCCGGCCGGCCCTGACCACCAGCCCTCCATAGGCTTCGCCGATGGACTGATGTCCAAGGCACACCCCCAGAATCGGGATGCTGCCGCCAAAATGTCTGATAACGTCTACGGAAATGCCTGCTTCCTTGGGCGTGCAAGGTCCGGGCGAAATGAGTATTCTTCGCGGGTCGAGCTGTGTTAGTTCGCCGATTGTGATCTTGTCGTTGCGAAAGACTTTTATCTCTTCCTGCAGCCCTTCCGCCAGGAGATTATCACCAATGGTCTGGACAATATTGTAGGTAAAGGAATCGTAGTTGTCGATTATGACAATCATCAGCTGAACCTCGTTTCAGCAAGTTCCAGGGCGCGTCGCAGCCCCATGGATTTGTTTACCGTCTCCTCAAACTCCCGGTGAGGATCGGAATCAGCAACAATACCGGCTCCTGCCTGAACCCAGAGATCCTCCCCCTGCATAACAAAGGTCCTGATGGTTATGCAGAAGTCCATATTCCCGGAAAACCCGAAATATCCGACCGACCCCGCATAGGGGCCGCGTCTCTGGGGTTCAAGCTCATCAATGATTTCCATGGCTCTAATCTTCGGGGCACCGCTGACGGTACCCGCTGGAAAACAGGCATTGACAACGTCGAACTGGTCATAGCCGTCGTCAATGATCCCGTGAATTCCAGAAACAATATGCATGACATGACTGTAGCGTTCGACAACAAGAAGATCGCGAACCTCGACGCTCCCCCCTTTCGCCACTCGACCGACATCATTTCTGCCGAGGTCGACGAGCATCAGGTGCTCAGCCCGTTCCTTCGGATCGGCAAGCAGTTCCGCCTCGAGTGCCGCATCTTCCTCAACCGTTTTTCCCCGCGGTCTCGTCCCGGCTATCGGCCGCAATTCAATTGAATCCCCATCCTTGCGGACAAGGATCTCAGGCGATGAGCCGATCTGGAACAACTCGTTGAACTTGAGGAAAAACAGATACGGGCTCGGGTTGATATAGCGAAGAGCCCGGTATATGGAGAAAGAAGAGACGCTCGTTCTGGCGTGGAACCGCTGCGAGAGGACAACCTGGAAAATATCTCCTGCGAGAATATACTCCTTCGCCCTGTCAACCATGGCATGGAACGTTTCAGGTTTCATCTCGCCGCTGAATTCATTTATGGCATTGAAACCTTTCCCTTTCTGAAAGGCGAGTTCTTCCGGGACCGATGAGCCGAGCAGTTCTGAAACACTTTCAATGGTTGAGACCGCCCGGCGATAAAGATACTCAGGAGATGACTGGCCGGCGGTATCGACCCAATTGACAATGGTGACAGTCTGCTCAAAACTATCATGGACGAGTACTGTACCGGGTATCATAAACGAGGAATCGGGAACGTCAGATTTCTCATGAGAATCGGGAAGTTCTTCCATGAAGCGAACCATCTCATAACCGAGAAAGCCGACAAGGCCGCCGCAGAACCTCGGGAGTTCAGGGTCTTCATAGGCGTTCATATCCTTGACAAGTTTGCGCAGGTAGGAAACAGGGTTTCCGCTCCTGCGCTCGATCTCCTGGCGATCCTCGAAAATACGGGTGACCGTGAGATTGCTCTCGTGCGAAACAAAAATGAGCAGCGGGTCAAATCCAATAAAAGAATATCGTCCCCATTTCTCGCCTCCTTCCATGCTTTCAAAAAGAAAGACATGCTCGCGATCGGGGTAGATTTTACTGAACAGGGTAAGCGGCGTATCCAGGTCTGAAATAAAACGACCGGCGACAGGTACAAGGCGGGCCTGCTCTGATCGTTTGACGAACTGCTCGTAGAGCGGTGTAATCGATGACTCGTTCATGGTACGTTTCAATTTCTGTCAGGGGAAAAAAAGCAAAGCGTAAATTGATACTATATGGAAGAATAAAGCACTAAATTTTATGGAATGAGCAAAAAAAAACCGTTCTGCCGGAAGACAAGCAGAACGGTTAATCATCACAAAACCAAGAGGTTGCGACAGAATCACCGGCGGTACAAACTGACCGTTACGCCTCCAGGGAGTTTACACGCTTGGTAAGTCTGGAAATTTTACGCGAGGCATTCTTTTTATGAATCGTTCCTTTGGAAGCTGTTTTGGCGATAACGGGAACAGCGGTTATAAGCGCCGCCTTAGCCTCTTCAACAGATCCTGAGGCAATGGCCTCGTTGAGTGAACGTACAACTGTTTTCATCTTGGAACGATTAATACGATTTCGCAGACGTCGAGCCTGTGCCTGGCGATTTCTTTTCTCAGCCGATTTATGATTTGCCACGGATAACTTCCTCCTGTTGATAATCTCTACTATTCAAAATAGCTGTACAGCTATTCCATGCACTCTTTTTGAACGTCCTGCCACGCGAAAACAAAAGACTGGTATGTATAATGCAAAGCGTAAACGAAGTCAACAATAATAAAGAAATGAGCGTTTTTTTTCAACGCTTCTTTGACACCTGTCACCAGATTGTTATAGGCTTACCTTAGTACGGAATGATTAACGGTACTTGATAAACAAACTGAGACCATCTGTCCAATTTTTAGGTAACAATTATGGGTTTTCCCAAGATATTATTCCGGGTTACCGAAAACAAGCGCTGTCCACACTATGAATATGGCGATATTTTCAGCATTACCGGTATCGCCGTCAGTATGAACAGCGAAAATAAAAACACCTCGATTACCACCACTGTTATAGAATCTCCGCCCGATAAAGAGACCTGCAAAACCCTGAATGGCGATCTCAGCAGGATCATCATTCAGTATGAACGTGCCGATAAGATTCCTGTATGCCTCATCTCCTGTAGCGGCTGCACCGGCGCGATAAAACTGGAGCATACCAGGGAACAGGATCTGGTGACCACGGTCAATGATCTTTATTCAAATGAAATCGGCTCGATGATACACCTGTTAAGTGATTTTGCCTTCTTCAAGAATATCGATTCCCACAGCCTCGAGAAGGTGATCAATTTCTTCAAACTCAACACCTTTGAAAAAGACGACATCATTATCCGCAAAGGCGAGATGGGTGGAAACTTTTTTATCATCGTAACCGGCAGCGTAAATGTAATCAATGAAGCTGGAATAACGATCTCGACCCTTCACAAAGGAGATGTTTTCGGTGAGATGAGCCTGATCTGCAACGAGCGCGTGGGTGCGACCATCCAGGTCAGGGAGAAAACCTCAATTCTCTATATCGATCAGACCAATTTCAAGCGTATTCTCGAACATTTTCCGTCTATACAACTCTACTTTTCCAGGCTGATAGCAAACCGGCTTAACAAGTCCAATAATATACGCAGTGAGGATCTCACCTCGGGGATGATTGGAAATCTCTCTGAAATTCCAGCTGAGGCGCTTTTCCAGACGCTGAACATGAACAGTAAAACCGGCATCCTGACAATAAATGATCTTTCCGAAGGAACAGCACGGTTTTCTTTCAGGCAAGGCGCATTGATTAAAGCCAGTTACCGGTCAAAATCCGGTGAAGACGCCTTTTATGAAATTCTCAAGGAGCACCGGGGCAGGTTCAGATTTACACCGGGAATCCCCCAGGAGGATTTTGAGCTGCCGGAGATTGACTTTTTCATGAAACTCCTGATGGAAGGCATGCGACGGCTCGATGAAACCAGGAGCAGGCGAGCAAATTTTGCCGCCTGATCAATTACCTGCTGGTGCCGACAGGTGAACAATGAGCGGCACTCACGACGTATTCTCTCACTCAAGTGTGCCGAGATAGTTAAAGGTGGGCAGTTTGTAATGGGTTCCCTTGCCTCTGATACGCTCATTAATCTCAGCCATCTCACTATTTCCTGGACGCATACCGCTTATATCGACAACCAGATACTGTAATCCCATTTGTTCCAGATCTTTTCGAAACGGCAGGAGGGAAAAAGGTTTTTTCGGCCTCGTAATCGAGTGTCCCTCTTTTTTATCAACAACAAATTGCTCGTTTTTCGGACTGGTAATTATTTTACCGTACGGCAGCTGCTTTGAGGCGATTCGCGACACGAAAAGCGGCGGCGCGCCATAAACGGTAAGCCCGAGCTGTGCTGAGCGGTTTAAATCACGGATTTTGGGCGCCCGGCTCTTTTTGCTCCGATAACCGTCGATCAGCGGTTGAATGAGGTCCCGACTCATCTCTATAGAGAGTTGAAAACCGCGGAAATCGAGTTTTGACATCAGGGACAGTGCCTGGCTGTTCATCAGGTTCAGCGTATAGTCGCCATAAAGCTGGACACGTTCACCTTCAAATAACTCAATCTGGCTGAGATGGGCGATCTGAAATGTTCTGAACCCTGACCTGATAAGCGTAGCAAGAGATTTCTTCATCTGGTCAAAGGAGGAGTCATTGAGAACCGCCGGCAGTGCCCATATGACCGACCTCATATTACGGCCGAGGAACCGTTTGATATCCCCGACAAATCCCATGATGGTCCTGTCTATATTGATGACGTAGCGATCCGGTATAAACGGTTGTTTGCCGAGAATATGCCGGGCAGAGTCAATCCTCAGCCACAGTTCGCTGGCCTGGGTCCTGGTGACTTTTTTCTGCGACCCCTTGGGTCCCTGGTACCCAGGTTTATCGGAGGCCCGCTCCAGCACCTGACGACTGACGCTGCGCACCCTGTCAGCGATATTTTTCTTCTGGCTGCTGTCCAGCGTTGCAGCCAACCGTCTTTCAGCTGTTACGCCGCTGACCTGGGCTTCTGCCTTCCTGACATCGACAAGATAGACATCAATCGGCCCTTGAAAGGATTGGATTCCAAGTGAACCTGGTACCAGGACACTGACGCTTCCTTTCTTTTCGACCTGGTCCGTTACGCCTGACTGATCCACCAGCTTATCCACCGTGAACGATTTTCGCGTGTCCCCCTTCAGGACATGAAGCCGCAGACGGTCTCCGCTCTTGAAGGTTTTTTTGGGCTTGAAACAGATGAAGGTTTCATTGTCACTCGTTTCTATGGATGACACCCGGCCAAGATGATTACCGATATTACCGGAGTGAGCCTGAACGATGGCATCCGTTGGCTGCGGCGAACGGAAATAGCCGGATGATGTTCTTCTCCCCATAGCTTCGGGCACCAGCGCAGATGCTTCTTTGAAGACATCCTTGTCCAGACGAGGGCCTGCATCAATCATCATGCGATAGGCGGTAACAATGTTTTTCACATAGGTCGCTGAGCGCAGCCTCCCCTCAATCTTCAGGGCAGAAACTCCCATCTTCATGAACTCTGGAACCATTTCAAGCCCGTTCAGGTCGTTCATGGAAAACAGATACCCTGAACTGCCAGCTGTTTTACCGCCGGACTTCCCGGTCGAACGCAGCGAGTATTTTCTGCGGCATGGCTGCACGCACTTGCCCCGCAGACCGCTTTTGCCGCCAAGGTACGAGGAAAACATGCAGAGCCCCGAGTAGGAAAAACACATTGCCCCGTGAATAAAAACCTCGATCTCAATGGGCGATTGACGAATCAACCGGCCGATCTCTTTAAGCGTGTATTCCCGGGCAATGACAACCCGTGAAAAACCAAGCGAGGCAAGGGCCTGAACCCCTGCCCGGTTGTGGATGGCCATCAGTGTCGAACCATGAATCTCCAGTGATGGAAAATGATCCATCACCAGGTTGACGATGCCGAGATCCTGAATAATCAGGGCATCCGGGGTGACGCTCTCGAAATAGACGAGTGTTTCAAGCAGTCGGGGCAGATCTTTTTCCCTGGCAAGACTGTTCAGGGCTACGTGGACCTTTCTGCCTCTGTCATGGGCGGTCACGATCATTGAGCCGATCTGGTCCAGGGAGAGATCTTTTGCCAGGTTTCGGGCGTTGAGCCCGGGTGCGCCGACATAAACTGCATCGGCTCCGGCATCAAGGGCAGCATGGAACGTTTCGAAATTCCCGGCTGGAGCTAAAAGTTCCATATATGTTGAAATATCATCCTGTCTGTGTCAGTTTTCTGGAGCTCGCCTATCCGCGGCCGCTGAACAAGAATGTCAGCCCACTCGATTCCAGAAGAAATCAATGCCTCTCTCATCTACCAGATTGATTGCCGCAGGGAAAGCTTCACATTCGGCCTTGAAGACCTTGGCACCAATATCACCGATAGAGTCTTCAAAGTCGAGCTCAACGCTTTTCTGCACGACGATTGGGCCTTCATCATACACCTCGTTGGCAAAATGAACTGTACAGCCACTCACCATGCAGCCCCGCTGCTTGACGGCACGATGAACAATGTCGCCGTAGAATCCTGCACCACAGAAAAGCGGTATCAGGGACGGGTGAATGTTTAATACGTTTTTCCTCAGGCGTGCGGGTGGCTGGTACAGTTTAAGGTAGCCGGCCAGACAGATGATGTCGATGTCATAGCCGGAGAGAATCTCGTTGATCCTGTCATTCTGCTGGGCCCAGAAGGTCGGGTAGCCGTAGTTTTTTGCTTTTTGGAGCCCAAGAGCGTCCTCGACATTTGAAATCACAACCTGAATCCGGCCATGGAGTGTTCCGGCCTCAATTCTCTGATGAAAATTATCAAGCGTACGGCCGCTTCCGGACAGCAACACCCCTAGGTTCAACATGGCTGTTCCCCTGTGAAATAAGTGTTTTTCTCAACATCGACCAGCTGGAGCCACTTGCTGATCGTGGTGTCGTATTTCGAGGTGAGGTTGAACACCTTGACGGCCAGCCGAAATCTCGTTTTCAATGTCGTGTTGCCTGATTCCTCTATTTCGCGCAGGACCGTCTTATAGTCATCAGGATCAACGATCACGGTTACATCACGAAAATTTTTAGCGGCAGCGCGCAGCAGGGTCGGACCGCCAATGTCTATATTTTCTATCGCATCTTCAAGACGGCAGCCAGGGACGCCTATCGTTTTTTCAAATGCATAGAGATTGACGGCGACAATGTCGATAGGCTTTAAACCGTAACGTTTGCACTGTTCGAGGTGCTGGGTGTTTGCCCGCTGGTGCAAAATTCCTCCGTGTACTTTTGGGTGCAGCGTTTTCACCCTGCCGTCGAGCATTTCAGGGAAACCGGTGAAATCCGAGACATCAATGACATCGACACCTGCTTCGCGCAATTTCGCCGCCGTCCCGCCAGTGGATAAAATCTCGATACCCTGCGCAGCAAGTGCTCCGGCAAATGTCTCTATTCCCGTTTTATCCGTCAGACTGATTAAAGCTCTTTCAACCTTTTTCACCGATCTCTCCCGTTAATTTTTTCTGATAAATGCTCTGATTTTTCTCCGTTCCCTCTTGTCCGGCCGCTTTGCTGGAGGATTATCAGAAATTCTCAGCAACCGTCTCATTTCACGCTGCTGCTCTCTTTGTGCGGCACTTTCGGCCGTTTCCTCGTACAAGAGCCTGGCTTCCCGGGCAGGTCGCCTGGTCTGGGATAAGCCGCAGACATGCACGGTGAAGGATAGTTCATTCCTGCGTATGTCCAGTTTGTCGCCGACGGCAACTGCCCGGGATGGTTTAGCGCGGGCCTCGTTGAGCAGAACTTTTCCCGCCTGCACCGCTTTTGCCGCCGAGGATCTCGTTTTAAAAAACCGGGCAGCCCACAGCCACTTGTCAATTCGAGTGTTCGTCTGGGTTTCTGACATAGCAACCTGGTAAAAATGAGAGAATCTGGCCTGCTGCCGCTCTCCCAAAGTACACTGGAGAGAACCGAAACGCATGCAAAAATGATTATTGTGGTAGCATCTGCTGAAAAATAGTAATACCTTTTCTATAAAAGTCTTTGCCTTACAGGTTGCCCATGACCAATTTTTCAATCGTTGCCTGATAATCTCTACCCAGAACCGATCATGACCGCCCATACCGCCGGTGTTAAAAACATACAATTACCAATAAGGGTTATGCAGAAAGACGGTGGTGTTCAGGATACCGTTGCTTCGGTGAGTCTTCATACCCGTATCGGCGCTCCGCTGAGACCAAACGGTATTTCTTCGTTCACCTCGATCCTCAACCGCTATATCAACAGGATCAGCGTTACCGATTTCTCCCTGCTCCTCAAGGAAGTAAAAGAATTTTTTAATGCCGAAAGTGCACGAATTGAAATGAAGTTCCCCTATTATCTAGAAAAGAAAGCTCCGGTTACCGGCACCAGGAGTTTGATGGAATATGCCTGTACATTCAGTGGCGGGATCGGCACAGACGAAGGCTTTATCCTGACTGTCCAGGTGCCGGTAACAACGCTTTGCCCCTGCTCCAAAGAAATCAGCGATGCGGGGGCGCATAACCAGAGAGCAGAGGTTACCCTCAGTGCCCAGTTTGCCAGGATGGTGTGGGCCGAGGACCTCATTGAACTGATCGAACAGAGCGCTTCATGTGAGTTGTTCGCCCTGCTCAAACGGCCAGATGAAAAATATGTCACCGAAATAGCCTTCCAAAATCCGATGTTCGTGGAAGATGTTGTCAGGAAGGTTGCCGTCCTTGCTTTTGAACATCCTGATATCACGTCGTTTTCGGCAAGTGTCGAGAGTTTTGAATCAATCCATAAGCATAGCGCCTATGCCTATGTAGACAGCGGGGATATATTGAAAAAAAACGGTAATTCTGCCGGCGTTCAATCCTCAACAACCTTATAGATGGCAAGGTCTCTCTGCTTCTGCATCATTTCCGATATCGAATAGCCTTCTATAATGACGATTGACAAAAACAGAAACAGGCAGATACAGATAAAACTGATAAGCCCCGGTAAACAGAAGCGGGCAAGAAAGCAGCATCTCTTCTTGAAGTCCCCGTAGTCCGGCATGACAGTCTTGGATACAGCCATTTTTCCTCCTTGAAAAAAAAGGAACCTGTATCTTATTGTCATGCAATTTCAGTGCCTGAAACACATCAACAAACCCAAGCGAACAGACAGTTATCTGCTTGAAATACCATGCTTTTGATAGAGACAGATGTCTCAGGTCGCGCCTTTGCTGCGACTCAACGTCGTATCGAGGCATCTCCAGATGACCTCAGTCTCCCCCAAGAGACGGATGTAACTGCCAGACATCATGGCGACCTTGATGAGATAACCGGGCCACGACCGTGCGTCACTGTCGCCTAACAACGACAGGTCTCAGCAAAACGGCACCGGCATCCTGGCAAAATCAATCTTTAAAAAGTGCGGGGGCGATGTGATGGCGATTGAGTATCTTGTAAAAATCTGTTCTGTTTCTCCCGGCCATTCGCGCCGCCTGGGCAACATTGCCACTGGTCATCTGCAGGAGCCTGACAAGATAACGCTGGCCGAATTCGAACCGTGCCTCGTCAAAAGTCTGAACCTTTACATTCTCCTCCTTCAAGGCGTTGTAAATCAGGTCGGCCGGGATAAGATCAGTCGTCGAAAGCGCTGCGGCCTGTTCCACGACATTCTGCAGTTGTCTGATATTTCCGGGCCATGGAGCCTCTATGAGTGCGGTCAGAGCGTCAGGAGAGAAACCAACTAACTTGCGCTCACTTTGATCATTGATCAGTTTCAGGAAATACTCAACCAGAAGAGGAATATCTTCTCGACGATCCTGCAGCGGCGGAATTTCCAGCGTCACAACATTGAGGCGATAGTAGAGGTCTTCACGGAACGTTTTTTGTTCGATACTTTTCTCAAGATCCTGATGAGTCGCTGACATGATCCTTACATCAATAGGGACCGAAACGCTGTCACCCACCGGTCGAACCTGGCGTTCCTGAAGCACCCTCAGAAGCTTTACCTGCAGATGCAGCGGCATGTCACCGATTTCATCTAGAAAAAGCGTTCCTTTATGGGCGGCCCGAAACAATCCCGCATAGGCCCTGTCCGCTCCGGAAAAGGACCCCTTGGCATGGCCAAACAACTCTGACTCCAGCAGAGCTTCGGGGATGGCGCTGCAGTTGACCGCAATAAAGGGTTTTTCATTACGGTCGCTGGCACTGTGCAGCGCCTGGGCAAGCAATTCCTTTCCGGTACCGCTCTGGCCTCTGAACAGAACGCTTGAGTTACCGCGGGAGACAAGTTTTATCTTGTCGAGCAGCTGCTCCATAACGGCACTGCGGGAAATGATATTTTTGCGCCACTCTGCCGTACTTTCTTCACGCCCCGGGACCGAAGCCACACTGAGTGCGCGCTTGATCTCCGCTAAAAACACTTTCCCGTCAATCGGCTTGGTGAGAAATGAAAAGACCCCTTTCTTTGTCGCCTCGACGGCTTCGGGTATTGAACCGTGCGCGGTGATGATCAAGACAGGGATTGAGGTGTTAACTTTGCGGATCGCTTCATACAGGGCGAGGCCGTCCATGTTGCCCATACGCAGATCAGTGACGACGAGCTGGGGGGCAGAAGCGGCAAAGGCTGCCAGGGCCTCCTCGCCGCATTGAGCGGTTATGACGTTGTATCCAGCACTCTCCAAACGAAGCGTCCACAGACTGAGCAAATCTTCTTCATCATCTACGAGTAATATTGTTGGCTTGGTCATTTGTTTAATTCGTGGTTTTATTTGGTTGAAGCAAAAGCTCAACTTCCTTCAGTTTTTGCACCTGCAGCTCAAGCTCCTTCACTTTTTCCGCCTGCTCGGCAGCTGCCTGCTTTTCAAGAATTAACTTGAGTTCGTACATATTCATTCTATCTTCATACGAGGATATCAACGCCTTTTTCTGCTCTGCTCCTTCCTCGAGCATCTGCCGGTGTTTTTCGATCTCGTTGACCAGGGCTATTTTTTGTATAAGAAGCTTCCTGAATCCCCTTACGGCACCCCTTAAATCCTGTCGTGAGGCGAGCACGAGCAGAAGGACGTTAGTGGTTTCCTTCATCTGTTTAACCGTGGCATGCTCTGAGAGCGACAGGCAGACGAGTTCGCCCCAGTCTGCCAATTCAGGGTTATTCTCGATCTGCTGAAATGACTGGCGGTGCATCTCCTCCAATATATCACCCGAGGGGAAATCTCCTTCGGCAACGCAGTAAATCGTCGTTTCAAGCGGACTCATCGCATAGACGGTGATCGGATTTAAATTGAGCTTGTCAAAATGAAGCTTTCCCTGCTCAAGGTGACAGCCGCCGAGAAACAGCATTGTAATCAAAAGGCAGGGTGTCATTACTCTAGAATAGGCCCTCATACTCATACCTCATCCCTCCTTGTTTCCCTGTTGATCGGCAGAGTTACGCCAAAACGAGCACCGGATTTGCCCGGATTTAACAGACTGATTTTCCCATGATGATTTTTCACATATTCCTTGACGATGGCAAGACCAAGGCCGCTGCCCTTGACAATCGAATGGGCAGCCGTCTCCACCTGGTAAAACGGTTGAAACACATTATTTTTTTCCTCTTCGGCAATGCCGGGTCCGGAATCAAAGACGATGCAGGCAACACTTTTTCTACCAGCGGTCAAACGGCAGCCGACGATACCACCGGCAGGACTGAATTTGATCGCATTTGAAAACAGATTCTCAAAAATTGTCTCAATCTGCTTGCTATCACCGTATACTGTCGCCTCATCAAGTTTGAGGTCAAGCCGTATATCTCTGCTAATCATCTTTGCCGTCTGTGCGTAGGCCACTTTCTGCAGCAGCGCCTTCAAATCAATCGGGGACACGTCAAGCGATTTCTGACCGGCCTGGGACATGTTGAAGTCGATAATGTTCTCGATAAGCTGCTGGAGCAGAATGCTGTTGTTCACCAGGATAGATGAAACTTCCAGTTGTTTGTCATTGAGATCTCCAACGAGTTCCTCACTCAGCAGGGCGGCACCTTCGCGGATTGAGGCCAGCGGTGTCTTCAGCTCATGCGAGATATGGGCAAGGAATTTTGATTTTTCCTGCTCAAGTGCATCAAGCCGTTTTCTCAGCCAGTCAAGCTTTTCACCGACCGCCTCAACATCAAGTGGTCCGGTCACAAGCACCGGGGTTTTGAAATCACCATTCCCGAGCCTCTCCACGCTCTTATTCAATTGCCGCACCGGCCAGGATAACAGAAACGCCATAACCGCTATCATGAAAATCGTGGCCAGAATAAATGTTATTGTCTGTGAGACAAGGACATGCTGGGCTTCAGCCGTTGTTTTCTTGAGCCCATCCACCTCTTGCTGCACCATCGCAAGGATTCCGTCACGAATTTTCAAAGCCCGGTCATGCTGGGTGCCGAATGATTCTATGGCCGAATTGATAGCTGCCATAGTCCCATTATCAGGCTTGCTCAGCGCTTCTATGATATCGGTCCTGAGCAGATTCCTGGAACTGCGCATTGATTCGATATCTTTTTTGACCGCGAACTCAAGGGGAAGACTCAGCAGTTCAAACAGCACCCCATCAATCTGGTTATGGTAGGTCTGCGCCTGCTTGAGGTACTGTACTTCAGAAGTTATTGAGTAAAGCCTGAGGGTTCTCTCCTCATTACGAAGATATTCGGAAAGAATCTCGCTGTCGCGGGTGCCGCTAACAGAATTATCCACCACCTCAAGCCCTTTACCGGTCACCTCCTCAATATAAGTAAGTGTTGTCCAAAGGCCAACCCCCAGGGGAACAGAAACTGCGATAAATCCGAGCAAAACAAGATTGAGAAATGTTCGGGGTCGAAATACTTTCATAGTCCTTTTTTTATGGCATCTCGGGTCTTCACAGGAGATCTCCCATCAATCTCATCCGTTATATCATAATACCCGGTCGTTTTCTTCCCGTTTCTTTCAGATATGTGCTGGCATTCGTTGGAGTTCAGCCAAGCATCGTTTTGATGACTTCCGCCAGTCGGACAATCCCCTTCTCCGCCAGTTCCTCGTTAACGCATGAAAAATTCAATCTGAGCGTCGATCTTCTCTGCGGCACTGTGTAGAAAGGATCTCCAGGAACAAACACCACCTGGTTATCAACCGCTCTGGTGAAAAGCTCCATGGCACTCGCCCCACCGGGAAGCTCTGCCCAGAGGAACATGCCGCCTTCCGGCATCGTGCAGCGCACGTCTTCTGGAAAATTTTCGACGATTGCCGCACGCATGGCCCGGCACTGCCTTCCATACGCACCGCTGATCGTCCGTATATGTTCATCGAGGTCATTGTCCTGCAGAAAGCGATGGATAATATACTGTGTAAAATTGCAGGTATGCAGATCAGCCGCCTGTTTTGCTATGAGCAGTTTGTCAAAAACAGCATCCGGTGCGACCACCCAGCCAAGCCGGAATCCGGGCACCACTACCTTTGAAAATGAGCCGAGCAGCAGTGTCTGCTCGGGAAGCACATGGTAAAAGGAGGGCACACGTGCACCGCTGAAACGAAGAGCACCGTATGGATCATCCTCGACAAGCAAAAGGGGCTGGCCAGAGACAATGTCTGCAATATCTTTTCTGTTCTTTTCGGGATACGTCACTCCTGAAGGATTCTGGAAGTTGGGAACGGTATACATCAGTTTGGGGGATCCGCTGGCGCAACAGTGTTCAAGCTGCCCGCAGTCCATGCCGGCAGCCCCTACCGAAACCGGCATGTATTCAGGCCGATAAAAGGAGAGCGCCTGAATGGCTCCCAGATATCCGGGTTCCTCAATGATCACCTGGTCACCATCGTTGATGGTAATCTTGGCAATCAGATCAAGCGCCTGCTGGCTGCCGTTGGTTATCAGTATGTTGTCGGCACTGACGCTGATGTTCTGCTCCTGGCGGTAGCGATCCGCGATGAACTGGCGCAGTTCGATCAGACCCTCTGAGTTGCTGTATTGCAGGCAGGTGGCCCCCTGCTCTTCAAAAACCTGGTTCGCGGCTTTCTGGAGCGCCGCGACAGGAAAGAATTGACGGTTCGGCAAGCCGCCGGCAAAAGAGATCACCTCCGGTTTGATCGAGGCCTTCAATATCTCCCGGATAAATGAACGGGGAACGTCGTGTATCCGATCAGAAAAGAGAGTCTTCATCAGTAGAACATCACTTTATTCATGTCTCGGCACTGTCTGCTGCTTTGCCGGCAGATTGTTCTTTCTTCTCGTTCAGCCGTTTTTTTTCCGCAGCCGCTTTCACCATCCTGAACAGTTCACGGTAGTATGTTTTGCTCCTGTTCCGGGCATACTGATGAGCGGCACTTCTCAACTCCCGCTCATCCAGGTCGGGATAGCGGTGCAGCGCCTGGACGATCGCTTCACTTTGCCAGTCAAGGTCCCATTTGTCCTGGTTCTGCCGGTACGTTTCATACGCCAGCAAGGCATCATCAATGATGCGGTCGCGCAATCTTTCAACCTCGTGCTGGAATTGATTCTCTTTTAGTTTTGAGCCTTTTTTCTCCTGCAGGAAACGAAGAATGTCCTCACGTTTTTCGTTGTGCAGCATCTTCGCTATATACTTGATCTGACGCTTCTTTGCTCCTGCCTTGGTTTTTTTGCAGAGCAGTATTTCAGCCTTTAACTCAGCGCTTCCCGGCAGCCGTTTGAGCTCTGGATCGCTGAGTTCGGAAAGCTCCCCTGCAACTGCCTCGATCTGCCTGAACTGCCTCTTCTGCTCCGACCTGCTTATCTGCTCTTCCATTGTCTCTCTCTGCTTCAGGATTCAATCGTGTCAACAAGCTTGACAAGAGAAGGTCTGTATCCTTCAGGAGGATGATAACCGAGAAGTACGCACAGTGTCGCTGCAACATTGGTCAAGCCGATATCTTCATGTTCGCTCAACCGAAACCTGTTGTTGTCATGAAATAATTTTATGATAAACGGAACCGGATTTCTGGTGTGAGCGACCATTGGCAGGCGCCGTCCGTTCTTCTCGGTCCACATACAGTCGGCGTTGCCATGATCAGCTGTTACCACGAGGGTTCCGCCGTGCTTCTTTACCGCCCTGACAAGCCTGCCAAGGCAGAGGTCAATGGATTCAACGGCAACCCGGACCGCTTCGGGATTACCGGTGTGGCCGACCATGTCGCCATTGGGGTAGTTGAGCCTGATAAAGTTGTACCGGCCGGAGTGGATCGTCGCAATCGCCTCGTCGGTAATTTCGGCGGCCTTCATCCATGGACGCTGGTCAAATGGTACTCTATCAGATGATATTTCAACATATTTTTCTCTGTGCTCATCGATATATCCGGATTTATTGCCGTTCCAGAAATAGGTGACGTGCCCGAACTTCTGGGTCTCG
Organism: Desulfocapsaceae bacterium; assembly: GCA_963674815.2. Classification (GTDB taxonomy): domain Bacteria; phylum Desulfobacterota; class Desulfobulbia; order Desulfobulbales; family Desulfocapsaceae; genus MADRE3. The sequence continues at coordinate 142,438 of CAXXTV010000005.1, forward strand.
GAGACAGCATAGGAATGAATACCGGTAGCGCACAGATAGTCGCTCAGCGTATTATCGATCTGCGGCGGCTCCACCAGGTAATTGGTTGGAATATGGGCATCACCATCATATTGCATCATTCCTGCAAAAAAAACATCGGGATAGTATTTCCGATCAAAAGCAGCGAAATCAGCCTCATCGAACGCCCGTGAAATTTCTATTGCCCTGTCACCCCTGAAATTGAAGAGAACGACGGCATCTCCATCGAGGATTTTCCCAACCGGACCGTTTCCGTCGGCAACCACAAAAGCGTCCATATACTGGTCTGTTACCTCAGTATCCTCGAGGTAGTAGGTACTGATCGCCTCCGTTGCCGAAGAAAAAGACCTGCCTTCCCCGAGCACGTGGGTCATCCAGCCTTTTTCGACAATACGCCAGTCCGCTTCATACCGGTCCATGGTGGTCGTCATCCTGCCACCGCCTGAGCCAATCTTGAAATCATGCCCCAGTCTGCAATATTCATCACATTTTTCTTCCAGCGGCTTGAAATAATCAAGCGCGCTGCGGGCACCGACATCACGCCCATCCAGAAGGCCGTGAATACGCAGCCGGTGGATCTTTTTTTCGCTGCAGGCCTTGAGCAATCCATAGAGATGATCGATATGGGAATGAACATTGCCGTCGGAAACGAGACCGATCAGGTGTAATGTGCCCCCGCTGGTACAGCGATCTGTAATTTTCTGCCAACTCCGGCCATTAAAAATTGATCCGCTGCGCAAGGCTTCGTTTACCAGTTTGGCTCCCTGCGAAAAGATACGGCCGGCACCGAGCGCGTTATGACCGACCTCTGAATTACCCATATCATCATCGGAGGGCAGACCGACGGCAGTACCGTGTGCTTTTAATTCAGTGAACAAGGGCTCCTTGAACAGCCGGTCAAGAACCGGCGTGTGAGCGACATAAACGCCATCACTTTCGTCCCTGCTGCCGATACCGACACCATCGAGTATGACGGTTACGAGCGGTCCGCCTCCATCATTAAAATGGTCCAAGGGTTTTAATCTGTAGGTTTTCATTCTATTTCCTTGGGAAACTCCCTGTATCTTTATTTTTGACAATCCCTTTGCCTTTGATTCCATATTCTTTTAATATGAGCGACCGAGCCTAGAAGGGTAACTGGACTTTATAGCATTACCTGCTTGCACGCAACCAACCTCTGCAAACCGGAAACGATGACAGACACAAATTCAAGAGAATCATGCCCCACACTCAGAATGTCGATGGAACCACCATTAATCCAGCGATTCGCTGCTGTTTTGCAGTCCGGTTTTTATCGCGAGGCCATCCAGGGACAGACGCTTTTTTCGTTTCTTTCATCATTACCAGGTTTTAGCAAAGATTACATTGCAAACAGGCTGCAAACCATATTCTTGAATGGTGATTCGGTTGATGATATGGAGCTTGCTTTTTCTGGGGACACTTCTACACTGGCTCTTTCAGCCGCAATGCCAGGTCTTGCCGGTTCGCTTTTCAGGAAATGCAGCCCGCTGACAGCCCTCAGGAAAACAGCCGTACAGGAGGAACTGAGCCATTCAGGCTCTACCGTTACCCTCCAGGTAAAATTATTCAATGTCATCGCGGTCGAAAAAGGTGGAGGGCTTCTGGCTGATGGCGTGGTAATGAACCGTGACGACCTGCTCTGCTTTCTGGAACTTCGCCCCACCCTTTCCAGGGCAATAAAAGCTGCACAGCTTGACGGAAAACCGGTATCTCCTGCGGAGCTGAGAACATGCCTGGAGCCCCATTCTAAAATTCTTCTTATCTGTAAATCAACCGATGGTTAAGCCCAAAGCTCCCCGCGATATGCTCGGTCGTGAAGAGCTCACACCGGTGCCGGCGGCCCGCGACATACTCATCCCCTTCCTCAAGCTCAGAGAGCCGGAAGCTGAAACTATTCCAATAGCTGACGCACTTGGCAGAGTAACGGCCGGCGATATTGAGGCCCCGGAGGATTTGCCACCCTGCGACCGCGCCATAATGGACGGCTATGCCGTGCTGTCAAGAGACACCTATGGAGCCAGCCAGTCGGCACCGGCCTATCTCAATGTGACCGGCGAGATACTGATGGGTGAGGTTCCGGATATCCACCTCAGTTCCGGTAATTGCATAAAAATCCCGACCGGAGGTATCCTCCCTGCAGGTGCCGACGCGGTCATGATGTATGAACATACGGTTCCTGTTGATGAGCAGATGATCGAAATCGTCAAAGATGTCGGCAGCGGCGGCAACGTGATCAGAAAAGGCGATGACATCAGGTCCGGCGACCTGGCCATTGAAGCTTTTACCCGCTTGCGCTCTCAGGATCTCGGTCTTCTCGCCGGGCTCGGTATCGCCGAAATCAGTGTCTTTAAAAAAATCAAGGTCGGCATACTCTCCACCGGCGATGAAATTATCGAACATACGCAACCACTTGAGCCTGGAAAAACAAGGAACATAAACTCAATTACCATCAGTGCTTCAGTGCGCCAGCTGGGAGCACTTGTTCACGATTATGGCATTGTCTCCGACCACGAAAAAACATTCTTTTCTGCTGTTGAGCAGGCGGTCTCCGAAACGGATATCGTCCTTTTTTCCGGGGGCAGTTCCGTCGGCATGCGTGATCTTGGCGAGCAGGCTATTGCCAGACTCGGTGATCCGGGTGTTCTTGTTCATGGAGTGGCGCTCAAACCCGGAAAGCCCGTCATTATCGGGTATTGCAGGCAGACACCGATTTTTGGCCTGCCGGGACACCCTGTTTCCGCCGCCGTCTGCTTTGAGCTGTTTGTAAAACCGGCTATTCATCAGCTATCCGGCTGCAAAGATCAGGAGCTGGCGCTGCGGGCAACAATCAGCGCCATCCTGATGAGAAACATCAACTCCGCGGCTGGCAGGCGGGATATTGTCCGTGTCCGCCTGACTCCAGCAAACGATACCTGGCAGGCATTTCCGGTGCTGGGAAAATCAGGGGCCATATCATCCCTGTCACGCGCTCACGGGTACTTCATCATCGACGAGGACACCCAGGGGCTCCAGGAAGGACAGGTAATCGAGGCATACGTCTATCAATGAAAAAGGATTCTGTCTATATAACCAACCAGCCGCTTGCAGAAGCGAAAAAAATCTGGAGGAAGGCGCTCATCGATTGCGGCTTTTTCTCACGCTGCCGCTCTGCGGTAATCGACGTTAACGAATCACTGGGTAAATTGACGGCACGCCCCGTCTTTGCCTGCCACTCCTCTCCGACATACAATGCTGCCGCGATGGACGGTATCGCTGTCCATTTTCTCGACCTCGCCTCAGCCAGTGAGGCGCATCCGGTAGTGCTTGATCCTGCAAACTATCTGCGCGTCAATACCGGCAACGCGGTTCCCGCGGGCTACAATGCGGTAATCATGATCGAAGATGTTCATACCCGCAGTGACGGCAGCGTTGAACTCCTGAACCCGGCTACTCCCTGGCAGCACATCCGCACCGTCGGCGAGGACATCGTCGCAACAGAGCTCATCATTCCCGAGCGACATGCCATCAGGCCCATCGACCAGGGAGCCATGCTGGCAGCAGGTATTACCGAAGTTGAGGTGCTGCTCCCCCCTCGTGTCACCGTCATACCCACCGGCAGCGAACTGATCCCGCCGGGGCAACCGGTTGAACCGGGTCAGATAATCGAGTTCAACTCAATGATTCTGACAGGTTACCTGCACCAATGGGGAGCAGATGCCCATGCTTCCGCTCCGGTCGACGATGACCCGGCCAAGCTGAAAGAGGCTATTGAGCGTGCAGTGCAAACATCCGACATTGTCATCACCAATGCCGGGGCATCTGCAGGAACGAAGGATTTCTCGGCAAAAATTCTCAAGTCACTGGGCGAAGTTATCGTTCACGGCGTGGCAATCAAGCCCGGCAAACCGGTCATACTCGCACTCATCGGTGATATTCCGGTAATCGGGTTGCCAGGTTATCCGATCTCTGCATTACTGACCATGAGACTTTTCGGTGAAGAGCTTATTTACCGCTTTCTTGGACAGAAAATTCCTGAGAAAGAGATGATTGAAGCAACGATGTCGCGCCCGATGCACTCATCCATGGGCGTGGAACAATTCGTCCGGGTAACACTTGGCTCGGTCGGTGAAAAATTGATTGCCACACCGTCGGGAAAAGGAGCTGGCGCCGTGATGTCAATGGTCCGTGCCGACGGCCTGCTGACGATTCCCTCCGGAAGCGAGGGGCTTGGTGCCGGGGAACTGGTGTCAGTAGAACTACTGCGTCCCAGAGCGGAAATAGAGGCGACCCTTGTGTCGATCGGCAGCCATGACAATATCCTCGACCTGCTTGCCAACCAGCTCAGCAGGAACAGCCCCCGCATTCGGCTGTCCTCCGCCCATGTCGGCTCGATGGGCGGCATTATGGCCATCCGGAGAGGTGAAGCCCATATGGCCGGAACGCATCTGCTCGATGAGGAAAGTGGAGAATACAACGTGTCCTTCATCAGACGATTCCTCGCGGATATTCCGCTCGAGCTCATCAATCTCTGTTACCGGGAGCAGGGTCTCATCGTACAGAAGAACAATCCCTGCAGGATAGAAAGTTTCAAAGACCTGGCAGAGCGGCAGCTTTCTTTTATAAACCGGCAAAAAGGCGCCGGTACACGGTTGCTGACCGATAAAATCCTGCGCGATGCCCGGATAGATCCCCGGTTGATTTCCGGTTATGACCATGAAGAGTACACCCATATGAACGTCGCTGCAGCGATAGCAGGCGGGAGCGTTGATGCAGGCATGGGAATACGGGCCGCGGCCGTTGCCCTTGACCTCGATTTCGTCCCCATTGCGGAGGAGAGATACGACCTGATCGTTCCGTGCCACCTCCTCGACGACTGGAGAGTTATGGCAGCGCTTGAGATTATACGGGAAAATCGTGAGTTTTATGGTAATATAATGAACCTTGGCGGTTACAGTCTCAGAGACTCCGGCACTGTAGTATATCGTCAATAATAGTCATCTTAGGTCAGTACCCGTTATGGTACGTTCATTTGCAGTGAATATCAATATCAACAAAGAGGAGACTACCCCATGGCTGACAAAATTTTCAGAGTCAATATGTCCGATCTCACAACCCGTATCGAGGCGGTACCTGAGGCGTGGGCCGGACATGGAGGACGAGGACTGACCTCTACAATTGTCGCAGCTGAGGTTGAACCGACCTGCCACCCGCTTGGCCCGAACAACAAACTGGTTTTCGCACCGGGCCTGCTGTCCGGAACCGTTGCGGCAAACTCCGGCAGACTCTCAGCTGGAGCAAAAAGCCCGCTCACCGGCGGAATCAAGGAATCAAATGCCGGTGGAACCGGAGCCCAGTTTATGGCCCGCTGCGGCTGCAAGGCGCTGATCATCGAAGGTCAGCCCACAGATGATAAATGGTACAGTATCGCCATGACCGCAGACAGCATCAGCGTCAAGGAAGAGACCGAACTGGTCGGCAAAGGCAATTATGAAGTGGCAAAAACCCTGTCCGGACGCGCTGAGGGCAAATGTGCGGTCATAACCATCGGCGTCGCCGGTGAAATGAAGCTGCGGGCGGCGAACCTCTCGGTCATGGACCCGGACGGCAACCTGCGCTCTCATGGACGCGGCGGACTCGGGGCGGTCATGGGATCAAAGCGGGTCAAGTATATTACCGTCGACCCGGGAGACAACAAGATACAAATCGCCAAACCCGAGGAGTTCAAAACGGCCAACCGGGCCTTTGCCAAGGCCCTGGTCAACAACCCGGTAAGCCAGACCCTCGCGACCTATGGGACCAATGCGCTGGTAAATGTCATCAACGAGGCCGGCGCCCTGCCGACCAAAAACTTTACGTTGGGCCAGTTTGACGGGCACGATAAAATTTCCGGCGAGACCATGTATGATATCATCCAGGAACGCGGCGGCAAACCCAAGCACAATTGCCACGCCGGCTGCGTTATCCAGTGTTCCCAGATCTACAATGACAAGGATAAAAACTTCAAGACGGCAGGATTTGAGTATGAATCGATCTGGGCCATGGGTGCAGACTGCTGCGTGGACAATCTCGACGATATCGCCGAAGCCGATTACCTGATGGACGATATCGGCATTGACACGATAGAAACCTCTGTTGCCATTGGTGTCGCAATGGAAGCCGGCCTGCTCGAATTCGGTGACGGTCCCGGCGCCTGTCGAATTATCAGGGAAGAAATCGGCAAGGGCACGCCCCTGGGAAGAATCATCGGCAATGGAGCCGGATCGGTGGGAACTGCTTTCGGCGTCACCCGTGTTCCGGTTGTCAAGAACCAGGCCATTCCTGCCTATGATCCCCGTGCGGTAAAAGGGATGGCGATCACCTATGCAACGACCCCGATGGGTGGTGACCATACCGCCGGATATGCCGTTACCGCAAACATCCTTGGTGTCGGCGGAAATGTTGATCCGCTCAGCAAGGATGGACAGATAGAGTTATCCCGGAACCTGCAGATTGCCACGGCAGCAATCGATTCCACCGGAATGTGTCTGTTCGTTGCCTTTGCCGCCCTCGATGATGCCGAGTGTCTGCCTGCCCTGATTGACCTGATCAATGCTCGTTACGGAATCAGTCTTACCGGCGATGACGTCACCAATCTCGGAAAATCAATCCTGAAGACGGAGCGGGCGTTTAACCAGGCTGCAGGACTCAATAATGCAGATGACCGGCTGCCGGAATTTTTCTACAGTGAGCCCCTGCCGCCGCACAATAGTGTGGTGGATTTCACTCCTGAGGAAATTGATTCTTTCTGGAACTTCTAGATGAGAATAACCGTTAAACTTTTCGCGTACTTCCGCGACAATCGCTTTGCCGCGGAAGTACGCGAATATCAACCAGAGATTACGCCAGGCGATATCATCGATGAGCTTGGAATTGATCGTGATGAAATCGGCATTTGCATGATCAATTCCAGGCACTGTCAGTTTGACACAAAACTGCGGGAACATGATATTCTGGCAATCTTCCCCGTTATCGGAGGAGGCTGAGGTCTGCTTCTCACCCTCCTCCCCCCTGCTTTTTCCATTTTGTCCTGCTGCCGGCTGCCTGAAGTCCTCGAATAATACCTCCATCTTATTGAAAATTATTTCATTGTTGTTAAGATGCACGGAATCTTTTCTCATCACGCAATTCAGCAAAGGAACAGCTCATGGACACCATCCAGGCAACCATCTCGCATTTGCACCGACAGAAAAAAGATGACGATCTGTTTATCGAAGAGATAACCAGCCTAGCCGGCAGAGAGGGTGAGCGTGTTTACCAGGTTCTCATCCACGCCCTCACCAGTCTCGACCTGCCCGCCGACATGTCCCATGAATACTGGCGGAAAACCCTGGCTCACCGCGACCAGATGAGCGTGCTGCTGGGACGGAACGTAAGTCTGGTAACAGCTCTGAGTGATTATCTTGATCACCGTGATCGGGATTCATACACACCGTTTTTGATAGATGCCAAAAACTACGAACAGATTGTTCAGCAAAGTGTCAAGGATCGTCTCACCGGGCTCAACAACAGGGCCTATTTTGACCAGGTTTTCGAACAGCAGCTTTCCCTTGCCCAACGCTACAATACCGATCTTTCCCTTTTATTTCTTGATCTTGACAACTTCAAAGACATAAATGACCGCTATGGCCACCAGACGGGTGATTATGTGTTGCAGAGTGTTGCCGCACTGATAGAAAAAGAGAAACGTGACAGTGATATCGCCATCCGCTACGGCGGCGAGGAATTTATCCTGCTGATGCCGCATACCGGCAGCATTAACGGCCTCATTCTCGCAGAAAGGATCAGGAAACTGGTATCGCGTACCGTTATAAACCACAACGACCACGCCATATCGATTACCATCAGCGGGGGACTTTCCTCCTATCCAAAAGATGGTGATATCAGCTCAGAAATTCTGGCAGTAGCCGACCAGGCGCTCTATCAATCAAAAGGAGCGGGGAAAAACCTGGTTTCGATCTTCAAGAAAGACAAACGGCGTTATCTGCGGGTCAAATTCCACAACCCGGTCTATGTCAAGGAGCTTGAAATCAATGCTATCCCCACCTATGCGGGAAGGGGTAAAGATATCTGTATCGGGGGAATTCTCTTTCAGAACAACGAAGCGCTGGAAATTGGTTCACGGATTCAGATGCATACCCGTATCCATAAAGAAAACAGATTGCTGCTCATTGGCACGGTCATACGTGTTGAAGCGTTTGGCCCCGATGATTACGATATAGGTGTCTCTATATCTTTCAAGGAAATGGAAAAAATAGCCAGAGATGAGATCGCCGGACTCCTCCGGGCTGATCAATAGCCTTTCCAGGGTACTGGAAACCACTGGTAAACGTATGACCACTCAAGGTATGAAAATATTCCGGGTCCATATCATCGGGAATGTCCAGGGTGTCTTCTTCCGGGAATACACGAGACGCAGGGCCGAGACACTAGGGATTACCGGCTGGGTGAGAAATCGCAGCGACGGCAGCGTCGAGGCCCTCATTTCCGGTGACGAATCCCAGACAAAGAAAATGCTCGAGTGGTTTTATCAGGGTTCGCCCGCTTCTTCAGTATATAATGTCATTATTGAAGAGACTGCTTACCCGCCCGAGAATAATGCATTTCTGATTAGACGGTAAGTCAATCCGAACTCCCTCTTCCAGGCAAACAAGACAACCTATGCTCTCTGTCACGCAACTCAGCAGCTGGTTTCACGATCATGACGAGGCCGGAGTCAGCTCCGGCAAAACCCGCGTTCTCGATAATATCACACTTTCCGTCGACAGGGGGCAGACAGTCGCCCTCGTCGGTGAGTCAGGGTCTGGCAAGACAGTTACCGCCCTGACCATTTTACGGTTGCTGGAAGAAATCAGCCCGGTCAGCGTGAGTGGTAAAATACTGTTTGATAACAGGGATCTCCTCGCTTTGCCGCTTGAGCAGATGCGCTCGATCCGGGGAAACCGGATTTCAATGATCTTCCAGGAGCCGATGACCTCTCTGAATCCAGTCTACACGGTCGGCAACCAGCTGATGGAACCGCTTCTCCGCCATCGACAGATGAACAGCAACGAAGCCCGCCGGGAGGCTGTCAGGCTTCTCGAACGGACCGAGATTCACAACCCTGAAGGCCGTCTGAACTCCTACCCCCATCAGCTTTCAGGGGGGCAGCGCCAGCGGGTAATGATTGCCATGGCCCTCGCCTGCAGCCCGGCACTGCTGATTGCCGACGAACCAACCACCGCTCTCGACGTTACTGTTCAAGCCCAGATTCTGAAACTGTTAAAAACCATCCAGCAGGAAGACGGCATGGCGATCCTGCTGATAACCCATGATCTGACCATGGTCAAAGAGCACTCGGATTACATTTATATCATGAAATCCGGCAAAATTATTGAAGCAGGAGCTACCCGTAAAATCTTTACATCGCCCGAATCCGCTTATGCAAAACGTCTGCTGGAGGCCATCCCCGCTACCCGGGTCAGCAGGAAAGAAAAAAGCTCCCCGCTTCTGACCGCGGTCAGGCTGAATTGCCACTTCAAGATCGCAGCGGGATGGGCATCTCCAATCAAGAGAAAATATGCAACGATCCGTGCCGTAGACGATGTCAGCATCAGCGTCGACCAGGGAACAACCTGCGGGGTTATCGGTGAATCAGGTTCAGGCAAAACAACGCTGGGCCTGGCGCTGCTGAGACTCATCAAGAGTACAGGCGACATATCTCTTTAAGAACGACAATCTCCAGGCGATGCGGGCGCGGCAGCTTCGCCCCTATCGCAGCAAAATGCAGATTGTTTTCCAGGATCCCTATTCTTCACTGTCTCCACGGATGACAATTCGTGAAATAGTCGGTGAAGGACTCCGTGTACACCAGAGAGAACTGGATAAAATCGCCCGTCATGAACGGGTTGTCGAGGTCCTTGAAGAAGTCGGGCTTGACAGTGAGTCTGCCTCCCGCTATCCCCATGAGTTCTCTGGAGGGCAACGTCAAAGAATCGCCATCGCCAGAGCAATCATCCTCCGCCCCGAGCTACTGATTCTCGATGAGCCGACATCCGCACTTGACATGACCGTCCAGGCCCAGATTATCGATCTGCTGCAGGGTCTGCAGCAGAAACACGACCTCACCTACATCTTCATCTCGCATGACCTCAGGGTCATCCGTGCGGTATCAGACCAGATAATCGTCATGAAAGACGGCAGGGTCATCGAATCCGGACCTGCCCGGCAGGTGTTTGAAAATCCGCGCGAACCCTATACACAAGAGTTGTTCAGCGCCTCGCTGTCCGTTCAACAGTAAGGGCAGCTGAGAGAACAATCTCCAGCTGCCGGTCACGGACGCGGAATATTCATGATCGCGACGAAAATGAACGAATAAAGGCCCAGAAAGTAGAGCTGACTCATTGACAGCACAAACAACCGGGTATCAAAATATTTTCGACATCTGCCCAGCAGCACGCCGAACATGCTCAGGATCGGGAAGAGGTAGCGCCCCTGCGCCTGGAAATCCATGGTCCACGAGTGATAGAGCGAGGCGCCGATCAGGGCGACAGACAGCAGCACGGCAGCAATCGCGATCATTGAATCTCCGGTGGAGCCGCGTATGAAGACCGTGCCAAGGATATAGATCAGCACTATCGCGGCGAACCACCTGGCAAGCTCATAATAGAGCGGTGGAGCGGCAACGGTAAAATAACCGTAGTGGCCAAATCCAGTGTTGAATGTCTTTCTAAACCACTTGTTCTTGACAATCAGGGATTTCAGGGGAATGCCGCGCGCCTTTTTATGAAGCGAGGCATGTTTTTCCTGCAGCGGCGTGCTCGGTTTATACATATCCCGGGCTGTTTTTTCCTGCATTGCCAGAATTTTTTCGCTGCGATCCGCGCCGTTCACGTAATAATCCATGCCGACCCTGATTCCCGCGAGACCGATGCCCAGCACTGTGAAAACAACGATTCGGACAAGTAATGCCGCACGGCTGGGGCCATCACTTGATGAGCGAAGGATGCGCCAGAACAGGCACACGTAAAAAAGGGCAATGAACGGGTAGTAATTGTTTTTCAGCAAAAAGAGCAGACCCAGCAACAGGGAAATTAACAACGTTGGAATAATTCGCCTTACCAGCGATTCAGCTGTCAAAGCCCTGCTGAGGAAACTTGCGGGGCGCACGAGTTCGAAGGTGGCCAGAAAGCAGATAAAAAGCGCCAGCGCATCCGAGGTGCAATAGCTGAAAACATACCAGATTTGTGGGGAAACCAGGAACGGCAGCGCCGCAGCCCGGGCAGGCACTGAATACACCGTTAAGAGCACGATAATGAAAAACAGCGACACATTGAAAAGCCTCAGCGACAGAAGCCTGTCTATATTCAGGTTTTCGAAGAATACCGCCGCCTTTCCAGCCACCAGGTAATAGATTTCTCCATTGTTAAGTCGTGACATCCCGTAGACGCTGTAGGTGTCTTGTATGGTCTGATCCCCGATAGCAGGAGGAAGCCAGTTGGATGTATAGTATGATGTTGCCGCCAGGTGGACATACTCGTCGGGGTGAGCGTTTTCCGCACTGATCTTGGCCATCGTCAGTATTAGAACCAGTACCATGGCCAGCATTATCGGCACAAAACCAAAATTCCTGCGAAGGGAAGAGCAGCAGACGGCGATAACGATGACGATTACACAGATCAGTGCCATCATCAGAAAATCATCAGTAACCTGAAAGGGCTCTTTTTCGAGCTGCAGTGGATAGAGAAAAAACGGATCCGTCCCGGTTGCGGAAAACTTCAGCCCCTCGTCCGTTACGGCACTATCGCCAATCTGGTTCAGCGGCTGTAAATCTTCAAGACTGACCGTAACCGTTTTATATCCCTGCTGCGTGATGGTGATGTTCTTTACGACTGCCTCAGCGCTGTATTGAATCGGGTCAAGACGAAGCCAGGCATGCCCTCCCAGGCCGGGTAGAGAAAAGTCATAGGTGGTCTGTTCTGGATAGAGGCGCTGAGATGCACTCTTCTTTTCCGAGAACCGCTGTTTTTCATCCGCCCAGTACAATTTAAAGAAGGTCTCCTGGCTCACCTCTATTTCAAGACTCACCTGGGCGCGATCCATGAAAAACATATAATAGTAGGAGCAGGCAACTGCGCAGAGAAAAACAGCAAAAGCCTTCCACTGCAAAGATGCTCGTCCCGTTGTTTCCATCATGTCATTTCCTGATTAATCTGCTGCGCAGTTGATGCAGATAGGGCTGGAAACGTATCGCACACCAGAACAGCGGTTTGCCGAACGTATGCAAAATCAGCAGGGTGCATGCCGGACGCAGCCCAGGCCCCTGATTGAAATTGCCAAGCGGTATCCATTTGTTGAGCAAACCGAACTTAATCGCACGGTATATCGAGTTTCCGGATATATCAAAGCCGGCGGTGAATAATCGTCTCATTCTAGTTCCTCAAGACGTCCTTGAGATGACGCCAGAAATAGCGGAGCCGCAGCAGAGGAAAGCAATATAGACTCAGCGCCGAATCATTCCACAACTGTTTTTGCTCTTTGCCCTTACTGGCCGGCGGAACATGGTTGCCATGAAAATCGTCCAGATGATGCTTGTGGCGGATAACGGTAACTTCCTGAGTTCGTGGAAAAGCCATTTTGGAAATCATCATGCAATGAAACCACGGGCGGTAGTCTTTGAGGCTGTAACCGAGCAGCGCCGAAGCGGCCCCGAATCGCTCTGCAGCATCGACAATTCCCCGCTGAAGCGGATGGTAATAGGCGTCCTGCTCCTTCTCCGCTCGACCCGTTTCATCATCCTCCCTCCTGAATTTCAGCCGATAACCGTCATCTGTCAATTCATAGCCGTCAAGCGTTGGGTGGGGCGCCCTGCACGCCTCTTCGAAAACATCCCTGGCATAGAGTATGGTGCTTGCCGCAAGATCGAAACGGTCACGGTCATAGATGACTCCCTGAATAGAATTTTTCAGATCTTCAGGAAATTTCACTCCCCGTGTCGCCCCGAAAAGAAAACCATGAAGTCGCGGACAATCCGCCCGGTGCCCTATCGCGTTGTAGAGAAATCTCTGGATCGTACCGAGCCAGCCGATATCAGCGATTGCCACCTGCTCGTGAGCAAAAAAGTTCAGGCTTTCGAGATAACGGTCAAGAGCGCGTGCCGAGGGACGGCTTTGCCGCTTGACCTCTTGTTGGAAGTCCGCGTCTTCGAGTAATTCCATCAGGCGTAGACGATCTATTTTGGCAAACCCCTCATGATGCGGTACCAGGCAGGTATCAGCTGTCAGATGATGGCGTTCAAGGTGTGGTCGCAGTAATTCCAGATCAAACTGAAAAATTCGGGCTATATCTCTAAAATCCCGATTCCCGGGAGGCAGAAAGGCTATGCTCACGTCTTCGCCTGTGAGCCCTTTGTGAGCACAACTCGCACCAGCCAGTGCCATGCGGCTCACATAAAGATATTCAATCTCGGGAAGGTGTTTGTCTGGAAACAGTAGTGGCGTGATCTGCTCCCAGACTTTTTTAAACGTATACCCTTCTCGTGAAAGAAAACAGACTTTTGTGATATTCAGCCGCCGGCTCTCTTCAGCAATATGCTGGACAAACCCGCCAATCAATGGTCCCAGGAAATTGTACCCCTCGCAGTAAAGAGCTGACTGTGGAATATTTTCCCCTTCATGGGGCTGCATCAGCTGCTGCAGGGCCCTGCCCCGATAAAACATGTTCCCCCGGCTGTAATTGAAATATCTTCTGACCAGGGCTTTACGATGTTTCTCAGAGCCATCGAGTAGAACCAGCGATCGAATGCCAAACTGTGCCGGCCTGAGACCGTCAGAAAAGGGGTTGTCGCCAATGTGAAGCCAGGAGGACGGGTCAAGCCGAAAACGTTCCTGAGCAAGAGAAAAGGCTTTGCCCGACGCCTTTGCCAGAAACGTGTCTGCAGATGACAGGAGATCATCCGTGTACTGTAAGAAACCACCTCTCTCGACAAGTATCTTAAGATGTTCTGAAGGAAGATATATATCTGATATTATATATATTTTTTTCCCTTGTTTGTGAAGTTCGACGAGCCAGTCAACGAGTTTTTTTCTCGGCACCAACATGCGGCTTTCCATCTCAAGCTCATACCGCGTAACGTCATCAAGAAGCTGGTCATGATACTGTGCACCGAATATCTCCCTGAGCGTCTTCTTCATGAAATCAGGATAACAGGCCTCCTTGTCTTCATACGTTAAGCCGGTTTCCTCACGTTGATTCCGCTCTGTTTGATCCCTGATTTTCTGAATTTTCAGCCATGAAATGTTGCTGTTCAGCTGGGCCGCACGCGCGGAAATATAACGGGAAACCGGAAGCTTGACTAAATCTGGGTCATGAATTCTGCGTATAAACAGCGTATCAAAAAGATCAAATGTTACAACATCACAATTCAGGGACAGTTCCCTGCCCTTCTGAATCAATTTCTCAAGTGAGTAAAATTTTTGCCAATTCATATACAAAGAATGCAGACATCAATTAAAAAATCTTTTTCTTAACCCAGAGCAGTAAGGCTTTTTGAAGACTTCGGGAAGCTGCCCTTACGCCCTGCTGCTCAGAAGGACTCATTTGCCTTCTGACGTTGCTCAGCTCCTGTTCCAGTTCAACCAGACGATCAGTTCCGGCAGCCACATGTTGTTTGCACGTGTCGGGGATTACAGCAAGCAAATACTTTTTGATTAATGCCTGATCCTGCAGCCGTCCGATAATTGCCGCCTCACCAAGGGTGTTGCCACTGTGAATCCGATAACGCAGCAGCTGCAGATCAGCCGCGTAATAGACTTGTTCTGGAAACGTGTTCATCATTCGAAAGATAAAATCGTAGTCATGCAGATAGCGAAGAGAACAGAAGGGACCAACCTTGCGGGCAGCTGCCGCCGTCATAAAGAGGTTTGAAGTTGTAACCATGAAGTTTCCCTTGAGAAAAGCGGTATACAGATCTTTACATTCAAAATAAAAATCACGGTTCTTTTGATGCCAGATGTTCCAACCAAACGTTGGATCGGTCAAATGAACCCCTTCATCTGATATGGGGATGACATCGCTGAAAGTGCAGACGCAGCTCTTTTCTTCCAGGACTGCGACAAGTTTTTCCAGCCTTGTCGTTTCATAAACGTCATCTGAATTCAATATGCAGATATAGGAACCTTTGGCCAGGCCAATGCCCCTGTTTATGGTATTAAATGCATCCTGGTTTTCCTGATAATAATATCGCAATCTTCGATCGGTATAGCCCTGTATGACCTCGGCTGTCCGGTCAGTAGAACCATCATCGACGACGACCAGCTCCAGATCTGCACAGGACTGATCGAGAACACTCTCGATGGCCTCGCCGACAAAACGCTCGTGATTATAGGCCGGAATAACAACGGATATGAGTGGCAAACCCATTATATGGTTCCTTTTTCTACTTTGCTGCCAGAACTGATAACAGCTCCGCCAGAGGCTTACTCTTTACTGATAAGGAGATGGTGCTCTACCTAATTGACTTGTTAGCTCTCGTCAAGACTTTCCTAAAAAGTTATCCCCCAACATACCATAGGTGAAAGGTGTCCCTGGTGATGCCATGCTCACCAAGGACATTGATATTGTAATATGGATCCAGACTATCGAGCGTATCCCGCCACTTCGACTGAAATGTGTTTTTTTCGACCAGCAAGCCGTTGATGTCACGCATACAATTGTGAAGCACTTGCTGCTCTCCGATAACAACAGCGTATGGGGTATAGACAGTCTTCAAGTCAATTTGGGCAGCCCGCAGACAGAGATCTGTCATTGCAAAGAGCGAAGGATAATTTTCATCATCGAATCCTCCAACTCGAACAAGATTTTTTCTCGCAATTATGCAGACATCCCATGGGGAGAAGGTTATGAGCTGAGAACAGTGCAGGCCGTTGAGATGTCTTGAGCATGAGGTCAGAAATGAATAGTAGTATTCAGGTGAAGCACTATCCAGGTCAGGAACGGTATAGGATATCCCATCGCCATCTGAAAAAGAAAATCGCCCGCAGACGATCCCAACTCCTTGAGATCCTGCCTGAGAGACCAATTCCCTGAGCCAGCCGTTTTCAACGGCCGTGACAGAGGAATCTAAAAACACCAGGTAATCACAGTCACAAGTGGCTATGACCGTATTGCAGGCCCTGGCCTTGGAAGTAAAATAACTGTTCTGTTCGACATAAACCCCCTCGGAGATTTCAGCTCTCCGTTTTTCAACTGCGTTTTTCTCTTCGCCTGCATATGGTGTGAGCAGGAGGAATTCACACTTGGCGTAATCCGTCTTCTCTCGAATCCGCTTGAAATGTTCTCCATCTCTGTGCAGGTCGCGACTCCACACCAACACGGTTACGGCAGGCTCGGCGACGACCTCCCGTTTAATCCGATAGTAATAATTTAACCCGGTGTCTTCTACACGAGCTTCTCGTTTATTTTTCTCGATGTATGCAGCTAATGCTTTTTTGCCCGCCTCATGAGCATAGCTCTTCTGACTGTGATTTATGCTGGTAGAGGTGTGGGTTGCCCTCCAATGATACAGAATCCTGGGGACATGAACGATCCTGTCGGTAAAATCAGAAATGCGCAGCATTAAGTCAAAGTCCTGCGCGCCATCGAATTCTGAACGAAACCCATTGCAACGCGCAAAGAGTGCCCTGGCAACCACGACAAAATGGGTGATATAGTTATGAGTCTCAAGGAGTACTTTGTTAAACCCCGGTTTGTAAAACACGGATAGCCTGCTCCCATCACCCTCGATCAAATCTTCATCCGTGTAGACAACATCAGCTGACTCTCGGGATATCGTCTCTGCGATATAATAGAGACAATCCGGAGTAAGTTCATCATCATTGTCGAGAAATCCAAGAAAATCGCCGTCCGCCAATGCTGCCGCAGCATTAGATGCGGCTGATATTCCAAGATTTTTATTGTTGTAACAAACCTTTATCCGACAATCAAGCGCAGCCCATTTATCAAGCTGCTCCCTCAAGCCCTCTCTGGTGCTGCCGTCATCGGCGAGGCATAGCTGCCAATGGGGATACTGCTGTGCCAGAACAGACCGGATACAGCAGGTCAAAAAATTGGGATCGGCATTGTAGACAGGTACAATTACGGAGATACGTGGTCTTGTGATTACATTTTCCACTCGTGCCGCTGGGTAGTACTCCTTAGAAAAACCATCTCTCAGATAATGTTCCAGGGGGGACATATTCCCGATTTCTCTTGAATATCTTCTCCGATAATAGGCTGGATCAAACCACCGGTTCGGCTGTTTATCTTGTAGAATCGAGTAGATAAGATAATGGGAGAACGGGTCAGCAGCAGCGTGTGGATTTTTTGGTATGGAACTCAGATAGAATTCCGGATCAAACAGCGGGGTCGGACTTACACCATTTCTTGCACCATGAATTCTGTAGTTCTTAACCGGATCAATGGTGAGTTTGCGAACTGCAGGGTTTTGTTCCTGGTACCAGTCAATATCAAAAAAAATTCCGGTTCTCGGCCAGGAACTTTTCCGGTGATCAAGATAATGTTTCAAAGGGTTTCCATGCTCCCGGCGCCAGTCGGTATTTGACTCATAAATGTCATAATCAAAAAAAGGACCTGGTTTGTATCCTTTTGCAAAACCAACAGCCATATAGTGGCAAAAAGGATGTCCCTGATATGAGTTATCTAGATACCGGTTACGATAATAGATACTGTCAAATAATGGATGAGGACTGCGCTCAAAGTTATTCTCTGCGCCTGGTTCGTATCGCTTATAGAAATCATCATCAATACTGGAAAGATAGAATAAGAGACAATAAGATCTGTTACGGACAATCTGCCTGATTAATCGGATATTCTTCTTAATACGATCTAACCAGCCTCCCATATCAGCTCTGTCCCCGCGTACTTCTCCGCAACCAGCCCATCAATTTTCGGTAGAGCGCAGGAGGAGAAAGAAGATGCTGTTTCTGGTGCTCGATGATTTCCCTCAACGATTGTTCTCCCACGGAGAGAAGCGTCAAGCCCAGTTCAAGAGAAGCAATGGTTCCCGCGTTCCTGAGCACAGGTAATCGGATCTGGGGATCGGTATCTGAAAACATGAAGACATTTCCGTTTCTGCACGCACCATTGCTGGACAGGCTATCAACAGCAATTTTTGTTGGGGTCTGTCCTTGCTTTATAATCAGAAAATCAAGTCGTACACATGCTGAACAATTTACCGGGTCTAAACGAAATCTTCTGGGTGGCGGAAAATTCTCCAGGTTGAAAACCAGGTGCTGCGAGCCCTCGGAAATCTTTCTGCCGATGCTCTCTGCTTCATTGAAGCCATTTCCCGTATCGATATAGAGTCTGCAGGTATGGTACGGTTCACGCTGCTCAATGAGGTTCTCTATCCAGACCGCGATGTTCTGGCTGATTAACTCACGGTGCCGATGATAAATTCTCGTAAACATCTCGGTTTTCTGCCATTTCTCCTTCGTCCTGACCATCGAATCCGCAGAGACCCGGTAGAAGAATAAATGGCTGTCAAGCCGCCTGACTTCGCGTCCCCGCTCTATCAGTGACAGCCAGAAATCATAATCTTCCCAGCCGTATATCATGCCGGGATCGTAGCCGCCCACCACCTCCCAGTCGCTGCGCCTGAAAAGGGCAGAGCAGAAAATAACATTGTCCTTCACCATTTCTTCGAGGCAATAGCTGGGCAGATTCCATTCACAATTTACCGCTCCAAAAAGCATGGCACGGCTGTAGACGATCCCGACCTCAGCTTCGCTTTCAAGCAGGGAAACACCCTCTTCAAGATAGGATGGTGCTATACGGTCATCGGCGTCAAGGGGGAGGATATACTCGCCGACAGCTGCTGCAATTCCGGTGTTTCTTGCCGCAGCCAGTCCCTGGTTTGCGGTTGCAATTACCCTTGTTCTGTCACGCCTGAATGTTTTCAGTATCGTGTTTGTCTTTTCATCGGTAGAACCATCATTGACGATGATGAGCTCAAAATCCCGGTATGTCTGGGCAAGAACCGAGTCGACAGCTTCAGAGACATAGCTGCCCTGATTATAGCAGGGGATTATTACGCTGACCTTGGCCATAGTTATACGATGATTTCTGATAGACAGCCTGCGTTATCGCAGCTGGAACTCAACAATACTTCGTTTTCGCCTGCTGGTAAATGATGAAACACTGAAGCATTTCTCCGCAACAACAGCAGGATCAACGCTCAAGCCTGTTGAGAGCACCTGTTTCATTGACGTTTTTTTATAATGTCGTACAACCTCAGGTCATATTGTACCAGGGGGCGGAGAACAGTGCGTATTTCAGGGTCGTCCCCAGCAAACAGGGGCGGCGAAACTGACCGATTGAGCTGTCCTGATTTCTCAGGATTTGACAGTTTATTGCGCGCGGTGAACTGCTGAAGAAACTGCTCATATCGCTCCGTCAGGCCGATAAGGCTGAATGCTCCTGTATTGTTCACAGCCTGTCTGAAATCGTCTTCAGTCACCCGGCCAATGTCCTGTTCACAAAAGTAGCGGGTCTGCATGTTGTCAAAAAATTTTGCCTCCACATCACTGAGACTTCGGACAAAGTCCTCAACCCTTTCGACCCGGCCAAACTCTATTGCCGCCAGTTTCTTGCCGAGCTCATAGATAACCCTGTTGCTGTATTTAAAATAGTTGTCACTATCTTCAGCTGCCGTTTTGATCATCCACTTTAGATGAGAATGGAGGTGGGCATATGGTTCTCTGACGATCGTGTAGAGCCGAAACTCACCGGTACAGAAAGAGTCCTTGAATACTCCGTAACGCAGATGGCCGGATAGATATCTTTTTTTGCGGGCGAGCAGCGGATACCTCGTCTTATCCTCAAGCTCTATATGGGTGCCAATTCTGTTGCGAGGGAACATCTTTGAGACCTGGGTGTTAAAAGACGTGCCCGCAGTCTTTGGGATATGCATGAACAGAAGCCGCGGCCCGGAGCCCGGGCGCAGCGGCAGCCAGAGATTAAACGATTCCCAGATGCCTGGGTTATCGATCCTGGCGGAGAGATCGGGGCTGAATACCGCAAGCGGGCTGGTTGAATTGATCGGAGTCAGCAGGAACACTCCTGTTTCAGGGAGGACAGCAGCAGGATCGACAGTTAACTCAAAACCGCACTTCCCCGTGGGGTGCAGGCCAAGCTCAAGGAGATCTTCCCTGAACCTGTCAGCTGCCGTCCTGCTAATAATCTTGCCGTTGTGCCTCAAACAGAGATCGACCGCCTTCTTTTTATTGAAGCGGTTATAACACCAGCCGGACATATAGTTCGGCTGAAAACGGTCTATCGCTATTTTATGAAAAAAATTCATCTTCTTGACAGAGCGCTCCTGAAAAGCAAAAATTGAATGCACTGCTGGAAATATAAGCAGGCCGTCTTACTGTTTGTCAATCATCTATTCCAGATACCAGAATAAACGGGCACAGCTGCAGATGCCTTCTGTATAGAGTAATTTCCAGCATGCTAGACCAGGAATTCCTTTCATCAATCCCTCATGCACCTGGTGTATACCTGATGCTCGATAAAGGCTCGTCGGTCCTTTACGTCGGTAAAGCCAAAGACCTTTTCAAAAGATTATCATCATATCTTCATTTTTCCGCTCCAGGTCACAGCAAAACCGCAGTTATGCTCAGCCATGTGGTTAAAATCGACACGATTATGACCAATACGGAAAAAGAGGCGCTCATTCTCGAATCATCCTTAATAAAAAAACATCGCCCCAAATACAATGTTATTCTGCGGGACGACAAGAGTTACCCCTTTATCAAAGTCACAGTCCAGGAAGAGTGGCCCCGCGTTTTCATGACCCGCAGGAAGAAACGCGACGGGGCGCGATATTTTGGCCCTTACGCGTCTTCATCGGCAATGTGGTCGACTCTCAAGCTCCTCTCGTCATTGTTCCCGCTCAGACGGTGTAAAGGCGCCAAGCTGAAACCACGCAAGAGAGCCTGCCTGAATCACCAGATGAACAGCTGCCTTGCCCCCTGTGCTGGCAAAGCTGATATAACCCACTACCAGGATATGGTAAACAAGGTCATCATGTTCCTGGAAGGACGTAATCAACTGTTGCTCAAGCAGCTGAAAAATGAAATGCTGACTGCAGCAGCGCACCAGGAATTTGAGAAAGCGGCGTTGCTGAGGGACCGAATTGGAGCCCTTGACAAAACCCTTGAAAAACAGATTGTGCTCTCCAATATCCGGAAGAACAGGGATGTGTTTGGCTTTTACCGGCAGGGGGTCTCCGTTTCCGTCGCCCTGCTCTCTGTCAGAAAAGGTATCCTCAGCGGAAGTCGTCGTTTTTTTCTTGAAGACCCGTACGGTGATGACCAGGTGATTCTCTCGCAGGCATTAAAACAGCTCTATG
>CAXXTV010000006.1:0-231185 GCA_963674815.2 Desulfocapsaceae bacterium
TCCCGGGTCTCATACCCCGATGTGTTCAGCTCCAGTTTTATTTCCGCCTCCTTGATCTGATAAAGCAGCTCGTCTATCAGCTCACGGTGCTCGCTGTTCAGGCAGAGGTCGGGAACATGCCTCAGGCCAGCATCGAGATGACAGAGTACATTGGCCGGAATGATCTGCACGGCATCAATGAGAGAGGTGAAGTAGTGGCTGAGCAGAGCCGAGGCATCATTTCTTTGAAACGCTCTTATGTTTGTCTGCTTTCGGCTGAGAAAATTAAGGAACCGCCCGTTTTCAGGCTGCCGGTAGAAATGATATGAGAGGCCGATACGATCCCATTTCCTCGCCGCCAGTCGCTTCAGGATTTTCTCGGGGCAATGGGGATTGTAGCCGACCTCGACACCGAGTCCGATCTCGATAGAATTACCGTAAACCTGCTTGAGCCGACTGCCTTCTTCAAAGTAGTAGTCAAAATCATCTTCTCTCAACCAGGTCCTCTCGAGATACTTGATGCCTTCTTCCAAATGTTCCAGGAACACCATATGACGGAGTCCTGCAGCAATTGCGGCCTTCACGTACTCTTCCATTGTTCCGCCCGCATGTCTGCAGAGGTGGGTATGAACATGTCCGTCAGAAGAAAAGTCTATATCCATGAGGGAGTCCGGCGAGGGAAAAGGAACAGGCAGGGAGGAATACCCAGCAGCGACAGCTGAAAAAACCGTCGCGCCTTTACTCAGGCATTTCCTTTCGGGAAGAAATGCAGCGTACCATCGATATCTGAAGTGTCGCAGTAGTGGCCCTGCTCCAGCTCGAGATCAATGAACTCCTCAATTCCATCAACATTGAGTGACAGACTCGGGCCATCGGGAAGATGGTAGACAATCGTGTTGACGCTGGTTAAATCAACAGGGCGCACAAATAATTTCATAGAGACAACCTTGCAGTGAGATGGAATCTGAGCCCGGCCGGGCGACGGCAGACACCTGATTCCTCTCTTTTGGAGAGAAACATATACGACTATTTAGGGGAAACTGCAACACATAAGCAGGCCGTACTGGTGATTGCCTGCTATTTTCCTGTTATCCCTCGATTTATAATGGCATAGAAAAGAACGAAAATACAAGGGGTAAATCCTGTTTGACATGACGAGCACGAGCGTTTAATATACGAGGTCTTGCGAACAGCGAAAATCATGCCACGTTGTGGTTGTCTATAATTTTATTTGAGGTAGCAGAATGAGTGATCAGGAATTGAGCACCAAGGAAAAGATGTTATTTGGCAAGGAAAAAAACCCATCGAATATCCAGCCCGTCAAGTTGACGATGGACAGCATCATACAGTTTCGCTGTCATCCCGGAGTCAGCTGCTTTACCGCCTGCTGCGGGAGCATCAAAATCGTTCTGACCCCCTACGACATCCTGATGTTGACAAAACGGCTGCAGATTCCCGCCCATGAGTTTCTCCATCGTTACACGCTTCCGACATACCTTGAGAAAACCGATATGCCGGGGGTGATGATCAAGATGAGGGAGGAGGATGACAAGTGTCCCTTTGTTACCCCGGAGGGATGTACCGTCTACACAGACCGGCCGACCGCCTGTCGCTATTATCCGGTAGGGATGGCTGATTTTCACGAAGGCGGCAGCAGGGATGCGGCTGGCAATGAAATGACCTCGGCCGAGGAAAAATTCTTTTTCCTGGTAAAGGAAGGTTATTGCAAAGGGCACGAGGAAGATAAGAAGTGGACTGTTGGGGAGTGGCGCGCCGACCAGGGTGTCGATCTCCGTGATGAGATGAACAGGGAATGGCTCCGGCTGGTTATGAGGCGGAAATCTTTCGGTCACCAGGCGACACTCTCCGAGCAGGCGAAACGCATGTTTTTCATGGCCTCAACGGATCTGGCTCATTTCCGACGGTTTATTTTCGAGAGCTCTTTTCTGAAAACCTATGAGGTTGATCCCGAGATTGTGGAAAAAATACGTGAAGACGATGTTGAATTGATGCATTTTTCTTTTACGTACCTCGCCAACAGTATTTTCGGCACCCAGACCCTTAAAATAAATGAAGAAAAAGTAAAAGAGAAAGTAAAGGAAATCAAAGCACGCCAGGACAATGCAGTGCTGAGTGCCGTTGAAGAATACGAGGAGATGAAGAAGGAACTCAACACAAAAAAATAAGCTGTTTACCTGAAATGATCGGGAAAAAGTTAGCTGACAGAGCAGTTTCTCATCTGCTTTCGGACCTTGCCGGGCATGATCGCTTTGTTTTTCTGGACACATCGCTGCCTGATCATGAAAACCGGGAATCCCTGCTTTTTACCCAACCGATAAGACAGCTGCGCTGCCGTCCCGGCGATAGCCGGCTGGATTTTCTCAATTGCCTGCAGCATTACCTGGACCGTGATTACTACCTCGCCGGCTGGTTCGGCTACGAATTTCTCCACGATCATCTGCCTGTTCACTGCGGCGGGCAGGATTATGTGATCGCCAGTCTCGGCGTCTATAAGCAGCCACGCCTTTTTCATCATGACCGCAGCCAGGCAGATGCGCTGCCGCTGGCGGAGCCGCCCGCGGTCGCGTGCAGCTATCAGTTGAAAAATCTGTCGGCGAACATGGAGCAGCGCCACTACTGTCAGGCGATCAGCAGAATCCTTGACTATATTGCGGCAGGCGACACCTACCAGGTCAACTACACCTTTAAGTTTACCTTTGATTTTGAAGGTTCAATCAGCGGCTTCTACGGTGATCTCAGGAGAAGCCAACCGGTTCCCTTTGGAGCCTGTATCAAGGATGGGGATGACTATATACTGTCATTTTCTCCTGAACTGTTTTTTCGTGCCGATCGCCGGTTGATCCAGGCAAAACCGATGAAAGGCACCATGAAGCGCGGCCGAAATACAAGAGAGGATGAAAATCTTCATCACCTGCTTCACAATGATGAAAAAAATCGCAGCGAAAATGTGATGATTGTCGATCTGCTGCGCAATGACCTGTCGCACCTGGTCAAAGAAACCGGCGGCGGCTCTGTAAACGTAACCTCGTTGTTTGACGTTGAGCGCTATCAATCGGTTTTTCAAATGACCTCATCAATTGTTGCCCAACGCCTTGATGACAGCCGCCTGACTCCCGGGGAAATCCTGCAGGCGCTGTTCCCCTGCGGTTCGGTAACCGGGGCCCCAAAGATTCGGACCATGGAGATTATCGGGGAACTTGAGAAACAGCCAAGAGGAGTCTATACCGGGGCGATAGGTTATTTTTCTCCTGCGGGAAAGGCGGTTTTCAATGTACCGATCCGCACCGTTACCGTGAGCGGCGGACGGGGCGAAATGGGCATCGGTTCCGGGATCGTGGCGGATTCGTCGCCGGAAGATGAATGGCAGGAATGCCTCCTGAAAGCAAAATTCCTGACCAGCCCGCTCCCCGAGTTTAAACTGATTGAGACCATGCTCCATGATGGCCGAGACGGGTATCTCTATCATGAGGATCATCTGCACAGGCTGCAGCGTTCGGCATCCTACTTCAATTTTCCCTGTGATAAAGAGCAGCTGAATCACCGCCTTGAATCACTGGCAGTCTCATTTGCAAAGAACGGCTGTCATCGCGTCAGGCTGACACTTTCTTCCGGGGGTGCAATAGAACTGACAGCAGCGCCATGTGATCCCGTTGGGTCTCTGCACCTGCCTGACAGCAGCAATGATGAGCGTCTCCTGCCGGTGTCAATCGGATTTGCAGAAAAAAGCACCGACAGCACCGGTCCGTGGCTGTTTCATAAAACCACCATGAGAACCTGGTATGACAGGGCATACGAGCGTGCGCAGGCTGCAGGCCTGTTCGATGTCATCTTCTGCAATGAACGCGGAGAGGTTACCGAGGGCTGCATTACAAACATCGTTATCCTGAAGGATAACATCTATTTCACACCGCCCGAGCACTGCGGCCTGCTCGGCGGCGTGATGCGGAAACAGCTGCTGGCCGGAGCCCCTGAAAAGCAGGTTGTTGAAAAGGTCCTGAGCAGGGAGGAAGTCCTGGCAGCAGATATGATTTTCCTGTGCAATTCACTGCGGGGGGTTTTTCCGGCACGGATTCAAGTCAATCCGTAGTTTCCTGCAGGAACCGCCATGTTTAGTGCACCATTGTCGAATCGTCTTCTGTGGTGATCTGTACCGGAGGGGTTATCAGCTGATGCTGGTCACCAAGGCCCCTGGCAAACGTCATGAAAACCGAGGGCAGCGGGATGTCACGGTCCTTGAGCAGGATGCCGATCCTGTCCGCCGCCTCAAGGACAGCAGTGTCCTTGACTCCTTCATGACTGTCACACAAGGTCTGTACCCGCAACGCATCAGTTATGTATGGCCTCAGCTCCGGCAGGTTCGCCGCCAGGCCGAGTAATTCCTGTTCAATAACCGCCTTGTGATCTTTTCGGAACTGCGCAAACCTGGGCTCCGAATTCCTGGTGCCAAACAGTTCATTGGTTACCGCTCCGCTGAGCATGAGCTGTTCTTTCTGTTCCAGTTCGGGGTAGCGTTTGCTGATCTTGGTACGCAGCTCCTTGAAAAAAACCATCTGGACGATGGCGACCCCTTCCCGAAGCGCTTCAACAATGTCTGATTTCTTTTTCCGAGCGGACATTCAGATCACCATTTTTACTGCTGGATGTATCTGAAGACGCTCAAAGATGATGAGCCTCGTTTCCTCGTCAGCAACGGTAAGTGTTGCGTTTAAACTGTAATATCTGCCGCTTGAACTGATGTTGGACAGTTCTATGTCAGGAACTGCAGGGGCACAGGCTGCGAAAATGACCTCGGTCAATGTTTGGCGATCTTCTCCGATGACCTTGTATTCCCAACGACAGGGGTAGGAAATGTCCGGCTTTCTCTGGCAAAAAGAACGGCTGAAGTCCTGTTTGTTCATCATTTCTCCAAGGTGTCTTGTCTTTGCTGATTCAAAAGGGTAATGAGAAGCTGGTAAAAGTCAAGAAACGGCTCCAGCTATTTTTCGCTTGCCTGTGGCAAATACAAAAAGATGGTGATATAGTTAGGCTATATTGTTTTTCTCATGTTTTCATTGGGTTCGCGCATGAACAAGGCATACATGGAGTACCTCTCCGGAAAGCAGGGGCAACAGGAAAAGCCGATGGCGGGTACTCTTTCTTATGAACAGGAACTGATAGACGCCATCTCTGTTCCCGTTTTTTTCCTTGATCTCAGCGGCAATTTTATCGGCTCAAATAGAGCGTTTACCAGGTTTGTTGGCAAATCTGACGAAGAGGTGCGGCAGTCGGGTGTTTACAGTCTGCTGGTGGATGACCGTTCGCCCAGCCATGACAGGGCTGATCGTCTTCTTCGCGAGACTGGCACAGCTGAACCGTATGAGGGCAGAGCCGCTGGTGCGGATGGCCGACACCATGAGGTGATTTATCGCAAATCTCTCGTCTGCGATGCTTTGGGCAATCATCGCGGAATCGTCACCACCCTGATAGATCTCAGTGACCTGAAGGGTATTGAACGGGCCCTTGTTTCCAGTGAGTCCCAAAAGAAAGCAATCCTTGATGGTTTTCCAGGCATTATCGCGCTGTTCGATGTCAGCCTTGCAGCTGTCTGGGTTAACGATACCGTCCACCAGAGCATAGAAGATCCGATAGGCCGGCTCTGCCGTGACATTATCTGTAAACAGTCGGCTGACTGTGAAAACTGTGCCGTCCCGAGAAGTGTTATTGACGGCCAGGTGAGAATCGGTACCCATCGGATTGAAAACGACGGAGAGGCGGAGGACAGTTTTTTCGAGGTTATCGGTACACCGGTCAAGAACAGTAAGGGAAAGGTAGAAAGTGTCGTGGTCATAGCCCGTGATGTAACCGATCGTTTTTTGCTGGAGAGGCAACTGCGTCATGCCCAGAAGATGGAGGCTATCGGTACCTTGGCGGGGGGTGTTGCCCACGACTTCAACAACGTTCTGACGCCGATCATGGGATATGCGGAAATCATAAAACTGAAGATGCTCCAGGATGGGCTCGATGAAAAGCCGATTTTTGAATATATTGGCGAAATACTCAAGGCGGGGAAACGGGCAAAGAGTCTTGTCGATCAGATTCTCGCTTTTTCAAGGTCAAATGAACAGAAAGAAAGCCTCCAGCATCTCCAGCCAATCGTCAAGGAAGTGGTCAAACTGATGCGGGTTACCCTCCCGTCCACTATCCGCATTGACCAGGAAATAGATCAGGACTGTGATACCGTTTTCATTGACCCGGTGCAGATCCACCAGGTGCTCGTTAACCTCTGTACGAACAGTGCGGAGGCGATCGGCCGCAATCACGGCACCCTGACTGTCAGGCTGAAAAAGCTGGAATACCAGCCAGCTAATGATCGCGGCTGGGTGCAGCTTGTCGTCGAGGACAGCGGTTGCGGCATGAGTCCTGAACTGCGCGAGCGGATTTTTGAGCCGTACTTCACGACAAAAGAAAAAGGCCAGGGAACAGGGATGGGGCTGGCGCTTGTCCACAGTATCGTCAGCCAGCACAGGGGGAAAATCGAGATCGACTCGCAGCCGGGATCAGGAACGACTTTTACAATAAGTTTCCCACGACCCCACAAGCTTACCCCTCTTCACCAGATTGTCAGCAGTGATGAACTGGTTGCCGGTGAGGGGCATGTCCTGCTGGTGGATGATGAGCCACAAGTCATGCAGGTGACCGGTGAATTGCTGCAGAGCCTCGGCTACACGGTGACGAGCAGGATTTCCGCCAGCCAGGCTCTCCGGGAGTTTCGCGAGAACCCCGGAGATTTTGACCTGCTGCTGACTGACCTGACCATGCCGGAGCTGACCGGTGTGGAACTCTGTGCAGAGGTAAAAAAGCTTCGCCCTGATCTGCCGACCATCCTGATTACCGGTTACTCGGAGACCGTCGGTAAAGAATCAGCCGACCCGGCAAACATAGATGATTACTGCAAGAAGCCGGTCTCCCTCAAAGAGCTTTCCAGGGTTGTCGGCCGGTTGCTCAAATAATCGCTCAGCTGATCGACGACGCTTTTTTTGAGGCGGCGTGATTAATCAGGCTGATCTGGCTGTTCAACGTCCAGAAGTCATAGATAATACCGATACCGAACAGTCCGATGGTCAGCAGGTAGACCAGCCCGGTGCCCCACTTCCCGATGTACATCCGGTGTATGCCGAAAATGCCGAGAAAGGCCAGGAGAAGCCAGGCGATATTATAGTCGACAGGACCTTCAATAAACCTGAAGTCGGCGTCGCGGTTCATTGAAGGGATCAGGAAAAGATCGACAAACCAGCCGATCAGGAAAAGACCGAGTGTGAAGAAGTATATGGTTCCCGATATCTGTCGGCCGTAGTAAAAGCGGTGTGCTCCAAGGAAGCCAAAAATCCAGAGGAAATAGCCGACGAACACTTCGTGGGTCTTGATCGTTTGTTGCATTTTTTCAGCCTGTAAGAGAATGTTTCAGGCGACCGATTCTGGTAAGGGCTGCGTTGATCGTCTCCTCACGCACCGCACCGCTTTCGATACCCGCCAAGACTGCCTCTATCGCCTCGCTTAACAACGCGTCCCTGTGCTCAAGATTATTCCCGATGACGATCATGTCAATGCCTGCTTCGAGCGATTGGCAGATCGCCTCTGCAAAACCATAGCGATCCGAGATCGCTTTCATCTGCATGTCATCTGTTACCACAACACCGTCAAAACCGAGCTGCCCACGCAGCAGTCCGGAAACAGTACGATGTGACAGCGTTGCCGGATACTGGGGATCAAGGTGGTAGTTATAGAGATGACCGACCATTACCATGTCGGCCATCTTCCTGTCGATAAGCTGCCGGTAGGGAAGCAGTTCCCTGTCTTCCCAGCTGCTGCTGATATCGACAAACCCCAGGTGGGAATCAGCAGCAGAACTGCCGTGCCCGGGAAAGTGCTTGAGGCAGGAGAGGACATTATGTCTGCGGTGACAGGTAATCCAGGCCTCAGCGCAGCTGATTACCCGCTCGGGATCTGCTGAGAATGAACGTTGAACGTTGCCGATAATCGGGTTGGCGGCGTTGATGTTGAGATCGACAACGGGTGCAAAGTTGACGTTTATCCCGTGCCTGCGGAGATTTTCCGCGGTGCGCAGAGACTCGGAACGGAGCAGCTCAAGTGTCCTGGATGTTCCCATTTTTTCAGCGGAGCAGCTAGCGAAGAAGCCGTTGCCACTGTTGAGGCGCTGCACAAGTCCACCTTCCTGATCGACACAGACGAGCAGCGGAGTCGAACTGAGACTGTGCAGATATGCGGTGAGTTCCCTGAGCTGCAGCGGAGAGGTGATATTCCCGCCTTTTTCGGGGTTTGCAAGGGAGCGATCAAAGAGAATGATGCCGCCGGGCTTGAGGGTTTTGAGTTGCTCTTCAAGCGCGCCGCCGGGTTCTATTTCAGCACCCTGAAAACCAATAATGAACAGTTCACCAAGTGTATCTTGTAGATTCATGGCAGATTGTTGAATAAAAACGCCAAGCGGGCTGACACTGAAACGATCACCTTCGCTTTCTACCTTCTTTTAACGGGGAAGGCAAGCGTGGCTCCTGGTTCCCTCGAGCGTGAGGTTTTTTCCCCGCCACTGCCCGGCACAGAAATGACGTTGTACTGCCAAATATTTGACTCACTGACGAGTGCCAATAAAAATGGTTGAAATCACACGAAAAGCAGCTCTCGCAGCAGCAGTTGTAAATTACACAACATCTTCTTTTTTTAAATCGTAATAACAGCTGCATACGTGGTTTATACAGGTTTCGTCGCAGCTTGTTTCTCTTGTCTGGCATGTTATTTGCTAAATTATACTAAAGATTTAACCGCTTATGCCGATAGGTATGGTGAAGGCGATTGAAAAGATATTACAGCAAAGGAAAAAAAAATGAACATTTTGACAGAACAACCTGATTCGATGATGCTCACGACCGGTTCAGAAGATTTGAACCAGGTTATGTTCGAGCTTGATCAGTTGAAACGTCAATCTGAAAGGCTCGATCTTATCAACCGGCTGCATGGCAGAATGTCCGGTGTACTCAGCATGACAAGCATGATAGAGGCCTATTCTGTCTGGCTGATGCCGATTGTGGAACACGAGTTGATCGGTTACAACAATACGGTCCGTAAGCGCAAACACCTCTTCTGTTCCGGGCATGGACCCAATCGGCGGCGGGCGATCGCTTTTGCCGAAGAGCTGATAAAGAATGTTTCCGACCGCCGCCATATCGTCAAGAGCGACGACGGGCACTTCGGGCACAAGTGGATTTTTGAGACCGTCGATGACACCGGCATCCTCCTTATCCTTAAAGAAGGAAAGGAGCTGAGCGACAAAGAGATGGATATCATCAATGATTCCCTGGTCGTTCTGGCAGAGTCATTGCAAAGGGGGCTCGAGTACGAGGACCTCTTTGAACGGGCGAGTTCGGACGCCTTGACCGGCATTGCCAATCGTCGGGTGTTCGATGAGCGAATCCATGCCATGATGGACAGCGCAAAACGCTACAATCACCCGCTGACCATGCTTTCCCTCGATCTTGATCGTTTCAAGGAGATTAACGATAACCTCGGGCATCAATGCGGAGACAAGGTGTTAAAGTCAGTTGCTGATGTCCTGGCGGCCGCCGTGAGATCGACAGACCTGCTTGTCAGGATGGGCGGTGACGAATTTTTAATCATCCTTGACAATACCAGTAGAAAGAATGGTCAGATCCTCGCGGAGCGGCTGGTTAAAAAGGTAGACCAGCTCGATGTCTGGGCAGATAAGCAGATCAAGCTGGGTGTCTCGATCGGCCTGGCCCAGTTAAAGAAAGAGGAAAGCCTGCAGGGCTGGATGGAGAGAACCGACGACATCCTCTATCACGCGAAGGCCGCTGGCCGGGCGAGAGTGGCCGTTACCTGAGAGATTCTTCAACATGTGCAGCAGATAAAAGGCCGACTCATGGTGAGTCGGCCTTTTGTCTACTGTGCACATGTGGTTTAGCCAAGCGATATATTCAGGGGAATCAGGTGGAGGGAACTGCTGCGCTGCTCGGTTGAACCCAGGTGCCAGCCGGTTGCCCGGGCTCGGTTGCCCAGCAGTATGTTGACCTGCTCGACCATCCCGGAAATATCAATAACCGGGTGCCGGGAAAACACCTGCGGCAGTCCCTGGGTGAGATTGCAGGCAAGGCAGTGTCCGGGCCGTTCATGCAGCAACAGGTTAAACTGCAGATTGCTGCCATCGGATCCGTCATAGACGAGTTCGATATCGTAAGACCCCTCCGAGGCGTCACCGAGGAGCGCCTCGAAAAATTCATCTGCTTTCCCGGGCGGCAGCAGTTCCGCACATACCTTTTCGTCAAACAGCAGGGCGAAATTGTCGTTATTCATGATTTCCTCATTCAACTACCGGTAATTATGTATTAAAAATCTTGCCAGGAGATTGTTCGCAAAAATAGTATAGCTCCAGATCACTCTTTGTCAACTGGCGTTGCGGTGTATCAGCGGCTGTGGTACATTTGCGGCCTATGAGAAATCAACCAACCTACCGCCAGGACCTGAATGACGCGCAATATCAGGCGGTCGTCACGACTGAGGGTCCTGTCCTGGTCATTGCCGGCGCCGGCAGCGGCAAAACCAGGACTCTGGTCTACCGGGTCGCCCACCTGATAAACAGCGGAATCGAGCCGGAATCAATCCTGCTGCTCACCTTCACCAGAAAAGCCTCCCAGGAGATGCTCTGGCGCGCCGGCGTGGTCCTCAATGATTCATGCAGCCGGGTGACTGGCGGAACCTTTCACGGCGTGGCCAACATGCTTCTCAGGCGGTATGGGCACCATCTCGGCTTCGGCTCATCCTTTACCATTATAGACCGGGGAGATGCTGAAGGGATTATCAATTTGCTGAAGTCATCTCTTGAGCTGTCAGGGCCGAAGAAACAGTTTCCGTCCAAACGGGCGGTAATTAACATGATCAGTGGCTCGGTGAACAAGGCGCGGCCGCTGGAAGATCTGATTTTCGATCAATACGCCCACCTCAGTGAATTTGCCGACGATATACTGCTCCTGCACAAGCACTATCAGGAGTTTAAGTTCAATCACGGATTGATGGACTACGACGACCTGCTGGTCAACTGGAAACGTTTGCTGGCCGAAGTTGTCGATGTCCGGGAAGAGATTTCCCTTCGCTATAAGTATATCATGGTCGATGAGTACCAGGACACCAATCTTATCCAGGCGGATATTGTCAGGCTTGCCGCCTACCGTCATGACAATGTGATGGTTGTCGGCGACGACTCACAGTCAATCTACTCATTCAGGGGCGCTGATTTCTACAATATCATGCGCTTTCCGGAAACCTTTCCCGGAACAAAAATCATCAAACTTGAAGAAAATTATCGCTCAGCGCAGCCGATTCTGAGCCTGACCAATGATATTATCCGCAATGCAACAGAAAAATATACCAAGACCCTGTTTACCAGGATAGAAGGTGACCGGAAACCGTATCTGTTCGGCAGCAGGGATGAACGCTCTGAAGCGGACTTTGTCGTCAGGAAGATTCAGGAGCTGCGAAATGACGGCATCAGCCTGCGGGATATTGCCGTCTTGTTCCGCTCCGGATTTCACTCTTTCAAACTTGAACTGGAACTGGGCAGCCACTCGATCCAATTCGAGAAACGGGGTGGGCTGAAATTGACGGAAGCGGCGCACATGAAAGATGTGCTGGCCATCCTGCGGCTGCTGGTAAACCCGCTTGATAATCTCAGCTGGAACCGTCTGCTGCTCAGCATCGACAAGATCGGTCCGAAAACCGCCCAGAAGATTACCGCGACAATTTCGACAGCAGATGATCCCTTCCAGGCACTGTCCCGTTACCCGGCGGGAAAGACCTGGAAAGACGGGATCGTCAGGCTCTCACGGCTCTTTGCTGACCTGCGGAAATCAGCGCAGAAACCCGCTGAACTCTGCGAAACCGCGCTCGTCTGGTATCAGCCGGTATTTGAACGTTTATACGGTGATGATTACCCGAAGCGGCAGAAAGACCTGGATCAGTTGAAGACGATCATCGAGCCTTACGAAGATCTCCAGAGTTTCATAGATGATACGACGCTCGATCCCCCGGAGAGTGACCTGCAGGCCTATGGGGGAGACGTTGAAACACTGGTCCTGTCGACAATTCATTCGGCGAAAGGTCTTGAGTGGGAAGCGGTCTTCGTCATCGGCCTTGCTGACGGCAGATTCCCGCATGCATCGGCTTTTGCCGGTGAACAGTGGGAGGAGGAGCGCCGCCTGCTCTATGTTGCCGCCACGCGGGCGAAACAGCATCTCTTCCTGACCTACCCGCGAGAGTTGATGACGCCTGACCGCAAATTCAAGCGTGTCGGCATGTCGCCCTTTCTGGTTGAATTGAGTCCGGGCGGATACCAGCGGCTGGAAGCAGAGACCGAGCGCTTTGCCTCTTTTCAAAGCGCTGCGCCGCCGGTTCGCCCCCGGGCAGCAGCCTCCAAAAAGCGGCAGAAGCTGGACCTTGAGGATTTTTCCAAAGGGGTGCGGGTGAATCATCCTTTTTTTGGTTCCGGGACGGTTCAGAAAAAAGTGCCGCCGCGGACCCTCGACATTGCCTTTGACCGTCATGGCAAAAAAACGTTACATCTTGATTATGCAAAGCTCACCATCGTCGGCTGAGCACCTGTCCATATTATGAATACCCGTGTCAATAAGCTGCTTACAACCTACCAGGACGCCTGGGAATATCTCGACCAACTGCAGATGCACAAGATCAAGCTCGGGCTGGAAGCGATGCAGGACATCCTGGCAGAACTCGGTTCACCGGAGAAGAGCTGCCCGGCGGTTCATGTTGCCGGAACCAACGGCAAGGGCTCTGTCTGCGAGATGCTTCGCTCGATCCTGGTGCAGGCAGGATACCGTACCGGTCTCTATACCTCGCCTCATCTCAGCTCGGTGCGGGAGCGCTTCCGCATTGACGACCGCTATATTTCAGAAGATACGTTTGCCCGGCTGATGGAGAAGATACGCAGCGCACTGAAAGGCAGGACCATTACCTATTTTGAGTGTGCCACGGCCCTTGCCTTCAGCTGGTTTGCCGAACAGCGCTGCGACCTTGTTATCGCCGAGACCGGAATGGGCGGCAGGCTCGACGCGACCAATGTGCTGAATCCGCTGATCTCGGTGATTACGACGGTCAGCCTGGATCATCAACAGTACCTCGGGGACAGCGTGGCGTCCATAGCCCGCGAAAAGGCGGGGATAATCAAACGAGCAACACCGGTAATTTCAGGTGTGCTCGACGGCGCTCCGCGGGCAGTGATCGAGCAGACCTGCAGGGATCTCGGTGCTCCTCTTCTTACCCGTAATCACGACTATTTTCTCGAGCCTGCTGAAGGAAACAGCTGGCGCTGGCGAAATCCTGGTGGTGTGCTGATAGAGGGTTTAAGCCTGCCCGCAGGAGGCCTCTGGCAGGCTGAAAATGGTGCTTCGGCGATTGCCGCAGCAGTTTTGCTGAGGGACAGAGGCTTTGCCATAGCCGATGATTCAATTCGGCTTGGTTTGCAGAAAGCCCGTTGGCCCGGCAGAATGGAGCTGCTGGAGGTCGCAGTCCCGGCAGGCGGCAGCAGGGCTGAAGCGCCGGATTCTTTGCATTTCCTGCTTGACGGGGCGCACAACGAAGCAGGCGTTCGTCTGCTCGTCGAAACGCTTGAAACTTTTACCGGCTATGACAGGATAGTGTTCATCTGGGCTTCGATGGGCGATAAAAACTATTCCGACATGCTCAACGCCATTGCCCGCAAAGCCGATTATCTGCTGTTGACCCGTCCGGACAGCGAACGGGCGGCCACCCCCGAGCAGCTTGCCGCAGCGCTCGACAGCCGTGAAACCAAACAATACGAGTGCCTATCTACGGTTGCCGAAGCCCTGGCCAGGGCAAAAGTGCTGGCCTCGCCAGGCGATCTGGTGGTGGTTGCCGGGTCGCTTTACCTGATTGGAGAATTTCGAAAACTTCTGATGGGCGAGGTCGTGGGGTGACGGACGATTTTTTCTGGCTGGATGGGGTAAGCGAGGAGGATATCAGGCGCGAGCGTGCAAAGGCCCGCGAGCTGAGAAAGACGAGGTGGTGGCAGAGAAAGACTGCCGCGGGAAAATGCTACTATTGCGGTCTGTGTTTCAGCCATAAAGAACTAACCATGGATCATCTCGTTCCTTTGGCGCGGGGCGGGCGCAGCACCAGGGATAATCTTGTCCCATGCTGTAAAAGCTGTAATAACAAGAAAAAAACGATGCTTCCCATGGAGTGGGAAGAGTACATCAACAGGACATGAGCGTGAAAGCAGGAGTGAGTTTCTGGCCCGGATGTTTCGAGATCGGAAAATGTTGCTGAGAATAGTGTTGATGATCACGAAAAAGAAAATTGCCCGCTTCTTCGGGCATGGGAGAAAGCAACTGTTGAGACTGGTGTTTGTTTACCTTGTTTTTAAAGCGAGCCTCTGATCCCTGAATCGTTCTCCAGCAGGGACGGCCTGCAAACTATTATCTGGTAATTACCGGAGACTGCCTACCCGGATGGTTTTCTCGTCGCACATTTTTCTTTTCTATTTTCTGCCGCTCAGTCTCCTTCTCTATTATGGTATGCCGCTGAGGGGGCGCAATATCATGCTGACGGCGGTCAGCTATGTTTTTTATGGCTGGTCCAATCCGTTCTTTTGCCTGCTGATGCTCTTTTCAACGTTTGTTGATTACGGCTGTGGACTTTTTATCGGTAGAGCGCAGCGCTGGCAGAAGCGTCGAAGAAGGGTGGCCTTGTCTGTGTCGATAATCAGCAACCTGATGCTCCTTGGCTTCTTCAAATACAACGGGTTCGCCGTGGAGAGCTATAACCAGCTTTTTTATCTTCTCGGTGTGGAAGGGTTCGAACCGGCACCGGTGCTCCATTTTCTTCTTCCGCTTGGAATCAGTTTTTATACATTTCAGTCGATGAGCTATACCATTGACGTGTATCGCAATGATTCAAAGCATATAACGAATTTTCTTGATTTCGCCTGTTTCGTGTCGATGTTTCCCCAGCTTGTCGCGGGGCCGATAATCCGTTTCAAGGAAATCGCGGAACAACTCCAGCGCAGATCGCATACCTTGGAAAAGTTTTCCAGGGGAGTTGCATTTTTCATACTTGGCATGGCAAAAAAAGTGCTTCTTGCCAACCCGTGCGGAAAAATTGCCGATATCACTTTTTCAACTTCCTCACTTTCGCTTGCTGATTCGTGGTTTGGCGCTGCGGCCTACAGTTTTCAGATCTATTTCGACTTCAGCGGTTATTCGGACATGGCAATCGGGCTTGGCCTGATGTTTGGTTTTGTCTTTGCCAAAAACTTTGACTCCCCCTACAAATCCGCATCCATCACCGAATTCTGGCGGCGCTGGCACATTTCGCTTTCAACCTGGCTCAGGGAATATCTCTATATTCCGTTGGGTGGCAACAGGGCGGGCGGTTCGACGCGGACAGCCGTCAATATCGGCATTGTCATGCTGCTTGGTGGATTGTGGCATGGGGCCTCCTGGAATTTTGTCATCTGGGGCGGGCTCCATGGCCTCTATCTGGGCAGTGAACGGGTGCTTGGAAAACGACCGTTCTACTCAATGCTGCCGCATCCGCTGAAGGTCTGTCTCACCTTTATCCTGGTCGTGATCGGCTGGGTTTTTTTCAGGTCGGATACGCTCGGTGAAGCAGTGTCCTACCTGCAGTCGATGTTCGGTCTGGCTGCTGTACCTGAAACCTCTCTGCTCCTGGGCGGCCTGCTCTATACGCCTTACAATATGCTTGCGGTTGCCATCGCTGCTGTGGTTGTCTGGTGTTGCCCGCAGTCATGGGACTGGAGCAGAACGCTGGATGGCGCCAAGATACTGGTGATACTCATAGTATTCCTGTTAGCCGTGGCTGTTCTCAGTGTACAGTCATACAACCCGTTTATTTATTTTAACTTCTGACCGTGACGATGAATACAACAGGCAGGGAGGAAGTGGCCAGACGCGAAATCGGTGTAACCTTGATTTCGAAAGGGTGGTCGCGGCTGCTGAGCCTTTTTTTTCTGTTTTCTGTTTTTCTGGTGCCGCTCACGCAACTGCTGATTGATGGTGGTCGCGGGGTTGAACTGTCCTTTGCCTCGGTCCAAAGGGCGGGAAATGGTTCGTGGACCGCCAGCTTTAGAGGCGTCAACAGAGGAGTACTGAAAACCATCGACCTGCTGGAACGTGACCTTGAGGACAAAAGTTTTTTACGCTCCATGCTCCTGCCGCCAATCCAATATCTGCTTGTAAAATACCTGGGCCAGGGCAATGAAAAAGTTGTTCCCGGCCGCAGCGGGCAGCTTTTTTACCGACCGGCAGTCGATTACCTGATCGGGCCGCCGTTTCTCGATAAAAATCGGCAGCTGCAGCGGACGCAGGGGAACGAGGTATGGGAAGAACCATCCCATCCGGACCCGGTCCGGGCAATTCGGCTGTTCGGTGCTCAGCTTGCCTCCCAGGGGATTGACCTCGTCGTGCTGCCGGTACCGGTCAAGGCGGCGGTTAGAGCAGCGCCACTGCTGCTGAAAAAAATCGACACCCCGCTTGCCAATCGCTCCTGGGATGATTTTGTGACACAGATAGAGGCGACAGGCGTTACCGTATTCGACACCCGCAATCTGCTTTACGACTATGAGCTTTCGTCTGGTGATGCCTATCTGGCAACCGACACGCACTGGTCGCCCTGCCGCTGTGGAATTGGTTGCGGACAGGCTTGCAGATTTTCTGCTGGAGCGTTATGAGGGTATCTCGGGAGATGGTGCGTATCGCTTTCACCTGCTGGAAGAAAGTGGAACGGGTGATCTGCTGCGCATGCTGAGACTTGCTGAGGGAAGTTCCATTTATTCCAGTGAAACCATAACAATGAGACAGGTGCTGACGCCGGCCGGCGAGTTCTGGCAGCCTGACAGGAAGGGCCCGGTGCTGCTGCTTGGCGACTCATTTACCAATATCTACTCGTCACCGGGGCTGGGGCTGGGCAGCGGCGGCGGGTTGGCTGAGCATCTCAGCGCCCGCCTGCAGCGCCCGGTCGACCTGCTCGCCAGAAATGATGATGGAGCCTTCAGCTCCCGCGAGATGCTGGCGGCCGAGCTCAGGCACGGCCGTGATCGATTGGCGGGAAAACGGGTGGTGATCTGGGAATTCAGTGAGCGGGAACTCTCTCTTGGAGACTGGAAAGAGACAGATATGAAGCCCGGAAAAGCGAGCCCCACATTATTTTTTTCGCTTGCCCCGGGAGAACGCGCTGATGTGCAGGCGGTCGTTGCCGAGGTTTCCCGCTCCCCTCGTCCTGGCACGATCCCGTATCGTGATAATATTGTGACCATGCATCTCGTTGATCTTCAGGGAGACAAGGTGGAGGAGAGCAAAAATCAGGCTCTCGTCTATGGCTTTGGAATGCGTGACAACGTGATGACACCGCTCGCCTCGCTGAGACCCGGAGACAGGGTGTCCCTGAGGTTAACTCCCTGGGAGGAGGCGGAGGCAGAATACGGCAGTTACCGGCGCACGTCTCTTGAAGATGAAATGACGGAGCTGGAGCTGCCAAACTGGGGAATATTAAATGATGATTAGAGTATTCGCTATCATAACGATTGTTACCGTGTTAGGCACTGGACAGGCGTGCGCTGAGACATCGCTTGAGGAACTGGCACGAAATTTCGCCTCAAAGACAGATGGTCGCCAGGTGGTGGAAGGGACTGACGGCTGGCTGTTTCTAAAGGAGGAACTGGCCCATATTGGCGCAGCTGTTTTCTGGGGTGATGGAGCACCGGCGGCAACCCGTGCGGCAAAAAAAGAATATGGCGATCCGCTCCCGGTTATTGTTGATTTCAACCGTGCACTTGCCGAAAAGGGAATAACCCTCTACCTGATGGTTGTACCACCCAAGGCACTTGTTTATCCAGACAAGCTTGATCCGGCGATCGTGGAAGTCAAAAAGGAATCCCTGGTGTACAAGGAATTTTATAGTCAGCTGGAAAAAAACGGGGTCAAGGTTATTGATCTGCTTGACCAGTTGCAGGAAGAGGCAAAAGAAAATCCCGGCCTCTACTGCAAAACCGATACGCATTTCTCGGGCGACGGTCTGCTGATGTTTGCAGAGCGTGCGGCAGCGATCATAAAAGAAGAGGGGTGGTACAAAGCGCAGGCCAGAAAAGAGCTGAGCCATTCAGTTCAGACCGTCAGTATCAGTGGAGACCTCGCCCGGATGGCAGGGGATAATGAGCTGCGGGAGGAACTGAGCGTTCGTGTCATCGTTGATAAGGAAACTGCAAAGCCTCTTGAGAGTGACCCGAGGAGTCCCGTGATCCTGCTTGGTGATAGCCACACGCTGGTCTTCAGCGCCGGCGGAGATTTGCATGCCAGGGGTGCCGGACTGTTTGACAATCTCTCCGAAAAGCTTGGTTTTGCTGTAGATCTGCTCGGGGTGCGCGGTTCCGGGGCGACGTCGGCTAGGATCAAACTCTATCAGCGTTCCAAACAGGACAGTGATTATTTAACAGGGAAAAAAGCACTCATCTATACATTTGCCGCCCGGGAGTTGACCGGTTCAGGTGGCTGGCGGCCAATACCGGTTGCCCCCTGATTGCCTGAAGCGGTCTTTGTTCGATCAGATAAGTCCTTCCTGGCGATACCACTCGCCGGTTCTCCTGAGTCCCTCGTCTAAGCCGATTTTTGGCTGATAGCCGAGATCTCTCTTGGCCTTGGATATCTCAAAGGCCCCATCCTGCCGGAGCCGAACATCGGGAAATAGCCCTTTCTGACCCGTTTGAAAATCATCTGAGACCGCTCCGGATCTCACGGGTCGTATATATTGCAGCCGACCTGAGAATGTCGGTGTCCATGCCCTTCTTTTTGCAGAAATTATTTACGAGCGGCTCGGCATCATACTTGGTCTGCTGATAGAGTCGTGTGGCTGGGTAGGAGCAGTCTCCTGTCCGGGGGGATGATCTGTTTTGCCGTGGACGCCGCAGGACTGAATCTTTGTTTCTGTTTTTGTGCTGTCCCTGTTCTGTCAGGAAAAATTCGAGCTGTCGAATGTCAGCTTGAACTTCCGTGATCTGCAGGATTATCTTGCCAGATGTTTCGTTGGTGGTAAATTGCATGGAATTTAAACAGTTGTCAAAACATCTGTGCTATCGCCATGATGTTGATGATTCTTTAAGCAGAAAAGGAACATGATGAAACGGGATGCAATCGTGATCAGGGAAGAGGATAACGTCGCAACGGCGCTTCGCAATCTGGGCTGCAATGAGAAAGCAGCGGTGGGGATCGGTGACAGGACGATTTCGGTGCTGATGGTCGATGCGGTGGAGTTCGGGCACAAGTTTGCCATCGCCAGTATTGACAGGGGCCAGGACATTATAAAGTACGGGGAAGTTATCGGCAGGGCGACAGCTGATATCGCTGCCGGAGCTCATGCCCATATCCAGAATATAGAGAGCCTACGCGGCCGCGGAGATCTGGCTTGAGGGGCTGATGCACTAATTCAGACAGGGTGAGAACATGAAGTTTTTCGGTTACAGAAGGCCCGACGGCCAGGTGGGTACCAGGAACTATGTGGGCGTTATTTCCACTGTCGTCTGCGCCAATGAGGTCGCAGAGGATATCGCCCGCCAGGTAGACGGGGCAGTCAGCTTTACCCATCACCAGGGGTGCTGCCAGACTCCGGTCGACATCCAGCGGGTGAATGAGGTGCTGGTCGGACTGGGAAGCAATCCGAACCTGGCGGCCGTTCTGCTCGTCAGCCTCGGCTGCGAGAGCACGGCGCTGGATGAGGTCACCAGCTGGCATCCGGCAGACCGGAAAACCGGTCGAGCTTATCACCATTCAGGAGATAGGCGGGGCGGCGAGAACGCGGGCGGAAGGAACGCTCATCGTCCAGAATATGGTTGCCGAGGCTTCGGCTCACCGCAGAGAGCCGTGTTCTGCCGCCGATATCGTTCTCGGGCTCAAGTGCGGCAGTTCGGACACCACCCAGGGGCTGGCGGCGACGCCGGCCATAGGGGTTGCCTCTGATCGAATCATTGAGGCGGGCGGCACGTCGATTCTTGGTGAAATCACCGAATTCATCGGCGCGGAGCACATTGCCGCCCGGCATGCAGTCAGCACAGAGGTCGGAGACCAGATCCTTGAGCTGGTCGAGCGCATGGAGAACAGGGCAAAAGCGGTTGGCTGCGACATGCGGGGTGGCCAGCCGACCGGCGGCAATATCAAAGGCGGCTTGACGACGATAGAGGAAAAATCACTGGGAGCCTTTGCCAAGGGCGGTGCTGCCAAAATTCAGGCGGTATATGAGTATGGCGTCAGGCCTCGAGTCAAAGGGCTTGTCGTTATGGATTCACCGGGGCGTGAGCCTGAAATCCTGACCGGCCTGGCGGCGGCGGGGTGTAATATGATCGCCTTTGCCACCGGCAGGGGAGCGCCCCAGGGGTTCCCGTTTGTTCCGGTTGTCAAGATAACGGCAAATTCGCTTACCTGGGAGCGGATGAGGGATCACATGGATCTTTCGGTTGCCGGTGTGATCGACGGCTCGGAAAGCCTTCCTGAAGCAACTGACCGCCTTGTCAATACCATCCTGGAGGTCGCTTCCGGCAAGAAAACACGTGCGGAGATTACCGGCTATACAAGAGCCATGGACATTTATGTAGTCGGACCGGTTATATAGGAGAAACGAGTGAAATACCCTAAGATAGCAGAAATCAGTCAGCGTTTGAATACTACCCGGGTCGACAACATCGAAACAGTCATTGCCGACGAGATGAAACGGGTTGAACTTGCCAGACGCATAAAGCCGGGCTCCCGGGTGGCAATCACCGCCGGCAGCCGTGGCATCACAGATATGACGGACGTTTTGAAGGCAATCATAGCCGAGGTCAGGAAGGTAGGCGGGAGCCCGGTTATCATACCATCGATGGGCAGCCATGGCGGGGCGACGGCAGAAGGCCAGGCGGACATGCTCGAAGGGCTCGGGGTAAGTCAGCAGACCCTCGGTATCCCCGTCGTTTCTTCCATGGATGTTGTTGATCTCGGAGAAACGAAAGAAGGTATTCCTGTTGTCCTCAGCAGGGATGCGATGGAGTGCGATAACATTATCATTGTCAATCGTATCAAAGCGCACACGGAATTTCACGGTAAAATCGAGAGCGGCCTGACCAAAATGATGGTCATCGGCCTCGGCAAGCACCGGGGTGCGGTTCTCGCCCACAGCTGGGCGGTGCGCTTTGGCTATGAAAGAACGCTGATCTCCGCCGGAAACCACATCATCAAAAAGGCACCGATTACCCTCGGCATCGGGATCGTTGAAAACGGCATCGGAAAGGCCGCAAGAATCGGAGCGGTAACCCCGGAGC
Organism: Desulfocapsaceae bacterium; assembly: GCA_963674815.2. Taxonomy (GTDB): domain Bacteria; phylum Desulfobacterota; class Desulfobulbia; order Desulfobulbales; family Desulfocapsaceae; genus MADRE3. The sequence continues at coordinate 21,401 of CAXXTV010000006.1, forward strand.
ATTTTGTGGAAAGAAGAGGTAAAACTGCTCGCATTTGCCCGCCAGACCTGTCCACACCTGCCTTTTGACCGGCTTGATATCCTCGTTGTTGACGAAGGCGGCAAAGAGATCAGCGGCACCTGCATGGACACCAAAGTCATCGGCAGGATAATGAATATATACGAGCCGCCGCTCGAGCATCCCCATATAACCCGAATCGTGCTGCGTGATCTTACCGAAACATCTCACGGCAACGGCCTGGGCATAGGTCTTGCCGACTTTGTCACCCAGCGACTGGTGGATAAGCTGAACCGTGATATCACCGATTTGAACTGTGTCACCGCGGTGACCCCGGAAAAAGCGCGCCTGCCGATTATCGGCAAGACGGATCGCCTGGCCATTGATTATGCCTTTGCCTCAGCTGGACCGGTTACGGCTGATACCGTCAGGCTCTGCTGGATCAGGAATACCATGAGACTCGACAGGATGTTTGTTTCCGAACCGTTATTGGAGGAAGTGGCATCCAATAAAGACCTTGCGGTCGTTTCTGAATTATCGGAGATGAAGTTTAATGAAGACGGAGATTTGATGGCTCGTTATTAATCCTATGATGTTGATCCTTCGGCTATCCGGCTGGAGATGAGAAAAACGATTGTTTTTTTTCAAGCTTGTTTGAAACCGTCAGATTCCTTGATGAATATGACGGTTTTCTACCTATTATTAATCATTTTCTGCAATGAGATTGATTACGATATCCCTGACGGCTTTTGTTCCTTGGGGGCCGCCAAATTCCATCGGTTTGATTCTGCCTGAGGCAAATCCTGTTTCGATCGCAGTGTTTAACTTCTGTGCTGCCATTTTGCAGGAACGAGAATCATAACGGTCTGCCAGCCAATCAAGCATCATTGCTGCTGACAAAAATGTAGCTGTGGGATTAGCTTTGTCCTGGTAGGCAATGTCGGGAGCCGAACCATGTGCCGGCTGGAATATCCCATGGTCGGAACCAAGTTCGGCACATGACGCCATTCCCATGCCACCGATAATTCCGCCTCCCAGGTCAGAAAGAATATCTGCAAACATGTTTTCCGCTACCAGAACATCATAGTCCCACGGTTTGCGCACAAGATCCAGCGCCATTGCATCCACATAGCGGTAATCAGCTATGATATCTGGATACTGTTCAGCCTTTTCGGAGAAGATTTTTCTGAAAAATGCGTAGGATCTCAGAACATTGGATTTGTCAACGCAACTGACCATGCCAATTCTACCCTTTTCTTTGCGCTGACGGGCAAGTTTGAAGGCATAGTCAAACAATCTTTCACATCCCTTTCTGGTGATAACCAGTGTGTCACGTGCTTCACGGTTTTCTACAACCTCTCCCTTATCGCGAAGATAGAACAGACCTTCCGAACATTCGCGAATGATGACTAAATCAATATCAGCTGATCGGGGGTCAGCCAATGCACTCGGGACATTTTTAAATGCCTTTACAGGACGCACGCTTGCAAACAGATCATACTCCGTCCGCATGGTCAGGTGAGGCGCAATTTCGGTCCCATCGGGGTAACGAATATCAGGATGTCCCATTGCCCCGAGGAGAACTGCATCAGCTCTGCGGACTTCCTCAAAATCTTCAGCACTAATATCTTTTCCTGTCTTCTGATAGAACTCGGCACCGGCTTCGAACTGTTTGAAGGCAAGATGAAATCCGGTAACCGATTTTTCCAACTCCTGAAGAACAGATAGGCAGACATCCAACAGCTCTTTGCCGATACCATCACCAGGTAAAACTGCAATTTCAAAAACGGTCTTTTACTCATCGTTTTTTATTCCTCATGTTTTTAGATAGTATGGATTTTAAACTTATGCAAAATAGCAATCAATTCTTCAGCTGCTCGCTCGCGGTGTCGGCGATATAACTCGCGAACCCTGTCTGAATCGCCTGAGAGAATGGCGGCCACCTGTTCCTTGTGATCCTGAGTAGACTGAACGGGAGACCGACGTAAATGCAGGGTGAACATCCGTGCTCTATAGGCCTGATCCTGATAGTTTAGAGCAATATGTACCAGCCGTTTATTGTGACACAGGCTGAGGAGTTCTTTGTGGTAGAGATCATCAGCCTCAGCCCAGGCTTCCAGGTCTTCAGCATCAAGGGCTACCTCCATATTCATCGTTGCTTTTCTAAGGGGTTCCAGTTCTTCCGGGGACATCTTCTGTTTGGTCACGAGGGCAGCGGCCTCCGACTCAACGCAGGTCAGTACCGTGTAAATTTCTTGCATATCTTCAGCTGACAAGGGTAAGACCCCCATTCCCTTGTTGGGGATCATCTTCACGAGACCTTCATTCTGGAGTTTGATGATTGCTTCTCGGACTGGTGTCCTGCTCATCTCGAGTTTTTCCGACAACTCTTTTTCGGTAAACTGAGCACCAGGGGCCATCCGGTTCTCCAGGATTTCTTTTTTGAGCTGGATGTATGCCTTCTCTTTCAGAGACAAACCGATTGTTTTCTGCCGTATTGGTGAGACACCTTTCACGCTTTTTCCTTTGTTGTTATCTGTTTGTTAAACTCAACTCTCTGCTGTTTTCCCGTGTATTGACGATGATGTAATTAACCGGTGAAACCAAGCGCGCGTGGCAAAAACATCACCAAATCACTCCAGAAGGTGATTATCACGAGAACAAGTATTAACGGAATGAAAAATGGTATCAACGCACGCATCACTCTTAGAACCGGCAGCTGAACGATGTCACTGACCACGAACAGGCACAAGCCAACCGGGGGTGTTATGAGGCCGATCATAAGATTGAGAACCATAACAACTCCGAGATGAATCGGGTGAATACCCATAATCGTGGCGACCGGCAGAAGTACCGGGATCAGCATTATTATCACAGGAGCTGCCGCCATGAAACACCCCAGAACCAGAAGCAGCAGGTTGACGAGCATCAGGAATTTCCATGGTTCAGGAGCCCACTCGACAACGAAGGCGGCAAGATGTTGAGGAACCTGCTGCATTGTCAGAATCCAGCCGATCAAGCTGCTCGTGGCTATAATAAATAAAACATTGCCTGCGCTCAAAGCTGTTGAGAAGATAATATCAGGGATGTCCTTCCAGGCAATTTTCCGATAGACAAATTTCCCGAGAATGAAAGCATATAATATTGCAAAAGCGCCGGCCTCGGTAGGTGTGAATATACCTCCAACGATTCCGCCAACGATCAGGACTGGAGTCATAAGCGGCAATATCGCTTCCTTTAAGGCAATTACGAATTCGGAGAATCTGAATGGAGACCCTCTTCCATAACCGCGCCTGACGGAAATAAAATGGATTAATATCATCAATGAAAGGCCCATCATGACACCGGGGATCAACCCCCCCAGAAACAATCCGCCAATAGAGGTGCCGGCCGTCAAGCCGAAGATGACAAAGGAAATACTCGGAGGAATGATTGGGCCGATTGTTGATGATGCCGCTGTCACCGCTGCCGCAAATTCGGGATCGTAGCCGTCATCCTTCATGGCTTTAATTTCGATACGGCCCAAACCCGCGGCATCAGCAACAGCTGATCCGGACATACCGGCAAACAGCATGCTGGCGAGAACATTTACGTGGGCCAGGCCTCCAGGGACAGCCCCGACAATGCACTTGGCAAGACGGAACATTCGATCCGTGATTCCAGCGAAATTCATTAATTCTGCTGCAAGCATGAAAAAGGGGATGGCAAGAAGGGGAAATGAATCAATACCCGTTGCGACCCGTTGAGCAGCAATAAAAGGATCGACAATGCCCGTTATCACCAAAAACAACATTCCTGTAATTAACAGTGCTGTAGCGATCGGCATCGAAATGATTAACAGCGCAAAAAGTATCGCAACGTAGAGCATAGGTCAATTTTCTCCTTCACCACGTTTTGTAACCTGAAAGCTGCCGCTCGTAAGTCCCTTCAGATCCTTCCAGGCAAGTTTGAGGGAGTAAAAGCATCCGACAGTCAGTCCAAGCGGGAGGCTGAAGTAAATATACGAGTAGGGGATTTTAACTGCGGTTGAGGTCTGATCGGCGGCAAGAATTACAAGCTTCATGGAGAGATAGACAAGCCAGGCAAAAAAGATCGCCTGGATCACATGTACAAGAACAGATACGATCGTTTGCCAGCGGGGAGGGATGACAGATACAAAGGCATCTACCCGCATCATACCCCGGCTGTACACAAGGGCTCCGACAGACATAAACGAGAACCAGAAAAGCATGATCTGGCTCAATTCTCCAGTCCAGCCGAGGGGGTATCTGATGATATATCGTGAGATAACCTGTAACCAGGCAGACACCACCATGACCACAAACGTTATTACCACAATCCAGCGGACACTCTGGTAGAGAAAGCTGCTACTTGCTTTTTGCTGTTCATTTTCCATAAATTTTCACCATTCAAGGAACGAATCCCCTGCAGTAGCGCAGCAGATGACAAAAATATATATTCACATCAAATAGTTATTTGATGATGCTGGCAGAAATTTGATAATAACCCAGTATCATCCAAGGATGATCTGATCGCCACATAAGGAGGGAAACAATTCAGTAATCACTCACCGGTCAAGACTGCAAAACGCGGGTGCAGTGCCAGGTTTTTAGAGAAGCGCTGCACCCTGCATAATGTCCGTTGCTAGTTGCTGTACTTTGCCTTCACCATGTCATACGTGTCTCTTCCGAACTCAGACATATACTTTTCGTGAACTTCCTGCGCTTTCTGCTTGAAACCACTGAGGTCCGGGGTCACAATTGTCATTCCTTTTTCGGTCAGCTTATCGGTGAGTTCAGCGGCTGCTGTCTCAGTTTTTTGGGTGTGAAGCAGAGCTGATTCTTCAGCTGCTTCCTGAATGATCTTGCGTTCTTCCGGAGTTATGCTGTCAAGAAACTTTTTGCTGGCTGTCAGGAACAGAACTTCTCTCATATGATTTGTCAGGGATAAGTATTTGGAGACTTCATATATTTTCCAGTGATACATGACCTCTATCGGATTTTCCATTCCGTCAATAGTGCCAAGCTTCAGTCCCATGTAAAATTCGCTGGCAGACATTGGCACCGGCTGAACGCCAAATGCTCTCCAGGTGTCAAGATAACTGTCAATTTTAGGAACCCGGACTTTCAGTCCCTTAAGGTCTTCAACATTATTTATCTCTTTTGGTTTGGTTGTCAGTATCCTTGGATTACGATCGTAGAAGGCGAGAATTCGGACCCCGGTTTGTGCTTCCATCTCATCAATCCACGCCTTTCCGGTCGGACCTGTAAGGAAATCACGAATAGCTGCCTGATCACGCCATAAATACGGCATATTGATAATCGTCCATTGCTTGTAGAAATTTGTTAAGACGCCGCCATTTAAGGCAAGCTCAGTGATGCCACTCTGCAGCTGCTCAAAAATTTCCCGGTCTTTACCAAGCGTTGAACTTGGAAAGATTTTTATGGTGAAGGAGCCGTTAGTTTTTTCTTCAATTATTTTGGCGAATTGAGTTAGAGATTCATGCCTGGGGTCATCTACTGGGGCAAGATGAGCCAATTTTATTTCACGTGCCCCAGCACTGAAAGTGAACAAAAACAGAGTCGTCCCAAATACAAACGCCGCCAAACTGAGTATTCTCCAAATTTTTGTTGAGCTGTTCATTTGCAACTACCTCCTTTTCTTAGTTGTCTTTGTCAGTCATCGAAACATGTCGGTCGGAAACAAACCGCCGAGCCATTTTTTTACCTGTAGAGATTTGATTTATAGCCGTAGCTCTTACAGGAAAAGTATTCAACATTGTATACAACTGTGCATACAGTTAACAGGGTGGTGCATACAGGTCAACAATTAATTGGTATTTGAGCAAGAATCAGCTTCATAGCTATCCTCCATAAATTGTTTAATACAATCAGCGATACCTCTTAACATATTGATAATAGAGAATCAAAATACTATATAGACAAGAATTGTCAGCGTATGGCTGTTGGCTTATGCGGTGTAATCAGGTTGAGATCGCGTATATAGAAATGTGGATGAAATTTGTTGCTGAACTTGGTATAGATATGACCGTTTGATTTTCTTAAATGGGCGGGTAGCTCAGCTGGATAGAGTGTCGGCCTCCGAAGCCGAAGGTCGCGGGTTCGAATCCCGCCTCGCCTACCATTAAGAATCCCAATAGAAAAGCAGTTTGAGTTGTTAAATGCCCTCTGTCGCTCGAATGTGACAGAGGGTTTTTCTGATTTGGGAAACGTTCGGGGAACACCTGACGTGCCAGATCAAGCCAGGACTCTTTCCTCAGTTTGAGCTCGTTCGGGGTATTTCGGAACTTATGAATGTTATCTTCTGTTTTTTCTTTTCAGGGTTTTGAAACAATATGTCACATACTCGGGCCGTGTCTCTGATGATTTTAACAACCCTGCTATGGAGCATGGCAGGTGTGATAACGCGCCATCTGGATTCAGCGGCGAGCTTCGAGATAACATTCTGGCGAAGTGCTTTTAGCAGTTTGTCTCTCGCAGTTATTCTAAGTGTCATGCGGGGGCTCGTTTTTTGGCGCAGGTTGCTGCATGCTCCCAGGGTGATCTGGATCTCAGGGGTATGCTGGTCCATCATGTTCACCGCTTTCATGATGGCAATCACTCTGACCACGGTGGCGAACGCCCTGATTATGTTGGCTCTTGGTCCTTTAATTACAGCACTCTTTGCCCGTTTCTTGCTTAATCATCGGCTGCCAGTGATTACGTGGCTGGCAATCGCTCTTGCAGGCGTAGGGATCGCCTCGATGTTTATGCATGAAGGAGATGAGACGTTTTCCATGGTTGGTTCACTCGTCGCTCTAGCCGTACCGTTGGCCGGGGCGGTCAACTTTACGCTCCTGCAGCACGTTGGCCTGGGCAAAATGCGTAAACCGGCCATTTCCGGTGATCAACCTGTCCAGGATATGCTGCAGGCTGTGCTGATCGGTGCTGTACTCTCAGCCCTTTCAACCCTGCCGCTATCCCTGCCAATCCGGGCGTCAGTCCACGACATTGGTCTGCTCTCCCTGCTTGGCGTCTTCCAGCTCTCCATTCCCTGCCTTCTTGTTGTTCGTCTGAGCAGAGAACTGCCTGCTCCTGAGATCTCGTTGCTCACTCAGCTTGAGGTCGTCTTTGGTGTGACATGGGCATGGTTGTGGGCAGGAGAATACCTCTCAGTGAATACCTTTATCGGCGGCTCTCTTGTGCTGGGCGCTCTGCTTGCAAATGAATTAGCCCGGATGCTTCGGGACCGCAGGGCGAAGGCAGCGAGGCTGAACGATCTTAAGCCAGTTGAGCTGAGACCATTGCTCTGATAAAGAAATTGCGCGGTCTGAGGTCTGTTGTTAATAGTGGCATCCGATTCACTCAGGTGACTGCTGATGTGGGAGGTTGCATGTTTGAGAACACTCGTGGAACACCTTGAAGTGTAAGCTCAAGTCGAAATGATTTCATCTTAACTCTGTACTTTTCCCGGGCAGCAGCATTGCCAGGAGGGACCCTTGAGTTGGATTCTGTCCTTGCGGAGCTCAACTGACCTGGTTACTTCCCTTGTGTTTCATTTACATCAGCAGAACTTATTAGGTGGGTTTCCTTCCTTTCAATGGATTATGATCTGAGCCCGATTAATTTTAAAACCTTTTCTGAAAAGTTCAATGAAGCATAAAGATTATATTTTGATTGCTGTGCTCTATGGCTCTCTTCTGGCCGGGATATTTTTTCCCGGGCCGTCTGCTGCTGTATCCGGATACATCAAATACCTGATGATGACCATGCTCTTTATGTCCTTTATAAAAATATCTCCAGCTGACGTAGGAAGAGCCTTGATGTCTAGTTGGGCCGGGATGATCTGGGGAACCCTGCTGCGCCTGATAATTGCACCAGCCTTGGCATATTGGGTAACTCTGGCACTATATCCTCCCCTGGCCTTTCCCATTCTCCTGCTTTCTGGAGCCTCCACAGGAGTATCATCCCCTTTCTTTATTTCTCTGTGCCGAGGCAATATTTCTTATTGTTTGGTCATGGCCATGGTAACCAGTTTGATTTTACCGATTAGTCTTCCCGTAATGGTAAGAATACTGGCACATGCGACTCTGAACTATGATCTTACATCCATGGCCCTCTTCCTGGCCATGATAATCTTTGTTCCCCTGGGGGTGGCATTTTTATTCCGGGCGCTGGCGCCGGGACTACTAAACCCTGTGGATCGGTTTGGTTATCCGATTTCACTGATAGTTGTCGCGGGGATAAATTTCGGGGCTTTGGGCAGATACATACCTTATCTGAAAACCAACCCTGAACAAGTTTTCTATTGCGCGGTCTTTGCTATAGGATTGTCTCTCGTTCTTGGTCTCATGGGCTGGAATGCCACCAGGAGCAGGAACTGGGCAGACCGAGTGGCCGCATCTGGGAGCCAGGTCTTGATCAACAATATACTCATCATCGCACTGTCCGTTCACATGAACCAGCCACTGACTGCCACACTGAGCGTTTTTTACCTGATACCCTCTTTTGGCTTTGTTATCTTTTGTTCAATACTGGCCAATAGGGTTGAACCAGCACCCATTAACGGTTAAGGCAGCTATGCGTCGCTTATCTCTTCACCTGGAGTATACCGTGCCAGCGGCAGTATCAGGCGCCTTGTCCCTGCTGGTGAGATCTTCAGAAAATTGGGTTTCGATGAGCGGGAGATAATCGAGTTCACTGATATTGCCATAAACTGCATAAAAGTGGGTCCACCGTCGCAATAAAATGGGTACTTTTTTTTCGCTTTGAATCCCGCCTCGTCTGCCTTTAAGAAGCGTTGCTAATCGTTGGATCTAATATGGAAAAGCCCCCCATCGCCGAAAGGTGTCAGGGGGGGATCATTTGTGAAAAAAAAACGTGGGGTGCAGGTGAAGCGCCAGATCACGTCAAGACCATTTCAGCTGCGAGCTTCGAGATAACGTTCTGGCGCAGTGCTTCTAGCGGCTCAGTCTTTAAGGATTGACTCAGCTGACTCCTTTTGAGCTTCAGTAAGGAATGGTAAGCCGGTTTCTTCCTCTGTTTCACGATTGGCACTGAATAGTTCATCCCTGGTTAATTCTGATAAATTGAACTTGCGTACACCAGCCATCAGTTGCTGCAGCCCACAAGATAGCTTGTCAACATAACCTGCTATCGCTATCGCACCAAAAGGTACGTTCTTCATCTCATCAGCGCCAACTTTTTGCTTGACGTCCTCCCAAGCCGAGAAAATTTCTTCAGGGTACTTGCCAAAACTTTTAACGGTTTGAGGAAGTTCATCCCAATTACCATGTATTTCTGTTTTCTTTTCAGGGAAAAAGGTGCCTTCAATGTTACTGCCCAGAAATCCGGGAATCATCGGTGCACGCCCCATACAAACCAGCTTGGTGTAGGGAGCACCCAAAGCCAGGGCTTTAAAAATATGATCCTCACGGGCAAAACCGCCAGCAAAGGAGATAGCTGGAACCGTAATACCTCTATCAGCAAGAATCTTACAATATTCATAGGCTTTGGCATGCAGGACGAGGGATGGAACCCCCCAGTGTTCCATCATATTCCATGGACTCATCCCTGTACCACCGCCAGAACCGTCGATGGTTAGCAGGTCAAGTTTGGCATCTGCAGAATATCGAATTGCCATGGCAAGGGCTTCCATGCCGTAGGAACCTGTTTTTAAAGAAATTCGCTTAAATCCGATGCTTCTTAGATAGTCAACTGATTTCATAAAGGATTCACGAACCTGAGAAACAGTATCCAGGTCGGTAGCCCCAAGCCTGCTATGCCTGGCAAAGGAGGTGATGGCACGGCGTTCAAATGCGGCCTGCACGGCAGGGTCTGTAGGGTCCGGGTCGACGATATATCCTCGTTCCTTGAGAAAGACAGCATATTCCAGTGACTTGACCTGAATTTCGCCACCGATAACCTTGGCTCCCTGTCCCCATTTGAGCTCGATAATTACGTCGTCGCCATATTTGTCAATGACATATTCTGCCACTCCATTTCGGGTGTCCTCAACATTGAGTTGAACGAAAATGGCACCATACCCATCAGAATAACGCTTAAATATTTCGATACGTCGATCCAGTTCTGGTGCTGATGTTATTGTTCCCCCACCAAATTTTGATTCCTTGTCAACACCTACTACATTCTCACCGATGACAATGGGAAAGCCGCAAATGGCTGCGCCAGTAGCAAATGAGTTCCAATACTTCGTAGCAATAAAGGTTGAGCCCAAGGCTCCAGTCATAATTGGTACACGGCACTTTACCTTGATCTCGTTGCCGAAAACAGTCTCAGTACTAGCGTTGGGGAAAACACAATCGTCGGGGTTTTTGGTCATCCCCTCACTTAACCCGCTCGATCCATAGGCATATCCCTGGATTCTCAGAGCATGATAGCCCAGACCCAGTGACGTTACATTGCCTGACCCAGAGGTGCTTTTACCGAAATTTCTGGGATAGAGCATTTTGCGGCCCCTTAATGAAGACATCCACGTTTCACACTTACCTTTGCAATCGGAACGACAAAGAGTACACAAACCGGATTCACAGGGGTTACCTCTGTTGACGGTACCGAGCGCATCATTACTTTTGGGCCACTGAATCATTTAGTCATCTCCTTTCCTGGTTAAACAAAATTGAAATTATGTGTCCTCTGAGCCAAACCGGTTGCAGCACTGTTTTGCCTGGTAGTGGTACCTATGAATCTTGTATACAATTCTGATTGCAAAACGACGGTGACCGGGTCGACTCTCCCTTGGTAAAATATCAATTAATTCTCAAAAGATCGGATTTATACGTCAGGCACGGTGGGTCTGTAATGTATTAACAGAAATGGCTATATTTTGACAATGTTTAACGAGAGTAATATCGAATGATATCATTTAGAAAACACCGAGGGAACACTCGGAGGTTCATGTCGGATCGGAACTACTACAGTCTAGACTGTTAACACCAAGGGACTTGGTCTTGTCATCTCCACCTCATCTTATCTGCCGAAGAACCGGATCACCATGTTTTGGCATATCTGAGAATAGATTACACGAGACGTTAGAGATGACCGGAAATGATCTGAAGTGCTTCCAGCAGTTCCTCCAGACCCATTGTTCCATCACCATTGACATCACACTCAAAGTCAAACCCGGAGTGATAATCAGCCGGTGTTATCAAACCGTTTTCACACGTATCGCCGGCCTGAAAATCTTCAGTGCAGACGTCACTTCCCGCCACATATGGGTACGCCGTCCACCAGTTGCCGGCAACATAGAAGTTGCAAACGGTATAAATCATATTCCAACTACTCGAAATTCCCGAGCAATTAATTGATGAATCACACGACCAGGTACCAGCGGGGCACCACGTCTGGGCACATCCGACCTCAAGCGTATCTGCCCAGACATGCTGGGTAAAATGACCGATACCGGAATTCCAGGAATTATTATTTATCGTATCGTAGTGCCAGAGATCATGCTCACCATTCCAACCAGAGAAGGCGCTTTCCAGTGCAGCTATGGCCGCTGGTGAGCCAAGCGGGCCACTGGTCCATTGTGCCGCGATATTTTCTCCAACCGGAGGATCCTCCAGCCCGGTAATATCACCATAATCTTGCCCTCGGCCATCATTGTGGCCATAGACACATTGAGATGCATGGTTCCGGGCAACGGTTGCCAGATCAGCGTCCCATTTCATCCGTTTCATGTTGGTAGCTACAGGCCAGTAGCCATTTGTACCGTCATCTGCAATAGTTCCTAAGGCAAGCTGTGAGCGAATCTCGTTCATCCTGCATAAGATATACTGTTTTGCCGTAATACTGAGATTGCCTGATTCGGTTATTGTGAAATCGGGATCACCGCACTCAAGAACCTCATCACTATCACCCGCGAATGCACCGGAAAGATCCTGGAGTATGTATAACGCTTCTTCCAATCCCAGTTTTTGATCGCCATTTATGTCGCATGGATATGGATCCGCATAGCTCGTCAGCGGGCTCATCAAGGTGAGTATCATCACTGATAGCAGTGCCGGATGTATACTTCTCTGAAACGTACCACTCCTGAAAAATAGTGTAACCATGGCGTTTTTGACCTGAATTTCTATTTTAATAGTCACAGTTCAGATGGTTCCTCGGTGATTACGATTTCGTAATCATAGGTCATTTTATCAATCGATAGCAGGAGATACCAGAAGAATTTCTGGAAAATGGACGGTAATGAAACATTCAGCTCAAGAATCATGTGCCTAAATCTGAGCAACAAATACTGACTATGTCTTGCTGCGCACAATCGAGAGAAGCTCAAGGTGCTTTCCAGGCAGGCTCACGTCCTAACTCGCAGTAGAATCAGCACTATCAGACAGCCACCACCGGTCCTGGTTTTTTTTCGAATTCACTTGACTCATCCTGCCATCACAAAGTACTTTAAACTATAATACAATGTAATACTAGCCGGTTTGGTACTATTCCTATATCGTCAGACCGGTATCCGAAGGAGAGGCGGGAGTATTGTCTGGGATCCACGATCGCTGATTTTCGTTTTCAACAGGATCTAATCAGACCATTAAGTCATGGGTGAACAATAGAAACGCGTTGCCCTTTGCAAATCCTTATAACTCTGCAATGCAGTGAATTTGGCTTTATGCAGTCTGTGATTGCAGAACCATTCATTCAAAGATGTACTTACTAAAAGACATGGAGTTCCAGCCATGGAAAACTGTTCAGTGAGTAGCCTCGGTAGTGCATTTGTCAAGATGATGACGATCGGTGTACTTGCAGGTCTCATTTTGTCCTTTCAATTTATCGATGCGAAAGCGAAGGAGCCCAGAGCTGATTTTTCTCATCTTGAGAAACCGGAGGGACATATAACCACGATCTTATCCTGCGACCTATGTCATGTCGACCCGCTCAATGATAATTACTCATTCGTGCATAGTGAGGGAGCATCGGACAAATGTATCAATTGCCATAACGATTCGATCGCCACGGGGAAACCTGCTGATCATATTGTAGTTCCTGATACCTGTGCTAACTGCCACACGACAGAGTCATTCGCTGACATACATTTCGACCACAGCCTGGTGAGCGGCTCCTGCTTCAGCTGCCACAACGGCAGCCTCGCCGCGGGCAAGCCGGCCAACCACATCGCTTCACCGAACAGCTGCGAGAGCTGCCACGACACGAGTCGCTGGGCCCCCGCCCGCCTGGACCACAGCCTGGTGAGCGGCTCCTGCTTCAGCTGCCACAACGGCAGCCTCGCCGCGGGCAAGCCGGCCAACCACATCGCTTCACCGAACAGCTGCGAGAGCTGCCACGACACGAGTCGCTGGGCCCCCGCCCGTCTGGACCACAGCCTGGTGAGCGGCTCCTGCTTCAGCTGCCACAACGGCAGCCTCGCCGCGGGCAAGCCGGCCAACCACATCGCCTCACCGAACAGCTGCGAGAGCTGCCATGACACGAGGCGCTGGGCCCCCGCCCGTCTGGACCACAGCCTGGTGAGCGGCTCCTGCTTCAGCTGCCACAACGGCAGCCTCGCCGCGGGCAAGCCGGCCAACCACATCGCCTCACCGAACAGTTGTGAGAGCTGCCATGACACGAGGCGCTGGGCCCCCGCCCGTCTGGACCACAGCCTGGTGAGCGGCTCCTGCTTCAGCTGCCACAACGGCAGCCTCGCCGCGGGCAAGCCGGCCAACCACATCGCCTCACCGAACAGCTGTGAGAGCTGCCATGACACGAGGCGCTGGGCTCCCGCCCGTCTGGACCACAGCCTGGTGAGCGGCTCCTGCTTCAGCTGCCACAACGGCAGCCTCGCCGCGGGCAAGCCGGCCAACCACATCGCCTCACCGAACAGCTGCGAGAGCTGCCATGACACGAGGCGCTGGGCCCCCGCCCGTCTGGACCACAGCCTGGTGAGCGGCTCCTGCTTCAGTTGCCACAACGGTAGCCTCGCCGCGGGCAAGCCGGCCAACCACATCGCCTCACCGAACAGCTGTGAGAGCTGCCATGACACGAGGCGCTGGGCTCCCGCCCGTCTGGACCACAGCCTGGTGAGCGGCTCCTGCTTCAGCTGCCACAACGGTAGCCTCGCCGCGGGCAAGCCGGCCAACCACATCGCCTCACCGAACAGCTGTGAGAGCTGCCATGACACGAGGCGCTGGGCTCCCGCCCGTCTGGACCACAGCCTGGTGAGCGGCTCCTGCTTCAGCTGCCACAACGGCAGTGTGGCACAGGGCAAGCCGGCCAACCATTTTCCGGCACCCAATACCTGTGAAATCTGCCATACAACAAGATCGTGGGTGCCTGCGGTGATGGACCATACGGGTGTCTCATCTTCTTGCTATACGTGTCACAACGGAACTTTTGCGCCGGGTAAGCCGGCGGGACATATTCAGAGCCCCAATACCTGTGAAAGTTGCCATAGGAGTACGACCAATTGGGGAAATGTAACTATTGATCACAGCATCATTACAGGCTCCTGCGCGGTTTGTCACAACGGAGTGATAGCTGAGGGCAAGCCGAATGACCACCCACCTGCGAGCAATGCATGCGAGGAATGCCATCGAACAAACAGTTTTGATGACCCGTTTGGTGGTGACGATGATGACGATGATGATGACGATTAACGAGATGGATATAAACCTATACGCCGAGGTATAAGTGAAAAAAGAAGACTTGAACTTAGGCACGATTTTTTGTTTGACAGCTTTGATGATTTACCTGTCGAGCGTCCAGGCAATAGCCGCCACGACACGGGGCAAAATCATCACGAATGTTGGTATTGAGAATGGCGACAATCAGTCCTTTATCACTCTTGAATTTGCCGTGCCTGTTCAATACCAACGGCATAACCCACTGGGATACGGTAAAGAGATAAGAATCCAGGTCAGCCCGATTGTCAACAGTGCCGCGGAAAGAACAGATCTCGACCTTCATGAATCCCTTTTCCCTCCCCAGGATAACCCAGCCGGCGTGGTACGGGTGGAATTTGCCGGCCGTGATGTAGTTGAGCCCTCGGTTACAGTCGTTTTCGATTATCCACGTTATTTCGATGTCAAGCAGGGAGATGACTTTCGCAGCGTGTCGGTCATCGTTCAGAACAAAGTTCATAAAGAGAGTGCTGTTGCCGGACAACCGGGCAGCGAAGAGCAACCGGAGACAGCAAGTGGGCAGCAGGCACAGCCTGAAAGGTCCCCAGGCCGGCCGGCCCTGCTCCCTCTCTCCCCGCAACGTGTTGAGGAATTGCTTAAGGAAAGTGTTGAGGCCATGACTGATGGGGACTACATGCGTGCTATCAGGGCCTATACAAGGCTGCTTGATTCCACCGACCCTGAGATTCAGGAAAATGCTCAGTTCCAATTGGCGCTGGCCCGGGAGCTCAAAGGTCATTTGGCACACGCACGAGCTGAGTATCAAACATACCTGGATGATTTTCCCCAAGGACCAAATGCGAAAGAGGCGGCGAAGCGATTAAAGCAGCTACTGATGCAGGCTGACACCGGCTTGGCTGTGGGAGAGAGTCTCTGGCAGGTTGAACTATACGGAAACCTTGGTCAATACTATCAGCGCGATGTCGGATACCCCGAATATGAGGAAGGGTTCGACGGACCCAATTCAATTGTCAATTTCTCGACTCTTCTCACGGAGTTTGACGCCACGCTGCAGTTCAGAACAGAGGAGTACTACACCAGTGCTGTCATCTTGGGCAGTTTCGAGAACGAACTCGAGGAAGGTCAGGATAATAGGCTTCGCGGCAATAATATATATCTAGAATTCGCAGATTTCGAAGAAACAATTTATTCACGCTGGGGACGGCAGAGAATAAACAAAGGAGGCGTGCTCGGTCGCTTCGATGGAGGTACTTTCGGCTATCGCTTAAGCGATACACTTATGCTCAACCTGGTAGCTGGGTTTCCTGTCGAATTGTCGTATGATTCACCTGATACCGACCGGTACTTTTACGGTATCAATTTCGATGTGAGCCCCTTTTTTTTAGACAACTGGAATTTTAACGTCTACTTCATAGACCAGTTTGCGGACAGTATCGATGACCGACAGGCACTCGGACTTGAGATGAGATATGCCGGCGGTCGGGGCAGCTTTTTCAGCCTGGTTGACTATGATGTCCTCTATGATGAGCTTGCGGTTTTACTGGCGTCAGGAAATTGGCTGTTGCCCAATGATTTGACTCGCATCTGGGCTTCCGGAGATTTTCGGACCAATCCTCTCCTGAGTACCACCAATGCACTGATTGGCCAGGTATCGCCAGCGCTTGACTCACTGGTGGATCTCCTCGGTGAGGATGTTGTACGACAACTTGCCCGCGATCGAACGTTAAACAGCAGCTATGTATCGTTTGGCATGTCACACCCCATAGCCAGCGATGTCCAGATCTCTGGTGACATTGCCTGGTCTAAACTCGATGGCGGCCCTGGGTCGGGAGGGGTGGCTGAAATTGAGTCACTGGGCGACGAATGGTATTATACCTTGCAGTTCAACGGCAGTAATCTTCTAATCGACGGTGATCTGTCAACTATCGGTGTGGCTTATCGAGACGACGAGCGACGCGACACGTATAGTCTTATCCTCAACTCGAGTTACCCTTATCCTTCCTTAAAGGATCTCAGATTCCGTCCCAAGCTTCGCGTCGATTTCCGCTCAAACAAGCAGCAGCCCGGCGATCAGTGGCAATTCCGCCCTGGTTTCATCATTGATTATACATTTGCGAGGCGCTGGCGGTTTGAGATCGAGGGAGAGTATCGTTGGGCCAATAGAGAACTTGAGGGATTGGCAGAAGACAGGGAAGGATATTACCTGTCTACCGGGTTAAACTGGAGTTTCTAGGCGGGTATCTTCATCGTTCCTGGATCAATGGTTCTTGCTCAAAACTGGCCCCGTTTCAGAATTGTGATGCTCATCATTTATATCTGGGCAGGGGCCTGACAGAATTCAAGATTGGATCTATACAGTCTTAGCCTTACCGGGTCTGAGATCGGTTCTTTGCAGTTCACTTGTCACTGCCTCAAGCAGTGCCGGCAAAGAATTGCTCACGACAGGCGAGAGCGTCAGGGACCAGTCGATCTGCTCGGGTTCAACTCCAAAAACAGTCACCGAAGGAAAGTCTGAACGATCTGTAAGGGCCAAAACCCGAAATATGTCAAAACCATGCAGCGACGCTATCTGTGTAGTGCCGCTGCATTCGTCGAGACCAACCCTGTATACAGTTCCAGGCGACTCACCGCCCTTCATGGCATCAATCACAATGATGCGTTCCGCAACCTCCAGCTCCGACACGGCGTCCAGCAGTGCAGTACCGACTTCCAGAACCACAACCTTGGCCGGCAACTGAGAGCGCTGAAGATGCCGGACTGCATGCACCCCGACACCCTCGTCAGCCAATAGCTCGTTACCAAGCCCGATTACAAGCGTATGCACGGCAGGCTCCATTTAATTCCTAGGTCGTATTACAACAGGTTTTCCGTCGGGCCGAATGATGTGTACCGCACATGATAAGCAAGGATCGTAAGAGTGGATGACACGCAACGCCTCTATGGGCTGACCTGGGTCTTCGATCGGGATACCGATAAGCGCCTGTTCCATCGGCCCTGGGATACTCCTGTCGTCACGTGGTGAAGCATTCCAGCAGGTCGGCGTTATAACCTGATAGTTAGAGATTCTGCCTTCAGTAATTTCGACCCAGTGCCCAAGTGCGCCGCGAGGTGCTTCCGAAAGGCCGATACCAAAACCCGAATGCTGATCAAAGGTGTCGTCATAGGCTCTCTGGTTTGGAACCAGTTGGTCCAGCCACAGGGACATGGCTTCAGCGACCTTACTCGCTTCCAGTGCACGGGCTACGTGCCGGTCCATAACCGAGATGCCATTTTGGTAATCACCGTTTATCCACATGCGCGCCAAGGGGCCGGCTTCAAATGGCTTGTAATAAAGCCGCGGTGCCTTAAGCCATGAATACGCATCGTTTTTTGGGTACTGGGGCTGTGTCCTCCCATAGGCTGGTGTCAGGCTTCCTGAATCATCTGCATACCATGAATATTTTACCGATTCGGTAATTTCACTGGTGGCAAAACCTTCTGCCGGGCCAGTTGCACCATTTTCCGCATGACCTCCCGAAAACAGTTTTGTTGTGCCGGCATTATCCATTTCGAACACTCCGTAGGCCATCAGATTTTTCGGGCCTGCGCCAATCTGGAAATAGTCATTGTACACCTGGCCGACTTGCTGAACATCAGGCAGATAGGTATTCTGTATAAACGTTGTCAGCTTGTTTAAATATTGGCGAAAACGGTCTATATCTTGAGAAGTCGGAGTCGTGGTGAAGCCGCCTGGAATAAAACTGCCCGAGGTTGGCATTCGTCCCCCAAAGACGGCACCCATCTCGTGAGCCTCCCGTCGTGCCTGGATTGCAGCAGGCAGGTTGGCGGAAACTCCGTCCAGACCAGCCCTAATATCCACCTGCCAGCCCGGTACCCACGGGGATGCTTCGGGTCCATTAACGTAGTCCAAGGCGGCAAGCAGATAGAAATGCAGGATATGTGACTGCAGAAAATTTGCGCCCAGCGTCAGATTTCGCAGCAACCTGGCATTGGCGGACGGTAGCCATTCCGAAACATTTTCCAACGCCTGCACCGCTGCCTGCCCATGTGATATCGGGCAGACCCCGCAGATCCGCTGGGTAATAATCGGTCCGTCCAGCGGGTTGCGGCCGTTAAGCAGCGTCTCAAAACCACGAAAAAGGGTGCCGGTACAGCGAGCATCGACTACCTGCTGCTGCCCACCACTGCTGTCTATAACGACCTCTACCTTCATGTGACCTTCGATTCGGGTCACGGGATCCATGATGGTTACCGTTTGCACTATATACCTCCTGTATACCATTTAAACCTGATTGCTGGTGATGACCGCAATGCATATGCTTCTGTGGCTGCCTGTGAGTTGTTAATCTTCTGTTGTGACACGTTTTTTTTCAACGCCTTGCTGCGGCAAAAGACTTAATCGGGAATTGTCGCACACCTCTTGTTATCACAGCATATTTTAGGATTCGTGGATGAGCGTGTTCGTTTTTAACGACACATAATTTTCAAATATGACCGCTTACCGCACCTGCTTCTTCTCTGTGCCGCTGTTTTCGCCATGTCCGCTTATTGTGCTGCTGCGTCTCTAAGAGCAGAAATCGCTTCTGCCAGACCGACTTTTCCATCATTGTTGACATCGGGACCAACCCAGCCGGCTTCAGTGTTTTGACCGGTGATGGTGCGCAGGCTGTTAAGGGTATCAGAGAGACCTCCATTTTCAATCGGTGTTGGTTGTGGCGGTGGTGGCTTGTTATAATGGGAGTAGCTGTATTCTAGTTTGTAAAATGGGGTAAACCGATCCGGAAAACCGCTTTCGGTGCAGCCAACACAGATTCCGCCGGCGCCGATACACCAATTGGTGCCACTGTTCCATTTACGGGCAGGACAATCTCCTCTGGTTTTTTCACCCTTACACCCCAATTCTTCCATGCAGGCGTTTCTGATGCCGAACGTTTTAGCCTCAATTCCATCCTCGTAAGGGCACCGGTCATGAATTTTCCTCTGAAAAAACTGCAATGGTCGATTGTAAGCATCAAGAGGGGGGCTTTCCCCGGCCAGCAGGCTGGCGATTGTCCAGACTACCCAGTCGGGATGGGTCGGACACCCCGGTATATTGATGGTGGGGGAGCCAATCAATTGACTGACGCTGACAATATCGGTTGAATTTGGGTTGCCGGCAGGAATTCCACCGTAACTTGCACAGGTTCCTACGCAAAGCACTGCTGCAGCATTGGGAGCCAAAGTCTGAACTGCTTCCATGGCCGTTACTTCCTGGCCTTGATCGGTCCACAACAAACATGAGTGACCTCCAAATGCCGTTGGGATTCCACCGTCAACGACAAGGACATAGCTCCCCAAGGCTGTCTGCTTTAACTGCTGAACAGCTAGATCTCCTGCTGCGCCCATCAGGGTCGTGTGATATTCAAGGCTGATAGTGTTGAGTAGCAGATCAGTGATATCGGCGGGCCCGGTGGTGCTGAATAAATTGGCCAGTGACACCGTACAACCGGTACAGTTGGCACCATTGATCCAGATGACTTTGGGTAATTCGGTACCAGCCGCGAGAGCTTCCTCCAGTTTGCCAAGTACCGACATTGGCAGACTTAAGGCTGCTGCCGAGCCAACGCAATACTTAATAAATCTTCTTCTGCCAAACCTCATGAGACCTCCTTATTGCAAACATTTTCTTTAAAACTGCTATGCTGACCGGCGGTTCCGATCAATACTTTCAATGAATTGTTACACGATGGTATTCTGGCCGAAGTTCGGCGAGTGTTCTCAACGATCTTCGTTATCGCTCTGCTATGCCACTCTGTAGCAATAACCATGCCCGACAACAGGACAGGTGTTATCGCCTCATTTTCATATACTTTTATACGTTGAAGGGGGCGGGGCATCAAGAAGAGTATTGAAATCGGCAACGATGTTTACAGCTGTAAGGTCAGAAAAATCGGATAGATCCTTGATAACGTAGCTTCAAATACTTGTACAGGGTTGATTTCAGGTTTTTTTCAGACGGATAACAACGCTGCCATATTGTAATTGTGTTTTGCGAAAATGACTTATTGGTAAGAATATCAGATAACGGCAAGTTAGAAAGAAGAGGCGTCCACTGACAACGAAGTTGATCAGGGGGCTTTTCTAATTGGGTGAATAACCGGGGTAGCACGTGAGGTCCCAGATCAAGTCGAGTTGGATTGAGAAAGATTATCTATCCCTTAACGTTGCAACACCACTTTGTGGTGTTGCGTATTTCCTAATAACCTTGGGAAGTCCAAATGGTCATGCATCAGAGGGAAATTGGCTGTAGTAAAGATTACTCGGCGTATTTGGAGCGCTTGTTATGGTACAAGACTATCTGGAAAAAAAGCATCCCGAAGACAGTGCCGATCATATGTAAAACGTGGCGTGTGAGAAGGTGCTCGTTCTGAATGCACTTGGTGCACCAGCTGCATGGCTAAGAGTCTTGCAGAGGCTGATACGCAGTTGAAAAGAGTGCAGGTCGCTGGTTCTAATCCCGCCTCAAGAGTGCTCTCCGGGTATGTCAGGCGGCCATGCTCCGAGTCGGACTACCCGTTTAAATTGCCAACCAGGCCTGTCTGTTCCATCAAGTAATGTTGGGACAAAAGAATACAGGTGCTTCTGATATGCCGTCGCATGGCATGCTCACTCTTGTTTTCATCTTTTTCTAAGAGAGCATCAGCTATCGCTATATGGTCTTTTCTTGAACTCTGTTCAATCGCTACAGAGACTTTTGTCATGTTCCTCGTTAACAGTCCTAAATTGTTAAGTTTATCATAAAACCCACCCAACAATCTGTTTTTTGCTTTGGTAACGATGGTGTTATGGAGCAGGTGCCCTATATCGACGCCCTGGGAAGGATCGTTTTCAATATCAATTTCTTCTAGTTGCTTTCTAATCGTCATTATGTTGTCGAGAAATGCTTCATCGGCCCTGTTGCAGGCGAGTCGGGCAAGCATACCTTCGATACTCTCACGAGCATGAAATAGTTCTACAAGTTCTTCAAAATTCAGTTTCCTTACGACATATCCCTTGCCCGGCTCCAGGATAATCAGTCCATCAGCTGCTAAAACACGGAGAATTTCTCTGACAGGTGTTCGGCTGACTTGGTATTTTTCACAGATTTCTCTTTCTACCAGCCACGTTCCCGGAAGTATTTCCTCACTGACTATTCTTCTCTTTAGTTCGTTGTACAAATCTTCCTTATGCATGGCTGCTCCAATCCTATTGACCTAAAAACGACCTGAATGTAAAAAGTAACCTCTCTTTGTCCATGGATTTACGAGTTCATCATCGAGAGTTCC
This sequence comes from Desulfocapsaceae bacterium, assembly GCA_963674815.2. Classification (GTDB taxonomy): domain Bacteria; phylum Desulfobacterota; class Desulfobulbia; order Desulfobulbales; family Desulfocapsaceae; genus MADRE3. The sequence goes on from CAXXTV010000006.1 coordinate 43,301, forward strand.
CTGAGCCAGCCAGCAGAAAGGGCCGCTCGGCTCCTCTGAATCGCTTACGATGAAACGACAGGAAAAGTATCGCTGTAATCGGGACAAGGACCTACGACTCATATACTGGTTTTGACGCACGTTTTAATCTCGATATATAAACAAAATAACTGAGAGCTGTAAACATTGCTATCCCGCTGAAATCTGCTAGTTGCTGAGGTAGCATCAACAGAACACAGCACACGGCGAAGAGTCCGGTTTCAAGCTTGGTAAGCCTTCTAAAATAGAATCGCTCAAGAACCACACTGAATACAATCATAGCCAGTGTTGCCGTGAAAATCGCGAGAAAGATGGTTAACATCGAATTGCCTTCCCATGTCGCGGGCACTATGGGGCTGAACGCAACCAGAATCGGAATAATATAAAGCCCTTTTGCAGCTTTCCATCCTGCCATGGCGGTTTTCCAGGGATGGGAGTTAGCAATTCCCGCTGCCGCGTAAGAGCTGATGCATACAGGGGGAGTGACTTCAGAATCGATGGCGTACCAGAAACAGATCAGATGCGCGACGATGAGCGGGACACCCAGCTGTTCCAGAGCACCGGCTGCGACAACAGCAACGATGAGATAAGCGGCGGTAATCGGAGTACCCATTCCAATAAAATAGGAGGTAATAGCGACCAGTATTATAGCGATGAGAAGGTTGCCGCCTGAAACTCCAACAATTAATGCGGAAAATTTAACAGCAGCACCTGTAGTGACTATGCTTCCAACAATAATACCTGCAGCAGCACATGCCATTGCCACCGGCAATACTGAGAATCCTGCCTTTTCAAGACCTGTATAAATTGTAATCAGACGATCTTTGACAGAGATACCCTCGGGTCTTAAAAGCAGGCTCAGGGCAACCAGCGTGATGAGGGCATAGGCGGCAGAAGCTCCTGCACTGTAGCCGACAAAAAGGAAATAGAGCAGACAGCCCACGGATAAACCAACCTGCAGGCTGGAAAATATCCAATTGCGCGCTGTTGTTTCAGCCAAGATTGTATATTCCTCTTCCGGCATCGGGGCAATATTGAGTTTGCCGGAGATTGCCACGATCATTGCTCCTACGCCGAGGAAATAGAGCAGTGCAGGAATAATAGCATTTTGAATCACCATCAGAAACGGTATACCGAGCATTGCCGCCATGACAAAGGCGCCAGCACCCATAACCGGGGGCATCCATTGCCCGCCCACTGATGCAGCGACCTCGATCCCTGCCGCTGTCTCTGCCGGATAGCCGACTTTCTTCATGAGCGGAATAGTAAAATTACCGGTAGTCGACACATTGGCCGCCGCACTTCCACTGATCATGCCAAAAAGGGTACTGGTAAGGAGTGCCACCAGCCCGGAACCACTCTTAAATCGTTTTGTTAAGAAACAAGCAAGCCTCAAAAAGTACTCGATTACTCCCGTGGATAGAAGCACCGAGCCAAAGGCAATAAAGAGCACGACAAAGTCAAGAATAACACCCAGAGGAGTGCCCCAGAGGCCACGGGGCCCTGTGGCAAGGGCGAAGACAGCATCACCCCAGGAATATGGTTCATGTTTGAGAATATCTATCGGAATCGTGGTTCCATAGACGACATACAAAATGAAGAGTGCTGTAATGATCACCAGGGGCCACCCGGTTTTACGCCGCAGCAGGTCGAGTGTAATAACAAGCATGAGCGAGCAAAAGACGGCATCGGGCCCGGTGGGAACCATCATTCTATAGGGAAGATACTTCCACAACCAGATGAGGTATACGATTGCCACAACCCCGGTAAAGTAGAAGGAGACATTGACGACATTGGCGAGCGTTCCTTTCGCGTTTTTCCAGGGAGACGTCGTCAGATAAACCATCGATATGAGGAGCAGAAAGGTAATCTTTCTTGCTATCAGGGTTGGTACAAGGGTGGCAAAAGGAAGCGACCGATACAAGGCAAAGACGATGATCGCGATTCCACAGTATCCAGCAATTTTGCGCGCCAGCGATGCGGGTTCATTCATTGGGCTGCTCCTCAACTGATGGCAAACCACTCAGCGAGCAGTAAGCGGTGACGCCTTTCACAGAATCGTCTACCGCTTGCTGCCTGCTGCTCTCAATTGTCAGGTTCGAGTTGATTACTGTTAGTCTAAAGTAACACCAATTTCGCTGTAGAATTTTTTTGCTCCTGAATGAAGCTGCAGAAGACTGATCTTTTCGATATACGAAGGAAATCCAGCTTCTTTAAACGCACGGTGCGTTGAGGCAAGGGTGCCATCCTGCAGCCGGTCGTACATGCTTTTGCACATCTGATAGACCACATCGTCACTGAGCGATGCCTGGACGGTTAAGAAGTCCTGGGTAAAGGGAACGTCTGTTGCCGGCTGGTCCTTGTATATGCCTTCTGGAATCTGGCCGCCAATGTAGAATGGATATTTTGCGCTGAGTTTTGCGATCGAGTCCTTGGACATCGGTAAAAGGCGCATGTTGCCCTTTTGGAATTCCTCCTCATACGCACCTGCACCCAATCCCATCCATTCGACAATCACATCGATCTGGCCTGAGCGTAACGCATCAAAAGCGCTGTAATCAGCAATAAATTCTTTTTTGATGTCGTCTTCATAACTCCAGCCCAGCACACCGGCAATCATCGGGAGAACCGTTTGAATTGAGTTGCCGGGTTGGCCAACCGCCACACGCTTTCCGCGAATATCCTCAAACGTTTTTACATCGGAATCAGCGCGCACAACAGCGGTGAGATATGATTTGTGCAAACCCGCAAGTGCTCGTACATTGCTGAAATCCTGCTTGCCCTTGTCCTTGAAAAAACCTTCTCCATCCATGGCGGCTTTGATGCCGGGAGTATTGTTCAGTGCCGCTTCTGCTTTTCCTGTCGCCATCCAAAAGGCATTCGCCGTTCCACCACCTCTTGTATCTACTGACCATGAGATGCCTGGAATATCGGCGTTCCACTGAGTAGTAAGCGTTGCAGCCTCAGCAAACCATACTCCTCCGATGTCTGAACCACCGAATGTGTAATACTTCTTTTCAGCCGCGAGTCCAGATGTTGCCGAAATGGAAAAAACAACGGCAGCCACAAATAACCTCCATACTAATTTCCTCGAGAGACCTTTCATACCTTACTCCTTATGAAATTTGTTTTACTTAGCGAGGTAACCATTGATACGTTCCTCGCCCCCCATTCATCTTCTGAACGATCTTTTTGTACTCGTTACAATTTGGTTATGCTTTTCGGTTGCTCTCTGTCTTTATCTTGACTTGTACTTTTGCATCTCATGTAGCGAGTTTTTCAGGCCGGCCATAACCATGCCGCCGTCAGCACCGGCAGCGACAAATGTATAACCAAGTCTGTGCACCAGTTCTGTCAGGCTTGGGTCTGGCAGGAGAATGCCTGCCGCCTTTCCCGAACTCTTGGCGACCTGACTCACCTTTGAGAGGACTGCCAGGAACTCAGAATCAGTAAATCTGTCCGGCATTTCCAGGCTGATGCTTAAATCCAGAGGGCCGACAAAAAGCACATCCACTCCGTCGACAGACGCTATTTCTTCTATATTGGTTACTGCTTCACGCGTCTCGATCTGCACCACAGTAATTAAACTGCTATTTGCTGTGGCATAATAGTTTTCGAAGTTGTCTCCATAACCGGTCGCTCTCGGGCTGCTTGCCACTCCTCGCAATCCAACCGGAGAATAGCGCATTGAAGCCACCGCAAGTTCTGCTTCTTCCCTGTTCTGTATATAGGGGATCATTATTCCAGCAGCACCAATGTCCAAAGCTCTCTTGAATCGCGGCATCTCATTCCAGGCAATGCGTACCAGTGGCGCGGCGCGACCAATGGAAATCGCCTGCATCTGGCTCAACAGGTTCATGTTATCGCCGGGACCATGTTCTTGATCAATTAATACCCAATCGTAGCCCATGGTAGAGGCCATTTCCGTGGAAATACTTGACCCGAGGTTACACCAAGCCCCAACCAAAAATTTCCTACTCAATACCTGCTCTCTGAGGGCGCTCATTATCAATCTCCTTACAATTCGACGGTGATGTTCTGTATTGGCTGATCAAACGGTTATAATGCCAGCACAACCAAGGTATGCAGATGGTATACCATACATATACTGTTTGGATACAGGAGTCAACCAAAAAGATAATCTATCAATTGGGGGCACATCATCCCGTTTCTCGATATGCTCTATTGTCACAAGGCTTACTTGTATCATTTCCGGTGCAGCCGAACGACTCTGGCTCCCGGTTTCCCCTCAATCCGTACGGTCAAAAAAAAAGTGGAAAGCAATATAATGCTTCCCACTTTTTTTATATTGAAAGAGAACGAGGCGAAGAGATTAGAAAACAAACCCCACCCCAAGGGAGATGACATGGTTTCCAGCGCTGCTGTTGTCCTCTATGTCGCTGTAGTCGAGGTCATCAAAGAACCATTCATAACGATATTTCGCCATGATATAGGTGCTGTCATTGACATATGATCTAAAGCCCACCTGCGGCCCGAGGGTACCGGTAATGTCATCGTCATTATAGCTCGCACCAATGAAGGCGCCGACAAATGGCTGAAAACGCTCTTTTGCCAGGAAATTGTAGTTGACATAGGGAATGGTCGAGGCCCCCCACACATCATCATCGTCATCGACAAAACTGTACCCGAGCGTCTGAAGAACGCCGAGTTCCCAATTTTCGGTGAGAAAGTAGCCGTACCCCAGATCAGTATTCAGGGTTCCCACATCCGTGCCCTGGGCATGGAAAAAGCCACCTCCAAGCTGCAGTGTACTGCTCCCCTCGCTCTGGAAGGCCTGTACCGGGGCAGCTATCGCCGTCATCAACAGGGAAGTTCCAATCACTGCAGCAATAAAACTATACTTTTTTTTCATCACTTTTTCTCCTATCAGGTCGTTTGAACTTTTTGAATTTGTAAGCAGCAGCTATCAGGATTACGTTCTGCTGCGTTGGTAAGACAAAAGGTAGTGGGCAATGACGCAACAAATATGGATGAAATATGAAAATCATCACCTGAATGAGAAAAATGTGAAAAGTTCTCGGCGTACAGCGGGAAATGACACGTTCTCCGGTACAGAAAAGGTGGAAAGAGGAGGGGATGGGGGACCGGAGAACCTGACACTTTGGGTACCTTTGCCAGACATCAGGTATTCACTTAATCGGATAACTGCGCCCTCTGCGGTGCAGCGAATCGAATGACTTGTTGATAAGCACGGTTAAGATGTCTCCGAACCTGATCAGTAAACTGGTACCAAGTAACAACAATACCATGATATGATTGGTGATATTTTCAACAAACTCACGTGAAATCATTTGCATATCTCTTTCGGCTTGCCTGCCGAATTTAGGTTTCGCTGAACCGCTGATGCCGGTTCAGCAGTGTTGTCACCATGTTTAGCAGCTGATTGAGCAGGAATTACGGAAGGAATGCGAAAGAATCATGTCAATTGGGTATATATACGGATTGATATTTGAATATCGGTTCTGTAAAATACACGTATTAGTTGTTCTAAATTCACCACCATTATTACATGCCAAATGATACCCAGATATAACATAAACCCTGAAACCATTTTGGAAGTGGGGGGGAATTGTAATAGAAACTTTCGTTGTTTGGTGGAAGAGTGTGTGCAGCGGGTGGATGATACCGTTGTTTGTGATAATCCTGAAACCAAAGATTGCATTTATCGTTTCGGTAAATCTTTACCTCACCCTATGTGCATGTGCTGGGTAAAAATCGAGATAGAAAACAAGTATTACTGATTAACAGCTCAAAAAAGGACAGATCACGTTCAGACTGGAAACACAGTAACATTTTAAAATTGATGTACGTGAGCCGTCTCCTGCCAGACAGGGAACGACCATCGGTCTCGATGTAATGGTTGTTCAATTCCCAGCCAGCGCCTATAGCGTTATGACTGCACCTGGCAGACCTCTTTTCCCTGTCATCGAGTTTGATCAAATTCACACCTCTCTTTTTTACTCCTTTCCCACCTTTACCTTGCCGGAATAATGATCATTCTATAAATCTGGAAGCGGGCTCCATATAAATTTAAACTGATCGGAAAAGAGGGCGGCTGCAATGGCGGAAAACACGCGGTATAAGAAAAAGAAATCTATCATCCGGGCAGCTCTAGCCGGTCTATTCGCAGTTGCGCTCGTCCTGCTGTTCCTTCTCCCCACCCTGGTCTCGACACAATGGGGCGGAAATAAAATGAAACAGGTGATCAACGATCGGCTGCCTGGAGTCATTGATTTCGAGTCAGTATCGCTGGGCTGGTTTAGCGGTATCAGGGGCCGGACAATTTCCTACGATAATTCCCAGCAGGGTATCGTTGTCAAGGTGGCAGAACTGAGTACTGCAAAAGGTCTGCTCGCCCTTGCTGTCAGCCGCAAAGAGCTGGGCCGCATAGATGTCAAAACACCTGTAGCCTATGTGTATCTGCAGGAAAAAGACGAAACAGCCGGAGCCGGGAGCAAAGCGTCTTCTGCTCAGGCAGCTGAAATCCCAGGGGAAATCACTCAGGACACTGCTGGCACACAGCCAGACAAAGATGCGGAGCCTGCCGGTCAACTCATTCTTCCTCCATTGAACGCAGATATCGCTGTCAGTGATGGTGCACTGCACGTCTTGTATCCGGACAACCGGGAGGCCGTGCTGCTGAAAGATCTCACGCTCCAGACCCATTTTGACGGTTCCGACAGGCGGCTGGAATATCAGCTTGCTTTTCAATCAGGGGACAGCGCCGGCCAGCTGAAGGGCTCTGGTACAATCACCCTGCCAGCAGGAGGCAACAACACTCTACAGGAGGTTAACGCCCAGGCAGAACTTGATATCGGCACCTGGGAGATAGCGGATTTGCTCCAGCTCTTGAACCATACAGCTGATGCACCCACCGGGAGCGGGCAACTCAATGGCCGCCTCTCCCTGTCCGGGAGCGAAGCAGCGAACCGCCAGTTAAAGGGCACGATTTCAACCCAGCAGCTCAAACTGCAGGGTGGGCCGTTATCGTCAGATACCCCATCGTTTGACAGTATTGCCCTGGAAATTGATGCCGAGCAGATGGGCAAAACGATGAACATAAACCGGTTGAATTTGACTTCTTCTCTGGCAACAGCAGCACTCACCGGCACCTTGGAAGCGCAGGGCAATAAGGATATTTCGGGAACTGCCGAGATCGATTTAAAACAACTGTTTACGCAATTTCCAGGGAGCCTGCATCTCAGGGAGGGAACCGAGATTTCAAATGGCAGGGTTGATCTCGGCATGAAGGTGCGCGCTGCAGGTAACGACACCCATTTTGAAGGCAGCGCGCTTCTCGACCAGCTGCAGGGGGCTGCCGGCGGGAAAAAACTCGCCTGGGACACTCCGGTCAGGCTCGAAGCGAGAGGAACGCAGGGTTCAGCAGGGCTGCAACTTGATAATTTCACCGTTGAATCGTCCTTCTTAAACGGTAGCGGTCAGGGTGATCTCAACCAGATGAAGGTTCAATTGAGTGCCGACATCGGCGAGGCCATGACGGAAATTGAAAAATTTATCCAGTTGGATGGCTGGAAATCGAACGGCAAACTGGATGTGAACCTTCAGGTGGAGGACAAAATCCGCTGAACTGCGATCGGCAGCGGCCGTTGTCGGCATCAGCGATTTTACGCTCCAGCAGCATGACACCATTATCGTCCCGCGTCATGCTTTTACGGCAGATCTGGCCTCCGACCTGCGGCTTGATCAGAAAATGCAGCCGCAGGAAGTGCTCAACACGACCGTTGCTTTTTCCTCATTGGTTCGGTGACGGCTCGATTAAACTGGCGACGTTTCTGCCTGCATCAGGACAGACCAGCCTGCAGTTTGAGGGATTGGATGCAGCGGTCAACCTCAACCTGAAAAACCTCACCTCACTGCTCCAGGCGATCAAGGCACTGCCGCAGGATACCGGGCTCGCGGGACAGGCCAGAATCGAGGCGCAAGGCTCACTGAAGCAGAACCAGCTGCAGCTGGACCAGGCCCTGTTCGAGGCGGCCGAGCTCCTCGTGAGCCAGGGCAGCAGGACCGCCCAAGAGCAGCAGCTGAAACTGACAACGGCAGGGACAATTCACCTGGAGGAGCGCAAAGTTGCCCTGGAGCTGGTAAACCTGAAAAGCAGTTCAGGTTCGATCGCTGTCTCAAACCTTAGCGTTGCCGATTGGGCCGACGTGACAAAACCAATTCGGGCCACTCTAGGAGCTGATCTTGATCTGACACGCATTTCAAGGATAATTGGACCCTTTCTGCCGGAACAGTGGGCCGGGAGCGGCAAGCTTGTCATGGAAGGAGAAATTACTCCTCAGGAGCAGCACACAACTGCCGTTGCGGGGAACATGAAGATTACCGATTTTTCACTAAAAAAAGGCCAGCAGACACTCGTGCCCAAAGGTGATGCAACAGCCAGCGTGAGCTCACGGCTGGATTTGGATAAAGCTGGCTCGATGCACACCCTGCGTGGAGCCAAGCTGAACTACAAGAGCTGGGTGGGAGCAGGCCAGCTCAGCCTTGAGCGTCTGGAGCTGGCAGGGTCTCAAAAGCAGCCTTCCATAGAGGATCTGGTGTATGCTGGCTCTGTTGATCTCTCAGCGCTTTCAGATCTGTTGAAGACGGTGGGGGTACTCCCCGTGGACAGCCGCCTCGCTGGCATTGCCGATATTGATACGCAATTATCTTTCGAGGCGGGCAGACTTGCGTTGAAGCACGCTGCGGTCAACACCACCGATCTATTGTTTCAGAGAGGCGGACAGACGCTGAGTGAAAAAAAGATGCTGTTGACAACCAGCGGTTCCGTGGATCTGGAGAAAAAATCTGCTGCCCTGAAGCCATTTGAACTGCAGGCGACAACCGGCAACATAGCTCTTCCAGAACTCGAGCTCAACGACTGGAGCAACCTGCAAAACGGAATAAAAACCAAGGGCAGCATTGACCTTGAGCTCGGCAGGCTGGCACTCTTCCTGGCCGATTTCCTTCCATTACCCGATGGCGCCTCAATTGCTGGCCAAACCACTCTGACAATCGATACCGATCTGAGCGATGCGAAGCAACAGTTTGTCAGGATTGGTGCCCTCATAGAGCCATTTGAGCTTTCTTTACCAGACAAAAAGACGCTTTCAGAGAAGAAGATTCAACTGATGATCGACCTCAATGGAGGGGTCACTGAGAAAACATTTGCGATCAATAAAATTGAAATATCTTCAGCTCCGGTTTCCCTCGAGGCAAACGGTACGATCAATCCGGAGAACAAGGAGCGTGTCCTGGTGGCCCAAGGGGCAATGAAACTCGATCTGGAGGCTCTCAGCGGCTATATAAAAAGTTTGAGCGAAGCAAAGCTGGAGATGACCGGGATATCGGAAATACCATTTTCCATCAAGGCAACATCCCTGGACGGCAAGTGGGTCGAAATCCCGAAACGATCCGAGATCGTCACTACGTTACATGCCGACACGATCCGCGGTTCCGGACTGCTTGTTGAATCCCTGGACGTGCCGATCAAACTTGCTGACGGAAGAGCTGAGATCGATATTGCAGGGACGTTGAACAAAGGCAAGATGTCCCTGCAGCCGGCAATCGATTTTTCAGCCGATCCCCAATGATATCGATTCCGGAAAACAACCTGGTTTTGGCTGGTGTCGGCTTAAGCGAGGACATGTCCCGGGATCTTCTGGCCCAGGTACACCCGATTTTTATCGGTGCGGCCGTTACACAGGGAACGCTGGACCTCGGCTTGCGCTATTTCAATTGGCCCATCAGAGCTGATGAACGCAGGAAGGCAACGTTTAGCTCCATGATCACCTTCAACGAGGTCAAACTGCAAGCCGGAGGACTGCTCACGCCGCTGCTCGAAGTGATGAAGGTGGAAGAGCGCGAAATCACCATTGGAGATCAGCCCATGGAGTGCATCGGCGAAAATGATCGCATTCGCTGCTCTTCCCTCGAAATTCTCGTAAACGAACACGCCCTTCTGTTTTCCGGATCGATAGGTTTTGACAAGAGTCTCGACTACGTTGCCCAGATTCCGGTGACCCAGCGAATGGTCGGCGCTGATACCTATAAATACCTGGAAGGAACTTCCATATCGGTGCCAGTTGGTGGGACCGTTTCGAAGCCATCCATCAGAAAAGATGTCGTTCAGACAGCACTCAAGGATCTCGTCATCCAGGCCGGGAAAAAACAGATCACCGATCAGGCCGGAAAACTGCTGCAAAATCTTTTTAAAAAATAGCAGATCAAAGCTGCTTGAAGCTCCCGCTTCCATAACGCCGATTGTCTCCTCACTGAATGATATGAAGCGGAACATCGGGGGGGATTAGGCGGGAGCGTCCTGTCATGTTGACAGATGACAATTAGGGGAACAGCGAGCCTCAATAGAAAAACGTGGTCTGTCCACTATTGGACGATCATAATTTCACCTGCTAGTTTAGCTACATGCTGTTGTAATTGGTCAAGGTATTTACAATCTCTGAGAGTGTTAAAGATCATCGAGATTATCTATTGCGGCGTCTGGGCGATCGTGGGTTGCTTCTCCATAAGATTTTATTTCCCATGGAGGGTCCCACGACGATAGCAGTAAGCAAATCAACCACATATTTTTGTTAGGTGACTGTTGGTGAGATGTGGAGATAGAAACTGTGTTCCTGACAATCTCTAGCAAGACATTCGTTTTTACTCCTTGTCATCTCACGATTATTTCTTATTCTCTCGTAAACATTATTAACCAGAGCTTTGAGTCTCAATGATGTCTTGATCGTGGCTGAGGTATTAAACCAAAGCTCGTATATTAGGAGGGAAATAATCGTGTCAACTACTACCTTTAACTATCTGGATAAGGCCTTGAGCCAGATTCGTGATCTCGGCCTGATGCCTGAAAAAGTTGATGAAGCACCGGTTGTCGCCTTGCTTGAGCGGTTGGCCGATATCGATGAACAGAAATCTATTGCCATCGCCCGAACCCTGACCCAGGCGTCCGTATTCAATGAGGTCGTCCGGGAGCAAGTGAGCTTGATGAAACTCGGGGAGCGTTATGAGGAAATAACCGAGGCTTTCAACTCCATCAGGAAAGACGCCAAAAACATGGTCGATCAGGTTGAAGACGGAAAGATCGACACCTTTGAGCGAATCAGCAATACCTGGATGAAAGTCACCCGCGGTGATATTGCTGCCCGCTTTGACAAGATCAAACAAACCTATCTGGAAGTCGCCAGTGACTCAAAGGACCAGATCAAGCGGGAAGGGATAATTTTAAATGCGTATCAGGATTTTCGCGGGGCATTGAAAGAGTCGGAGGTGTTCGCGTTTGATATCCTTGGTAAGACGGAGGACTTGTTGGATAATGCCAAACACCAACTTGCCGAGGCAAACAATAACGTGGAATCCTATGCAGGGGATGACCTTGCTGAGCGAGCAAAACTTGAACTTGCCCGGGATGAACGGATGCGGGACCTTCAGTTTGCTGATGACCGCTATCAGGTGGCAAAAGATTTATCAGACAATCTGACTGTCAGCTACAACACCTCTGAGGTGGTAATGGCGCGTTTGATGCAGACCACCAGCGCCAAGGATCGCGTCTACAAGCAAGCAATAACCTTTTTTGGCACCAATGAGTCGGTGCTTACCGCTCTGAGCGCATCGTTTACCGGTCTCTTTGGCCTGCACGAAAGTACCCAGACCCTTGAGGCCATGAAGGACGGAGTCTCAAAAAGCCTTGAGGATCTTGCCGATATCGGCGGCAAGGTACAGGAGGCTGCCATCAGGGCGGGCTATGGACCTACCATCAGAGCTGAATCGGTAAAAAAACTGGTGGAATCAGTGGTGAATTTTCAGGAGCGTTCCCGGGAAATCATCTCTGAGATGCGGACACTTTCAACACAAAATGCCGAGGAAATTCGAACTGCAGTAGAGGATGGTAAGCGCCGGATGGCCAGGGTTATTGAACGCGGCGGATCACTTCCTCTGCCCATAAAATCTATTTGAACGAGCCATGAGTGAATCAGTAAAACGTCCTCCGTTAGAAGACTTGATGGTTGCCATGGATGTTGTTGACACACTGCGCCACAGGGAAAAGCTGGTTGCCCGGGAACTCGACGCGGACGATCGACGTGAGAGGCTTATTGATCGTTTGAGGGAGATTTACGCCGCTCAGGGAATTGAAGTCACAGACACTGTGCTGGAAGAAGGTGTCCGGGCCCTCGAAGAGGACCGTTTTGCTTACAGTCCAACCGGAAGATCATTTTCCACTCTGCTGGCAGGTCTTTACGTCAGACGGGGTTCCTGGGGCAAACCGCTGCTGATTTTTCTCATTGTATCTCTGATCGGCTGGACTGCCTACCATTTGACCATTGTTCGTCCGGAATCTGTCAAACAGGCTAACCTGCCCAGCCAAATCGAAAGAAGTATCATGGAAATCCGTGCAGTCGCAAGCGACCAAGAGGCTACTGAACAGGCAGAAGTCCTGCACGCGTCAGCTCTTGCTGCCATTGCAGCAGAAAAATTCACTGAGGCTGAAGCACTGCAGGGGAGGTTAAACCAGTTGCTCGCCCAGTTGCAAAAGAGTTACCGGATTAAAATTGTCTCCGGACCGAATGAGAAGTCCGGGGTATGGCGAATTCCTGACATCAACACCAGTGCCCGCAATTATTACCTCATCGTTGAGGCGATTGATGACAATAACAAACCATTGGTCATGGAAGTGACCAATGAGGAAAGTGGCAAAACCAGTTCGGTCAAGAGCTGGGGCCTGCGCGTAGACCAGAGCGTCTTCAATATGGTTGCTCAAGATAAACGTGACGACGGTATCATTCAACGGAATGTCGTCGGAGTTAAGGAGCGTGGAAAACTAAAACCAAGCTACAGCATTATAACCAGTGGCGATGCAATTACGGAGTGGTAGCCAATGTTGAGCGGCAAGCAAACCTTACAGAGCCTTCAGAGTGGGCTCAACTCTGTTAAAGCTGATTTAGACCTGATCGACCAGGAAATGAAACAGATCACCTTGACAATGACCAACAATCAGCAGTCCCAGACAAGGATACTTCGGGAACTGGCTAACATTCGATTGGACGAGATCAAGCGGGGCAGTCTCATTGATGCGCTTGATCACACAGACCGACAGTCTATGGAGATCCTTATAGAACGGGACAATGCCCTTGACCTGCTGGAAAAGTCGCTGGCTGACCTTGAGAAGAGTATTGAGCAGCAAGGACGCGACCGAGAGGCGTTTGCCGAGCAACTGGAACAATTAGCCCAGGAAGTGGTTGACGCCGAACATGCGGTACAGAACACACTGGAAGGTGATCCTGCTTACCAAATTCAGTTGGAAAGAGCAAGAAAGGCCGACTCAATAGCGGATGAAGCTGAGGGAAAAAGCGAGTTAGCCAAGCAGGACCGTATTGAAAAAGGCAAACCTTTTGAAAAGGATCCGCTCTTTTTATACCTCTGGAAAAGACATTACAGCACCCCTGACTACAAAGCCAATCCTCTTTCACGGGCATTGGATGGCTGGGTGTCTAGATTGTGCAACTACGAAGACAACAGGTTGAACTATTGGACACTCCTCGAAATACCAAAGCGCTTGCAGGATCATTTGGAAAATGTTCGCACAATTGCTGATCAGGAAGCCGATATTGTGCAGGAACTGGAAAAACAAGCTTTGATAGCCGCCATGGTTCCGGAGCTGCACAAGAAGCTTGAACAGGCTGAAGCCGAACTCTTAGAGCACGACAAACGTATAGCCGATGCGGAAGAAAGTCGAAACAAGCTGCTCAATAAGAGGTCCAGTTTTGTTTCAGGTCAGGATGATCTTACAAAAAAATGTATCGATCTACTGGCAGCGGTGATGGAGAGACAAGACGTCTTTGATCTGGGTCGTGCTGTCCATATGACACCTTCAAAGGAAGATGACGTGCTCGCACGAGAGCTGCATGACTTAAGAGAGGAAAAAGAAGCCCTCTACAGAGACCTCAAGCAGTGCAGGGAGCGCCAGGACACTCAACTCAAACGGCTCAAGGAACTGGAAGAGGTGGGGCACAAATTTAAACAGCATCGTTTTGACGATCTGCGCTCCGGTTTTACCAATGAAGCCCTCATTAGTTCAGTGCTGAGCCAGTTTCTCAAAGGAATGTTAAACGGTGCTGACCTCTGGTCTACCATACGCAGATATCAGCGTCACAGCGATGTAGGTGCCTGGCCTGACTTTGGTAGCGGCGGTCTTGGAAAAGTAATTCGACGGGGCGGTGATAATGTCTGGCATCTCCCTGGAAATAAAGCGGGAGGAGCATTTCGCATGCCTCGTAACGGAGGCTTTTCATCACGCGGGCGAGGCGGTGGTTTTAAGACTGGAGGCGGATTTTAGGTGATTTGATATTTTCTTTTTGACTCAGGGCAGATATGATGCCGCTCCAGTCGATACTGAGCCGTTTCAGCCTGGCTTTTTGCTGAACACCCGTCTCATCACAGCCCTGCAGGTGATAATCAGGTGAATCGGGGACAGATCACATTTGTTATCTGAGCAGGTCATGAGGTAAACTTGAGATTTACATCCATATTTTTTAAATACTTGGCCTCCTGCTCAAGGCTGGCCCGCTGCAGGGGATGGTTTATCAACTCATATTGTGCAAATTGAAGGGTCAAATTATTCTCATCGGCAACCACTTGTTCAATAACTGCTGTTTCATCTTTACGGGCACGATGGAGTAGGGTAGCGAGCCGGAGAAGAATCGCAAGCCTCAAAGCGGTCTTCTGATCCTTTTCTGGTAAATCTCTGAACAAATTTTTAGATAATTTTTTACGGTGGCAACGTACCAGGGTACTCATCCATCTCTGCTCCTCAAAAGAAAATCCAGGCAGATCAGCATTTTCAAGTAGATACGCGCCATGTTTCTGATAGCCACTCAAGGAAACCGCAAGGCCAATTTCATGAAGACTGCTTGCCCAGTGCAGTCTTTCAGCGTCTTCGAGCCGCAGGTTCCAGGCTTTTTCACAGGCGGAAAAAAGACGGTGCGAAGTTAAACTCACTCGGCGTGCATGGTTTTTGCTGATTTGAAAGCGCTGCTGTACGCTTGAAACGGTTTTTAAACGGGTATCTTCACTCTGAATGCGGCCCAGACGCTCATAGAGCAATCCTTCCCGCAAGGCACCTTCGGAAACCTGCATGGTCTTTATTTTTAGTGCCTCAAAGGTGGCAATGAGAATGGCGAGTCCTCCTGCAAAAACAGGTTGCCGATCACTATCTAAGCCGGGAAGATCAAGTTTTTTTACATGTCCAGCCGCTATCATTCTATTCCGTATTTCGTTTATACTTTCCAGGGTGATATTATAGGTTTCAAGCCCAAGCGCTTTGACAATATTTCCCACTGCCTTTATGGTTCCGGATGCCCCTGTGGCAGAGACCCAGCCGACCTTTTGAAAATGACGTCTTACCGGGCGTAATTCAAGATGGGCGGCGATGCCGGCCTTCTCCCAATTTTTCCTGCTGAGCTTGCCGTTTCGAAAAAAAGTTCGACTCATACTCACGCAACCCATTTCGAGGCTCTGCAGATGAAGAGGTTCGAAATTCTCGCCGATAATCAACTCGGTACTGCCCCCACCAATATCCATCACAAACCGTTTCCCATCCTCAGCCGCCAGAGAATGGGAGACACCCAGATACACCAGGCGAGCCTCCTCTTTTCCTCCAATAACAGAGATAGGGTGGCCCAGAACCTCACTGGCGCTTTGCAAAAACTGACGGGAATTTTTCGCCTGACGCAGGGTGTTCGTGCCAACAGCAGCGACACTGCCCTGGGGTAATTTTTGTACACGTTCGGCAAAACGATCGAGACATGAAAGGGCACGTATCCGTGCTTCTTCTGATAACCTGCCATTTTTATCAAGGCCGCCGCCCAGGCGCACCATTTCCTTCAAGCTGTCCAGAATGTGAACATGACCGTCCTCTATGCGGGCAACAACCATATGAAAACTATTGGAGCCGAGGTCGATGGCAGCGAGATAGTGTGGTGATTGGTGTTGATCTTTCATAAGGGAAAAAAGGACAGATCAGGTTTTGTTTTCGTTAATTTACAATGGGTTATTGTTCGGCTGTCCAGTTTTTGCAGGGGTAACGCGGTGCCCGGGCATCTCGCTTATTTCCTCTGCAAATCTTCGCATCCCACAAACGACCGAAAGTTCCGGAACCTTGATGAAGCAGCTGGGCCAGTGTCACGTACTGTACATCAATCGATATAATTTTGAAAATTTTCGTCTGTAAAAAACGAGGTTGCCGGTTGTTTTTTCGCTCAATGATATAAAGAGCAACATTGGGGGTAACTATGCAGGAGCGTCTTGGCATGTCAAGAGATGATAATACGGGAACCACCGAGCCTCAATAGAAAAACGTGGTCTGTGCTCTATTGATTTCTCTTGACAACAGAAGTATATCTACTCAAATTACCATTGTATACTGGTATACTGACGTTTTTCTTGTGAATTGTATTATAAATGGGTGAAACCTTGGATTTAAAACCTCCAGAGTCAATTTCTGATCAAATTTTCAAACATTTATTCGATAAAATTCAGAATGGAGAGGTTACCGCTGATGACCGTTTCGTCGAATGGCGCGTCGCCAAAGAATTGAATGCCAGTCGCACGCCTGTGCGAGAGGCTTTTCAGAGGCTTGAGCATGAAGGTCTGTTTGAACGGCTGCCACAGGGTGGTATGCGCCTCAAACCCGTAACTGTTAGAGCCGTAAACCAGATATTTGACATCAGAAGCCTTCTTGAGCCCTATGCCGTCCGCTTGGCCTGTGAGAACATATCATCCGAAGATATTCTCAACCTCAAACAGATAATTGCGGCCTCATCGGAGGTCATTGCATCCGAGAGACTTGAAAAAGAAGATAAAATCAGGCGATTATTAAAATTGAACACAGAATTTCACGACATCATATATTTTTCCACAGACAATCCCTTCCTGATACAGATCATATCCAAACTCAAGAGTATCGTGCTCCATATGCGTTCCCTGGGAGTGAGGGAGTATAGCGCCTGGCAAAAAGCCTGGGATGAACACGACATGTTGATCTCGTATCTTGAATCGGGCGATAAGGAACGGGCAGCAGACCTCATTAAGAGGCATGTTGAGAATGCAAAATCAGACGTCATCGCTCACGCGAACAAATTTATTTAGAACAGCTGACATTTCAAATATTCGCTGTTCTTGATTGAAAACACCTGGAGATAAGATTGTTACCTACCTTTTCCCTCCAGAACTCGTTTTGATTCATTCTGCACAATTCTTGGAAGTTTAGAATAAATTATAATAATAACAGTTACTTGAGAATTGTTATTATTGTGTGGCAGAGCTAAATACTATTTGACAGTGGCCGTAGCGCATGCTAACGTACATATCTGTCGGTATACCGGTATGCAGCTGGTTTTTCATCTGACGATTACCGTTCTTACTCGTGCGTGCTGAAAGCTTCCTGCATGATGCTGCTGACGAGACCTTTTGTCAGAAAATCAGTGAAGCATGTCAACATTTTAAAATGTAATAGAATATTTAAAATCAGAGCAGGAGACTGTATGCTGATCGATAAAGAAAAATGCGTTGGGTGTAAACAATGCATCCCCTATTGCACTGCCAATGCGATTATGTTTCATGATAAAACGGCCTCGATTGATCTGGATGAATGTGTCGAATGCGGTGTCTGTCTTCGAGTCGGTATCTGCCCGGAAGATGCCTTCGTGCAGCAGCCTCTTGCCTGGCCGCGCTCCGTGCGTGCAGTCTATAGTGATCCGTTAAATGTGCATAAGGAGACCGGTCTGGCCGGGCGCGGAACGGAAGAAATCAAGACAAACGATGTTACCGGACGTTTTAAGCCCGGTGTAATCGGGGTTGCCATCGAGGTGGGGAGACCTGGTTTAGGTTCCAGGCTTCGGGAACTCGAAAAGATGTCTGTGGCCCTGGCCAATATGGAGGGCGTACTTTTCGAACCAAAGAACCCTTTGACAGGGTTAATTGATCTGGCGTCCGGTAAACTTCCTGCCGACATTTTAAATGAAAAAGTTTTGTCCGCAATCATCGAGATAGCGGTGCCCAAAGCGAACTTTCTTGAGGTAATTCGGACAATCAAGAATACTGCAGAGACGATGGAAACCGTTATCAGTGTTGATGTCGCCAGCCGTCCTGGCGAGGATGGAAGATGGGAGGGGGAGGTGCTGCTGAAACGAGAGGATATCTATTATCGACCGAATGCAAAAATTAATATTGGACTTGGTAAGCCACTTATACGATAGACGGAGATTTTCCATGACGCATACACTTCATAGACAGGGCAACCAGGAATCGCTGGCCAGTGATTTCACCATATTGGCCATGCCCTCCAGTGGTTTGAATTCTGCCGGATCCCTCCCGAAGCTTGCCAAGGCTCTGGAAATATTTCTTAAATACGATCCGGTAAACATCGGGGATTCCAAAGGGGGGAGCAGGTTTTCTCTGGGGAGCGATGATCTGGTCAAGGATATCCTGGTAGAAAACGAACTTGTTCATGCCGTCTACCGCACCAAAGAACAGCTTGTCAATGTGCTGGTAGATCTGAAACAGGCAGACCTGGGACTTTCAGTAACCGTCGGAGGGCTTGTCGGAAGCCTTGAAAACTGTTGCAGCAGGGCCGGGGTTGCACCTCACACCATCGTACAGTCTCTGGGGGTAATGGGAAAAATGGAAAAACTTCCTGATCCCAGCGTTCTTGAAGTAGCTACGATGTGCGGGCATCATCTGGTGTCATTCGATCTCATCACCGCGCTTGCCAGAAAGGTCGCGAAAGGTAAGCTCAGCGGTGAGAAAGCCGGCAAAAAACTTGCCAAGTGCTGTATCTGCGGCATCTTCAATCCGGCTCGTGCCGGTGAAATAATTGAAGAGATAGCGGCTCGGAGTTCATAACCTGGAGTTCCTGGCTATTTGCAGTAGCGCAATGATGCATCTCAGTTTCTGGAAAAAAAGAACAATAAAAAGTAAAACACATGAAAGCTTGAAGGAGTTAATGAGGATGAAAGTAATTTGCTTTCTGGTATACCGAAATGTCATGGCGAAGGGAACATGGCTGGAAGATAATTGTTTCGACGCGTAAGGGGTTTCGACTGGCGCCTGGTCGTTGTGTGTGGAGAGGGGAATTAGTGTAGTATTACTGGTCGTAGTTGTTGAGAGATCGCAATGTTGGTCGGATGGATACCCGTCCGGCAGGTAATTAAATCAGACATGGAGGATTGGGAAATGAGAGGAAGATTACAGCGTAGTTTACTCAGGCTGGTAGCTTTGACCGCATTTGTCTTGGTACTCTCGGGGACTGCCCTAGCTGCCGATGTAAACCTTCGTTACGCCCATGTCGGGTCCGAGGGTGACATCCAGTACTGGTACGGCAATGAATTTGGCAAGAGGGTGCCGGAATGGACCGGTGGCAGAGTCACCGTCACTGTGTTCCCGAATTCTCAGATGGGTGGCGTGCAGGAGATGATAGACGGGGTTAAAAGCGGTTCGTTATCTATGGGACACCATCAATTTTCCTCGCTCTCGCGTCTGGTCAAAAACATTGCCGTTTTTGATGGTCCGTTCGTTTACCGCGATGGTGATCATGCGATGCTGGCGTCCAGCCCGGGTTCCCCTGTACTGGAAGAATTTAATCAGCAATTGATTAATGAGGGTGGCATGCGGATAATCGGGACCTTGTTCCGCGGTGCACGCCAGATGACCTGTAAGTTTCCGGTCTATGGGCCAGAAGATCTGGCCGGCAAACCTTTCCGGGGAGTTCCGATCCCGCTGTGGACAACCATGGTGAAGGGCATGGGTGCGATACCGACTCCGGTTGAGGTCAGTGAGTTGCCTACTGCTCTGATGACCGGTATGGTCGTCGGTCAGGAGAATCCTTTGACCATGATCAACGCCAACAAGTTGTACGAAGTGCAGTCCCATGTCATGCTGACCGGTCACATGCAGAATGTGTTGCCCGTTTTCATTAATGAAAAGGAATGGCAAAAGATTTCACCAGCCGACCAGGAGGCAATCCTCAAGGGCGCCGCGGCTCTGGGCCAGGAAACGCTGGAAATGGCTAAGAAGGCAGAGATAGATCTGGTCGGTGAACTGACTCAAAAGGGGATGACCTTTATCACCGAGAAGGAAGGCCTCAAGGTTGATGTGTTTCGGGAGGGCGTTCTCAAGCAAGTCACGATCGATTTCCCCGATTGGCCTCCGTACTATGAGAAGATAGCCAAAATTGGCATGTAACACCACTTTCGATATCGACACGGAATGATTTTGCATGGGCTGCCAAAAAAAATGGAAACTTTGGCAGCCCGTGCACACTGCTGCCTGACAAAAATGCCGGAAGGGAGGCGAGGCTATGGCAGACGGAATTATAACTGGCAACGAAGATTTTCAAGATATTTCGAAATACAAGATAGATCGGCTCGCTGAACCGGTACGGAAAACATTTCGTGTCTTTAGCATTGTCTTGCTCGCCTTGGTGGTTTCACTTCCCGGTCTGCAGATTTTCCTGCGGGAAGTGACCCAGACGCCGTTTATAGGAGCTGCGGAGTTGGCCCGGTTCATGCTTATCTGTACTATCTTTATCGCTTTACCTTATGTCGTATCGTCGGGGGCCAATATCCGAATGGAAGAGATTCAACAGGCCATGCCAGCGAAGGTCATACGGATATTAAGGGTCTTGGTTCCTGTTCTGGGGTCAGTCATTTTCGGGTTTGTCGTCTACTCGACTTTTATCGCAACTATCAGCAACCTCAATAACGCCACACCGACACTGGGTATCCCCTATTTTATATTTTTTTCCACAACGTTTCTCGGATGTCTGATGACCACATTTGAGTGCGCCGTCCAGGCTTACAAGGCCATAACCAACCGCCCTCTCTACGTCAAATTTGAGGCTGAGCTTCCTCCTGATGAATTAACGGAGCTGTAGGCGTGCGGGTATCTCTGTCGTTTCACAAGGAGAGGTTTAACCGATGGGATTTCTGATTATTCTCGCCTTTGCCCTGTTGTTCATTTTCGGGTTTCCGGTCGCCTTGGCGATCCTGATACCAGCGGTCACCTATATTGTGTTTTCCGATTTTCCGATCGAGCTGATTTCACAGCGGATGGTGTATGCACTCGACAGCTTTCCTCTCGTTGCAGTACCGATTTTTATTTTCGTCGGGAATCTTATGAACCAGGCGGGTATTACACGCCGTATTTTCCGCTTTGCCGACACCCTGGTCGGCCGCACTCCCGGCGGCCTGGCTCAAGTCAACATCTTCTCAAGCCTTATTTTTTCAGGCATGTCCGGGGCGGCTCTGGCCGATGTCGGCGGCCTCGGCCGGATTGAGGTCAAGGCGATGAAGGAGCGAGGCTTCAAGAGTGATTTCGCTGCAGCTATAACGTGCGCATCTGCAATCGTCGGCCCGATCTTTCCACCGTCAATTCCCCTGATCATTTACGGTTCGATTACAAGCGTCTCGATCGTTCAACTGCTGCTTGGGGGCATTATCCCGGCAATCATCTGTGTCATCATGCTGATGATAACCACAGGAATCCTTGCGGTTCGCCGTAAGTACCCGCGTTCGGAGCGTTGGCCCAGTTTTGGTGAAGTCCTTCTTGACCTCTTCCCGGCTCTGCCTGCCTTGCTCGCCCCGGCAATACTTGTCGCCGGCATGCTTTTTGGGTTTTTCACGCCTACCGAAGCCGCCTCGGTTACCGTGATCTACGTGCTCCTGATCTCCAGTATTGTGTACCGTGAGCTCAAATGGACCCACATTCTCTATTCAGCCTTTGAGACCGCAAAGAGCACATCGGCAATATTGATTATCGTCTCTGCTGCATCCTTGTTCGGCTGGATTCTCGCGGTTGAGCAAATTCCTCAGCTGTTCACCAAGAACCTGCTGACACTGAGCCGCGATCCGATGGTGCTGCTGCTGATCGCTAACCTGATCCTGCTCGTGGTAGGCATGTTTTTGGACAGTACCACCGCGACCCTTCTGGTCATTCCGATCATTGCAGCACCGCTTCACCTGGCGGGTGTTGATCCTGTGCACTTGGGAATCGTGGCAATCTTCAATCTGATGCTCGGCCTGGTAACCCCACCCATGGGACTTGCTCTCTTCTTGATTACCGATATCGCAGAGGTATCGATGCGTGATGTATTACGAGCCATGGTGCCCTTCTACATACCATTATTGCTGACGTTAATCCTGATAACCTATTTTCCAGAGGTAGTGCTCTATATCCCGAAAATGATACGCTAGCACACTGGCGCATGAGGTTGACCGGTAAACGACAAATGACAGGTTTTCTCAACTGTTATTCATTTTTCTGCCGTGGCTGGAAAAAATCAGGAGTTATATCATTCTGATATGGTGGTGGTTCCGAATGTCTGCCCCGATTGCGATTGAAATTTCACTGTAATTAACCTTGAGGAGTTGGAGAAATGGAAAAAATCGGATTTATCGGACTGGGCATAATGGGAAAGCCTATGGCTCATAACCTGCTCAAAGCTGGTTACCCCCTTGTCTTTTACGCCCGGAGACCTGAAGTTGTCGCTGAGATGGAACGCGCTGGTGCCACCGCGGTGACCTCGCCCAGGTCAGTAGCGAAATCAGCAGAAATTATCATCACCATCGTGACAGCCGATCCACAGCTACGTGAGATCATGATGGGTGATGAGGGCGTACTGGCAGGGGCTTCTCCAGGAAAACTGATTGTTGACATGAGCACTGTTTCGCCATTGACCGTATGTGAAATCGCCGAGATAGCTGCAAAAACTGATGTTCACTTTATGGATGCCCCTGTGAGCGGAGGAGAAATCGGGGCAATCGATGGAACGCTGACCATCATTGCAGGAGGAGATGCGTCAGATTTTCAGCGCTGCAGGGGAATCTTCAAAGTTATTGGAAACGCAGAGAATGTTTTCCACGTCGGGGCTTTGGGAACTGGTCAGGTCGTAAAGATGGCCAATCAGTTTATCGGCGGAATAACAATGACTGCAATAGCTGAGGCTTTGATCCTGGGCATTAAAGCTGGCGCGGACCCCGAAATGATGCATAGGGTTATCAGTGTCAGCTCGGGAAATTCCACGCTCTTCCAGAGTCGTGTAAAGCAGAATCTTCTGAAAGGGAATTTCGATCCTGGATTTTACCTGGACCTCAAGAAGAAGGATATGGGCATAGGCATTTCGATGGCGCAGTCCCTGGGGGTCCCTACGCCGGTAGGCGCGGCTGCATTCCAAGCGTACGTTGCCGCGAGCAGCCAGGGAATGGGGAAACTTGACTTTTCCTCTGTCTGCAAGGTCCTTGAATCCTTGAGTGGGGTAAGTCTCTCAGCTGAAAAGCGAAAATAGGTTTATGCCGAACTCACGCAGGTAAGATAACGATAAACCGTAATTCCGGGCTGCTGCACGAGAACTGCCCTGCGGCCTGGAATGCGGCAATTGAGTCGAACTTTAGAAAAAGGAGAACAGGAAATGAACAAACGTGTCGGTATCGTCGGTCTTGGGCGAGTAGGAATGGTTGCCGCTGAGAAATATATCAAGGAGGGCTATCAGGTATTCGGCTATGCGCGCCGTCCGGAAGTCATTGCCGAGTTCCAGAAAATAGGGGGCACCCACGTTGCAAATCCGGCAGCGGTTGCTTCAAGTGCGGAAACCGTCATTATTCTTGTCCTCAATGACAGCCAGGTAATAGACGTTGTGACGGGTAGTGACGGGATACTGGCAGGAGTGACGAGCGATTCGACCGTCATCTGCATGAGTACTATTAATCGGAGCAATCTCGAAATGGTTGCCGAGCAGTGTGAACGAAAGGGGGTAGGGTTTGCAGATTGCCCGTTTACCGGAGGACCAGGCAGGGTTGTTACCGGCACATTGACCATTATTGGGGCGGCTCCCGCCAGTATAATTGAAAAAGCAAGGCCTTACCTGGAAGTCATAGGTCAGATTGTCTTGGTTGGTGACAGACCCGGCATGGGACAGGCTGTCAAGTATTGTAACCAACTCCTGGTAACGGCGGTTCATGCTGCCACTATGGAACTCATCACCCTGGCCGAGAAAACCGGGGCGGATCCGAGGCAGGTCTGCGAGGTGGTGGGAAGCGGTATTGCCGGCAACGATTATTTTCGTCTGCTGTCGAGCGCGATCCTCGATAATGCTCCTTCTCCCGGTGGACTGGGCCAGTTGTGGAAGGATGTAAATATTGTCGTAACTACTGCGCGACAACACAACCTGCCGCTTTTGGGAGCGTTCGCGAGTGCGCACTATTTTAACATGGGAGTTGCCCAGGGAATGGAAAATGAAGACGCAGCACGTCTCATTGATGTACTCAGAAAAATGTCTGGCTCTTAGGAGAGCATGCCGCTGTCCGTATACACCATCCGGCCTGCGGGCTGATGAGAATGAGGCCAGAATGGGTGCTTCTCTGATGATAGCACCAGTCATTTAGTGTTCTGGAAGCTAACGCCTGCCGCTCAGCGGGTGTGTCGAGCGAAGATAACCGTTTTGCGGCAGTTCCCGGTTGTGGAGGTGTGCACTGCGGATCAGAGGCGGTAAACTCTTGCGGCATTGTCGTGAAAAAATTTTCTCTGATCTTCCAGCGATAAAGGTGCCAGCGCTTGCTTGTATCCTGAAATGAGTGAATCCAGATCCACCACCAACCCATCAACCGGAAAATTGCTGGCGAACATGCATCGCTCGATACCGAAGATATCTATGGTCTCCCGTATGATCGGACCATTATCCTTTATGTCCCATCGTTTTCCAGGCAGACCGAGCCCGGAGACCTTGACAACCACATTCGGGGATAGTGCCAGGATCTTCATCGCTGAACGCCAGCCTGACAGGCCTGATGTACTGCGATCAGACGGCAACCCTGTATGGTTTAGTATCATCAGAATATTCGGAAAATCATTGAGCAGTTCCGCTGCCTCTGCCAGATGCCACCACGGTGTCTGCAGGTCGAAATGGAGTCCATATGTCTCGAGCATCTCGTATCCCGCTCTCCATTTTGGATCACCCATAGACCCTGGAGCACCTTTGACGACCTGGTCAGGTGAGGCTGCCGCCGAAGGTTTATGGCGTACGCTTCTGACCAGCGGAATCCTTGCCTGTGCCTCCAGAACCTCAGCAACATTATCCGCATCCAGCCAGGCCTGGGCAACGTGGGCATGGGGAAAGCCATGTTCCTCAGCTACCGCTTGAATCCACAGGGATTCACCGACCGGATCAGCCGGATCCCATTCTCCCTCCATCGTAACTGTCTTGACGACCCTGTGTCCCTTGGCCGCTTCAAAATAGTCTTCGGGCATAAAGGGTTTTCTGAGTGCGGAGTAGTCACCATATCGAAAAGGAATCATCGGCTCATCCCTTAGCCATGGATAATAATTTAAAAGGGGATTCCAAAAATGATGGTGTGCATCGATAATGTTCAAGCTTTTCATCTCAAATTTTCCTTTTCTGATAAGATTTAGATAAGATTCCTATAGTTATAGCAACGAAATGGCCAAATAAAATCAATAGTAACATTCCAGACGACAGATGGTATCAGTTCCCCTGGATATTGCCTAAAAACATCTTATCTCAATCAGGTCTGGTCACTCACCGGGTGACAGCATCTCGATCTGCGCATTGATCTCCTCCAGTTCGCTCTGTGTCATCTGCCATCGTCCCGCTTCACAGTTCTCTATGATTTGTTCTGGGGTTTTTGCTCCGCAGATTGCTGTGGTCACCGCCGGATGAGCTAAGGTCCAAGCTATCGCAAGCTGTGTCAGCGTGTATCCGTGATCACTTGCCCATGGTTCCAAGCGTCCACAGATTTCCACAGCAGCTTCCCTAACTGCCCTCGTCAACGATCGATGTGTTGCCCTGTCATCGTTCTTGGAAAATTGATGTGACGCGGCATACTTCCCCGAAAGCAATCCGCGGGCGATCGGTCCGTAAACCATTGTGCCGATCCCTTTGGCGAGACAATACGGGAACAGATCTCGCTCAGCTTCACGGAAAAGCATGGAGTATTGCGGCTGGGCGGAAGTAATCAGACCATGGCGAGTTGCCTCGTCCAGTTGTTCAACAGAAAAATTTGAAACTCCAATGCTTCTGATCTTTCCCTGTTTCTTGAGTTTCGATAGTTCAGCCATTGTTTCAACAATTGGCCAGGTAGTGCTTGGGTAGTGGATCTGGTAGAGATCAATGTAGTCGGTGCGCAGTTGCTTCAGGCTATTCTCTAGAGCCGCGCGGATGTGAGTTGAAGAATGTTCGCCTGATAGTTTTGTTGCAAGAATTACGCTATCTCTTCGTCCGACAAGAGCTTGACCAATTATGCGCTCGCTGCTGCGGTAGCCTTCGGCAGTGTCTATAATATTGATGCCATTATCAAGAGCAGCGTGAACGACGCGGATAGCCTGCTTATCCTCGATGGGCCCCATCCCCCCTCCCAACGGCCAACCACCGAGGCAAATAGCAGAAACTTCAAGCTTGGCTGAACCCAGTGGATTTTTAGGCAGTGTCTTCATGTCTCCTCATGGTGATATTGTGTCCGTGTCACACCAACAAATTAGCGGTTATATTTTCAACACGCAGCATGTATAGATGCGACTTCTACCTTTTATGGCTCTTTTTTTATGCTAGGGTCGTTCTTTGTATCCTTTGGCTTTTGGGCTGCCAGATTTCATGTTCATGCAGATTGAAGCAAAACTCTATAAATTCAGCAAGTATTTTATGTGATTAAGAAGGCACTCTGAACAATTACCGCTTGCTCGAGAGCCTATTAGTCGATGAGAAATGTATCGACAGGTACACGATATCCTCTCATATTTTTTTTCAAAAACGTTAACCTCTAGGAAAAATGAACGTGGTTACAGTCCTAGCCGAAATGATAAATGAATTGGAGGCTCTTGCTGAGACTTTTAAGAATAACGAAGATGACTGACGGAAATGCTCCACACATTTCACTGCCAACGGGGTCAACTTGGGGGCAACACCATAAACCAACTAACCAACGTATCGCTGATGAGCATCATAGCCTATTGAAATTCTATATCATAATTACGCACTACGCTTAAAACCAGATTAGTTATGTATTGGCCTCATTAGCCGGTGTTCGCAGCTTCAAATCCTGACCCCGCTACCATGATATTCCAAGGACTTACAGCTTTCTGCTGTAAGTCCTTTTTTACTCCCATCTCGATCATAACAATCGGACGGCCTGTCAATCACTCTACCCGGAGAATTTCGATTTTGTTTTTCGGCACCAGCTCATACAGATCCAGCCGCCTGTCGTGGAGGGGCCGAACCGTTGCCACATGGCGCTGCTGGGACAGGGAAGATAAAGCCAGCTCGGATATGACAACTGCTTCGACATTAGGGTCAGCCTCTCCTTCTATTCCCTTTTCCGGAAAGGAGAAATCGCTGGGAGTAAGGATGGCAGCCTGGCTGTAGTTCATAAAGGAGCCAGTTCTTGTCGGCATGTTGCCCACATTTCCTGTCATCACAACATAGATAAAGTTTTCAACGGCCCGGGCCTGAGCGCAATGGCGTACGCGGTAATACGCTTTTTTCTCTTCCGTGTAAAACGGAACAAAAATGATTTCAGTGCCGGCCAGGGTCAAAAGGCGCGAAGTCTCCGGAAATTCGATGTCATAGCAGACCTGGATCGCAATCCTGGCCAGGGGTGTGTTAAAAATTCTGAGGGATGTACCTGGTTCTATGCCTCCTTCATTGCGTTCTGCCGGGGTGATGTGAAGCTTATCCTGGGTATGAACATTTCCGCCAGGTGTGAACAGGTGGGCGGTGTTATAGCACTTTCCATCCCTCAACACGGGGTGGGACCCACCGATAATATAGATGTTATACTTCTGGGCGTAGCGCTTGAACATGTCAATATACTGGTCCGTATATCCGGCAAGTGTCATGGCAGCGTCTTTCATGGACTTCATTTTTTCATGAAAACTTAACAGCTGATAGGTGAAGTATTCGGGGAAGAGCAGAAAGTGGCAGTGATAAGAATCCGCCGTATCCACGAAAAACTCAACAGATCGTTCAAGGTCATCGAAAGACTGGATGGGCCGCATATTGTACTGGGCTGCGCAAACCCTGACCCGCCGGGCCTGTATTTTTGGGAACACAGCCGAAGAAATTCGTTTCTTTGCCAGGTTAAAATCGAGGTTGGGCATGACAAGGAATGTAGAGTAATTCAAGCTGGAGCGGTCGATGGTTATGTCCAGTTGAATTTTTTTCACATGATAGCCGGCTTTTAAGTGAGCACTCAGTGCCTGGTCTTTTAATTCGCCCCCTGTTACCTTTTCCACATATTGTTCGGCTGTCATTTTCCCTGCGTATTCTTTGTATCCGGGAAGTCTTCCATAGGCAATCATCTGTCTGAGGTTGTACCGTTTGAGGATGCTTTTTCGCCGGTTGTACAGCAGCATGGCAATCCCCCTGCGCTGGTAATCGGGGTGGACGGCAATATCTGCACCGTAAAGGGTGTCTCCGTCCGGGTTATGCGTGCTGAATGTCCCGGCCCCGGTCAGTTCGTCCACATCGTACCAGAAGTCATCATCAATGCTGACAATCAGACTGGTGGCATATCCGACTATTTTTTTATCGCAGACCGCCACCACCTGGCCCTGAGGAAATGCGGCAAACTGCATTTCATAATGCCGTTCAGAGTAGATGAACTCTTCTGAGTAATCATGGTAGGTTGCTCTGCTGCATTCGATTATTTCCGGAATGTCTTCACGACGCCATCGTCGAGTTGTGATTCTTGACTGTCTTTTTCCCATCAGATTTCCTCTTCTTATTTCTCCCCGGTAAATCCTCTATAAGATGCTTAACCCAAGCTTACTCTTTCATCTCCCGAATCTGTTCAACAAGTGAAAAAGAAATGTCTTCCAACAATTGCCGAATGAGAGCATGAATGTCCTGATAGAGATCACCTGTCCATTCGTTCATGAAAAACTTCTTGAATTCTACCGCGATTGCGCAGCCGCGTCCGCTATAGCAGGCATTGATCCATTGCGGGAAATTCCCGCCTTTAAATTTAACATTTTCACGTACATCTAGTACTCTGCCCAGTGTGTCGCAAGACCTGAGTTGCGAAATAAGATGATCAGCAAGCGGACGCCAGAGACGCTGGTCTAACGAACCGGTGCCTATGTTGATATCAGGATTCTTGGCTTGAGAATCAAAAGGTGCATCTATCCCGCCACGTCTGTGACAATAGCTGTGCAAGTCCAAAACAACAAAGTAGTTCTCTCTACTGGCTATGGTATCCAGAAACTGTCGGGCCTGCCGATAGAACTCATCGTATTCTTCAATACATTCCGAAATTTGACGTTCTGGAGGAGGCTCTTTCCACACCTCCAGGCCCCAGGCATCCGAGGGGGTAATGTAGACCGCCTTTTCGCGCGGCCTGTTTAAATCGACTTCGAATCGGGATCTATGGGCAATTATCTGCGTTGGTGATACTTCTGCCCATTTTCCTGTGAACGGATCCTCCTCCTGCAACCGCTGTCCTGGGGATAGTGCAATCCGCTCCATCACACGATCGTTCAGACCGTGGCCGTCGTGAATCGCGGTCATAATCAGAGGCCCGCCACCATCGATGAAGGTCCACCTATCATTGCCATTGATCATTACTTAACGCCTCCGGGCGAGCGGGACATTATATCCCAGAATTCGGTTTAAAGAGAACACATATCAATGTTGTCAAAGTTTCGGCCGTAATATTCCATGTAGTTCACTTTTCTACGCAGTGCATCAATGACATATTTGCAAAAATTGATTTTTGTAAACTTTTGTGCACTGCCCAGGCCACCTGGACTAAAGACGTTAATCTCCATCAATTTATCGCCAACAATATCGAGACCAACAAGAAACATGCCGTCCTGAACCAACTTGGGACGGACGATTTCGGCAATCTGTAATGCCTGCTCGTCTATCGTTGCCATGGCGAGACTGCCACCAGCATGAATGTTGCTTCTCATGTCGCCTCCCTTCCTTACTCGACGGAAGGCGGCAAACTTACCCCTGACCTGCAGGGGCCGGCCGTTCATTAGAAAAAGTCTGGTATCACCTTGTTCAGCTGCCTTCAGATACTCCTGGGCTATTACAAAGCCATCACGACTGACCGCATCGATCATCTGGTTCAGGTTTGGGATGTCATCCGGACGGATAAGAAACACACTGGCCCCACCTGATCCCTGCAGCGGTTTAAGCACGATTTTCTCCATCTCGCGAGCGAAGGACTTCAACTCGCTACGGTCCCTGGTAATCAGCGTTCTGGGACGAACCTGCTCGGGAAACAGTTGAAAATACATTTTGGATGACGCCTTGGCCAGACCGTTTGGGTCATTGACGACGATAACCCCGTGTCTCATCGCCAACCGACCGAATTCACTTGCAATGGTTGACGCCCAGGGACGACTGAGATAGTCATCCGAGGGGACGTTTCTAAGCATGAGAATATCCAGATCATCAACGGTGATCCTTTCTGGTTTCTTCTTTGGGCTTTGCAAGGCCTTGAAAAAACTCTCATGTGTCATCTTTGTCTTGCGAGAAAATACTTTTGCCCTGGCCCGAACAAACTCATCTGAGTCGTAGGCCAGGTCACCAACTCCAAAGTAGGACACTTCATCCCCCTGATTGAGCGCCTCGCAGGCCAGTCGTATGGTTGTATACCCCATTTTTTCCGTGTTGATATCATTTACCAAGAATCCAATTTTCATATATTTCCTCCATTAAGTAGTTCAATAATATTTTTGTTTTCCCGTATCTTCGAGAGGCGATCTTTTCCCTCTTCCGTTGACAAAAATCTTGGCAGGATTGGAGGTGGTTTTATAACTTTCCTCCATAACAGCTCCTTCATCATCACGGCATGCTGGAGACCGATTTTGCCAACGTACAAATCCTCCAATTTATTTCCAGATGCGATGTAAGCAATGGTTTTCATGAGCCCTCTCAAATAAATGACATCTTTTGTTAAAACCCCTCCCCGTGCTACTCGCAACGTTATATTAAATGCTGCTTTTCTGGTGAAACGGTGCTTCTCGCACAGCACACGGAAGGTCTCAACGAAGGACGCACCGCTTACCATGCATTCAACCGCAACAACTCGTCCAGCCAATGTTCTGAGCCGTGAAAGCGACAGTCCCCCAACCAGGTACTCAGCCAATACTGCAAGCCCCTCCTGCAACTCCTCGTATCCTGCCAACCCGCCGCTCAACTGCTTTAAAATCTGCTGTCTGCCGTTGTGGTAGGTCAGCACATGAGTCCCAACTTCGTGCTGAATAATGGCCTCAACCCTTTTTTCATCAATCTCGGTATGAGTACTGATCAGGAGATTACCCTCAGACACCATGACACCCGCCACGTCAGGTCGAAGTTCGACAACCGCGCTGAGGTCTGGAGCAAGAGTCTTCAAAAAGTCAATTTCGACTTTTGCTCTGGAGGCAAAGATTTCTGCGGAGACATACCTGGTTTTTTGCCTGCGTTTTTTAGGCCGTAATTTCAAAATTTCAAAAGCCGTTGTCAAAAGCGCTCTATCTGCCTGCCCATACAGCTGAAGACTGCCATGAAGAAATTTTGGTGTGTTGAGATCCTGCAGCATGGTTATCTGACGGTCCAGCTCTTCGATTTTATCTCTGAAAAGGGATTCAAGGGCGGGATCTTCAATATTTTCGATGGGTGCCCTGTAAACGCTGCGTTTTAGTTTTAAGGGATCGGCTGGCAATGGCCTATAGTTGAATTCCGGAATTTTCTCATATTTCTTTCGTCGAAATTCCAGCCATGCCTGATGAGCATTTGTGGGTGTTACCTGTAACAAGAAATCAAAGTATGAGGCAGACTCGGCGATTTTTGCGTCAACATCCCGCACAGCCTTGACAACTGACCGCCTGCCAATCGAGTGAAAATGCGCTGGTTGGTACGATGTCTTTTTTACAGAGAAGGTGAAAAGCGCTCTTCTCAAAGCAACCGAAAGTCCTCTTTGCAAATCACGCAGCACTGCTGGGAAAATCAGACCGGTACCCGGATCCTTGAAGATCGGCCGGACCTCAAGGCCACACGTTATAATGTTTGGTGATCGGGAATACTCCGATGGTAATATCGGGGGCAACCTTTTGGGATGCCACATCTTTCCCTTCGACATCAAAACCGTAGCGCTCTTTTTCCCAATGGATATTCGTTCCAGCGTTTTTTTGAGATCAGCGGCGAACTGGCTTTGAGAGTTCCCAGCCGGTGCATAAATGTGAAAGTGAGGCTCCAGCAGTTCTGTAGAAACAGGACCTTCGGGCTTTAGCGAAGGACCTGACCAGATTTCCATTAGTAACGTCGTACCGAATAGGTCTATCTGCGTTTTAACAATGGCCGTTATCAATGCCTGCAGGTCAGAATTAAGACTTTTTTTGGCAGAGCAGATAATATAGGAGGCTTCACTTGTCGCAAACTTTTGAATATCCGGTTCAGGCCGTCCCTCCCTTTGTCTGAACAGGCAAAGAAAGGGGAGCTGGCGATCTATGTGAATGCGCCCAAAATGAGGAAGGCTTCGACGAATGCGTTTGTTCTCTCTGAGACGGTCGCAAAGTACAGCCACCATTTTATCTGTAATTTTTCGCTCTTTTGTAAGCATGTCGTTTCGATTTATTGAAATTCATCAAAGTGGTCATTTTCTTATCCACCCTGAGCACAAAATCGCTGTGCGAACATTTGTTCTACCAGCCTCAATTGCAACAATACCGTTAGTATACTAGTAGGTTTATTGCTAAATAGCCTCTTCTAAATCGACCAAACAATTGGCCTGCCATCAGTAACACTCTGTGCTTCGAGGATTTCAACACCATCCCCTTGAAAAAAATGTCACCTCATTTTCCTGAAAAAAATGCTCATAATTAGTTGTATTGCATAGATTTCTATCATGGTTATGAGAAATTTATACATACATTTTAATTTCATCATTCTATGATTGTTCTAAACAGCCGGACGAATAGTGATAAAAGGAAGAGGGATACTTGTGAGGAGTGTGTCGATTTACCCTATTTTGTTTTTTCAATGGTATGTTTGGTTGTTAATACTCAGTGAGAAAAAAACAAACCATATGAAGAGAATGATAAGTTGCCTATTAATGATATGCACATACAATCGAAAGTAATAGCCGATGATTTTAGATCTCTTCAAGAAGGCCTGGAGTCCATCAATAAGGATACAAACAGCCCGCTCAAGATAGAGAAGAACGAGGGGAGACTGGCGATACCTCCAGCAAATATTTTAGGCAATTAAGAAAACACCCTGAACAATCACCGCTTGCTCAAGGTTCATATCAGACGTTGAAAAATGTGTTGACGGATACACGATATCCTCTCATATTTTTCTGTCAAAAACAGTAACCCAAAGGAAAACTGACCATGGCTAAAGTTCTCGGAACCAATCACACAGGAATCACCGTCCAGGATCTGGACTATACGGTTCGATTTTTTACCGACGTTCTCGGCTATGACCTGGTTGGTGAGCGTTCACCGCGTGGCTTGACAAATATGGAAAAGGTCACGGGTGTTGCGGATTGTCATGTCGAGATCGCCTACGTCAAGGGCGGCGGGCATGCAGTCGAACTGCTGCAATACAATGGACCCGATGACCGTCAGGTCTACCAGCCGCGCTGCGTTGATGTCGGCCACTGGCACCTGTCGATCAACGTCGAGGACATCGACGCCGCAATCGAGGAAGCGCTCGAATTCGGCTGCACCAAAGTCGGAGAGCTGATCACCGTTGATGGAGGCCCAAACAGGGGGAACAAGGTCCAGTATATAGCTCTCAGGGATGGCATGATCATCGAAATGACCTGGATAGCCGATCAAGCACTGGGTGAATAGGGGACAGACCCCAATTTCCGATCCCAGTAGGGCGGACTGCCGTAACACTCGGCAAAATAGTCGATGAAGACTCTTACCTTGGGAGCCAGCAGCCGTGAACTGGGGTAGACTGCCCAGATCGCGGCCTCGGATACCATTGGGAAGTCTCGCAGTATCTGCACCAGTTCCCCACGCTCCAGGTGTCCAAAGACACTCCATGTTGACGACATCGCAATACCCAGTCCGTGGGCACACCCGTCCCGGACGGCTTCTCCATTATCGGTTCGCAGGCTGCCAGCTGTCTTGATGCTCTGTTTTCCGTCAGGTGTATCAAATACCCAGGTTTCAAGGCCCACTAAATTGAGGCATTGATGATCATGCAAATCATTCGGTGTGGTTGGCTCGCCAAACTTCACCAGATAATCCGGGGATGCGCAGACAATCCGGTTGTCGGGTGCCAGCTTGCGGGCGATCAGGCTGGACGTTTTAAGATCTGCATTACGGATTGCGATATCGAATCCGCCTTCGACCAGATCGACGATTGTGTCGGTCAAACGCAAATCTATGGAGAGGTCCGGGTAGCGGGACAGGAATCCCTTGAGTGCCGGTATCAGGTGCATGCGGCCGAAAGATGCAGGGGCCGTGACCCGCAACGTTCCTTTCGGCCGCGCCTCGCCGGCGCCTACCGAGGCGCGTGCCGCCTCAGCACTGGCAAGTACTTCTTCGGCATGGGGGAGAAAGGCCACTCCCTCCTCCGAGAGCGATACTTTTCGCGTGGTGCGGTGGAGCAAACGGACCCCAAGCTCTTCTTCCAGTCTGTTTATATGCGCACTTGCTACTGCCGGTGACAGTCCGAGTTCCTTGCCGGCCAGGCTGATGTTATTGGTTGTCGCCAACCGCACAAATAATGTGAGATGTGCAAGATTCATCCGGGATTATCAATGAAAAGTAAAAAGTGATTATTAAAAACTCTATATTATCATTTTAATAATGACAATTATAGTTCGATCATGCAACCGGTAAAACGCCTCAAATCTGAATCAACCGAGTTGCTATCGAAGTACCATTGAAACCAGTCCGGTATGACAGCACGCGATGCCGGACTTCGTTGAACAAAGGAGACGCTATCATGGGAAAAACAATTCTTGTTACCGGGGCAACCGACGGCATCGGTCTGGCAGCCGCCAGGATGCTGGTGTCGAAGGGGCATAACGTCCTGCTGCACGGGCGCGACCCGGAAAAGCTGGAAAATGTGGAAAGCACTCTCTCTGCCCTGTCAGGTGGCGGGCATGTTGCAAGCTACCTGTCCGATTTATCGAGCCTCGTCAATGTCGAGGCGCTAGCCGACGCCGTGGCCGAAAATCACGAAAACCTAGATGTGCTGATCAATAATGCAGGGGTCTATGGCGCACCCGAACTCATCACACAGGATGGGCTGGATGTCCGTTTTGCAGTGAATACGATTGCACCCTATCTGCTGACCAAACGGCTTTTACCGCTGCTTGGAGCCAATGGCCGGGTAATCAATCTTTCCTCTGCTGCCCAGTTTCCAGTTGACACGGAGGCGCTGGCCGGGCGCGGAAACGGAGAGCTGTCCGACGGTGCAGCCTATGCGCAAAGCAAGCTGTCGCTGACGATGTGGTCCCGCAGCATGGCGCTCTCGCTGGGGAGTGACGGGCCGGCAATTATCGCGGTTAATCCCGGGTCAATGCTCGGCAGTAAAATGGTGAAACAGGCCTATGGGGTGGTCGGCAGCGATCTGGGCATCGGCGCGGAAATTCTCTGCCGGGCAGCACTGTCAGAGGAATTTGCCGCTGCTTCCGGCCGGTATTTTGATAACGATGCGGGTCATTTCGCCTCCCCCCATCCTGATGCACTCAATCCACAGAAAGGTGAAGAGGTCGTGCGTGTCATCGAGACGGTTATCGCAAAATTATCACGTTAAAAGATTTCGGGGAAAACCATGCATTTCGAAGGCAAAATATATCGTCCTTGGCCGGAAGCGGGGAGCTTGCTGATCCAGACAACCCTCGGCTGCACCCATAACAGATGCACGTTTTGTGACATGTTCAGGGAAAAAAGATTCTGTATCAGGGAACGTGAAGCTATTTTCAGGGACGTCGAGGAAGCACGGAGCACCTTCGGTCATGTCCGGTCAATTTTTCTTATTGATGGCAACGTACTGGCACTGAAAATGGTGTTTCTCATGAAAATTCTAGAAAAAATCACCGCAACCTTTCCGGAATGTTCAAAGATTTCACTCTATGGCGGGTTGAATGACCTCAGGCGTAAATCTGTCGAAGAGCTGACGCAGCTGAAGCAGGCAGGATTATCCCTGGTGTATGCCGGACTGGAATCCGGAGACCGGGTGACCCTTGAGCGGATACAAAAAGGTCTGACACCGCAGCAGGCCAGAGAGGGAATGGCAAAGGCTAAAGGTGCTGGCATAGACGTCCTTGTTTCCATCATCTTTGGGATCGGCGGAAAAGATCGTTCCACAGAACATATTGTTGAAACGACAGGGCTGCTCAATCGCATGAAGCCGGAGCAGATTGCTCCAATGGCCCTGGCCATCCAGCCGGGCACAGAACTGGAGAGGCAGGTTGAATCAGGGGAATTCATCCAGGCCACCCCGCTGCAGATTCTTGAGGAGGAAAAATACCTGCTGGAGAACCTGGCAGATTTTGAGACGGTCTACTGGGGAGATCACGGCAACAACATCGTTTCTTCCAAAGGCAGCCTGCCGGCATCGCGAGAACAGTTTCTGGGAAGAATTGATCATGCAATGGCCAATCATCCGATTACCCGACAGGAGGTACTTCTGACCTCGCCATGGTAGGGGTGTCGGCTGCTATGCTTTTTCCCTGTTGGTTGCCATCCGACCCGGGAAGATACCCGGCAGGATGAAGAGACGATGCCTGAACGCTACCGGATGCACCGTGAAGACGAGAAACATTACATTTCCATGTACAGGAAGCCTAATGCGGACCTCGAAGAACTGATGCAACAGTAGGAAGAACCTCCGGCTCTCATCTGTTCACCGGTCGGAACCGGTTGCCGATCAGATTGACAGTGATCACAAGCAGTGTCGACATGCCGATCATGATAATGCCAAGAGCCGACAACCTCCCCCAAAGTCCATCTTCGGAAAAACGCAGGATCTGAACCGCCAGTACTTCGGTTCCCGGTCGAGAAAGCACCACCGAAAGGGAGAGTTCCCGGACGAACATGGTTGCCATAAGCACCCAGCCGGAGACGATCCCGGGAACTAGGAGCGGGATGACAATACGCCGCAGCGTTGTCAAATACGAAGCCCCCGCGACCAGAGAAGATTCCTCCAGGTGATTATGGATCTGCACAAACGCGCTTGACAGAGGGCGAATCCCATAGGGAAGATAGGTGGCTATATAGCCAATGAGAAGAGCCCATATGGTTGCGTAGAGCGGGGTCCGGACAAAAAACCACATGAATCCGACGCCGATAACGATACCCGGAAACGAGAAGGAGAGAAAGCTCAGCGATTCGAGTAGTCCAGCACTCCTGGTCCGGACTTTGACAATCACATACGCCACGAAAATCGACAGCACGACACCGATGGTGGCCCCGAAAATACCGAGGAAGAGGCTGTTTTTCAGTGACAGCAGGGATATCGGGTCATTCAGCACGTCGATCCAGTGCTTCAGTCCCATCATTGAAAAAGCCCTGGCGCTCGGCACCATCGAATACGGCACCAGGGAGGTGTAGAAGAGGACGACCACCGGCAGAACAATAAGGACAAAGGAGAGGATTCCGAGAATGAAAAAGAGCGGGATTCTCGATCTTTTCAGGTTGATAATCGAGGGTTTATAGCCACGCCCGGCAATGGTTACATACTTCTCTCCCGCCGAGGTGAGATAGCGGTATATATAAATCAGGATCACCGATGCCACCAGCACACTCATTCCCAGTGAGGCAGCCTTGCCATAGTCCGCCGCAAATCCGCTTGACACCATCTGGTAGAGATGGGTGGCAAGGACATAGATGCGCCCCGGCATTCCGATGACCGAAGGCACGGCAAACGAAGCGAGGCCCCGGATGATGCAGAGGATAAATGCGGCCAGAATGGCCGGCCGGAGAACCGGCAGGGTAATACGGAATATCGTTTTTCCGGTGGAGGCTCCGCAGACCCGTGAAGATTCTTCAAGTGAAGCATCGAAGGCCGCCATGGCCGGTGCAATGATGAGATAGGCTATGGGCAGATCGAGAAGCCCCTCAACCATGATCATGCCGGGCAGGGAATAGATGTTGAAGGGGGCAGTGTCGAGAGAGAAGATTTCTTTCAGGATCAGGTTGAGAATGCCGTTGGATGGGTTGAGCAGCAGGACCCAGCTTACCGAAAAGAGGATATGAGGGATCATCATCGGTATGATCGAGATGATTCCAAAGATAAATTTGCAGGGTATATTGGTCCTGATATTGAGGTATGCCAAAAACAGCGCGAGGACCGTTGCAGTTATCGAGGAACCAACCACGAAAACCACGGTGTTCCAGATGACTTCCAGGATTGCCGGGTCAGAATAGGCGGAGATGTATTTCGCCAGGGTGAACTTACCTGTTGCGGTGAGTCCTTCGGAGAGACTGCCGAAAATCAGCATGACAACAGGGCAGACGGTGAGGAAACCGA
This sequence comes from Desulfocapsaceae bacterium, assembly GCA_963674815.2. GTDB lineage: Bacteria > Desulfobacterota > Desulfobulbia > Desulfobulbales > Desulfocapsaceae > MADRE3. Next base: position 81,843 of record CAXXTV010000006.1, read on the forward strand.
CTATGACAATAAGGAGAAACGTTAATTTCGTGTGTTTTCCTGTCATTGTGCCTCGTTACCTGGCGACGAGAAGGCAGTGCTCGGGACTCACCTGAAAACCGACCTTATTTCCCCGGGATAATTCTGTTTCCGGTTCGATCCTGGCGAGAAGCAGACTCTCTCCCACTTGAATCTCTCCTTCGAACGCATCACCGACAAAAACCATTGAGGCGATGATTCCCTCAACAACATTGGTTCCTTGCCTGGCTCCCTTGACAAGATTGATAAATTCCGGGCGCAGGCAGAGGGTGACCGGGGCGCCAACCGGAAAATCAGCCTTCCGGCAGGACAGGCGGCCGATGCCTGAATCGACAACGGTTGCATCTGCCAGCTGTTCCTGGACGATCGCCTTGACCAGGTTCGCCCTGCCGATAAAGTCTGCAACGAACTCGCTTTCAGCGTCGAAATAGATTTTTTTCGGCGTGCCCTGCTCAATGATCCTGCCCGCTCGCATCACCGCAATGGTATCTGAGAGGGCAAGCGCCTCGACCCGGTCATGGGTGACATACACCGCAGTGATCTTCAGGTCAAAAAGAAAGGTCTTCAACTCCTTGCGGGTTTCCTCGCGCAGTTTGGCGTCCAGATTACTGAGCGGCTCATCGAAGAGGATGACCTTGGGTTTCGCCACGAGCGCCCGGGCCAGGGCAACGCGCTGCTGCTGGCCACCGGAAAGGTTTGTCGCTGGACGGTTCTCCAGCCCTTCCAGTTGCACAAAGGCCAGGGTTTCGGCAACCCGCTTGCGGATTTTCTGCTTCGGCACCTGGCGATTCTGCAGCGGGTAGGCTACATTATCAAAGACGTTCATATGGGGCCAGATGGCATAGGTCTGGAAGACCATGCCAAGTCCACGCTTCTCGGTTGGAACAGCGGTATGTGTTTTTGAGGAATAGACAATCTCATCGCCGATCCGGATTTCTCCCGCGTCAGGTGTCTCAAGACCGACTATACTGCGCAGAAGCGTGGTCTTCCCGCAACCAGAAGGACCCAGCAGGGTAAATATCTCATTTGCCGGGATGGTGAGATCGACATCATCAAGGGCCTTGATGATTTTACCTTCGGAAGCGTAATGCTTCCGAAGGCCGGTTATTTGTATTTCCATAATCTGTTCAAGGCTATTGAGCAGCAAATATCTTTTTAAACTCGTCACCCCATTTGGCAATCTCATCGTCGGAGAGTTCCCGGATGGCGATGACCTTGGCCTTGTCCATACCGTCTATCGGAGGGAAAACCCCCGAAGCAAGGACGTACTCACCGACATCATTGGCCAGCAGCGACATGGCTTCTGTTGAAAGCCAGTAGTCAACAAATTTCTTTGCCGACTCGGGATGAGGGGCTCTGGTTGAAATACCCATCGCCCTTGGGGTGCCCATCATAGGCTGGTCCTCGAGCCGGGCGTAGTCGAGGGGTGCCGGGGCCTTGGTCACGATATACTTGGGCATGGAGATGCCGATCTGCTTCTCGCCACTCTCGATCGGTGCAGGAGTGGGTCCGAAAGACTTGACGAACATCGGGTTGTTTGCGGCGAGGGCCTTGAGAAAATCACGCCATTCCTCCTCGCTGGCAAAAACATTTTCCTTTAGACCGATAAGCCAACAGATGGTCGTGGCATGGCTGGAAGGATCTGCCATGACGATTTTGTCTTTCCATTTCGGGTCGGTCAGATCCTGGTAACGCTTGGGCACATCTTCAGGCTTGACCAGTTCCTTGTTGTAGATCAGTCCAACATATTCGATACCAAAGAGCTGAATACCTTTCTTGTCTGCCCATTCGGGATAGGCAGCAGCCTGGGGTGAGACATAGTCTGAGATAACACCCTTGTCCTTCAGCATCTCCAACACTGGCAGGGGGGCCTGGATGACATCAGCCAGCAATTTGCCTGCTTCAAATTCAGTAAAAACGGTGGAGAGGAACTTTGCTGTCGAAATCCTGGTGTACTCGCCCTTGATTCCAGTCTGCTTGGTAAAGGCTTCCATGATCGGTTCGACAGCTGTGATATTGGCGTAAAACGACACCTTGGCATCCTCAGCCGCCGCACCTCCCTTGACAAAAAACGTCGTGCCGGCCACAAGAAACACCATAAAAAAAACGAATAATCGCCGTGCTGTTTTCATTTTTTCCCTCCCTGATTAGCGGTTTTTATCAGACAGCAGTACGCTTCCCATGGGTTGAAGAACCCTGCAGAAACTGTGCCTTCTCGTTTGTTAGGACAACACCGAAACAATAAGATTTTTTTTGCGTAAAGCAAAACACATTCTTTTTCGAGAGCATTGGTATGGCTTTTTCACGAGACGATGCACCACCCGGAAAACAAGAAGGAATCAGTTTGCTGAAAAAGCAAAGACGTAAAACCCGGCTGCGATCAGCACGTCTCTTTTGCTCAAGGGGTCGGAAGAGATGCAAACGGGTCTCTCAACTGAGCCAATCTTCAACCTCACTTTGCTTTGGAGCACGGCCCACACATTTAACCTCGCCGTCAATCACAACAGCTGGAGTCGAAAAGATACCCAGCTGGGCTATTTCCTGAAAATCCGTAACCTTGACAAGGGTCGCCTGAATGCCTTTTGCAGCAATTGCCGCCTCAACAGTTTTCTGCGCCTTTTCACAGGAGGCGCATCCCGGTCCACATACCTTGATTTCCATAGTTTATCCTGTTTTTTGTGATGAAAGAGTTAGGACCTGAACAGAGGGGTTAAACCTCAGATAATCAGGTTGAATAAAAAACCAGTGAATAAAATTCCGCTGCCAACAACGCCAATAAATACGGCTATTAACTTTGGCTTGAGTACCTTGCGGAGAATGACCATCTCCGGCAGTGACAAGGCGATGACACTCATCATAAAAGCCAGCACGGTGCCGAGTGCAGCACCCTTGCCGAGCAGGGCCTCCACGACGGGAACGATGCCGGCGGCATTGGAGTACATGGGGATGCCAACCAGAACAGCACCAGGCACAGACCACCAGGCACCCTTGCCCATGATCGAGGCCATAAAGGTTTCAGGGACATAGCCATGAATGGCTGCCCCTACGCCAATTCCTGCTACAACATAGATCCAGACCTTACCAACGATATCATGCACAGCCTCGCGGCCGCGGGCAATCCGGTCCGCCCAGCTCAGTTTTTCCTCGATCACCACGGCTTCACCCGCCCGCATTGCCTGGACCCAATCCTCTATCCAGTGTTCCAGCTTGAGGCGTCCGATGATCCATCCGGAAATGATGGCAATCATGAGGCCGGTGACGAGGTAGATTGCCGCAACTTTCCAGCCAAGCAGGCCATAGAGGAGAATCACGGCAATCTCGTTTACCATCGGGGCTGCTATGAGGAAAGAAAACGTCACGCCCAGGGGAACTCCAGCCTGTACGAAGCCAAGAAAAAGCGGCACGGCGGAGCACGAGCAAAACGGGGTGACAATACCGAGAAAAGCTGCCATTACGTTGCCGACAGTCTCTCGTTTTCCAGCGAGATATTTACGGGTTCGCTCCTGGGTAAAAAATGATCGAAGGATGCCAATAACAAAGACGATGAGGGTCAGCAGCATCATCACCTTGGGTGTATCGTAGACAAAAAACTGGACCGCCTCGCCGAGGTGGCTGCCTTCTTCAAGCCCTGCAAGTGAGTAGGCGAAAAAATATGAAAAGGGTTCCAGCTGTCTGTAAACGAGATACCAGACAGTAATACCGAGAAGACCTGGAATTACGGCCTTACCCGGATTGCTCTTTTTTATGCCTGATGTTGGGATGTCTGCTGATTTCTTGCCGTCACATTCGCAACCGGTGCCTGCGGGTTGAATTGCTTTCATGAGTCTATCCTTTCGCTTTTTAACGGAAAATCACGCAGTGCAGCGGCAGCCGGCAATGCCTCGCGCATCCTGTTCAGTTCGCTGTCATCATCCAGCCAGCTGCCGAGCTGATGCAGCATTGTTCCAGCGTAGGCGGATTCACTACCATCCGCCAGGCTGTAAATCATCCATGTTCCCTGTCTGTTTTTTTTCACCAGGCCGGCATCTTCGAGAATTTTCAGATGCTTGGAGACCGTGGACTGGGCCAGCCCCAATACCTCTGTAATCTCGCACACGCAAAGCTCCCCTGCCTGCAGAAGTTTGACAACCCGGACCCTGTTCGGGTCAGAAAGAGCTTTCATTACCCGTATAAATGCTTTCATGGCCTGTTCCTTGTATTCGTATATCGCTATCTATCGATTAATATACATCTCAAAAGATGTTTGTCAAAGCTTTTTAGTCATGTCTCAATTTTCTCTGTAATATGTTACATTATTGATATAAATAGTTATTTAAGAAACAAACCGCAGCATCTCCGGAAAAAAGCTCGACGTCCATCATACCCCTTTTTTCCTCGTTTATTTTTCGGGATTAAGGCAAAATGTTGTACAGGATACCCCAACAGCCGCCCCGGATGGAAGAATGACGGCTATTCGGCCCGCAATGCCTCGATAGGATCGAGGTTGGCCGCATGGCTGGCTGGCAGCACCCCGGCGAGCAGGCCGATGACCGCTGCAAGAACTTCTGCATAAAGTGCATACTGCCAGGGGGTATGGGTTGGCAGAGCCGGAACGATTTCGCCAAGCAGCCAGGCGCCCCCGGCTCCGGCAATTAACCCAGCCAGGCCGCCCAGGCCGGCAAGAACGACCGCCTCCCCCAGGAAAAGGAGGAGAATCTGCCGGCGGTCGGCACCGAGCGCCCGAAGCAGCCCGATCTCAGGAGTGCGCTCATTCACTGCGATGGTCATTATGGTGATAATTCCTACGCCGCCGACGAGCAGCGAGATCGCACCCAGACCGCCGACGGCGAGTGTCAGGATATCCAGAACCGAACCGAGAACCTTCAGCATCTCATCCTGGGTGGTAATCGTGAAATCCTCGTAGCCGTGCCGGCTTATCAAAAGCTTTTTTATCTGGGCGGCGATTGTCCTGGATTGCAAACCTTCCCGATAGAGCACGTCTATTTCCATCAGGCTTTCAAGATTAAAAAGAGCCATCGCCCGGCTCGTTGGAATGTAGACGGCATCATCAAGGTCAAAGCCGAGCATCTGTCCTTTCGACTCCATGACGCCAATGACCCGAAAGCGCTCGCCGCCAATCCTGACAAGACGGCCCAGCGGACTGCTGCTGCCGAACAACTCCTGGTACACTTTACTCCCCAGGACGACAAAGGAGCGAGCCGTCTGGCTGTCATCATCGGGCAGAAACCGGCCCATGGCAACGTCTATCTGCCAGACTCTGGACCCGGAAGGTCCAACCCCCAGAATATTTGTGCGGCGGCTCCGCTTTTCATGCTCCACTGCTGCATTTCCCTGGATTACCGAGACGGTGTCAATAACCCCCGGAATACGTCTGAGCGCCTCTTCGTCAGCAATTGTCAGCGGCCGGATCGTGTTGATCAGCGCTCCTGACATGCCTGCGGTGGTGGTACGACCGGGGTTGATGCCGATCAGGTTGGTGCCGAACTGGGTGAATTCGGCCAGGGTGAAACGATGAACCCCTTCCCCAATAGAGGTGAGCAGGACGACGGCAGCGATACCGACACCAATGCCAAGCAGCGTCAGAAAGCTGCGCAGGCGCTGGTCGAGCAGGGAACTGAAAGAAATCCTGAAAATGTCTCTGAAAAGCATGGCGGCTCACCGTCTGGAAAGGGCAAGAACCGGATCGAGCCGAGCGGCCTGCCGAGCCGGCAACACACCAAAAACAAGTCCGGTAACAAGGGCAACGGAGACCGCTGCAGCAAGCGACCACATCGGTGCAGTAATGGGGAATTGCGGAAAAATTCTGGACAGCACTTCATTGGTAAGGGCTGCCAGCAGCAGGCCAAGATTTGCACCCATCAAGGAAAGGATCGCCGATTCAGCCAGGAACAAGGAGATGATCTGCCCCTTCGGTGTGCCGATAGCCTTGAGCAGTCCTACTTCAGCCTTGCGCTGGGAGACTGCGATCAACATGACGTTCATGATTAAAATACCGGCAACAGCCAGACTGATGGCGGCGATCCCCGCCACCGTCAGCGTCAGGACCGCAAAAATCCGGTCAAAGGTTGCCAGTACTGCATCCTGGCTGATAACGGTGATGTCATCTTCGCCATCGTGGCGTTCCCTGACGGTGCTGATAATCGACCGCTTGGCCCGGGCGATGGCTTCGCGGTCCCGAGCCTCTATCATGATCCTGAAAAGGGAAGGATTGTCAAACAATGCCTGGGCAGAAGCCACCGGGATGACGATAACATCGCCCATGTCCAGGCCGACCGACTCTCCCTTTTTCGCCAGGACTCCGATCACCCGAAAGCGGCGGTCACCGATACGCAGCGTTTCTCCGAGCGGCGATGAATTCCCGAAAAGTTCCTGCTTCGTTTTGTAACCGAGGACGCAGATGCCTGCAGCACGCGACGAGTCCGTCTCGGGAAGAAACCGGCCCTGGGCCATGTTCATCTGGCGGATATGGTAGAGGTGAGGGGTCGACCCGATAATGGTTACTTCCCGTTCCCGCGCGCCTTTGGAGACCGGCGCGGCACCAATAGAGATGGGAGCCACGTAGCGGATGGCCGAGGAACGCAGCAGGGCATTGGCATCATCCAAGGTGAGATCACGGGGGGTTACACCAAGCAGCGGAGGAGGCCCGCCGACGGTTTCAGAGCGTCCAGGCAGGACAATGAGCAGATTGGTTCCAAGTGATGAGAATTCGCCGACGACATAACGCCTGGCACCCTCGCCCAGAGCGGAAAGTACGACAACCGAACCGACGCCGATGGCCATGGCCAGCAGCATCAGACCCGTTCTTGTCGGGTAGCCGGATAGCGCCTTGAGGGCATAGCGGAGAATGTCGATGGGTTTCATATCATCAATTCCGTCAGGGTTCAGCCCGATTTGTCCGAGTCGATCAAACCATCCACCATACGTATCCGCCGTCTGGCGCGTTTCCCCAATTCCGGATCGTGTGTCACCATGATCAGGGTCAACCCCTTCTGATTGAGCGCTTCGATAATGTCGATTACTTCCTGTCCGGAAACACGATCAAGATTTCCGGTCGGCTCGTCAGCCAGCAGGATATGAGGCTGCATAATTGTCGCCCTGGCGATGGCAACGCGCTGCCGCTGCCCGCCGGAAAGCTGGTCTGGACGATGTCTGGCTCGATCGGCGAGGCCGAAGGCCTGCAGCATACGGTTGACCCGGTCTTTTCGCACACTGCTGGCCACTCCTGCCAACATCATCGGCAGTTCTATGTTCTCCGCGGCTGACAGGCGTGGAACGAGATGAAAAAACTGAAAAACAAAACCTATTTTATGACGTCGCAGTGCGGCCTGTTGGGCATCGCCAAGCGTGGTCATATTTTCTCCCTCAAGGTGATAGGTCCCGCTGTCGGGCCGGTCAAGCAAACCTATGACGTTGAGCAGGGTTGACTTGCCCGAGCCTGAAGGTCCCATGATGGAGACATACTCTCCTGAAGATATGGCCAGATCAACGTCGTGCAGGGCCGTTACCTGTTCTTCGCCCACCTGGAACTGTCGGCAAATTCCGGACAGACTGATCATGGCTGACCTTCAGCGAGTACAACGGTGACGCCGTCTTTCAGCTCCGGTTTGTCGACGTTTACCACAACCTGCGTCCCTTCAACCAGTCCGGACACGACCTCGGTATATGCCCAGTTACTCAGCCCGGCGGTAAAGCTCCGTTTGCTGATCGTCTTGTCCTGGTCGGAAAAGACATAGACCGTGTTACCGTCCATCACCGCTTCCGAGGGGACCTTCAGGGTATTGTTGCGGACATCGATGATGATTTCCACATCGGCGCTGTAGCCTGCAAGAAGGAAGGAAAAATCGTTATGATCGACAAAGTCCACCTCGATATCGACCGTCCTGGCCTGCTTCGCCAGGTCGAGAACATATGGGGCGATACGGCGTACTTTTCCAGCGAACTCGCGGCCACTGAAGGCGTCAAGCGTAATGCGGGTCACCATACCGACCCGGACTGCGGCGGCGTCCACCTCGTCGATCGGGGCAGTTATGTAAAAACAGGTGTTTTCAATGAGGTCAACAACCGGAGAGGTCTGCACACCGACAGGGGAGGGCGTAACATATTCATTCAATTCCCCCTCAATTTTGGCAATGATGCCGGAAAAGGGAGCGGTGAGCCGGGACCGGGAGAGATTGGTGCGGGCGAGCGAAATATGAGCAAGGCTCATCTGTACCGAGGCGCGGGAAGCGTCACATTTGGCCCTCAGGGACAAGGCTTCCGAGACGGCCATATCTGTTTGTTCCTGTGAGTTTACTTTGTTGTTAAATAAGGTTTGGGCCCGTTTTGCCTGACGTTCTGCCTCTTCAGCCAACTGGCAGGCCGCCGAGGCCTGGGCCTTGGCAACGGCGGCCTCCTGCTCTGCGACGGCTAATTGAGCCGAGAGATCTTCGTTCCAGATCTCCAGCAGCAAATCGCCCGCTTTAACCTGGTCGCCCTCCCGAATGGGCAACGCTGCAATTTGACCACCGATGCTCGGCGACAGTCGGGCCCGCCGACAGGCATCTACCGTGCCGGCCCGGGTATTCGCAACGGTTCTCTCAACAATCCCGAGGGTAACCGGTCTGACCATCACCTCGACCGGTTTGGCTCTGGTTTTCTGCCAGATCAGAAAAGCGACGCCGGCAATCACCAGCACCAGCACGAGCCATCGAATCAGCCTGCCCATGTCAAATCTCCGTTTGTTTTCTCTCTCAGGATCGAACCGGAACACTCCTGCCCTGCAGCCACACCCGTTTGATGTACACGTCAAAATTGCCAAACAGATCAGGTTGACTCAAGAGTCGTCACTGATCGTTTCTGCGGGAACACGTAATGATCCTTTTTCCTGTCATCGTAACACAATAGGCAAAAAAACACTTCGCATTCAAAGAGGGCTTGCCGGACAGGGGATGCAGCCTCTCTGTTTCTCTAGGCCGATAAAACAACTGTAATTCATAGCTTTTGCTCTTTACCGGGGCCACCGGAGAGAATTTCAGTCCCGGTCTTCCCCGTAACTGCCGCCTCTATCTGATTGATTGAGGCTATGACGGCGCGCTTCCCACTATTTAACGAAAACTGGAGGGCAGCTTCAACTTTCGGCAGCATTGAGCCTTGCGAGAAATGCCCATCCTCCAGATAACCGGCCAGCGCCTCTACCGTCACCGTGCGAAGCGTTTTCTGCCGGCTGGTACCAAAGTGTACCATAGCACCTTCAACATCAGTGGCCATAACGAAGATATCCACGCTGACCTCTTCAGCAAGCCGTGCACTGGCAAGGTCCTTGTCAATAACCGCATCAACGCCGCTGAATGCCCGACCGTTGCGTACCACAGGGATACCTCCGCCGCCGCAACAGATAACAATAAAGTCCATGTCGATCAGTTTTTGAATTTCACGCTTTTCTATAATGGTAACCGGCTTTGGTGAGGCGACCAAACGTCGATATCCTTTTACCGTTTCAATCGTGGGGTAAGGAAGTCTGGATGCTTCCTCAGAGGAAAAACCCGGCCCGATCGGTTTGGTCGGGGTTTTAAAAGCCGGGTCATGTTTATCAACCACAACATAGGTAATGAGACTGACGAGCATCTTGTCATCAAGACCGGCTGCCATCAACTCTTCATCCAACGTAGACTCGATCATGTAGCCGATATGTCCTTCGGTCTGGGCGACGAGAATTTCCAGAGGAAGCTGCGGTACGGAATCGCAGCACTCCTGCTGCAGTAATAAATTTCCGACCTGCGGGCCATTGCCGTGGGTGATAATGATACGGTAATCCTTCGAGAGTCTGGCAATCTGTCTGATCGGGACCCTCAAATTATCGAACTGCTCCTCAATTGTGCCCTGCTGACCTTTCTGAACAAGAGCATTACCGCCCAGTGCTATCAACAGGATCGGTTTTTCATCTGCTGTCCGCATCATACGCTATCCCCGCTTGTCTCAAGGAAAAAGAAACCTTTGTCAGCCACCAAGACGCTCCCGCAGAATGGCTTCCAGATTGGGATCACCGTGATCTTTGTACCTGTAGCGAACCCTGAGGGTTGGTTTGTTGACGTTCAACAGGTGACTGAGATCTGCCGGGGTTGCCACAAGTACGAGGTCACAGTCGGTATTGTTGATGGTGGCCTCAAGATCCCCGATCTGCTGACGGCTGTATCCTATGGCCGGCAACAGCGAGCCTATCGATGTATAGGCCTGGAAAACCTGCTTCAACGATCCCGCCAGGTATGGTCTTGGATCAACCAGCTCCGCAGCTCCGAAACGACGCGCTGCGATGACACCGGCGCCATAGCTCATCTCACCATGCGTCAGAGAAGGACCGTCTTCTATGACAAGTACCCGTTTATTTTCTATCTGGTCGGGATGGTCAACGGTAATTTCTGAATCGGCCAGTATGATTGTGGCCCTGGGATTGTTTGCTTCAATCGTTCGGCGAATTTTTTCAACATTATCAGGCGAAGCGCTGTCCACCTTGTTGATGATCGCCACATCGGCCATGAGCATGTTTGTCTCGCCGGGGTGATAGGAGGTCTCATGGCCGGCACGGTGTGGATCAAAGAGGACGATGTGGATATCTGGTGCAAAAAAGGGCGTGTCATTATTACCGCCGTCCCAGACAATCACCTCTGCTTCTTTTTCGGCTTGCCGAAGAATTTTCTCATAGTCGATGCCCGCATAGATAACGGCACCCATCTCGACCATGGGCTCGTATTCCTCTCTTTCCTCTATGGTACAGTTATGCTTGTTTAAATCCTCATAGGTTGCAAATCGCTGAACCACCTGTTTGGTGAGATCGCCATAGGGCATGGGATGGCGAACTGCGGCGACCGTTTTGCCCATATCCCTGACAATCTGAACCACCCTGCGGCTGACGGGCGATTTACCGCAACCGGTTCGTACTGCACAGACTGATATGACTTTTTTGCTTGATTTCAGCATCGTGTAAGGGGCGCCAATGATGATGAAATCTGCTCCGGCAGCGGTGACGATCGAGGCTTTATGCATCACTTCGAGATGCGGTACGTCGCTGTAGGAAAACGACACGAGATCAACCTGGTTATCTTTGATAAGGTGAAACAACGCCTCATCTGAAAAGATCGGTATGCCTTGGGGATAGAGGTCTCCGGAGAGTTCTGCCGGGTACCTGCGATTGTCGATGTCCGGAATCTGCGTGGCGGTAAAGCAGATGACATTGTATCGTTTGTTGTCCCTGAAATAGATATTGAAGTTGTGGAAGTCGCGACCGGCGGCACCCATAATAATGACATTTTCTACCATCGTGTGCCTCCTTTTCATACAATCGATATCCTGCTTTCAACGGCGACCGTTTTCTCTATCACTTCCTGATAAACATAAAACCTCACTTTTCAAGGCAACATTGTCGTAGAGATCATCCTCAGGACAGTGGTTGATCTCGCGTTTTTGAGGACACGTTTTGATACGCCCGCTGCCGGGGAAGTACTCCAGCCTTCAGCTGCTGCACGGCGTGTCGAGAAGGGCGCAGGAAAGAGCAGGGTAGGTCACGGCAGTCGTTTTCGGTTCTTGAGGATGTAAAAATGATCACTATAATATAGGTATAGGGCTATCTCTTGTGAGCCGAACCATGTCTGTTTTCAAGAACAGAGAGATCCGACAGTTAATGGAACAATGTTATGGAGGATCCGTCGGTGCATCAGCTCAAACTTCACTCGAAAAGACAACGAGATGGCAACAACCAGGTGCACGACCTGGACAGGGTTGCTATCAGCGTCAAGGCTCACCGCCTGCTCCATCAATTGATGCGCGAGAATCCTGAGCTAGAGAGAGTCATGCAGTATTCCAAGACAGAAATTGAGGCCCTGCTTGGCGTGAGGAGTTGGGTAATGGGTGAACTGGAAGGCAATGAAAATGCGCTTTCCTGCTACCGGGGGGCAACAAGCGGCAATAGTAGTTTTACGTCACTGAATTGGAAGGACTTTGCCGCGATTCGTATGCTTGACTACATCGATCATGCCGGTATGGTGTACCGGGATAAGAACCTTCGAGGCGAATTAGCCGTAAATAACCCCATAAAGATGATCTGGCTCGCGGTCAATCACGGCACCGGCGGGGCAAAACCCGCATTCTTTGAGGACATGATCCAGCTTTTCAAGCAGTTGCGGGCTGCTGAACCGCCAGACCTGCCGAACAGGGAACAGGTAGAGAGATGGATGGAGCGTTTTCCCTCCGGGCTTGATCCGCGTATCATCAAGCTGCGGGAAGAGAATCGAGACCGAATCCTCAATTTGATTATCGACAAGATCGACAGTGGCGCTGTCACGAGTTCCAGATATGCATTTTCTGCAGAGATGTCTCGAGAACAGAAATTTCTCAAAGCCCTGGATTGGTGGCAGGATTACCAGTTCCACCTCAGGTTCGCCGTGCGCTCGGCTGACCTGCTCAACGAGATGCTCGATCATTCGCTGGACCCCGACACCATGAAAATACTCCATGAGGCGGAAAAGCAGGGAATCCCAATATTTGTCAATCCCTACTATCTCTCACTTCTGCACGTCAGGGTACCCTATTTTGCGATTGGGGCGGACCTGGCAATTCGGCACTACGTCATTTACAGCAGACAACTGGTTGAAGAGTTTGGTCACATCGTAGCCTGGGAGGGAGAGGACCGCGTTCGGCCGGGGACACCCAATGCCGCCGGATGGTTGCTGCCATCTGACCATGTCATCCACAGGCGTTATCCTGAGGTTGCCATCCTGATTCCAGAGACGGGAAGCAGGGCCTGCGGCGGACTGTGCGCGTCATGCCAGCGAATGTACAGGTTTCAGCAAGGCCAGCTGAATTTTGACTTGAAAAAGCTGGAACCCAAAAAGAACTGGTTGAAACGATTGCAGGAAATGTTGACGTACTTTGAAGAGGATTCTCAACTTCGCGATATCCTTATCACCGGCGGTGATGCGCTGATGAGCTCCAGTCGATCGCTGGAGCAGATTCTCACTGCCGTCTATGACATGGCCTGGCGGAAAAAAGAAGCAAACAAGCGACGTAAAAACGGTGAAAAATATGCGGAGATTAGCCGGGTTCGGCTCGGCACCCGCCTGCCTGTCTACCTTCCTCATCGTGTTACGGACGAACTCATTGCTATCCTCGCCGAATTCAGGAATAAAGCCGCCTCTATCGGCATCCGGCAGTTTGTCGTCCAGACGCATTTTGAGTCACCGATGGAGATAACGCCAGAGGCCCGGGAGGCAGCTCGGAAGCTTCTCGGCGCCGGCTGGGTCATAACGAACCAGCATGTCTTCACGGCCGCCAGTTCGAGACGCGGGCACAACGGGAAATTGCGCCAGGCGCTCAATGAAATCGGTATACTGCCCTACTATACCTTCAGCGTCAAAGGGTATATGGAAAACAACTTTAATTTCGCCACGAATGCCAGGGCAATGCAGGAGCAGGTGGAAGAAAAAAGATTCGGTACCGTGAGTGATCAGGGACTTGCCGCTGTCATCGATTTCCAGGAGCATGTCGCTGAAATGGCAGACAGTATCGATGCCCTGAGAAAAACAGAAAACCTGCCGTTTCTGGCCACTGACCGTTCTGTCCTCAATCTGCCAGGTGTTGGGAAAAGCCTTTGTTTCCGAGTAATTGGAATTACTCGTTATGGAAGACGGATTTTGCAGTTTGACCATGATCAGACCCGTCGCCATAGCCCAATAATTGAACGACTTGGTAAGATAATCGTCATAGAATCAAAGTCCATGAGCGAATATCTCGAGCAGCTGATCGAAATGGGGGAAAACCCTGAGGAATACGAGCGGCTCTATGGCTATTCAATCGGGGTGACGGATGACCGGCTGCCGATCTATGAATATCCGGCCTATGATTTCAGGGTGACAGAGGAAATGACAAACCTCGACTGTTCTAAGCAGACAGAGAACTGATTGAAGTATAGCCTGATTATCGGCGCCGACAGGTGGGCTCACGCTCTGCCCTGGTTGGGTATCGAGTGCATGTGGCATTGTGATCAGAGTTTCGTGTGCCGGCAGCACTTTCATGTACGGCCCTGCTCGAGAAAGAACATCACAAGACTCCTTACCAACTGGGCCATAAAGGCAAAATCCAGTGTCTCCATTGTATCTGAGCGTCGGTGGTAGTGCGGATTTCGATAGAAGGCCGTGTCAGTTATCATGACCGCCTTGTACCCCTGATCCCAAAATGAGGCGTGATCACTGAGTCTCACATTGGGTATCAGATAGCCACTCCAGGGAACCGTCAGCGTGATAACCGGTAGAGCCCCGTTTTTTTTGAACGCCGCAAAGAGGTCCCTGGTGAATTTTCGCGATCTGTAATTGCCCACTATCCCTATGAAATCTCCTGTTCTTGGATACTTCCTGAACATAAGCGGGAACGGATAGCCCTAGCAGCCGTATTCGTGGCAGGTATAACCGACCATCTCGAGACAGATCATGCCATCCAGGCGCTCCCCGGTTGTTTTCGCCTTGCGTGCATAAACCCTGCTGCCCATCGATCGAGTGGCATATGCCGGCGGTTCCTCCAGGGCAAAAGAAACCACTCGCAAGGAAAGGTCCAGCGGTGTTTTTTCCCCAAGCTCTGCCAGGACCCTGGCGACTTCCAGCTGAACAGCAACAGCACTGGCATTATCATCGGCTCCAACTGTTCCTTTTACGGAGTCATAGTGGGCGCCAAGGAGAAACGTTTTTCTCTGCTTCCCCGAGAATTTCAGGTCCGTGACGATATTTTCGACACTGCTGCTTCTGAACGGATAGCTTTCTCGCCAGGGTTCAAGCCCGATTTGCCGATGGCACGATTCAATATAGTCCGCGCTCTTCTCGAGATTCCACAGCGTGGCAACGCTCCTTTCGCCAATCGCTCTGGTCAAGGTTTTGACATGGTCCTTCAGGTTGTTTTCTGTGAAATGAAGATCGATCATATCACTCTGCACCGCCTTGTCTTTAGATCCAGGACTCAGCAGTCGCCAGCTGCGGAGTCAGCCATGGTCGAGAAATCACTTTCTTTCCTGCTTTTTTGAACTCCGGCGTTAAAAGCCATGAAATAAAGGGCTATAAACTTGCACTGGGATGTCCAAATAGCATACCATATGCATAGGCCACCCTTTCAAGATATCGGCTCTTAGAGTAGTACCTGTTTTTGTATTTCAAAACGCATTTATCTACAGGTGATTAAGGCTCATGGCAGGAGAAAAAACAATGAAAAAGACGGGGTTTTCCCGGCGCAGGTTTATAAAAACGCTTGGCAAATTAAGTTTAAGCGCAGGAGTCGGTCCTTTTGTCAGTATTCCAGGGAGAGCCCAGGCCAGCCAGAAAACCTTGAGAATTCTGCAATGGCATCATTTCATTCCTGAATTTGACCATTGGTTCAACGAAGTGTATGTCAAGGAATGGGGAGAGAAAAATAATACCCGTGTGATTGTCGACAACGTCGGCATGACCAGCCTGCGAAGTCGCGCTGCCGCTGAAATTTCTGCCCAACGGGGGCATGACATTTTTTTCTTTCTCAGCCCACCCGCCCTTTATGAGGATCACGTAATTGATCACCGGGAAATTCATGAAGAGTGTGAGAAGAAATATGGCAAACCGCTCGACATCGCGACGAAAAGCACCTACAACATCAAAACGAAAAAGTATTACGGGTTTTCGGACAGTTATGTGCCGGATCCGATCAATTACAGAAAAGATTTATGGGATGATATCGGCATGTATCCCGACACGTGGGATGACATCCGTATTGGCGGCAGGAAGATAAAAGACAAACATTCCATTCCAATAGGTCTCGGTTTAGCCCCGGAACTCGATACGAACACGGTGCTTCGGTCGATCATGGCATCATTTGGGTCGTCTATTCAGGACCCCGGTGGGCAGCTCATCATCAAATCCAGAGAAACAATCGAGGCGATGAAGTTTGTCAAGGCACTGTATCAGGAAACAATGACCGATGAAGTGTTCACCTGGGATCCTTCCTCAAATAATCGTCTTATGCTGGCTGGCAAGGGATCGCTCACAGCCAATGCAATTTCAATCACGCGTGTGGGTGAAACGCAAAAAATACCGCTTGCTGAGCGAATCTGGCTGGCAAAGGCGGCCAGAGGACCGGTTCGCAGGGTTGGCCTCAATCACCTGATAGACACCTATGTTATTTGGAAATTTGCCAAAAATATCGAAGGTGCCAAACAATTCCTGGTCGATTACGTCGCCCAGTCACGAGAAGTATTTATCAAAAGTCAGTATTACAACTTTCCCTGTTATCCAAAAGCGGCTCCAGATATCGACCAGTTCCTCGATCATGACAGTAGAGCGACTCCACCAGAGAAATACCAGGTATTCAAAGATGTTTCGGAGTGGACGGTAAATGTCGGTTATCCAGGCTATGCCAACCCCGCAATCGACGAGATATTCAACAGGTGGATTCTTCCCCATATGTTTATTCAGGCAGCATCGGGCAAAGCGACCATAGAAGATGCTCTCAATTCGGGGTACAGCGAAATGCAACGAATTCACGAGGTCTGGCGGGAGAGAGGGAAAATATAAACAGATACAATTGGTTGTCTATTTACATGTCAGGTATTTCGGAATTTTCTCAAGGATGAAGACAGAACATATGAAATGGCTTGGGTGTTTTTGCTTGATCGTTATTGGGTCACTGTATTTTTCCTCGGTTTGTACCGGGCAGCAGAAAAAAAGAATCTTTGTGGTGAGCAGTTACGACAGGGATTATCTCTGGTCGCAGCAGACCCAAAAAGGCTTGACCGATGCAATGATGCGTTTTGGCTACCTCGACAATGCGCTGCAGGCTGAATCATTTACCAAGAGCGACCATGTTGAAAGCTCCAAGGTTGTGGCCCAGAAAGCCTGGATGGATACCAAGAGAAAAAACAGCTTTCAGGAATTAGCCAGGACCACGGCTCAAATAATGCAGGCAATTGAAACATTCAAACCCGACCTGGTTTTCTTGGGAGATGACAACGCTGCGAATTACATTGGCAATCAATTACTCGATACCCAAACCCCGGTGGTTTTTTGGGGAATAAACGGTCTGCCGCTCAAATATGGTTTGGTCGACAGTATGGATAGCCCCGGGCACAACATTACCGGTGTCTGGCAGGCAGGGTACCTTAAAGAAAGCCTTGAACTTCTGAAAAGGCTGGACCCCAAGGTCGACACTTTTGCTGTACTCGCTTGTGATTCTGAAACATCAAGACCCCGGGTAAAGCAGATAGCACATCTGGCTAAAAACGGAAAACTGCCCCTGAAGCTGGTGGAAGTGGTGGTAACAAATTCCTTTTCGGAATTTAAAAAGAGAACGCTTGAACTCGCAACTGTTGTTGATGCATTTTTTATGCTTAATCATGACACCTTGCAAAACGAGCAGGGAGAGCATGTGGACATGCTCGAAGTGGGTGAATGGTACCTGGAAAATGTGAAAAAACCCGAGGTAGCCCCCGAGGCTCAATTTGTTAGAGAGGGAATGCTCGGTTCAGCGAGTGATTCCGGCTATAACCAGAGCTATCGCGCATTTGAAATGGCCTACGATATTTTGGAGCAGGGGTTTAACCCCAGCCGAATGAGAACCGTTACGCCGCAGCAGGGGCCATCGATCGTCAATCGTATGAGAGCGGAAGCGCTCGGGATTAGCCTGGACGATAAAATGCATTTCATTGACGAAATTGTAGAGGAATCAGCCGCATTGAATCGATAGGTTCACCATGCCCAAAAAAGCAGAAGTAGCAGGGATTTCGATCTTTGCCAGAATATTTATTGTTTTTCTCTGTGTCAGCATCGTCACCAGCGGTGCCATATTAATTATTGCCTACAATTTTCATCGAATATCAATTGAAAAACGGACTAAGGAAACCGTCACCCAGCAACTTGAAATCCTGCGTCGGAATTTTGAACACGACTATCGACTCAATCTGAAGAGAGCCCTTGATGTTTTGGCCTCATCATCCATTCTCGATGACTACCTGACCGTATCCTCGACTGAGAAAATGCTGCTGCAAAAAAAGATCGAGCAGATGTTTCTCCAGACCCTGAAGACCAACGATACATTTTACAGCATCCAATTTGTCGATGCAGAAAAAGAAATCGAGATCAAGGTGATGGAAGACATGCGCCAGAAAAACCCGGTACATCTGGAGCAGCTTATGTTCCAGCATCCAGACCAGTCACTTGTTGACCTCAGCCCCAGCCTGAAGCTCTTCAAGACCCTTGAATCAACGCCGCTGTTGCTCTCGGGCGGCGGCATGGAGTGGTTTATGGTGCCGAGGGAACTTCAGGTTGAAGGGCCCTACATGGATGGGCAGGGTATCTTGTCGCTGCTCGCCGGCGTTGCCAAGCTTGACCTCGATATTGGCGCCTTCGGAGGTGTTGTTATGATTCAACAGCGCTTAAACAGTTTTCTTTCGGCTTTAAGCGATGTTACCTTTTTCAATGAAGATGTGATATGGGTTTTTGACGGCCAAGGTAACCTGTTGCAGAGCCCGGCCAATGAAAAATATCGGTATGATCCGGCTCCCCTTATGCCTAAGACTTTCCAGAGCGCGGCCGCTTTAATTGATAACAATGAAGGTCTTATTGCGTATCAGGATTTCTCGATTAACCCCGGCAAACCCTTTATCAGATTGGTGATCTCTATTCCCGCCAATCTCTTGTTCAAGGATTTCTATCCTCTCATTCGCTTTTTCTCCATAGTATTGATCTGTTCTCTGATCATGGTGTTGCTCGTTTCCCTATATGTTTCAAGATATCTGTCCAAGCCGATAAGTGAGCTTGCTTATGCCGCCCGCCGCCTGGCTGAGGGGGACCTTGATGCCCGGGTTGAGATGGTATCTACCGGTGAGGTCCAAATGCTTGTCAACAGCTTCAACCAGATGACGGAAGAGCTGCAACAGACACTCGTGTTAAATGTTCGTCTGGACGAGGCCGCAAAACGCAAGGACGAACTCGAACAGATCAATCTTGAACTCCAAGGGGCGAAGCAGGCAATTTTAGAGAGGGAACAGCGATATCGAGCACTGACCGGAAATCTGCCGGGAATTGTTTATCGAGTAAACCTCGAGACAGACGGTAACATTACACTGTTCAACGATATGCTTTACCCAATGACCGGTTATAGAGAGAATGACCTGGGACCAATAGACATCTGTGCCTTAAAGCCATTCATCATTCAGGAAGACCGTGAGGCCGTCATGGCGAATATCAACAGTGCGGTCTTGAAAATGCAGCCTTTTGAAATAGAGTACAGAGTGGCTCATAAGGATGGAAGTATCAAATGGTTCCTGGAACGCGGGAGACCGGTCGCTGACCTGCGCGGCGAGCTCAAGTTTATTGACGGTGTCATCCTCGACGTCACCGAACGAGAGGCGGCGGAGAGAGAGAAGAAAAAGCTTGAGTCTCAACTTCTTCGTGCCCAAAAGATGGAAGCGGTTGGAACCCTGGCCGGTGGTGTGGCGCATGATCTCAACAATATCCTCTCTGGCATAGTCGGGTACCCAGACCTGTTGCTGCTGCAGATACCACAGGATAGCCCCCTGAGAAAGCCGATATTAACGATGCAAAAAACAGGGGAGAAGGCTGCCGCGGTTGTCTACGATCTCCTCACCCTGGCAAGGAGAGGAACCTCTACTGCCGAAACAGTCAATGTGAACGATGTTGTCTCTGAGTATCTGGAGAGTCCCGAGTTTGAGAAACTCAAAACGTATCATCGGGACATAGTGTACGATGTGTCACTTGACGACGCCTTATTGCCGATCACGGCTTCACCGGTCCATATATTCAAGACCGTCATGAACCTCATCTCCAACGCGGCTGAAGCCATAGTGGCTAGCGGTACAATCAAAATAACGACCAAATGCCAATATCTTGATAGACAATTGAGCGAATACGACACGATTAACGAGGGGGACTATGTCGTCCTCACCATTGCCGATAGCGGGAAAGGTATTTCCCCAAAGGACCTGGAAAAAATATTTGAACCGTTCTACACCAAGAAGAAAATGGGGAGAAGCGGCACCGGCCTGGGGCTGGCTGTGGTCTGGGGCGTGGTAAAAGATCTCAACGGCTATATAGATGTCAAGAGCAGTGACGGCATGGGAACGACGTTTACCCTGTATTTCCCTGTATCCAGAGAGAGAGTGGTAATGGCCAAACCAAAGAAATCCCTGGACAGTCTGTTTGGCAGGCAGGAGTCGGTCCTGGTCGTTGACGATGTCGAGGAACAGCGGATAATTGCCACCGGAATGCTTGATTCCCTGGGGTATACCACCGCTTCCGTTTCCTCTGGCGAACATGCCATCGCGTATCTTCAGGAATACGACGCGGATATACTGGTTTTGGATATGATCATGGACCCCGGAATTGACGGCCTTGAGACATTCAGGGAAATCATCAGGTTTCGTCCCAGCCAAAAAGCGATCATTGCCAGTGGGTTTTCAGATACGTACCGGGTAAAAGAGGCTCAAAGCCTTGGCGCAGGTGTGTATGTAAAAAAACCCTACACGATTGAAGTGCTAGGCACTGCCGTCAAGGAAGAGTTGAGCAGGGCTCTCTGACGCTTAGTCTATAAATTACAAATCGTTCGGTTGTTTTCGCCTGAGCTTGAGCCATCACACCTTCCTCTGCCCCGCAAGCCGGTACTGAAAAGAGTCCGCTCCGACCTGTTGCCTGTGCCATGGATTGAGGCGATAGTCTTCTCTCTTGCATCAGGGCAGCTGTGCTGCGGCCCAGTCTATACCGAGCCGTTTCAGCGTGGCTTTACGCGGAATACCCGCTTCATTCCAGCCCTGCAGGCGGTAATAGTCTGCTCTTGACCGGATATACCGTTCGGGGTCGATGCCCTGTAAGGGGCTGCAGGCAGGGGTTTCATTAAATCTCTTGGGTAGAACGTCGTCTTCAGCGGTGAAGCCCTCCCTGAGGTTAAATATGCGCATCAGTGTTACACCGCGCTCAACGGCCTGCCTTAGCTCCTGGGGAGTAACCTCCCAGCCGGTTATGTGCCCCAGGGCATCCGCGATCTGTTTCATTTTCCAGGGAACAAATTTGCATATCCCAAGATGATTGACCAGATGGCCCATCACACTGCCATTCGCAAGTTTTTCAGCACTTTTTTCTTCAAGGGCGGACAGGCTATGCCATCCGGTACAGTGGTCTGCTCCGGCGTCGTGCACAGCGTAATGAAGGCCCAGGGGCTGCTTCAAGCGAGGTTCGTGCATTGGAATTTCCTGTCCTTTAGCCTGCATGGCAAATGCTTCTGATCCCTCGCCAAGCCTCTCGGCGGCACGTTTCGTCCCCTCTGCCAGCAGGTCCCCAAGTCCATCGCGGTGTGCAATCCGTTCAACCATCGAGAGCATGGCCGAGCTGTTTCCGAAAGAAAGATCCAGCCCGTCGGTATCTTCGAGCAACAGAATGTTTTTTTCGAAACACTCCATGGCAAAAGAAATTGCCACTCCGGTCGAAATGGTGTCCAGGCCATAACTGTTGCAGAGTTCATTTGCCTTCATGATTGCTTCCAGATGGTCAATACCGCAATTGGATCCCAGGGCTGCGAGGGTTTCGTATTCCGGCCCGCCGTATTTTGGATCAACCGCTACCTCACCCGTCAGTTTGACGACCCTCTTACATTTCACCGGGCAACCGTAGCAGCCAGCCATTCTCGTCAGATATTTCTCGTACAGTGCGACTGCCGAGATTTTTTCAACACCGGGGAATTGTCCGCCCTGGAAGTTTCGGATCGGCAGGTTGCCGTTCTGGCCATATTCTACCATGGTGCGTCCTGTTCCGTATTTCCAGTGCAGGGTCAGTTCTCTGTAGTTACCGGCCATCCCGCGATTCATATCCATCAGGTCACGCCGTCGAGCCAGCGGTGGTGCCTGACTGCCTTTGACAGCGATGGCCTTGAGTTTTTTCGAGCCCATTACCGCTCCCATGCCGCCTCTTCCCGCTGCATGGGAGACATCGTTGAGTATACAGGCATAGCGCACCATGTTTTCCCCGGCTATCCCGATGATTGCCGTGCGTATATTATTCTGATCTAAGGCCCGCTGGATCTGTTCCCTGCAATCGGCCACTTTCAATCCCCAGAGGCTGGCGCCATCGCGGATTTCAACCCTTCCATCGTTAATCCAAAGGTAAACAGGTTTTGGCGATGCACCTTGAATGATCAAGGCATCGTATCCCGCTTTTTTCAGTTCCGCTCCCCAGAACCCCCCGGCTTCGGACTCGCCAAATCCTCCGGTAAGCGGTGACTTGCTGCCGATACTGTTACGACCGCTGCCAACAAAGGGATGCCCCGTGAGGGGGCCCAGCGCGAAAATCAACTTGTTTTCGGGGCCCAGCGGATCGATGTTTCGGGGCAGTTCCCTTAAGAGGCAGTGAGCAATAAAGCCGCGTCCTCCGAGAAACTGACGGTAGAAGTCAATGCCAGGATGTTCTTCGGTCACTCTTCCTGCAGTCAGATCGATACGTGCAATTCTTCCATTAAAACCATGCATTGATAATCCTCTCCGTGACGGTCCTCGATTCTTTTCGTTTGCTCTCAACGTTTTTTTTCGGCCGTCCGGCCTTTCCCGGAGTACCGCGGCGCCCGTGCATCCCGCTTGTTTCCTCTGCAGGTCTTCAAGACTCCGGGACAACCTTCCCATTGGCTGCCTTTCTGGCTATATCAATTTCTCCCGGTTCCAGATCATGACGAAATAACTGCCGGTACGCAAGCTTTCTTTCGTCTTCATCCTGCGCGTACCGGATTCATCTTTCTATTTTGGGGCGCTTGCTTTTTGACGTCCTACTCGTCAGTGACACAACCTTTTGCAGCAGACGTCACATTTTTTATGTATTTGTACAGCGTACCACGGGCTGCTTTATAAGGCGGCATTGACCAGGCGGCGAGGCGGGCGGCGAGTTCCTCATCGCTCAGATGGACATTCAACTGATTCTTTTCCGCATCAATCGTGATCGTGTCACCGTTTTGCAGCAGGGCCAGTGGACCACCCTCCTGGGCTTCGGGAGTGACGTGACCGACAATAAAACCATGCGAGCCACCGGAGAAACGACCGTCGGTTAGCAAAGCCACATCGTTGCCTAGACCGGCGCCCATTATCGCACTCGTCGGCGTCAGCATCTCCGGCATCCCGGGACCGCCTTTGGGCCCCTCATAACGAATGACGACGACATCGCCCTTTTTGATCCTCTTCTGCTCCAGTGCCGTCAGCATATCCTCTTCAGAATCAAAGACATTGGCCGGACCGCTGAACGCGAGTCCTTCTTTCCCGGTGATTTTAGCAACAGCCCCTTCAGGTGCAAGATTGCCGCGTAAAATCTGGAGATGTCCCTTCGCTTTAATCGGCTTGTCGATCGGCCGGATGATCTCTTGCTCATCCGGCAAACCGGGTAGGCCAGCCAGATTCTCTGCCAGCGTCTTTCCCGTCACTGTCAGGCACTGCCCATTGAGCAGCCCTTGATCCAGCAGCAGCTTCATCACGGCCGGGATTCCGCCGATATTGTGCAGATCTTCCATGACGTACCGGCCGCTTGGCTTCAAATCTGCCAGCAGCGGCACACGATCGCTTGTGGTCTGAAAATCGTCAATCGTCAGGCCGACATCAACCGATCGCGCCATTGCAAGCAGATGCAGCACCGCATTGGTAGAACCGCCGAGCGCCATGGTGATCACCATGGCATTTTCAAATGCTTCCCGGGTCATGATATCACGCGGCTTGATATCGTTTTCCAGCAAGTGCAGGATCGCCTTGCCGGCTGCCGCGCATTCCTTCAACTTTTCTTCTGATTCGGCCGGGCAGGACGAGCTGTAGGGCAGGCTCAACCCCAATGCTTCGATAGCTGAGGCCATCGTATTGGCGGTGTACATGCCACCGCATGCACCGGGGCCGGGACAGCTGTGCATCACAATCTCCTGTCGCTCTTCATCTGAAATTGTTCCTGCCAGATATTCCCCATAACTCTGGAAAGCCGAGACAATGTCCAGTTTAGAGTGTCTGGCGGTGCAGCCTGCCCGAATCGTGCCGCCATAGACCATGATGGCGGGGCGATTGAGGCGTCCCATTGCCATGATGCAGCCGGGCATGTTTTTGTCGCAGCCGGGAAGGGCAATAATGGCATCATACCATTGCGCCCCCATAATTGTTTCTATCGAATCAGCAATCAAATCTCGAGACTGGAGTGAATAGCTCATGCCGTCAGTTCCCATGGAGATGCCGTCACTGACGCCAATGGTATTGAAGCGCATCCCGACCAGGCCTGCCTGCCTGACGCCGGCTTTCACTCTGGCTGCCAGATCAAGCAGGTGCATGTTGCAGGGGTTTCCTTCGTACCAGACCGAGGCAATCCCGACTTGAGCCTTGTCCATGTCCTCGGGCGTCATACCCGTAGCGTAGAGCATCGCCTGGGATGCCCCCTGCTTTCTGGGTTGGGTAATATTTTTGCTGTATCTATTGATTTGCTGTGCCATTTCTCTTCCTCCAAACAGGCAGTTCCCATTCATTGTGGATTGAGGCAACACGGGGCAATTCTGACCCCGGTGCTTGAGAGACAGTAATCATATTCCGCTGGTGGAGGTAAATAAAACGGTGAGCGTGACCGAATTACGGCATCGTATTCAGTACTCCTTCTCTTTCGTACAGGCAGGAGCACGCCTGGCTTGGCGAAATGCAGCTGGACCGGCACTGATCTGTTACTTCATTACTTTTTCAGCCCCGGCACCGGCCGTATTGTCGATGATAGGTCTTGGCGCAGGGACAATTATCAACTCTTGCTCAGTTCCAGATCAGTATTACATTTTTATTGGCGGTAAATGGATTCAATACGGTTTTTATTTTTCTCTGTTCGCTTGAAATTCAGGAATTTGAACGCCACAAATGAAAAACCCATCAATTGAGTCATTGCCTGACAAAACGAACAAAATGAGGAATAGAGATGGAAAATTATAAAAAGAAAATTGACGAGATCAAGAATGAAATTGAACAGATACGCGACGAAATCAATCTCAAAGCCCATCTTGGCAAAGCGGAAGCGAAAGATGAACTTAAAAAACTCGAGAAGAAATGGAATTCATTCTTAGCTGAACACAAACCGCTCGCTGATGAGATCGAAAATACTTTTGAACATACTGGTGCTGCACTTGCGGCCGTGGCTGATGAACTCAAAGCCGGCTACAAAAGAATCCGGAAACTGCTTTAACCGGGTTGGCAGAACAAAAGGCTGCAGACTGCAATCAACAGGTTACCGAAGTCTTTCTCTTTCTGTCATTCTTCCAGTTGAATGTACTTTGTCCCGCCAGCCTTGGTGATGAAAATATGGGAAAATTCGGAATCCTCGGTGGCGCCATGCCAGTGTTTTTCTCCCTTTGGAAACAGGATCACGTCACCGACGGTAACCGTTCTCTGTTCATGCTCAGTAGCAACAATCCCGGTTCCTGCGGTCACGATCAAAATCTGATCACTTTCGTGGATATGGAACTTGTTTCTGACCCCCTTTCCAAAATTGACCACACTCATGTTGTAATCGCTTCCCTCGGGGATCAGCGGCTGGTCGGTAACATCTTTTCCGGTAAAGAGCGGGCTGATTCGGGGATTCTTTGGAACATCCTTGATGCTGACGACATGCATGGGTAACCTCCTCTGGTTGGCTGTCTTTCCGGCAGGATTTACGATTTTCAGATAATCTCCTGAAGAATCCTCAAAGGATGATTCTTCGCATATCAATACTGTACATAAAGCTGAATTTTTTGCCAATAACGTATCGTTATACAGTGTATCTCACTTTTCCCTCGAGAGATCATGCCCAGGTTGTGTTAAGAAGAAGGGTATGTCCGCTGAGGCTTCTCGTATGGTTCGCAGCAAATCTTGATGGAATTGAGGGAAAAAGCTCTCAGCCCTGAAAAAAGATTTTCTGGACACAGGTCGCCACTGAAAAGGAACATAACATTATGGCTGGAATCGTTGAATTAAATGAATTGTTGAAAACCATGACACCTGAAATTCAAAGTGGTGAGTATGTGTTCTGCACAGTGGAAGGTAATCACAGCGATTATGCGCATTTGAATCCACTGGGTTTATTTATGGAACCAGAAGGTTTGACCCTGATCGTTACGGTCGAAGCGGCAGATACGTCCCAGTTGGTCTATGAGAGAACCTATAAGCAAATTACGTTGACAGTCCATTCAAGTCTTGATGCCGTCGGACTCACCGCGGCTGTCGCGGGAAAACTGTCATCCTGCAATATCAGTGCAAATATTGTTGCTGCGTATTATCACGATCATGTATTCGTTCATTCAGAAAGAGCTGATGAAGCGCTGTTGGCGCTGCAGGAGCTGAGTGCGGTGGAAATCTGAATGTTACAGCGTTTCAGGAAAAACCCCTCCGCCACTACCATTGGTACGGCTTGTAATAGCGGGTTATTTTTTTTGAACGTGATGGCCTGTATCATGCTGCAGTACCGTACATTCCTGGCCGCCGGCTCTTCGCTTGTATCCGGTCTTGTTCGCCTTTGCCTGATCTCGCTGCCTCCGGAAGATACAGACCCAGTCCGCTGACTGTTTGGTTGCGCTGCGGCTGGGTCTGGTGTTTCACAAGACAACAGCCGTCGGTGACAACATTCCGGCCAGGTCAGCTTTTCTTCGTGGTGATCGCCTGAAAAGTTGAGATTTGCCGCTTTACCTTTTTACTTTTACATTCCGGACAGCTAACTTTTTTCTTTTCATACTCTGAAAAAGTCATGACAATGGAAAAATTGTGATCACATTTTTGACATGTATATTCGTATATTGGCATTGGCAGTCTCCTCTACAGGTTTTCAAACCAACCTTCTACGCCCCAACAAATTATAGCTTCACTATATAATAACCACTAAGCCTATTGCGTAAATAGACCAGCGAACTATTGGGATGAGCGAGAGATAAAACCTTTGTGCCCTGATTTTCTGCTGCCCGGATACTCAACCAGACAGGGATTACGATCAGTTCAGGTTATCCTGCGGAAGGTGGCCATAGGCTGGCGGCGGAAGTGGAACAAATTCGCTGCTACCCGGAGTTTTCCACATAAGCTTCAGTGCAGCGGTTCCTTTTCGCTGGAAGTATTCGATCACAGTCTGGTACCAGCCCGGACTATTGATGGAGACGTAAGCGATATCGGAAAGCCGGTCCGAATGCTGTTCCGGATCGTTAATCATCAGGTTATCTGAAAGGCGCATGATGACGCCGTCATTAGACAATGCCTGCATCTCATAATGACCCGCTTCAGGAAAATAGATATAGCCTTTCATTCGTATTCCGACTCCCCGATTCGTGCCGCTGTCAAAGATATTTTGTTCATCAAACTGATGGTTCAGGTGTAAAATTGGCTTGCCCGCGAAGGAAGGGTATTGGGAGCGGTCGCTTTTGGGAAGGTTCTGCAGGTCGCGTTCAAAAAATTCCAGGTAATACCGGCTGGCGAGTCCCGGCTGTAAGTCGACTTCAGCTACCTTCGCGGGACTTATTCCGCTTACCTCGATGCTCGGCAAACCATCAGCTCCAGCTGCAGAAGGGGTAAAGAGCAGCACGGATGCCAGATACGTGATAGCTCTGTGTCGGACGGTGCGGATCATTTTCATATAAGCCTCGCTTTCAGCATAAGAGTGCATCAGAGGATTTAAAACAACACACCACTATTATACGGCCGTTTCTCTCTACTGCAATTGCCAATGTGTTGATCGTGTGGGATTGCCTCCGTGCCATGGAGCGTGGTTGTCGAAATGCGGGGAGGAGGCGTTAGGGTTGTTTTATCTGAGGGGAAGTGCGTCCGGCTCGTCCAGGTTGAACGGGGCTGATTCAAGACAGCTGTTCTATCATGTTTATTTTTGATCGCCGTAGTGGTATTCATATGCTTTGCAGTGTTTTGCCGTTAGAGGACATGACCACCTTTTACATGAGGGAACAGTTCAGTTCACTATTTCATACAGGAGAGATAAATGGATAAGGGATTCCAGGCAAAAACGCATATCGCCTTTTCCCCGAACAAGGTGATTTTCGGGTTCGGGTCAAGCGCTAACGTCGCTGCTGAAGTGTCCAGCCTGCGCGGCGGCAGGGTACTTGTCGTGACTGATCCGGGAGTTGTTGCCGCAGGTCTGCTCGAAAGCGTCGAGCGGTCTCTGCGGGCGGACTCCATTGCCTATGAGATCTATGACAAGGTGGAACCGGAGCCACCCTCGAGGGTCATCGATGAAGGGGCAGCGGTTTTCAAGGCCGCAGGGTGTGATGTGATTGTCGGCGTGGGCGGCGGCAGTTCGCTCGATGTGGCGAAAGGCATCTCCATTCTGGCGGCTAACCAGGGGCGCATTCTTGATTATATCGGCATTGATATTGTTCCGGGAAAAGGGGCCCCGATGATTCTTGTGCCGACCACTGCAGGAACGGGCAGTGAGGTTACCAGGGTCCTCGTCATGACAGATGAAGAGCAGAACAAGAAGAGTGTCGTCTTCACGCCCTTTGCCCTCCCGGACGCTGCAATTGTCGATCCCCTGCTGACACTCAGCATGCCGCCCGTGGTAACGGCCGACACTGGTGCTGATGCACTGGTGCACGCGGTGGAGGCCTATGTGTCAATGAACGCGACCGTCTTTTCCGATTTATGGGCCGAGGAGGCAATCAGGCTGATCGGCACCTATTTGCCGATAGCCTGTGCCAAGGGATCGAACAGGGAAGCGCGCTATTACATGTCCCTGGCGGCGACTCTGGCCGGCCTTGCTTTCACCAGCGGTGGCCTGGGAGCAGTGCACGCGCTGGCATACCCGCTGGGCACCGAGTATCACATGACCCATGGCCGCACCAACGCACTGATGCTGCCGCATGTCATGAACTTCAACCTGCCCGGTAATCCTGGAAAATATGCCAGGATTGCGGAACTGCTGGGCCAGGACACGGCGGGCCTCTCCGCTCTTGAAGCGGCACCTCTGGCCGTCAAGGCGGTCATGGACCTCGAAGATGCGATCAATGTCTCATGGCTGCTGCAGGACTACGACATCGACCCGGCTGACATCGACCTGCTGGTCAACGGCGCGATGCAGCAGGCACGGCTCTTTGTCCCCAATCCCCGTGACCTCGATGAAGATGATGTCCGCTCTATTTACCGGGAGGCATTTCTATCGGATTGACCCCACAATTTCCTGCAGCCTGGAAAAACGATGCACCTGGACCATCACGTTAATGGCTTATCAACAATGAACGAGCCGCTCACCCTCGTTTTTTTCGGCAATAACAGAGATCTGCTCCGGGTCCCGGCATCTGGTGGAACGGTTCTTTATCACCTCAACAGGCGTGCCTCGATAAAAGATATCATTGAGGCACTTGGAGTGCCGCATATTGAAATCTTTCGACTGGAACACAGCGGCAAAGACCTGTCTTTTCGCTATATTCCTTCAGGAGGCGAGGAGATTCTGGTTTTTCCATTTGACAAGCAGAATAACGGGCGGACACCTTCCGTTCTCAGGCCCCAGCCGTTTGGGAAACTGAAATTCCTGGTTGATAGTAGCGCGCTGAAACTTGCCCGCAATCTTAGGATGGCGGGTTTTGATACGGTAACTGTTGCGGGCTGGAAACTCAGGGAGATTGTGGAATTGGCGAAACGGGAAGAACGGGTTGTCGTCACCAGAAACAGGGAACTGGCCAGGATGGGCGGTCTGTTTTTCGGTCAGCTGCTCCGTTCCGATGATCACAGAAAACAGATGCTGGAGGTTGAGGAACGGTATGAACTGTCAGCCGCTGCGAGCCCGATGAGCCGCTGCCTGGTCTGCAACGATATCCTTCGCAAGGTGCCGAAAGAGAAGATACTGCATCGACTCGAACCGCTCACCAGAAAGTATTACACCACATTTAAAGAGTGCCCTGCATGCAGAAAGATTTACTGGCCGGGATCTCACCATGATCGGATGATGAGGACATTTGGCCTGCTGCGGAAAGAGTGAGGTTCCCCGGGAGTGGAGCTGTTTTCAGAGCAAGTTCCCTTGAGAAGAGTCATGTTTAGAGCGGGAATTCTGTCAGGTACGCCTGAGATCCTCCAGAACCCTGCCAAATTGCGCAACTTCCTCTTCATGTCCTGGATCTCGCCACGTTTCTTTAAGAGCCCTTTCCTGCCATTGAATCATGCCTGCAAGTGAAAGCAGTTGATTACAGTACCGGTGTGCTTCGCTGTTCAGCACCAGGTTGTACGTCTGCACCCTGAATGCAACTGGTGCAAAAAAAGCATCTATGGCGGTAAAATGCCTGCCAGCTAAAAAAGGGCCTCCAAACAGATTGATACCTTCTGACCAAAGCTCATTTATTCGATCAAGATCTCTGGTCAGTGCGGTTGAGATATCGTATAAATTGATGCGCAGCCCGATATTCATCCCACATGAAGTCCTGAGGGAACTGAAGCCAGAATGCATCTCTGCAACTGCGCATCTCGCCCAAGCCCTGATTTTTGAGTCCGCCGGCCAGACATGCTCATGACATTCGGCAAGATATTCTGTTATTGCCAAAGAGTCCCAGACCGTCACATCGTTGTCAATCAGACAGGGCACTTTCCCACTGGGAGAAAATGTACGAAAATTCAGCCAATTTGATTTTTCATGAAAGGGAACCAATCTTTCTTCAAATGGAATCCGGAGCTCTGTCATGAGAATCCATGGGCGTAAAGACCATGAAGAATAGTTCTTGTTGCCAATATAGAGTTGATACATTTCAACACTCCAATTATCTGTCTGGTTTAGACAGGTCCCGAGTTTATCCTGTCCTTCATCCGATCATCTCCGGACGGTGAGAAAAACTTTTTTTCGATCCTGATACTTCAAGATTACACTATCCCGGGTTGAAAAAAATCATCTTTTCACCCGATTCCAGCTATTTCAGCTTATACTCCGGATAAAAGATGCAGGGGGAACATTCTTGTTCACCTCGCAAAAGAGTGTATCATTGCCATTACCTTTATCAATATCTATGTTTGAATGACATTCCATTTCCGGGTAATAATTTACAGGACAAAAGCGTGGTATCCTGAGGTCGGGAAGATATGAGCGACGAAAAAAAAGAGTTGGACTCCATGGCAATCGCTGAAGTGCAGTTGATTCTGGCAGAGAAGCGTACATCACTGGCTATAATGCGCACTGGTATAGCAGTCTTGGCTCTGCCGCTGTCGGTTATGAGTTTTTTAATAGCAACTTCAAAATATTATGATGTCCTGCATGTTTTACATTTTCTGGTCCCACTGGGAGTTATGAGCCTTATTCTCATCGTTTTTGGTGCGTACCTGATCAGCCGCTCGGTAATCCGAATGAAACATTATGATCGCTTTATTAATGAAATAAAAAGCAAGCATAGTATGATCGGCAGATTTATTGAGTGAATTTCAAGCAGCCCAAAAATGCAGCTGGCGGGCAGCCAATGAAATATAAAGAGTGTACTAATGATAGACAGCATACTGGATAACGACCTGTACAAATTTACGATGCAGCAGGCAGTGCACGCGCTCTATCCCCGTGCCGAGGTCCAGTATGAGTTCATTGATCGCGGAGAGACAAAATTCCCTGAAGAATTCCATATCCACCTGCAGCAACAGGTGGAGAAGATGGCAGACCTGAAGCTGCGCGCTGACGAATTACGCTACCTCAAGGAAACCTGTTACTTTCTGACACCCGTGTATCTCGATTTTTTAAACCATTACAGATTCTCGCCGGCAGATGTCGTGATCAGACAGTCTGGCCCAAACCTGAAAATTACGATCTGCGGTCCCTGGTATACGACGATCCTCTGGGAAGTGCCGCTGCTGGCAATGATCAGCGAGCTTTATTTTGCCCTGGTTCCGGCGGAGACGCTGTCCAGGGAAGAAGGTCGGCTCCTGAATGTTCAAAAAGGCGAGCAACTCAGAAATGCGGGCGTGGGGTTTGCGGAGTTTGGCACGAGAAGGCGCTTTTCGGCAAAAAACCAGGAACTGGTGATCAGGGACATTTTGTCTGTTGAAAATAACACGATGATAGGTACCAGTAATGTTTATTGGGCAAAAAAGTTTGGCATTAAACCGATCGGCACCCACGCTCATGAGTGGTTCATGTTTCACGCCGCGGAACATGGTTATAAACGGGCAAACCGGGCAGCGATTGACGCCTGGTCTTCGGTGTTTCGCGGGCATTTAGGCATTGCTTTGACTGACACCTATACGACTGATTTATTTTTACGCAGCTTTGATTCGGTAGAAGCACGGCTCTTCGACGGGGTCCGTCAGGACTCCGGGGATCCATATGTTTTCGTTGACAAACTCGTCGCCCATTATAAAAAACTGCGAATCAATCCACTGACCAAGACAATCGTTTTCTCTGATGAGCTGGATGTACAGCGTGCCGTATCCTTAAAGCAATACTGCCAGGGTAAAATTAATGCCTCATTCGGGATAGGCACCAATCTGTCCAACGACCTCGGGCCAAAACCGTTGAACATGGTAATCAAACTCTCCCAATGCAGAAGCCGAGCCGAGACAGAATGGGTACCGATGATCAAGCTCTCTGACACCGAGGGCAAACACACAGGCGATGCAGACGAAATAGAACTCTGTCTTCGCATACTGGAGAGGATTTCATTATGAAAGCACTCATCGTCGTCGACATGCAAAACGACTTTTGTCCGGGAGGTGCGCTGGCAGTGGACTCAGGGGACAGCATCGTGCCGTCCATCAATCGGATTGCCCCCAGCTTCGATGTGGTTGCGACGACCCAGGACTGGCATCCTCAGGATCACGGCTCATTCGCCTCCAACCATCAAGGGGCAAAACCCTATGATGTCGGAACCCTGTCCGGCCGAAGCCAGGTACTTTGGCCGGACCATTGCGTCCAGAACACTCGAGGGGCGGAGCTCCATCCGGATTTGCAGATACGTGGCCAAAACTTTGTTAAAGGTACGAACCCTGCAGCTGACTCATATTCCGGTTTCTTCGATGATGATGGAACCAGCACCGGGCTGCATGAATATCTGCGGAGCCGCAAGGTCACACACGTATACATCTGCGGTCTGGCCAGCGATTATTGTGTTAAATTTACTGCACTGGATGCCCTGAAGCTTGGCTATACGACAGTTGTGCTGGAAGACCTCTGCAAAGGGGTCAATAGAGAGCCGTTGGATAGTCAAAAGGCGTTTGAAGAATTACGGATTGCCGGAGCATCTGTGGAGAAAACATCCAGTGTTGAGATAGAGCTTCGTTAAACAGGTCGTTCCTGCCTCAGCCGTCTGTTTTATAAGGCAATGCCGAGGCAGAGGTTCGTTTCCGGTCTTCTCTCGATTCATCTGGACGAAACCGCGATTCGTACCTATAAATTGAGGGAAAGTATCGAAGGCTGTCAGGGAATGAGTCAACCGCGATTGAGCCGGTGATTATCAATTAAAAAACTGGAGGTTATGCTATGGTGACACGAGAAGAACTGGAAGAACAATATGACGATTGTCAGGAAACTCCTGATTATGTATCAGTTGCACTGCAGGCCTTCAAAGATCTCGATGACAAGGACTGGGCCGTCGAGCTCTACGAGGAAGGTGCGGACTGGGCAGCGACAGCTCAGGATTTTATGGCGCTTTCCAATGGTGCCCGCGTAATCCTCGGAGACGAAAGCAAATCAGCCGAGTACTTTGAACAGGCTAAAAACGCCTGCCAGAATGCCAATGAGCTGATCGAACTGGCAGTTTCAGCGGCTGAAGGCGACAACAAAGACGGTGCCAGGGAAATGTTCATGGCGGCCGCTGAAAAAGCGACCAAGGCCGCAGAATTTCTCAGTCTGGCTCAGAAAATTAACGAGGCCCTCGACGATAAGGAACTCGCCAGGGAATTAAGCGCCAAAGGCAAGGAACAATGCTCGACTCCTGCCGATTTTATCGAATTGGCCCGTGGGCTGATCAACGATTTTGCTGATCCGGACCAGGCGAAAGAGGTGTTGACCCAGGCAGCAGGGGCGTGCAAAAACGGAGCGGATTTTGCCGCACTTGCAACAAGCGCCGGTGAGCTGTTCCCGGACAGTGACCTGGGCAGCACGCTGTACCAATCTGCTGAGGAACAAATCACTTCAGGACTGGAAATGGGCAGCCTCGCAAAAGAGGCGGTGGCGGCTCTTGGTGACAAAGAATATGGCACAAGACTGTTTAACAAAGCCAAAGATATGCTCGACGGCGGAACAGACCTGGTGAAACTTGCCGGGATGGTTCGGGAAGCACTTGAGGACAAGGAACTGGCACTGGAAATCTACAAAAAAGCCGGTGGCTACTTCACTACCTATAGCGAGATAATGGGACTTGCCGGATCCGTTCTCAAAGATACCGGTGACAAAGCCTATGCCGGCCAGATTTATCTAAAAGCGGCGGAAACCGGCCCGGATACAGCCAAGCTCGTCGGTGTTGCCGAGAAGCTCGCTGGTGAGATTGGCGATCTTGACGGCGCGATTACCATATTGCACCAGGCCGAAAATGCAGTCAAGACCAACGCCGAGTTCCAGTCGATGGCCACTGCTGTCCTGAAATATGCAACTGATCAGAAGTGGCTGGAAGATATCGGTATCCAGAAGGAGAAGCGCGCTGAAAACCCGGCGCTCTACGACGAATACATCAAGCGCGAACAGGAGGCTGAGAGTGCGGCTGCGCTCTGGAATCTTGGTCATGAGGTGATGGAAACGACGGGCGATTCTCCGTATGTGCGCAAAATTTTTGCAAATGCTGAAAAGCGCGCCGTTTATTTTGACGATTACATGACCCTGTCCGCCCTGATTGCCTCTGACCTCAATGACAAGGAATGGGCCGACCGTATTTATTCGGAAAAATTCGAATCAACCGATGAGTTCGTCAAGAAAAGAACGATTGCCGCAGCGACCAAGCATAGCCTGCAGGATGAAGCCAAGACCAGGAGCTATCTCACCAAGATGGAGCAAACGTGCGAACATTCATCTGATTACATCAAACTGGCAACGACAGTGCACGAGGTGCTCGATGACAGTGGCTGGGCCAAGCGGCTTTTTCAGGAGGCGCTGGGTAAATGCACAGACCGTGCCTGCCTGCTGACGATAGCCGGCAAAGTCAATGCGAGTCTCAGAGATGTAAAATGGGCGAAAGAGCTGTATGAAAAGGCAGCCAATGAGTGCGCTGACAGGTTCCAGTATGACAATCTGTTCCATATCGCTGAGCAGCAGGGTGCCGGCAAGGAAACGTTGAAGCGTCTGCATGCGGTGGCGGAGCAAAAGCTTGCCGATGCCGATGACCTCGCTTTCCTGGCAGAAAGTGTCATCAGAAGGCTGGGTGATCCTGACTGGGGCCGGACGATTTACCAAAAAGCATTGCAGGCGCCAAATATCCAGAAAAGCAAATTTGACGTGGCATCAAGTGCGCTGAGAGCTCTCGGAGACCACACTCTGGCAGCTGCCATACGTAACGGATAATAATCAGATTCCCTTCTTCAGACAACGAAGGGCGCTCCTTGTCCGGCCCCGACAAGGAGCGCTCTCACTTCTGCGATATACCGATGATGCATGGGAGGGCCGTGCAGCTAAGGTGAGGAAGAACAATGGAACCAGCATTAGCCGGCATGATTAGAACGCTTGCCACAATCCTGCTGATCGTTCATATGGTTTTGGGTTTTTTCGTCTGGTCTGACGATTCAGCAGATAACCGGCTGAGGGTAATCAGGCTTGGTTTTGTCATGGTATTTGCCTCCATACTGCTGCTCATCATTTACCTGACCGGCAGTCGCCAGCTGTGAGTGACATGCCGGAAGAATGCTCAGATTCCTTCCCGGGATGCCAATGAGCATTTGGATGAGCACCCCCTCCCATGTACAAAAAAAATCAGCTCCTCTTCTTGATGCGCCAGCCCTCCAGTCTTGTTTCTGAGGCGGCGTGATCCTGCTGTAAAAGCGTTTACGTACCCCTGCGGGACCGTTTCTTTCCGGCTCTTTGTTCCCTCACTCTCCCATGCTTATTTCACTATCGGCCAGCCCTGTCGGTATCCGGATTCTTTTTAGCATTACCCCTTGTGCGCAGCGTTTTATCTCGAATTAACAGCTTAACTGTCGTAGATTAGATGGTCATGAGAATCGTGCAGCTGATGTCCCGCGCCAGAACGATCGGGAGCAGTAAATGATACCGTCCATAAACGAGGGAAGACGAATGATGCTGAGAAACAATCAACACTGTTTGATCTGGTGCCTTCTTGCCCTGGCGTGCTCTGTCCTTCCTGCTGTCGCAGTCCAGGCTGAAGATAACCTCAAAAACAGTATTCAGGCAGGCCTGGATCAACGGCAGGAAATTCAGCGGATCCTTGACACACTGGCCGCTGAGCCCCAGGTAGAATCAGTCCGGGCAAACAGACAGAAGGTGAAAGGCTATGTCTCAGAAATCAATGGGCAGATTCGCGCGGCCCAGGCTGAAAGAGATCGTCTGCAGATTGCCTTGAAAGGAATAGATGAGAAGCAAGGTGCCGAGCAGACGGCTGCTGGCGGTACCCTTGCTGAACTGATTGCCAGGAAAAATCAGAAGGAGGCTGAGCTTGCCAGACTCAGATTGGCGCTGATGACAGCTGAGGAGGCAGTAAAACAGCTGGACATGTATCTGAAGCGTCAGGAAGCAAGGGACAATTATTTCAGGGCAGAACCGCTCTGGCAGACCTTCAAGACGCTGCAGCTCCAGCAGCCCCTCTTCGAGAAGACTACCGTGAAGACGATACCAAAAACGCATGGTCCCTTGCTTTTCCTGGCCCTGTTCACGGCGGTGTTTGTCGTGATATCGCTCATTCCAATCGTTCGGGACTATGTTAAAGAGACCAGCGCCTTGAACAACGCAGTGCATCAGCTTATCGAATACCTCACAAATGCTTCTTCTCTGAAAAAATTCATTGTCGGCCTGGTTGTTTCACTGACCATATTGATAGCGCTTATGTTGCCGATATTTATGGGTATAAATTTCTTTTCCATAAGCGTATTGATCGTCTTTTTTTATTTTGTCATACGCATTTTGATACAGGTGACAATCCTCCGTTTCAAACCAGCAGAAGCAGATGGCACCCACAGGCTGCCATTGGCCTATGGGGGAAAAGCAATTCTCAGCGTTTTCTGTTTTACATCGGCGGTTCTTATCGTCTTTTCCTCGTTGAACAACCCTTTCCAGCTGCAATACGGTATAAGTGTCCTGTTCGGTTCACTTCTTTTTCTGCTCTGGCTGGTGATGCTGTTTTTATCTGTCCGGTACAGCTGTCATGCCCTGAAACCCGTTCTCTGGAGATATGTAAAGCCGTTATTGCTTGTCGCTGTCATTTTTCTCTCTGTTCTTGAGTTTTTCGGCTACCGCAATTTTACCGGTCATCTCACTTTGGTCTTTGGCTATACCGTTACCGTTTTGGGACTTGCGCTGTTCCTCTATGATGCTATCGAC
Source organism: Desulfocapsaceae bacterium (assembly GCA_963674815.2). Classification (GTDB taxonomy): domain Bacteria; phylum Desulfobacterota; class Desulfobulbia; order Desulfobulbales; family Desulfocapsaceae; genus MADRE3. The sequence goes on from CAXXTV010000006.1 coordinate 119,291, forward strand.
CCGATCGTAGAGCTCCTGGAGCGGGGCAAGGATCGTTTAATTGATCGACTGGCAATAGAACCGGTGGAGAAAAGCCAGGGTATGAAAACGCTGAAGATACTCTGTCTCGGATTGAAGGCGTATGTCCTTTTCGGCGTATTGATTCTTGTTCTGCTCACCTGGGGAATTATTGATTCAGATTTTGACAGCCTGAAAGAATTATTTCTGCAGGGTTCAAACTTTGGCGGTTTCTCCATATCTCCCGCCCGTATTACGCTGGCGCTCCTGTTATTCGTACTCCTCTGGCCGGCCATAGAGTATCTCAAACAATTCATTGATCTTAAATGGCTGAGTGCGGCTGAAATGTCGAAAAGCACGCGCGAAACGTTTATTACCGTTTCCGGCTACCTGTGCTATGGAACCGTGATTCTCGTCGCACTTGCCGTTGCCGGAGTCAAACTGACGGGTCTCACCGTTATCATCGGTGCACTTTCTGTGGGGATTGGCTTTGGGTTGCAGAATATTGTCAATAATTTCATTTCCGGCCTGATTTTGATTTTTGAGCGGCCAATCAAGAAGGGAGACTGGATTCTCGTCGGAACGACAGAGGGTTACGTAAAGAGAATAAGTATACGATCAACAATAGTGCAGACATTTGACCGCTCTGATGTCATTGTCCCCAACTCGGAGCTGATTTCCAATCAGGTTACCAACATGATGTTTGAAGATCAGCGCGGCCGATTACGGGTTTCGATCGGAGTTGCCTACGGGAGTGATACGGCTCTGGTCCAACGCCTGCTTCTCGAAATCGCGAATGCACATGAACAGGTAATTACAGATGGGTCAACGCCCGAGCCAAGAGCCTGGTTTCAAGCGTTTGGCGACAGCTCTCTCAATTTTGATCTGTTATGTCATCTCAAGGATGTTGATCAACGGATACGGGTTCGCAGTGAATTACACATGGCGATTGACCAAGCATTTCGAGAGCATGAAATTGAAATTCCATTCCCGCAGCGTGACATTCATATAAAGAACACGAAAGCCGAGTAACAAAAACGTTTTTTTTACATATTGCCCGGGATCGATCACGCTGAGCTGTCGGTGCTTGTCCAGGTTTCCCGCAAACGCGTGAGAGGAAAAGGGCCTGGCTCGAGTTCAGGCAGGCGAAGCGATCGTTTCCTGCGGTCCGCTCAATAGAGGTAAGTCTTGGAAGGCTGCTCCATAGCCGCCGGGTCCGCTGCCGGCAACGACCACATCAAAACTCACTACCATGTCGGCCATGACCATAACGCACTCAAGGTTCAGATTATTGTCATCAGCAGCTCATCCGGGTCTTCCTGGGCAGTGATAATCGTCTGCAGGAAGTGTATGGCATCAGCACCGTCAAGCTACCCCCTGATCGAAACAGTGAACGATGGGCATCATCAGGCGTGGCTCAACTATGACCGGCACGACAAGCCCTTGCCCAGTGTCAACGGCAGTGCCTATATGAAAGTACTTCTTGATGATGATCTGCTGGTTGGCAGGTAGAGGCTGGCGTTTAAAGTGCGGGCAATTCTTCAGTGCAGTTGCCACGGATTTCAAGACAAACACCGTCAGGGTGACCTTTCCGCCTGCTTTTTGTAGAGCTGCCTTGTGGCGACCGAGAAATTCTTTCAGCCTGGTTATATCTACCATATCCCGGAAGTTTACATGGGGAATCTGCGCCCAGGATCCTGCCAGAAAGAGACCAGTGCAGGGTTTGCGAATCGATCCAAGTTACCGTTTATTAAGAGATGTTCGTTAACGTATGAGCAGAGGGATGAAAACCGCAATGTGCTGGAAGAGGTACTGGAAAGAGGATTAAAGCCCGCGGGCGTGGAGCTGTTTATCCGCACGCCGCGGCGCTTCGCACCTCCTGCGCATGGTTTGAAGGAAAAGCAGCACTATCTGATGAGCCTGAAATAACGTCTGACCAGATTTCTGCTGTTCTTCCGTTTTGATGACGGCCTCTGAAACAGAGCCATACTCCTTATTTTTTGCCCTGCTTTTTTTGGGGATGTAACGAATTTCATTCTGAAACTCACAGCAGGTACTCCTTTTTACGTTTGTCAGCCGAGCAAACAAGCAATTACTGAATTATCGACCGCGCAGGTTCCTGAAACAGCGAGCATACGTTAAACATCAGACCCGGACAAATACAGATAAAACCATGGCTCACTATCCTTGAGTGCTTTCTTGAGGCAACTGATCTTCGCGGGAACTCTGGGGCGTGTTGCCTGATGTCCTGCCAAAATCTTCAAACATAATACTGTTCTTGCCGGAGTTCTTGACTTTGTACATGAGAGCGTCAGCCATCCTTATGGCTTCGTCGGGGTCTGCCGGAGGTGAATGCAGCACTGCCACACCGATGCTGACACCAAGAGGCCAGTTGTTGACGCCTGCCAGTTCGAGAAGACTGTTGTGGAGCTGTCGGAAAAACGCCTGGGCCCCGGAACAGTCTGTTTCCGGTAATAAAATGCCGAACTCGTCACCACCAAGTCTGGCGCCAATATCAGAGGCTCGCAGTCGTGCTATGAGTGCAGCTCCAATCGCCCTCAAGACCTCGTCGCCGACATTGTGACCGAATGTGTCGTTTATCCCCTTGAAACCGTCAAGGTCAAGATAACCGAGTGCCAGTGGGTGTTTATGCCGTGAGGCAAGCTGAAAGTAGACAGAGCATCTTTGCTTGAAGGTGCGTGCGTTGAGGAGACCGGTAAGGCTGTCGATCTGCGCAAGAGAGGTGTGAAATTCAAGGTTTTTTTTAAGTTGTTCGAGAAGAACCGCGATGACAACAAAAAAGCCGAATCGAACGGAGGCATTCCAGAAAGGAATAGCCGCGTGGCTGTACTGGTTTCCCGAGCTGTAGTCAAGAGCGAGCCAGGTCAAGGCAGAAAAAACGCAGATAGCTGCGCTGAGATAGTGTTTTGAATACCAAGCCCCGATGCAGACGGGGATGAGATAAAAAAAAGAGAATGAGATTTCAGACCCGGTCAAGTGGTCCACTGCGCCTACAATCAGGACAAGCAGAATCAAAATGACAGCCAGGGAAGCTGGTGATCGTTCCTCAAGAAATTTGTCTGCATGATTCAGAATCGTTGCGCTTTTCATCACACAAGAATACAAGCCGAAATCCAGATTTTAAGCTCGTTTGGCCTTCGCTGACAGGAAGGTGAGCCCGACCGCTTCTCTTTGAAACGGTTACGATATTACCCTGTTTTTTCCACCAAGTATTGTTTAAAATTGTGCGGAGCCAGTGCTTTGCTCGCTCTGCCTTGTTTTTTTATCAAAAGCAGCAGTGCATCTTCGGTCTGTCTCCGCCCTGATATCATCAGGCCCTTGCTCTCCGCTGCAAAGACATTACACCTTAAGTTTCAGATAAATAGTGCTTTATTTTGTTTTTCCAGTCAATATAGAGGGGAAACGAATGTCTGAAACCAATAAAAGCCAGCGACGGAGATTCTGAAATGGAAGAACTGATGCGGGTAATGACCCCGAAACCCAGAAATGCAGAAACCCCAAAGTCTTACCTCAGGTCCTGGATCACTGCAAACAAGGTCTTTTTTGATAGAAACCAGGGGGAAATACCGGAACAGCCAATTGATCTGGCTGAATACAGCCTGACCATCAACGGCAACGTTGAAACCCCGCTCACCTTTGATCTTGAGTCACTCCTGAGAATGCCGAAAGCGATCGTGGCCAATACCCTCGAATGTTCGGGGAACAGCCGCTCTCTTCTTGATGAAAAGGCCTCGGGAAACCCCTGGACCATAGGCGGGGTTGGAAACGCGGTCTGGGGTGGTGTCTGGCTCAGGGATCTCCTGCAGAAGGCGGGTCTTGCGCCAAACGCTCTGCATGTCAGCTTTGAAGGCTATGACAAGCCTTTGGGCAAGGCTCAAATCAAGTTTATTCGCAGTATTCCGATTGAAAAGGCCATGTCTTCTACACTCCTGGCCTATGAAATGAACGGGGAACCCCTGCCGCTGAAGCACGGTTTTCCGCTTCGCGCCCTTGCTCTTGGCTGGACCGGTGCCAACTGTGTCAAATGGTTAAACACGGTTACCCTGCTCAGTGAGCCGTATGCAGGCTTTTACATGGACCAGGTGTATCGGATACATCAACCGGGACAGGACCCGAAAACCGGGGAGTACGTAACCGATATCCAGGTTAAATCAATCATCACCCAGCCGGAAACTGATGCGACTCTGCCAGTGGGAGAAATTGCAATCCTGGGTGCCGCATATGCCGGAGAAAGAGACGTTGAGATGGTTGAAGTATCCGTCGATGGCGGCGAGTCCTGGCAGGCCGCAACCTTCATCGGACCGCACGAGCCTTTTGCCTGGCGTCACTGGCAATACGTCTGGAGCGTCTCTCGTCCCGGCAGTTATACGATTCTCTCCCGCGCCACTGACAGCGAGGCAGAGACGCAACCCATGAAGGCTACCTGGAACAAGCTTGGCTATAATAATAACGGGGTCAAGGAACACGGGGTAACGGTTCAGGTTACCTGAGGCTCTGTTGGATCAGCAGTCCTGAGCTTGTTCTCGCCCCTGTCATTATTCTTTCTCGAATTCGTCTTTTGAGGCCCCGCAGATTGGGCAGAGCCAATCCTCGGGGACATCCTCCCAGGCTGTACCTGCTGCTATTCCTGTATCAGCGTCTCCTGCCGCCGGGTCATAAACATACCCGCAGATCGTACACACCCATTTATCCATTTTTTCCTCTCTCTGTTGTTGTTGCTCTTTACGTTCCCTTTTCCAGGATGGCCTGATCCATGGTTTCGCTTCTTCCAGGCAGAATCAGGTATCCAGACATTCTTTTCAACCTGCATAACTCTACCATGCATTCAGGATCAATTCTACCTATTTGCAAGGGTGCCCCGAGCCATCAGATTACAGCCGAATACCAGCAAAACAGCGATGCGCATTATATATATACCATGATCCAGAATGATGGGGCAAATACGGAACGCTTGGGGCACAGGCTCGGATGGTACCTGGCAGCCGCCATGAGACATATTCGGCAGAGAGGTATGATATGATCGTCGAGCCGGCTGCGCGCAACGATCATCGTGGACGGTATTTTCAGCCTCTCCGGCGTTGCCGCTTGATTCATTCACAACTATTTGATATACAATTATTTTGATGCTGAAGACAGGGCAGGAATTTTTCCCTTGAGCCAACCCAGCCACCCACGTCGTTCACTCATGGAAGGTGCAGTGGGGAATATGAAAACTGCCGCCTCGCTCAACCAAGGATTACCATGTGGTTAACCGCATCCTGCTCTCTTGAATTCCAGATTCCGGTTCCGACTCCGTTCCTGCTCATGCTGCGTCCCCGCAGCGGATTGCAGCAGTGGATTGCGCGCGAAGAATACGTTCTGTCGCCCAGCGTGCCAGCGGTCGAATTCACAGATTCGTTCGGCAACCTCTGCCAGCGGCTCGTTGCACCGGCAGGATATTTCTCAGTTCGTACTTCCGTTGACATCGAAACCGCGAAGGCTTCCGACACAGCACCCGGGGCCCATTTTATCGAAGTGCAGCAGCTGCCGGACGAAACCCTGCCGTTCCTTTACCCAAGCCGGTATTGTGAATCGGATCGTTTCACGCAAATGGCTGCATCGCTCGTTTCGGACCGGGCTCCCGGCTACGACCAATGCACTGCAATTGTTGATTACATTCGCAGCACGATACAGTATACGCCTGGTGCCGGACAGCGGATTATCAGCGCCTCTGAGCTGAACGAGTCGCGACACGGAGTGTGTCGGGACATGGCTCATCTGGGTATAGCCTGTTGCCGGGCGCTGTCGATACCGGCTCGGATGGTCGTGGGCTATCTTGAGACGCTTGAACCGATGGATCTGCATGCCTGGTTCGAAGCCTATGTCGGAAATCGATGGTACACATTTGATCCAACACAGGTCTCTCTGCAGGGAGGACGTGTAGCGATCGCCTTTGGCCGCGACGCTGCCGACGTTGCCATTTATACGCAATTCGGCGATCCAGTGGAACTGCTGAGCATGAACGTCAAAGTAGCACAGATGTCCCCAATGCTTTAAGAGGCATATTACAGGAAACTACCAACCGCTCGGTGGTGTGACATTTATACATGTCGCAACTCATCTAATCTATTACAAATAAAAGTGTCTATTTTAAAAGAGATATTGCTGGTTGTGCCATGACACTCACTGCCGCAATTCTCGTGATTGTCTCTGCATGCATGCACGCCGGTTGGAATGTGTTTTCCAAAAGTCGATCGCCGACTATCGGTTTCTTCCAGATTGCCACGCTAGGGACGGTATTCTGGTTTTCACCAATCTTGCTGATGACAGGTGATCTGCTCGCCGGGATATCATTTTCCCTCTGGGGAATCCTGCTTGTCGCCGGGCTGTTCCAGGCGCTCTATTATGCCGGGCTCGCCAGTTCCTATGCACGCGGCGCACTCTCGATTGCCTACCCGCTTGCCCGGTCGTTTCCACTGCTGATTGTTGTGGCGCTTACCTTTGCAGCAGGTCGCGGCAGTGATCTCTCTGTCCTGGCCATGCTCGGTAGTACTGCTATTGTGTTCGGGGCCCTGATTCTGCCGATGAAGAGTTTCAGGGACTTTAAGCTGACTAACTACCTCAATGGTTCCTGTGCGTTCGCCGTTCTAGCCGCAGTTGGTACTGCGGGATACTCCTTTGTCGATGATATCGGTATGCACATGATAAAACGTCTGCCCAGCGAAGCCGCGGGTTGGGAGCGTGCCTTGCTCTATCTTGTCCTGGAATGTGTCTTCACCGCCGTATGGCTGCAGGCGCTCATGCTGTTTACTGAAAAATCCACCGCCCGCTTCCGCGCCAACTGGCGTAATATAATCAAACCGGCACTCCTGGCAGGATTTGCTATCGGGGCAACCTACGGGATTATATTACTCGCCATGACGCACGCAAAGAATGTCAGTTATGTTGTTGCGTTACGCCAGCTGTCAATTCCAATTGGGACAATTCTGGGTGTGGTTGTCCTCAGGGAAAAAGGCTCTTTCCCTCGATTTCTGGGGGTGGGGGTTATCTTTATTGGCCTTGTTCTTGTTGCGTTGGGCTAAACAAGGCTGTCTCTTTAATACCCAGGCGGTGTTACCGATGGCAGGAGGAGGCTCGGAACGCTCTTTCAGCGCTGACGAATCTGTGCCATCGTCACCTCGGCGGTGAGGGTGACGCCGGCGACTGGCAATGGCCGGAGAAGGGCGAATCCTCGCCTTTATCCTCCGGCGGCAGCAGTTTTCAAGGTACAGCAGAACCAGAATTCAGCGCCCAGCATCGATCACTGTCAGCCTTTTTTCCCTGCACAATCTTTTGATCCCTCTATCTGAAAGGTATTCAAGAGAATCATCGCGTCGTCAGTGTGCCGGCATGGACCAGGTTTGGACGCTGGTCATCAGTCATTTCGTCATCATTACCAGCTGATGCACTAGTCGGAAAGCACTTTGAAAGATAGATTCACACGGGCCCGGTAGATGGCGGCTTTGCCATCGTCAACAACCAAATCCAGCTTGACGATCTCAGCAATACGCAGATCCCGCAAGCTTAAACCTGCTGCTTTAACGGCATTCTGTGCAGCCTCTTCCCAGGATACCGGGCTTGAACCAACCATTTCGATGATTTTGTAAACGCTCTGAGACATGGAAATTCCTCCTTGGCTAAGGGTTTTGGAAAGCTGCAGTGCTTGAACTCACGCAGCCGGAACGTGCATCGGTTACACCGATTTACCTGAAACTTTCTGCTTACGGAGCGCAGACCATATCGGCTCACCCCATTGGTCCATAGATCATACCATGCCGGGAGCAGAAAAGCTTGTCAGGAGAACACAAACCTGTGTGAGGTTGTTCTGGTTGAGGAATGCAGTCGAGTGCCATTTTTACGAACAGCTGTTTGTCATACCGTCAGAGATTGTACTCAGACGAATGAAAAACGCAGGGTGCGGTGGAAGGCGGTTTACTGATTGGCACGTTTTTTGAATTCTGTTTTTTGAATTCTTGAAAAGCAGTCGAAAGACGAATTAGGCTATACAAATTGCCGTCAATGTATTATAAATGCAGGCTTGAGGCCGTCTGGGCCGCTTGTTGTTAAAAAACCATTTCGAGGAGTACGTGTGATGAAGATGAGATTTGTTCTGTGTTCAGTTGTTCTTCTGTCTCTGCTGGCTGGACTGGCAACTACCGCAGGGGCTATCACCAGGTTTGGTGATAATCCTTTTTATCAGCCTCCGCTGAGCTCTGTCGAGCAGATGAAGAACATGTTCATGGAACTCAAGAGTGATGTACAGAAAGGAATGCAGAAAGCCGGCGTCGGTGAACTGTATGAGCCCCTGATGGCTCAATTGCCGAGTGCCGAGGTGGCCACCGTCGAGTATCAGAAAGGCCAGGAACTGGAATGGATGTTTTATCGCCGGAACGGGCAGGGGCCGGTAATGATAGACAAGGGGGTGATCTGGGAATCGGAAACTCCGTTTACCGGCTATCAGTTCTTCGTCGATTATAACGAACAGCGGTATACGTTTGTCGTGCCGCTTGTCTGCGGAAACCTTGCTCTCATGGGTGTCGGTCCCATCCCGGCCCCGGCTGTACCGGTCGCTCCTCCTGCTCCTGCCCCTCAACCGGAGCCAGCTCCAGAACCTGCTCCTGCGCCGGTTCCTGTAGCAGCCGTTCAGCCGTTTGCCTTTATCGCTGATGCCGGTTACCTCTATCAGGCCGATCCGGCACACTACCTGCTGTTCAGGGGTGGCGTCGAGTACACCCTCGCCGATAATCTGTCTCTGCTTGGCATGGTTGGCGTAGCACCCAAGGTGGAGGGTACCGATGGGGAAACCGCTTTCGTGGTTGATCTGATGCTGAATTACAACTGGTCCAAGATGTATGCCGGGATTGGCCTGGGCGCATGGCTGACCGGTGGTGACAGTGACCTCGACACCGAAGATAACGACCTGGATATCATTCTTGATGTCGGCTACCAGTTCTATGAAAAACCTGACTCCTTCAAGCTTTCAGGATTTATCGAGTTTCGCTCAGCAGTCGATGAAATGAGTGACTTTGATCTCTATGGCCGCGTTGGCGGTGGTTTGAGATTTCACTTCTAACAGGGATTGTATTCCCTGGCTGTTTTATCGGGGCCATCCGTCAATGTTAATTCTAATGGAGCGGGTGGCCCCGTACCTTTTTTCATCCGATTGTTGTCGCAGAGCTGCGACAGATGCGTACGATTGCGCACATAACGTTTCTGGACCGCAGGATAGTGGACACGATCACTGACGGTTGTGAATGATTGCTATGAAAAAACTTGGCATCGGAATGGTTGGGGCGCGCTGGGGGGCGCGCATGCACCTGGCAAACTATAAGACCCTGCCTCCAGGGCTGGTAGAAATACGCGGCGTCTGTTCTCTCACCCGGAAAAGCGCGGAAACATTTGCGCGTGACGCCGGGGTTGTCTTTGCAATAGATGACTTTGATGCGCTTCTCGCCCGGCAGGACATTGATGTTATCGACATCTGCACGCCGCCGGCGTCGCATCACGAGCTTGCCATCCGGGCCGCCGAGGCGGGAAAACACATCATCATGGAAAAGCCACTCACCGGTTACTTTGGCGAGCCCGGTGACCGTGAACCAATTGGCCACCATGTGCCCCGCGCTCAAATGCGCGAGGGCGCACGCCGCAATGCCGAGGCTGTGCGTGATGCCGTACGCCGCAATGACGTGCGGTTCTGCTATGCGGAGAACTGGGTTTATGCGCCACCCATTGTAAAGATGCGCAACCTCATTGCCGTGTCCAAAGGTTCAATTCTGGAACTGCGCGCCGAGGAAAATCACTCGGGTTCAAACTCGGTGTTTTCCCGCGAGTGGAAATCGACCGGAGGTGGCGCCCTGCTGCGCATGGGGGTGCACTCGGTCGGCGCCTGTCTGCATCTCAAACAATGGGAGGGCGAGTGCCGCATTGGTCGGGGTATCCGCCCCGTCTCGGTCATGGCTGACACAGCCGACCTGATTCACACCCCTGCCTCAGAGCGTGCACGAGAGGCAAACGCCCACCAGTGGATCAGTTCCGACCCTGTCGATGTCGAGGATTGGGCAAACGTGACCATTCGATTCGAAGACGGTTCCCGCGCCATTGTGCTCATCAGTGATGTGGGGCTTGGCGGACTGAATACGCGGGTGACTGCCTTCATGACCGACGGCGTCATCAGGGCCAACATGACCGCCAATGATGCGATCGAAACGTACGCCGTGGATGCGGCGACATTCAGCGACGAGTACTTTACGGAAAAACTCGAAACCAAAGCAGGGTGGAATCGTCCGAGTTGTGATGAAGACTGGTTTCGCGGATTCTCGCAGGAGATCGAGGATTTCGCGCAGGCGATCCGGGACGACCGCGAGCCCCGGGCGGGCATCGATCTCGCGGTGGATTGCGTCAATCTCATCTATTCAGCCTATGTTTCCGCCGAGGAAGGCCGAAGCGTGAGCCTGGAATAACGTGTTTGGACGGATGAAAGCGGCTGACTCCGGCCCGCTGTCTGTTCTATATATCTCTGGCAGCAGCTTTCGCAGCATTTCTGAAAAGCAGGATGTCGGATTGGCCGGCAATCAGCCGGTAGCCGTTGTCCTCCAATTCTTTATTTGTTCTGCCCGGGAGCGGAAACCCTCCAAGCATTTTACCTGAAGCGCGGACGCTATTTTCAATCCTCTCGATCATGGCCGTGACCTTGCTGTTTTCAATATTTTCAAAGCACCCCATCGATCCAGCCAGATCAAAAGGACCAATGAAGAGCATATCAATTCCGTCAACTGCCGCAATTTCAGAGATATTGTCGCAGCTATCCGCATGTTCAATCTGGGCAATCAGCAGGAGTTGATCGTTGGCATTTGTCCCGTATGTCGGGTCAGCACCATACCCGGAGGCGCGCACCATGGGTGCGGCATAGCCGCGTATGCCCTGGGGAGGATACCGGCAGGCGGCAACGGCCTCCTGGGCCGCTTTCTTATCAGTGATCATCGGTATCATCAGCGACTGTACCCCGATATCAAGGATTCTTTTCAGGTAAACATGGTCGTTCCAGGGCACACGAGCCATGACATGCCCCCCCGCGCTCTTCACCGCCCTGATGAGGTGAATGGTCGTTTCCAGGCCGGTGTAGCCGTGTTCGTTGTCGATCAAGATGACCGGCCAGCCTGCGTACACAGCCAGTTCAGCTATGGTTGCGCTGCCGGATTGACTCCACATCGCCTTGATAGTAGAGTTGTTCAATAATTGTTTTTTTATCCAGTTTTCCTTCTTGAACATCGCGGCCTCATTTTTTTTATGTTTGCCGGACCTGCTCGATTGCTGTGATTGCCCCGTTTTTTTCGAGCCAGACCTGCTGCAGTGCCTGTCATTATCACGGCTCTGAATGAGCTGCCTTGAGAACAGGTACGTTTTATTCTAAACGTCTGGTCGGAAAATGCGATCTCTTTCCGATGGCCCAGGGTGTGATTGTGAACGGTGATGGCAAAACCAGGGCGGCAAAGGGTGATGAAAATCTTCAGGAAGGTGCACCATGCATGGAAATGGCGTCCGGTAATTATGTGCTCTTAAAAGGGTTGTGTATCTGTCTGAAAAGAAGGAAGGGCCAAGGGAGAAGGTTTCGACCCTTCCTTCACTAGAAAAGAAGAGGTTGATATGGCAATCTTGTCTTTTTTTCTAGCTTGTGTAAACCGCGTCAGCACTTCTCATCAAATCTTTTGAACCGAACAATAGTGAGGGCAGTTTGATAATTGTCCAGCCGCACAAAATGGCAAGCGGTAGAAGGATTTGAAGTGTTATCGGGATAAGCCAGAGATAAACGAGGTAGTCGCTGAAATGCATACCCATCCTCCCTGCGACAGAGGTTTCGGTTTTTCCATACAATGGCGCTCAGATACAACGATCTAGGTATAGTGGTTACCATGAAATACGATCCTGGCAATAGCTGAAAAACACCTATGAAATAACTAGGGTGACTAGTTGTCAGGTGCTGGCGATGAGGGCCGCCTGGAGACTTATCTTTTTGTTGCTCAGCGACAGTCTCTTCCTGATTTCCTGCCGATGGCATGAAATGGTTGACGGGGATAACGACAGAATATCTGCAATTTCCTTTGTGGTATGGCCATGTTTGATTAATTCGGCGACCTGAATCTGGGTCGGGGTCAAAGCTGCAAGATAGTTTCTCGGCTGCCGGGAAAAGGATGAAGTGATGTCAGCAAGGTTGTGTTCGATGATTTCCAGCAGGGCTTTTGTTGACGTCTCACTCTGCCGCATTTTTAATTTTTCCAGATTTGGAGAAATTAGTTTCTCGACTTTAAGCATAATCGCTTTTTCAAGATTTTTTTTATCCTCCGCTCTCTTTTTCAATAAAATTTCAAGGGCAACATTTGTCTCTTTGAGTCTCTGCGTCTGTTTGTCGAGATCAGCGGTCCGATTGAGGACTCTTTGTTCCAATTCGTCATGAGCTCTGCGCAGAGCAGTCTTCTGCCTCCTTTTGTTTGGTAATGTTTTCAACGATACCAATGGCTGCGTTTATGGATTTATCACGCGAAAAAATTGGCGAAAAAACGCCGCGAACATAGGCACTCTTTCTGCCGGTAACAGAGATGTAGTGCCCGTGATAATGAGTTGTTTTCCCCGAGAGTACCGACGTGGTAGCCTCTCTCACCCGTTCATCTCCGGCGTTTTGCAGCAAATCAAATCCGGTAATTTTTTCAACACTGGAACCGAGAATCTCTGCTAGTTTCTCATTTGCCGTGGTGATAATACCGTTCCTGTTTATCAGTAAAATCCCGAGAGGCGAATGTTCGAAGATCCCACGATATTTTTCTTCAGCTTCCCTCAGGTGAGTTTCTGTCTGCTTTTGACTGGTAATATCTGTACAGATACCGCAAATTGCATCCACGGTGCTTTCGCTTGTCAGCAGCGGGAATTTAGCCGTTATAAATGAATGTTCACCGTCTGGGAGTGAAATAGTCTCCTCAAACTGCAGCAAACGACGAGATTGAGCGACCTCTTCATCCTGAGCGCGAAAGAGTCGTGCAACCGGCTCGGTGAAAATTTCAAAATCATCCTTGCCTGCTGCCTGACTATTGGTTATGCCCGCGAGGCACTCAAATTGCCTGTTTATATAGATGTATCTGTAGTCGGCATCCTTCAGGAAAATAGACAGATTGGTATTATTGATGATAGCTTCCAGGTGCTCCTGCCGTAAGAGAAATGAACCAGTGCCTGGTGGAGTAACTGTCCACGAATCCTTCAGGAGTGTTTGCTCCCGGTACCTGGCTTTCAACGCTTGGCTGCTCTTTCATATAGCATCAAATTAGAAATTTCCTTTCAGGAGGTTACGACAATCGATGTCAGGTTTTTGTTTCGGCTGTGGCTGGCCATGATATTTTTATCAGCTGCACAGGAGTTTATTTCATCCTGCAAAGCCTTTCATGTCTGTCTCGCTATCTCGCAAATATAAGTGTTTGCGCCTAACATGTAAATAACACTTTGTGGTGGTAAGATGGATCGAGAGCCTAGCTCCTTTTTCTGCTCAATTGTGGTGACCTGCAGAATGGTGCCGGCCATATTTTTTCAGGGCTTTGCCGGGATGAACTGTATCGGTTGGAATGGCCTTGGATGGTCTAGTGAAGTAATTGTCCCAAGAGCGTTTGGATGATTAAAATCCGCTTGATATTTTAGATTTCCAAATACATTATTACGGACATCAATGTGTCATGGGAAGTATGGCGCGGCGTGAGCCTTAACCACCCCCATAACTGGGGGTGAGCCGACCCTTTCGGCCGCTTGCGGGCTTATCCGCTATCGTCTATGGAGGTTTGCCATGTATCTTCTTTCTGGTGTGTCGCTTCTGTCTGTTGCAGTTCTCTCGTTTGTCGTGCTTTTAATCGGCTGCAGGAATCCTGTCCGCCCGTTCTGGGCCGGGGAAGCTCTTGTGGCCAACGTGTATCTGCCCCTGGGGATTGGAATGTTGATCATGGGTATTGTCAATGTTCTTCAATCCCTGTTCCAGTTTTACCCAAGCCCGGTTGAGGTTGGCTATAGCGCTCTGGTTCTGGCCCTGGCAGCCGGTATCTATGTGATGCTGAATGTTCGCAGGCACCTGGCAGATTACCAAGCCCAGGAAATGGGCGGAACGGTTATTGATGTCGATTTCCAGGCAAATGCTCAGGGAAATCAGCCTCAACCTTCAATTCGCTACCGCAAAGCTGCCTGATCGTTTTCTCTCACAGCGTCCCGCTGATATCTCGTAGCCGCAGGCAATCCCCGGGAAAGGGGATTGCCTGCAGTCGTTTTCGTCTGATTTCTCGTTGACTTGTTTTCAAGTATGTTCAATAGTTGGTGAGAAACGTTGTTTCAATTTCGAACCGAATCATATCTGGTGCACTGTCAAAAGGGGATTTCATGAGCGAAAAGGTGTTTTTCATCGAGGCGGCGGACAATGAAGATGATGAGATTCTGTGTCAGAGATTAAAGGATGTCATTGAGTCTGAGAATCTTCTCGGCTGCATCTGTGATAAAGACGTAACCGCTGTCAAAACGCATTTCGGAGAATCCAGAAAACTGGGGTATGTCCGACCGATCTACCTGAGGATGCTCGGCGAATGCGTAAAACACCAGGGGGGAGTTCCGTTTCTCACTGAGACATCAACGCTGTACAAGGGAAATCGCAGCGACGCGCTCAGACATATCGCCCACGCCCAGGACCAGGGATTTGACTATCGAACAACCGGTATGCCGATCATCATGGCAGACGGTCTTTTTGGAGACGAGGAGCATGTCGTACCGATCAACGGCAAAGCCTACAGCTCCGTTCACATAGCGGCACTTTTTGCAAAATGCAATGCACTCGTTCTGGTGTCGCATTTTACCGGCCATCTTATCGCGGGTTTCGGTGCTGCGTTGAAAAATCTCGGCATGGGATGTGCCAGCCGCAAGGGAAAGATGGCTCAGCACTCCACGGCCAAACCAACAATCATCAAAAAGAAATGCACCGGTTGTGGCACCTGTGTGCAGTGGTGCCCCCAGGATGCACTGACGATGAGTGAAGATGATCTGGCGCTGATCGATTCCAGAAGATGCATCGGCTGCGGTGAATGCCTGGCCATGTGTCGCTTCGATGCGGTTAAATACAATTGGGGCGCAACCTATGAGGAGCTGCAGAAAAAGGTTGTTGAGCATGCCATGGGCATCTCGTCGCTGTTTAAGGGAAAAGCTCTGTATGTGAATGTCCTGACAAGAATATCAAAGGATTGCGACTGCATGGGGCATACCTTTGAAAAGATGGTCCCGGATATCGGCATCATGGTATCGGCTGATCCGGTGGCGCTGGACGCGGCTTCGCTGGATATCCTCGAACAGCGGGCTGGAAAGACCATGGCGCAGCTGGCCTATGACATCCCGTACCGTTTCCAGCTTGACTATGCCGGAGAATTACAATTCGGGACACAAGACTATGAACTGCTCAGATTCTGAACCTCGTTCTCTGCCGTTGCCTGTGCGGGCCAAAAACAATAACCTTTGACTTTCGTCAGGATAGATTTAATATGGCAGTCTCGTTTTGATCGTGGCTCCCGGTGGTTGCCTGGCCACGTGGAAAAAACCTACCTTTAACTACCCGGATCCTCCAGATGGCAAACGACACATCTTTCATGAAAACTGGTCAGCCGAGCAGGCTACGAAGCAATTTCGTATCGATAAGTGGGGGTGCCGGATATTTTTCGATTAACAAGGCCGGAGACGTCGTGGTCACGCCGGCTGGGGCTGACAACGGTCCGAGCCTGAGCCTCCATGAGGTCGTCAAGGAGATCGAGACGCGAGGGCTTTCCATGCCGGTGCTGCTGCGGATCGAAAATATCCTCGGCAGCCAGATAAGCTTCTCAACGAAACGTTCCGCAAGGTGATCCGCGAGAATAACTACAGAGGCGTCTACAAGGTGTTTTCCCGATCAAGGTAAACCAGCAGGAACAGGTCATCGAGGCGATCAGCCAGTTTGGAAAGGAGTATAACCACGGCCTGGAAGCAGGCAGCAAACCTGAACTCATCGCTGCAATTTCGATGCTCAAGAACCGGATGCCTGTCTGATCTGTAACGGGTACAAAGACGAGGAGTTCATTGACCTCGCCTGTTTGCCGTAAAAATGGGGTATCGGGTCTTTTTCGTCATCGAGGTGCCGGGAGAGGTGGACCTCATTATCGAACGGCAAAACACCACCGGGTAATCCCGGCGTTGGCCTGCGGATTAAGCTGTCAACCCAGGCGAGTGGCAATGGAATCGATCAGGTGGTGACAGCTCCGTTTTCGGGCTCTCCATGAACCATATCATCAATGTCATAGATCGGCTCAAGCAGGAGGATATGCTCGACTGCCTGCAACTCCTGCATTACCATATCGGCTCCCAGATCCCCAATATCAGCGACATTCGCGCCGGGGTCATGGAGGCCTGCCGCCTCTATGAAGAACTTGTCAGGGAGGGGGCTCCAATGGGCTACCTCGATCTTGGCGGCGGGCTTGCCGTGGACTATGACGGCTCAAATTCGGATTCTCATTCGAGCCGGAACTACTCACTGGAGGAATATTGCAGCGACGTTGTTGAATCTATCATAACCGTGCTCGATAAAAACGATATCCCGCACCCCACCATCATCACTGAATCAGGCAGGGCCGTTGTCGCCTACTACTCCGTTCTGGTGTTCAATGTTCTTGACGTCAGCTCTTTTGAGCCGCCCCCATACCGAACAAAATGCCGAACGTCGACAGTGACCTGCTCGAAAACCTGATGGCTACCTACAATATGATTTCGGCAAAAGATATCCAGGAGTGCTGCAATGATGCCATTTTCTACCGCAACCAGGCCAGGCAGCTCTTCAAGCACGGTCAGATTTCAATACGCGAAAGGGCCTGGCGGAAAATCTTGCCCAGCATATCCACATAAAGATATCCGAACTTTCACAAGAGCTTACTCACATTCCCAAAGATGTGCAGAAGATGAACAGTTGATCTACGACATCTACTATGGCAACTTCAGTCTTTTCCAGTCCCTGCCGGATGTCTGGGCCATTGACCAGATCCTGCCGACGATGCCGCTGCACCGGCACCTCGAAGCGCCGACGCGGCAGGCGATCATCTCGGATATCACCTGCGACTGCGATGGCAAAATAGACAACTTTCCTGATGTTTTTGAGGGAAAAAGCACCATCATGCTCCACCCGCTTAAAGATGACGAGGATTACTACATGGGCGTATTCCTTGTCGGGGCTTACCAGGAGACCCTGGGCGATTTGCATAACCTGTTCGGTGACACCAATGTCGTTTCAATCCATGTAAACGATGATGGCAGCTACAAATTCATGCTCGAATTAGAGGGCGATTCCGTCTCCGACGTGCTCTCCTATGTGGAATACGATATGCCTTCCATGAGGGCACGGCTGAGAGGGTTGGCGGAGGATGCCATCCAGAATGGTTATATCGCCCCCGGCGAACGGAAATCAATCCTGGAAAAATTTGAAGAAGGGTTGCGGGGCTATACCTATTTTGAAAAGTAACGCCAAGCCGGTATAACCTGATAATTTTACAGTTCCGGTAGATCTACCCAGGCAATCATTTATTCCGTATCTAATATTCGATACATTTCCGTGTGGTCTGCACCTCTTTCAGAACCGGCGGCAGCCTGGCGCCAGATATCAAGACAGGTCTGTCCCAGTTTTGCCGGTATCTGCAATTTTTCAGCGAGATTAACGGCGGTGGTAATGTCCTTGGTCATGAGATGAAGGGCAAAGCCGGAATCAAATGTTCCAGACAGCATGAACTGTATGACTTTATTCTCGGATGTATTAGTTTTGCCGGTTGAACTGTTGAGAACCTGGGTGATAACGTGCTCATCAATGCCGAATTTCCTGCCGGTGTGGAGTGCCTCGACAGTAGCAACCAGGCTGGCGGCTGAAACGTAATTATTGAGCGCTTTCAGCGCATGACCGGTGCCGGTTTCACCCGTGTGGTAGACAGCTGAGCCGAGTACTTCGAGAACCGGTCTGCACCGCTCCAATGATTCTTTCGAACCACCAAACATGATGGAGAGTGTCCCCTGCTGTGCTCTTCTGACACCTCCTGAAACAGGAGCATCGGCCATTGTGAGCTGATGCTCAGAAAAAATGTCCGCTAGCTGCCTGGTGCGCAAAGGGTCACTGGAGCTCATGTCGATAAGTGTAGCGCCAGGTCTCATGGCAGTCAGGATGCCTGTTTGAGACCCTTCTCCAAGCACCGACGAAAAGACATCATCCGAGCTGGGCAACATAGTGATGACGAAGTCAGAGTTCCGGGCAGATTGAGCAGCGGAGGAACAGCCTAGGCAGGTAAACTCCCGGGCGAATCGATTCGTCGTCTCGGAGTCGATGTCGAAGACCGCCAGCCGATAGCCGGCATCGGCAAGTCTTCCGGCCATCGGGTAGCCCATCATCCCCAGGCCAACGAAAGCGATGTGGTTATTTTCACTGGCGGTTGTCATGTAGGTCAAATTCCCATTTCTTTAAAGACTTCTTTTGCGATGCGGAAACTGTCAATGGCTGCAGGAACCCCGCAGTAGATTGCCGTCTGCAGGAAGACTTCACCTATCTCCTCTTTCGACAGGCCGTTGTTGACTGCACCTCGTATGTGCAGCTTAACCTCATGGGGACGGTTGAGGGCGGTCAGCATGGCAAGGTTGATAATGCTGCGGGTCCGGCGATCAAAAGTCGGTCGGTTCCAGATTTCACCCCAGCAGTACCGGGTAACCAATTCCTGCATGGGTAGATTGAATTCATCGGCATTTTTAATCGAGTTGTCCACATGATCGGCACCGAGAACCTCCCTTCTGACCTTTAATCCTTTTTCAAACAATTCATCCTGCATTGCTGGCTCCCCCTGGTTTTCTAGATTTCTGGTTTCACGGTGTTTTAGGGCGGTAAAACACCGCATGCATGCAGCAACGGCAGCCAACTATAACAGACTCGCCGATTTAGTTAAACATTCGATCCGGATCAGGGAAAATCGCTCGATAAAGATAGGCATACTGTCCCCGGAACTCCGGAACTTAAATAGAGAGCACCAGGCGTTCACTGTGGTTGGTCGAGCTGCTCAATTATCACAGACGTGTCTGCTGGAGTAATCCTTTTCATCGTAGATATCGGCCATGCCTGTCATCGGCATTGCACCCTTGGCGAGTTCTCCGCATTTGCGCATCTGTTGGATGGTCGGATCAGAGGCCATTTTCCTGGCAAAGGCCATTGCCTGCTGCTGGGCTTTGTCCCGCTCCCCCTGAGCGCACAGCGTATCGATTTCCTGCTTTGTCTGTTCCGAGCTGTTCTTTAGTTCGTTGAGCTTTGCCTCGTCGATGCCTGCCATACATTTCTGGACCTCCTGCATCGCCTGCATCATGTTTTGCATATCGCCCTGGTTCATGCCTCCGAATTTTTGGGCAAATACGGCGACGGGGAGCAACAGGAGGCAAAAAGCAATAAAGGTTTTCATCGGTCTCTCCTTTGGGGTGGCTGGTTTTCCCTTGATGTAATTGTGCTGAACGTTACTGAAGTTCCCTGCTGTGCTTACAATAATTATTTTCCCTGGTTTCGCAGGGAAAATAATTATCACCACGAGGGATGGGAAGAATCTTTCTGTCCATGCACTGTCACAGGGGTGAAACACCAAAAAGCAGTTGGTGAAATCCAAGGATTAAGGCGAAATAAAATGTGAGCCCGATAACGACAGCGATTACGTCATTGTATCGAAATGACGGAGCTGCCGGCGTCGGTCTGGTTTGACGATGCCGCAGGGAGAGAAGAACGAGAACAGCCCAGAGCATAAAGGAGCCGAACAGGATGACATTAATCAATGATCCACTGCATACCAGATGTCCAGCCGCCCAGAGCAGGGTGGCCAGCAGCATGGGATGGCGGACCGCAGCTTTAATGCGGCCGGGAAGATAGGCCGCGATCAGGAGCGGAAATACCGGAAGAAAAAGCACGAGTGACAACTGGAGCAGCCACGGTGACGGGGCATAGAGGTCAGGCGAGCTGTCCCGGGCGAGTCCGTATCCCCACGCTATAAGGGCAAAGCCGAAAATTGAGGCAAGCGAGTAGAGCACCTTCCATGTTCCTTCCCCAATTCTTCCGGCGACTCGGTTGCGCCACGAATCTCCTGGCAGCGAAATGCAGTGAATTCCAAGGAATATGAAAAGTCCAAGCAGAAAAATAATCATTGGCACGATGACCTTTACCCAGCACCGCTATGTGAGGGCACGTCCTGGCGGGGAGATTGCCTTCGGGTGATACATGGTACGAGGCAGGTACCTCTTCAATCCATCGAGACCACAGCATATCCCCGAGTCTGGTAGCCGATCAGGGAAATGTAGCCGTTGGCGACAATCCGTACCTCGGGCAGAAAATCTTCATGGATGATATCCAGCAGATCAGCAGCGATGCTGCACTGTTCAATGGTTATCCCCTCGTCTGAAAAGCTGCTGATCAGTTTCTGGATTTTCTGTTTGTCCCCGCTTTCCTCATCGAGAACATAGTGGTCACTCCTGGTTATGAATCGGCTGGCGCCACCCCGGAAACCGATAACAATGGATATTTCCAGGCCGGCCTCTCTCAATTGCTGGACAGTTTGCTGCAGCAGGTTCATTCTCAGGAGTAATTTCTGAGAATCATCAAGATTGACATCGAAATAGACGTTTGCCTGGACAACATTTTTCAGGGCGCTGTCATTATCATAGATCACCTGGGCAGCCGAAGGTGCAATCGATGCCAGCAGAAAAAGAGTAGACAAAATGATTGTGGGGTACTTTATCCTGTCATTTTTCATGGGATGCGAGCTCCTTTCAACAGCCAAGATCCATAATTTTTTCTATTTTCAACGCCTTGTTGCCATCGCCTTCTATGGAATACCAAACCTTTACCTGCTGCTTCTTTTCCAGTTCATCGAGTCGCGACACTCCTTCAAGAAGGGTGTCCGGACCAATGGAAATGACCACGCGTTTTCCTTTGAGCGGACGAACGGCAATCTGCATTTTTTCAACATAGACGCCGCTGATCAGCCCTCTGACAAACGTTGTTTCATCTGTTGAAACCTCTTCCGCAAGATCATTGGCATGTCCAGACGACAGGAGGAGCAATGGGCATACGGTTATGAGAAGGGCAAACCCCAGTGTAGAGACAATTTTCTTTAGCATTGCTGTTACAGTCCTCCGTGTGTGCTGCATTGTGGTATTATTTCTCAACAACAGTAACCACAGATCGCTAAAATGCCATGAGGTGACGCTTTGGTTCAAAACTATTTACTGTCGGTGATTTGTGTAAATGTGGTATTGTCGAACGCTTGAACGATGATTTAACCCCAGACCGCAATAATCAGGAGTGACCATGAAGCTTAACGACCCTTTTGGGCGCCTGGAGAAAAAACATCAGGCAGCCTACCAAATGATGCGCGAGGCAATGCAGCGAGGCGGTATCGATACGATACAGGCAGCCCAGGATGTTATTGCACGATCAAAAAATCGTACTTTCAAATTCCTGGCTGTGGTGCTGGCCGTTCTGTTGCTGGCTCTGGCTGTTTTTCCACGTTTCATGACGGCTATTGCCTGTTTGGCTCTTATCATCATTGTCTGGGCAGTTAATTCCATGATTAACGGGCGCAGGTATGTGCAGCGCTATATTGATGAGGAACTGCGGGAAGATGCACAGGATCAGGATTCCTCCCTTTCTGGTTAGACGGGCTGTCCGGTTCCTGGCCTGGTGTCTTTCGACCTGATGGCTGCGGTGATCTTGTTGTTCAACCTCGACCAGCGAGCACATATAGAAAAAAAGCGGGTGCAGGGTGATTGCGATCAGCAATTCAGTCACGGAGTTTTTGCCGAATCCAAAAAGTTCATCTCTGAACCGAAACACCCTGACATGGCTATGAAGAGCGGAAAAATTCTGATAAACGAGCACGGCAGGTGCTTCCGGGGCCCCTGTGCATGGAGGTCATTTTAGGTGATAGATAGAGGGATTTCCGCTGGGGCGGCCGCTTAAATGGCGGTAAAAAAACGATGTCTGACACAAGATCAACCTGTATCAGCGGACCACCGGGAAGATGAACCGCCGATACAGGTTTGTTGGCTTACAGCCTCATGGTGCTTCCGCTTACGTTCTGACGTGCTTTCAGGGCTGCAAGTGTCGTGAGATTGAAGATATTATCGGCCTTGGACCCCCGTTCTATGATGTGAGCCGATTTTTCAAGACCGACAAGGATCGGCCCGATGGCGTCGACTTCACCAAGCCGCATGAAGAGCTTGTAGGCGATATTTGCCGCATTGAGGTCAGGGAAAATCAAAACATTCGGTTCGCCTTTCAGGACGGAGAAGGGAAAAATCTCATCCCGCAGCTCAGTGTTAAATGCAAGGTTTGCCTGGATCTCGCCCTCTATCTCAAGATCGGGTGCCATCTCCTTGGCGATTGCCGTTGCCCGGGCAACAGCAGAAGCACTCGGTGTGTCGGATGAACCAAAATTCGAATAGGAAAGCATTGCCACTTTCGGGGTGATGTCGAATTCCCTGACAAACTCAGCAACGGAAACAGCTATTTCCGCAAGCTGCTGTTCATTTGGTGAAATGTTTATTGCCGTGTCCGCAAAAAAGAGCGTTCGGTTTTTAAACACCATCATGTAGACACTGGCGACGGTCTTCTTTTCGCTTCTCCTGATGCATGAGAGAACGCGCCGGACGGCATAGGGATAGGGCAGGGCCTGTCCGTAAATCATACAGTCCACGTCGCCGCTGCTCAACATCATCGCGCCAAAATAACCGGCATCGCGCCGCATCATATCGGAGGCGTACGGCAGGGTGATCCCTTTACGTTGTTTTCGCAAATGATATTCGAAGGCATATTTATTGACGAGAGCAGGTTCATTCGCAGGGTCGATAATCTCCATTGAGTGTTCGACGGCACCGTATTTGCGGAGCAGGGTTTCTATCTCCGTCCTGTTCCCCAGGAGCACCGGTGTTGCCAGGTTCTCGTCCATTACCCGGATGGCGGCTCGGATAATATTTTTGTTGTTGCCCTCGGGATAAACGACCCGCACCTGGCTCGTCTTTACCCGGTTGGTGACATATCGCAGGATTGCTTTTGATATGCCGAGCGTCGATTCAAGATGGTCGGTGTATTTCTGCAGGTCGTCAAACGGCTTTCTGGCAATGTTGCTGTCGATTGCCGCCTGGGCGACCGCCGGAGCAATACGCAGCAGGGCGCGGGGATCGAAGGGCGTCGGGATAATGTATTCCGGTCCAAATTCAAAATGTTCGGCGCCATAGGCCCTGAGCACCTGATCTGGAACCTCTTCCTTGGCAAGAGCGGCGATTGCCTTTACCGCAGCAATCTTCATTTCGGTATTAATGGCCTTGGCTCTGACGTCGAGTGCTCCCCTGAAAAGAAACGGGAAACAGAGAACATTGTTGACCTGGTTCGGATAGTCGCTGCGTCCGGTTGCTATAATGCAGTCAGGCCTCACTTTTTTCGCTTCCGGGTAGGAAATTTCCGGTTCCGGGTTGGCAAGGGCAAAGATAATCGGTTTGTCTGCCATCGACTTTACCATTTCGGCAGTCAGGGCGCCGGCGACACTTACCCCGCAGAACAGGTCCGCCCCTTCAACTGCTTCCGCAAGTGTTCGCTTGTCTGTATCAGCGGCAAACCGCTCTTTGTAGGGATTCATGGATACGGTTCTGCCACGGTATATCACTCCTTTTGAGTCGCAGAGCGTCAGGTTCTTTTTGTCCAGTCCGAGATCGACAAACATCTGGGCACAGGCCAGCCCGGCGGCTCCGGCACCGTTAAAAACCGCCTTTACCCCGGAGATATCTTTACCCGTGATTTCGAGCGCATTGAGAAAGGCTGCGGCGGTGATGATCGCCGTGCCATGCTGGTCGTCATGGAATACCGGAATGTCGACCTTGCCTTTCAATGTCTCCTCTATATAGAAGCATTCCGGGGCCTTGATATCCTCAAGATTGATGCCGCCGAATGTGGGAGCTATCAGTTCGCAGGTCCTGATGAATTCGTCGGAATCCTCTGTATCAACTTCGATGTCAAAGACATCAATATCAGCAAATTTTTTAAACAGTGCGCCTTTGCCCTCCATGACCGGTTTTCCGGCCACCGCTCCTATGTTGCCGAGTCCGAGCACCGCGGTTCCGTTTGAGATGACGGCAACCAGGTTGCCCTTGGCGGTGTATTCATAGGCATCCTCCTTGTTGGCGGCGATTTCTTCACAGGGGCGGGCAACTCCGGGGCTATACGCCAGGGAAAGGTCCTTCTGGGTAGAAAAAGGTTTTGTGACGATAACTTCGATTTTGCCTTTTCGGCCACTCCGGTGATACTCAAGCGATTCTGTATAGATATCTCTGGCCATCAATTAACTCCCTTTAAACTGCGGTGAAATAAGTATGGACTATTCTGGCAGAAAAAAACTGGACATACCAGAATATTTGTAAAAAACATATTGAAACAGCATGTTAATCCTGGTAAGACCAGCTGTCAATAGCGTAATTTGATTTATAATATACACTCATTATCACGTCCACTCTTTTTTGTCGTTCACTCAGCAGGCTTGTCTTGCTGCTGAACAGAGAAAGTGGCGGGCGGCTGAAATGAATCATTGTTTGAACTGGACATTACTTAGTGGTAGGTATTGCCTGCTGAGAACATTTGCTGGCAGGTTGCTGCCTGGGATGTTTGAGCGGTTCCGCTTCTGAAATGCGGGCGGCAGCGGGTATGGCCGTGGTTTCTTGATGACGGGAGTTCAGGGCTCTGGGGGCTGGTGTCCGGTGCACGACTTTGTTAAAAAAAAGGAGAAAGGAATGAGCATATTTGAATTTGCGATGAAAATGGAGCAGGATGGCGAGAAATTTTATCGGGATCTTGCCGCAAAAACGACAAACAAGGGCTTGAAACAGATCTTTACCTATCTGGCTGATGAAGAAGTGAAACACTATGCCCTTTTCAAGGGACTTTTTGAAGGCCAGCCGACGGATTATACCTCAACGGACATTCTTGCCGGTTCAAAGAATATTTTCGCCCAGATGAAAGCGAGCGGGGCAGTTGACGTGACAGATGACGTTTCTCAGCTAGAGGCCTACAAACAGGCGCTGGAGTGGGAAAAAAAGGCATACGAATTTTTTGAGCAGAAATGCACTGAGACAAGCGATCCGAAAGAGAAAAAATTTCTGGAAACGATCGCCAAGGAGGAAAGACGCCATTATCGACTCATTGACACCATCATTGAATTCATCGGCCGGCCGGAGAGCTGGGTCGAGAACGCCGAATTCAATCACCTGACAGATTACTGATAGCGAAAGACCCGGCAATGGTTGTCAAGCCGGTGAAGCGCTGTCCCTTCACCGGCTTGATTATATTTCGCCGCCGGAGCAGACCCTGCTGCCAGGGGGTTCTCTCCTGGTTGTTGTCTGCTGATCAGGGTACGACCAGGACCGGGCAGTAAATTTTATTGAGTACTTTGTGAGTGACGCTGCCAAGAAAGAGCCCGGCAATATCTGAATGACCGTGTGAGCCCATGACGATGAGGTCAAATTTTTTTGATTTTGCCAGATTTGTCAGCAGTTTTCCCGGTTCTCCCGACAGTATCTCGGTGTCGTGCTCTACGCCGCTCTTGGTGAGAATATGGGAGGTTTTATTGAGAACCTCTGCGGCCTGCCGGGCAACCCTGTTTTTCAGCTCTTCAACAAGCTTTCCATCGATTTCCGGCATATTCCCAAGCCATTCATAACAGCTGACTGCAGTAATTTTTGCTCCGCTCTGCTTGGCCAGATAGAGCGCATACTCGGTGGCGTGATCGGAATATGATGAGCCATCGACGGGAAGCAGGATATGGGTGAATTGCATAAGAACCTCCTCTAAATGAGATTAAAAAAAACCGCTTGTACACACATCTCAAAATACTGAACACACAGAGAATATAAGTCGAAAAAGAGGTGGACACAATGGTGATTCAGGGAATTGCAGGATAAAATCTGTGGCGTGCAGCAAAAAGGTATCCTGCCGCCGGCAGGAGCAAACGGAAAGGGTTTGGCAGCGTGGTCAGCTCCAGGGGTTGTTAAGCCTGCAGGCCGGGCATTCCAGAGGCTCAACCAACTCACAACCTGTCCGGCAGAACGGTTTATTCCAGTTTGTCTTTGACGCTGGCAATTTTATCGTGCATGGATTGAGCCTTGTCGGTCCTGGTTCCGACCTTGATGGAACTGGTGATGCGGGGTACACCCATCTCGTGAAGGGTCTGGTGGCACTCTTTTACCGCCTTGAAAACGGTATCCCAGTCTCCTTCAATATTCGTTCCGTAGGCGTGCAGATTTGATTTCAACCCTGCCTTGTCGATGATCCGGTGGCAGGCGGCGATATATTTCGAGACGGAGAGTCCTGCGCCAAATGGTGATACGGTGAGGTCGACAATTACGTTCATTTTATCCTCCTTTTCTCAATCTGATGAATAGATGGATCGTGAAACTGACCATACCAGATTGACAATGATTATAACTTTTTCTGTTGGAAAATCCAGGATAATTGATTATGGTTGCCGGGAAAAATTGTTGTATTACTTAAGGCTTAGATTGGTAAGACCAGTTACAGTACGGTGGAATTACTGTTATTATGCAAAAACGATATACCTACCCGTTCGCAGCGCTCATCGGCCAGGAGAAAATGAAGTCCGGGCTCCTGCTCAACGCCATCGATCCCTCCATCGGCGGGGTCCTGGTCAGCGGCCATAAAGGAACCGGGAAATCGACAGCAGTGCGTGCACTTGCCGAAATACTGCCGAACATAGAAGTGGTCAAAGGCTGCCCGTATCACTGTGCTGCTGATGATCCTTCCCTGATGTGCAGCAGTTGCGCTGAAAGTCATCAGGGCGGTAATAAACTGCCGACAGAGATCCGCTCGATGCCGCTTGTTGAGCTGCCACTCAGTGCTACCGAGGACCGTGTTGTCGGTACCCTGCACATAGAACAGACCCTGAAAACAGGGACACGGAATTTTGAACCCGGTCTGCTGGCTGCCGCCAACCGTGGAATTCTCTATGTGGACGAGGTCAATCTGCTTGACGATCATCTTGTTGATATCCTGCTTGATGCTGCAGCATCAGGGATAAATGTGATCGAGAGGGAGGGTATTTCGTTTGCCCATCCCGCCCGCTTCATGCTGATCGGTACAATGAATCCGGAGGAGGGCGAACTGCGTCCCCAGTTCCTCGATCGTTTTGGTCTCAGTCTCAGCGTCAACAGTGTCAAGGATCCCGGTCTTCGTGCCCGGATTGTTTCCCGGAGAATCGCCTTTGACAGTGATCCCCGATCATTTGTCGCCGCCACTGCAGGAGAAGAAGCCATTATCGCCGAGCAGATACGAGTCGCCCGCGACCTGTTGCCAGCGGTGAGCATCCCAGAGGAAATGATCGAGCTTGCCGTGCAGCTCTCCGTTGAGGTTGAAGTCCAGGGGCATCGGGCCGATATCGCCATTATCAAGACGGCGCGTGCCCTGGCGGCCTTTCTCGAGAACAGGCAGATTGAGCGGCAGCATATCGCCGAAGCCGCCCGCTTTGTGCTCCTTCACCGTGTTACGAGCATGCCGTTGGCAACAGCCGGGATGCTCGAGGAGAGGCTCGAGGAGCTCCTGGCCGGTGTCCTCGACAGGGAAAAGTCTGAAAAGATCGAGACGTCCTTTGAAGAATCATATGAGCCCTGGGACGAAATTTCTGAACAGGTGCCCGGTGCTACTGCCGCCTCAAACGTCGATATGCTCTTTTCTTTTCTCGAAGAAAAAAAAAAGCGGTTTTCGATGCCGATGAATTGATCTGTGTTGAGGACATAGACCTGGAAACCCTGCAGGTTGCCGGCAGCCGGACTGGCAGGAAGCGAACGCCGCGGACGACCGCAGCTTCCGGCAGATTCATCAGGGCAGAGCCGGTGCGCGAAGGTGATCGAGATTTTGACATCGCCGCGGACGCGACGCTGCGTGCAGCCCTGATCAGACAGCACGGCTCGCCAGGCGGTGAATTTTTTAACGTCGTCGAGAGCGACCTGAGAAAAAAGGTTTACAAGCGCCCCCGGAAAACATTGATTGTTTTTGTCGTCGACGCCTCGGATTCCATGGGGGAGGGTGCCTACGCCCGCATTAAATCGGCCAAAGGTGCCGTGCTTGCGATCCTGGCAAAGGCCTATCAAAAGCGTCATCGGGTGGGCATGGTCGCCTTTCGCGATGAGCGGGCAGACGTTGTTCTGCAACCGACTTCAAGCCTGCCGCTCGCCCGGCAGCAGCTCAGAGCGCTGCCGACCGGAGGAGCGACACCATTTGCCGACGGCCTGATGAAGGCCTGGCGGATGGTGAAGACAGAACGTCTGAAAGACCCGGGTATCAGGCCGCTGCTGGTAATCCTTTCGGACGGTGAAGCAAATGTACCGCATGATCCCAGCCTCCGCCTGACGGAGGTGATGTCTGAGCTGTTCCTCATTGCCGAAAGAATCAGCCGCGATAAAGTTTCTTCGATAGCCATTGATACCAGGCCGCTGCACCAGCCGAAAGAGACCATGCGCAAACTGTCCCGGCTGCTCGGTGGAACATACCATCACATCGGTCGGCTGAAAACTGACGGAATGGTTCGTGCGGTCGCTGATTTCCAGAAAGTGTAAGAATAAAAGATTTTTCTAGAGGAAACAGGATGAAGCAGCATTCTTCCAGGGGGTTGGCATGGCTGATGTGGGGCCTGGTGGCGGCACTGTACCTGATCGGCTTTTTTCAGCGTATGGCCCCGGCAGTCATGGTCGATGAGTTGATGCGGGATTTCAGCATCGGCGGTGCGGTGCTCGGCAACCTCTCTGCAGCATATTTTTATTCCTATGCGGTGATGCAGATTCCAAGCGGTCTGCTGGTTGACAGTGTCGGTCCCCGAAAAGTAAGTACCTGGGGTTGCTTTGGGGCTGCTGTCGGCATTCTGATATTTGCCTGGGGGCCGAACCTGTGGTTTGCCTACCTGGGAAGACTGCTTATCGGCTGCTCTGTCGCCGTGGCCTGGGTTTCCTGCATGAAACTCGCCGGAAACTGGTTCCCCTCCAATCGATTTGCCTCGGTTACCGGGATTGCGCTGCTTTTCGGCAATGTCGGTGGAGTCCTGGCAGGAGTCCCGCTCTCGGAGATCGTCTCCTGGTTTGGCTGGCGGGCGGCAATGGCCGGCTCTGGAGTGGTTACCCTTGGAGTCGCGATTGTGATCTGGCTTGTCGTTCGTGATGACCCTGGTGAATACGGGTATGAGAGCCATGCCCACGCATCGGTTCTCAAAAACGGCAGTCTCTCGGCGGGTGTTGCCTTAAAATCGGTTATATTCCGCAAAGACACCTGGCTGCTATTTCTTGCCGGCGGGCTTTCCGCCGCACCGGTGCTGGTATTTGCCGGATTGTGGGGTGTTCCCTACCTGACCCAGGTCCATGGCCTCGAGCGGACACATGCGGCAACCATCACCTCCACCATGCTGATTGCCTGGGCTCTCGGAGGACCGGTTCTTGGCGCTCTGTCTGACAGGATCGGCAGACGCAAATCGCCCTACCTGGGAGCAACCTTGCTTGCCGCCATTTTCTGGGGTGTTTTTCTCTTTGCCGATCTGCCCTATATCTTTTTTTATCCGGTGCTGGCGCTGATCGGCTTCATGTCCGGAGCCCTGATCATCGGTTTTGCCTTTGCGCGGGAGGTCAATCACCCCGGTGCGTCCGGCGCGGTCGGCGGTGTCGTCAACATGTCGGTCCTTGGTTTTGCAGCCATCATGCAGCCGTTGCTCGGCATGATCCTCGACCACCAGTGGGACGGAACGCTTCTTGAAGGTGTGCGCATATACAGCAGCAGTGCCTATTCGTCTGCCTTCATCTGGCTTTTTGTCTGTACCTCCCTGTCAGTGGTCATGGTGATGTTCACCAGGGAGTCCTATTGCAGACTGGTTGGGGAATAATGGTGCCAGGGGTATCAGTGGACAACCAAGGCACCATGTCGGCCGGCGATTACTGACCTTTTTTGACCGTGTTCAAGATCTTCATTGCCTTTGTGGTGTTGAACACGCCGCATACGCAGAACTTGGCCATACAGCAGGCGGCTGCCTTGGGCGTCATTCTTCCTTCCTTGACCCGGTCCATCATTTTTCTGGCAAAATGAGAGGAGACCATGCCGTGCCCGCACATGGTCGAGATTGACAGCGTCTGCTGGTCGGGAAGCTTCTCGGTGGCCCCGTGAAAGCCGAGCGTATATTCCACGGCATGAGGGGTTATCTCAACCTCTCCACAGATATCCCTGGTGTCATCGATAAGCGCGCTGATGTTGATTGACAGCCCAAGGTCGAGTTTTTTCACGTCCCGGACAAAGTCTGTGGCCCGATCCCGTCTGTCAAAAACGACGGCAGCCGAGCCCGGTCCTGGCATTTCCGCGATCAGGTTTTCGTAGGTTGTTTTCTCCTGTCGGCCGATGAAATAGAGCTTGATGAAGGAAAGATCTTTCTCCGGGCGGTACAGTGAATTCACCAGGGCATTGCCCATGTTTATCGGTTCGTATTTAATCGCAGCCCGCAGAAATGTCCGGGCTTTTTCAAGGGCTCCCTGCTCGTTGAACCCCTTGGCGGCCATGGCGAAAACGATAAAATCGTCCCGCAGGTTTTCGTCTTCACCGTATCTGTGCAGTGTATTTGTCATTGTCCAACCTCCTGGGCAGCTGCAGCGCTGTCTGTTGCCCGTCCGAGGCCAAGATTCAACTTGGCCCAGCCGATTTCGAACCCTTCTTCAATCAAGATATCTTTTATGGCATCATCACCGTTTTTATCACAGACCGTGGAGACTCCGATGCTGATTACCGTTTTTACGTCTTTGCACAGC
Organism: Desulfocapsaceae bacterium; assembly: GCA_963674815.2. GTDB lineage: Bacteria > Desulfobacterota > Desulfobulbia > Desulfobulbales > Desulfocapsaceae > MADRE3. The sequence continues at coordinate 150,236 of CAXXTV010000006.1, forward strand.
TCCTTCACCAGTGAGAGCAGCCGCTTTGTTTCGCTGAGCTTGACGGTCAGTTCAACAATGCAGGACAGCACTTTTTCATCGAGTATGTCTTCCCTGATATCTCCGGTTTCGGTGCTGGTCATCATCTGGGTAATCGGGTTGCCTGATTCAAATACTGCCCCGGAGGTGGCAAGAATCCGGGTAACTGCCTGCACCTCTCTGAAATATGCTCCGATGCCCGGTCGTCCAAATTCCACTACCAGGCCAACTTCGCCCTGTTTGATTCGGTTGCTGACATCATTGGTCTTGACTTCTTCGGTGCCCCGCCCGTGGACTCCCGTCGATTCATGGGTGACCATCGGGTCACTGAAAGCCCGGCGGATAATGCGCGGCCACTCGAGATCGTCAGGAGCAATGGCCTCGGTCGGGCAGACATCAGGATCGGGCTGAAACCTGAGGCTGATGGTCTTGAGAAATTTTCGGATCACCCTGGTGAGACCCGGAGGCAGGTGCTCAAAACTGAGACTGCGATAGCAGTTGTGGCACTCCACACAGGTTTCAGTATTGATTTCGGATAAGCCGTCATCAGCGATGAAGATAGCCCCAACCGGGCAAACCGGGACACAGTTGGCGCAGCCGACGCATTTTTCTTTTAGGATTTTCATGATTTGTTTTCCTCAGAACTGTTTGTCTGAAACCACTGTTTAACGATAAACACGCAGAGAATGTATCCAAAATATACGGTAAAAGCAATGACTCATCATCTTGGAATATAAAAAAATCAGTAAAAAACTGCAGAATAATATAATCGATAATGGTATGCTGGCAGTTCTCTGAGTGGCTTTTCCGGGAGCATCCCGGTGTGCTGATGGTTTTTTGCAGTCTCTTTTATTGGATACAAAATGACAGCACGATCTGCCAGACAAAACAGTGGCCGGTTATCGGTAAGAGAACAGACCTATCGCCTCCTCAAGAAAAAGATACTCAACGGCCATTTTCCACCTGAAGAGCGACTGGTGGAAGAATCGCTGGCCGGACTGCTTGGGGTCAGCCGCACCCCGGTCCGTGAGGCGCTTCACAAGCTGGAGCTCGAAGGTCTTGTCAGGCAAAAGGGGGCGCGAGGGTTCTGTGTTCCCGCCGAAACAGCCGAGGAAATGTCTGAACTCTTTGAGATTCGGGCGGTGCTTGAAGGATATGCGCTGTCCTGTCTCTGCCGGACGATATCAGAGGACGATGTCCAGCGGTTAAGCGAGTGTATAACCAGGGCGGAACACGGAATTCTGGAAAACAAACTCGATCTTGTCTTTGAACACAACACTGAATTTCACGACATAATCTATCAACTGGTCAGGAAAGAGCGGCCTCGTCTTTTTAATTTGATCGAAGATATGCGTGATTATATTCTCCGCTATAGGAAAAATACGCTCGGCACGCTTCGGGCCGCCAAGAGAAGTATTTTCGGTCACAAAAAAATTCTGATGGCCCTGGATTTGAAGGATCCCGTACTCTGCGAACAGGTGATGCGGGCACACATTTCTGAAGCTGAGGCGGACACAGCCTGCACGATGACGGATGCGTCATCAGCAGATCCGCAGCAGGCAAATAACAGTGGAGGACAGGCGCCTACGGTCCTGCCGTTGAAATGATGGGTGTAAGGTACCAGAGGGGAGGGAGTATGGAGTACACATTTTTAGGAAACAGCGGTGTTCAGGTTTCACGTTTATGTATGGGAACCATGACCTTCGGTGACGAGGCTGACAAAGACGAATCCGCGGCAATGTTTAAACGCTGCCGGGAGGCGGGTATCAACTTTTTTGACTGCGCGAATGTCTACAGCCAGGGAAAAGCCGAAGAAATAGTGGGTGAGCTCAGCCAAGGTTGCCGCGATGATCTGGTCATTACAACCAAGGTCTGGGGTCAGATGGGGGATGACATCAACAGCCAGGGCTGCTCGCGCAGGCATATCTTTGCTGCTGCCGAGGCAAGCCTGAAACGGCTGAAGACATCCTATATAGATGTGTACCTGCTGCACCGGTTTGACCCGCACACACCGCTCGAGGAGACACTGTCGGCGCTTAACGACCTGGTAACCCAGGGAAAGGTACGCTACATCGGGGCAAGCAACTTTGCCGCCTGGCAGCTGGCAAAGGCACAGGGACTGGCGGCGCAGCATGACTGGCCGTCCCTGAAGTGTATTCAGCCGATGTACAACCTCGTAAAACGGCAGGCTGAGGTGGAAATCCTGCCCTTTGCCGAGCATGAGAATATCGCGGTCATCAGCTATAACCCGCTTGGCGGCGGGTTGTTGACCGGTAAATATGGAAAAAACATAGAGGAATCGTCCAGCCGGCTGGGCAGCAATAAAATGTACCGGAAGCGTTACGGGGATGAGTGGATGCTTGATGCGGCGCTCGACTATGTTTCCTATGCCCGGGACAACGGCTATAACCCGGTCAGCCTGGCGGTGGCCTGGGTCGCAGCGCATCCCGGGATAGCGGCGCCAATTATTGGCGCACGGAATGTGGCGCAGCTGGAAGATTCGCTTGCTGCCCTGGATATCTCGATGACTGAGGAGTTGTATGCGGATCTCTGTAAAATAGCACCGACCCCGGTACCGGCGACGGATCGATCAGAGGAGCTCCACGAGGATTGACAAGAAAACTAGCAAACGTGCTGGGGAGCAGTAAATGGCTGAAAGACACAAAGAGCTTGAGCGCAGGATGCGCGCCGACATAGCGGGAGAACTCTATTTTGACCGGTTCACCCGGGGACGTTACGCTACGGATGCCTCGCACTATCAGGTTTTTCCCGCAGGCGTTCTCGTGCCGCGCTCCCTGGACGATGTCAGGGCGGCGCTCGAGCATTGCCGTGCGTTTGGAGTGTCGGTCCTGTCCCGCGGCGGCGGTTCGTCACAATGCGGTCAGACCGTTAACGAGGCGCTGGTAATCGATTACTCAAAATACCTGAACCGGGTACTGCATTTCGATGCTGAATCACAGCGCTGCACGGTTGAGCCGGGTATTGTCCTTGATGAACTCAACGCACGCCTGAAGAAGGAAGGGTTGTGGTTCCCCGTTGATGTCTCTACCGCCTCGCGGGCGACGATCGGGGGGATGGCCGGGAACAACTCAGCGGGAAGCCGCTCCATTAAATACGGCATGATGCGGGACAATGTCATTTCCATTGACGCACTTCTCGCTGACGGCTCGGATATGAGGTTTTCTGTCTTTGCAGGCAATTCCGGAGAGCAGCAACAAAGAGGCCCGCTCGTTGACAGGCTGCTGGCCCTGGGAGAGCGGGAGGCTGCAGAAATTACCAGACGATTTCCGCGCGTCCTGCGCAGGGTCGGGGGCTACAATCTTGATGCGCTCGTGCCCGGCACCCGGCCGATAAATCTCTCGCATCTTCTCATCGGATCGGAGGGAACGCTTGGCTGTTTTCACCAGGTTGAATTAAAGCTGGCGCACCTCCCGCAGAACCGGGTTCTCGGTGTCTGTCATTTTCCCACGTTTTATGCGGCGATGGATTCGGCCCAGCACCTCGTTAAACTGCAGCCGACGGCGGTTGAGCTGATTGATCGAACGATGATTGAGCTGTCACGGGATATCCCGATCTATCGGCCGATTGTCGAGAGATTCGTGCGCGGCACCCCGGAAGCGGTGCTTCTGGTGGAATTTGCTGAAGATGATCAGCAGGAAAATCTGGACCGCTTGGCACGGCTCTCTCAATGCATGGCGGATCTGGGCTACTCATGGGCTCGGAACGGTTCAAAGGTTGGCTGCGTCATCGAGGCAATCGACCCCGCTTTCCAGAAATCGATATTCGAGGTTCGCAAGGCCGGCCTCAATATCATGATGTCCATGAAGGAGGCACGAAAACCAGTCTCTTTTGTTGAAGATTGTGCCGTTGAGCTTGAGGATCTGGCCGACTACACTGCCCGTCTCACCGATATTTTCAGCAAACACAACACCACCGGGACCTGGTATGCCCACGCTTCCGTCGGCTGCCTTCATGTTCGTCCCGTCCTCAACCTGAAGCAGGACCAGGATGTCAGGACCATGCGTGCCATTGTTGAGGAAACACTCGAAATGGTGCAGGAATACAAGGGGTCCCACTCCGGTGAACATGGCGACGGCATTGTCAGGTCGGAGTTTCACGAAAGGATGTTCGGTACCCGTATGGTTGAGAATTTCCAGGAGATAAAGCACCTTTTCGATCCCGCGGGGCTGCTTAATCCCGGGAAAATCGTCAACCCTCCGAAAATGGATGATCGTCGGCTGTTCAGGTATGGCCCCGGGTATCATGCCGAGGAGATGGAAACGGTTTTTGACTGGTCCCAATGGCCGGGCAACGGCTTCCAGGGTGCTGTAGAGATGTGCAATAATAACGGCGCCTGCAGGAAAATGCTCGAAGGGTCCATGTGTCCGTCATATCGAGTGACCCGCAATGAAAAGGATTCGACCCGCGGCAGGGCCAACACCCTCAGGCTGGCGATTTCAGGACAACTCGGCCCGGGGGCGCTGACCTCTGATGAAATGGCCGAGACCTTGAAACTCTGCGTCTCCTGCAAGGCGTGCAGGCGTGAGTGTCCCACCGGCGTGGATATGGCAAAGATGAAAATTGAGGTGACGGCCGCCCGGAAGAAGGAGAAGGGCTTTTCACTTCATGATCATCTGCTTGCCTGGATGCCGCTCTATGCCCCCATTCTCTGCCGGCTTCCCTGGCTGGCCAATCTCCGCAACCAAATTCCGTTGATTGCCAGGATGTCAGAGAAAATTGATGGATTTACTTCCCGGAGACCTCTGCCGAGATGGCGCAGTGATATCTACCGTCCAAAAGAACAGGAAGGGCCCGCCGATGGCGCTGAGGTGATCCTCTTCGGTGATACATTTAACACCTATTTTGAAACTGAAAATCTGTACGATGCCCGGGACCTCATGATTGCAGCAGGATATCGTGTGCTGACGCCTCGTCCGGTTTCCGGGGGTAGCAGACCGTTGTGCTGCGGGCGGACCTATCTGACCGCAGGCAAGATAGAACAGGCCCGAAAAGAGGCGGGCAGGCTTGTTGAAACCTATTATCCGTTTGCCAAGCGGGGTGTTCACATCGTCGGTCTCGAGCCGAGTTGCCTGCTCTGTCTCAGGGATGAAATCCCGTCGCTGATTCCCGGGGAAAAGAGTGCGGTCGTCGCCCGGCAGGCACTGCTCTTTGAGGAATTCTGCGTCACGGAGAAACTGCGTCTCAAGCTCAAGCCGGTTGCACAGAAAGCCCTTGTCCACGGACATTGCCACCAGAAGGCATTCAACGTTGTTGACTCTGTCGAGACAGTCCTGGGGTTGATCCCGGGACTCGAGGTGGAGGTCGTTGCTTCAAGCTGCTGCGGCATGGCCGGGGTGTTCGGATATGGGGCTGAAACCTATGATACCTCTATGCAGATGGGTGAACTGTCAATTTTTCCAGCGGTCCGCAAGGCTGCTGAAGATACCCTGATCGTCGCGGACGGCGTGTCATGCCGGCACCAGATCGAGCATGGCACGAAAAGAGAAGTACACCACGTTGTCCGGATTTTAAGGCGGGCCCTGGTCCAGGAACAGGACAGCAGCTGAACCAGCCCAATCGCCGTGGCGCTGAGGCAAGCGGCGGCAGAGACAGGATTGCTCCATACAGTCTCGACAGGCTGGAAAAACCGATGACAACAATAACCAAAGCAGTTTGAGGAAAACGATGGGTGAGATTCTCTTTATCTCTCCGTATCTGGAGCTTGCTGAAATCGCCTTGAAGGTGGTCGGCAAGGAAGACGATGTGGATATCAAGGTTACCCGGATGGATGAGGCGGTAACCCTTGCCCACCAGGCAGAGCGACAGGGGTATCAGGTCATTGTCAGCCGTGGCTTGACCGCTTCAAAAATAAAACAGTCCGGTATTGAGCTTCCGGTGATCGATATCGGCATTGGCGGTTATGAGATTCTCAGGGCCTACAACGATGCCAAAAAGATCGGCAACAAGGTTGGCATCGTTGATGTCGAGGACGTGATAATGGGCCTTTCCAGCCTGGAAAAGATAATCGACGACCGGCTGGTCAAGTATACCTGTGAAAATGATCTTGATGATGTTGTCAAGGGTATCGATCATCTCAAAGCCTGCGGGGTTGATGTCGTTATCGGCAAGATTGCCATGGCTCGAGAGGCCAGAGCCAAAGGGATGGAGGCGGTGATCATCACGACAGATAACGAAGCGGTGAGAATGAGTATTCTCGAGGCGAGAAGAGTCAACAAGGTCAGGAAACAGGAAAAAAGAAAAGCAGAACAGCTCAAGGCGATGCTCAATTTTACCTACGACGGTATCATCGCCCTGGATAAAGATGGTAAGATCATCGTCTTCAATAAAGTCGCAGAGGAATTATCCGGCTGGAGTGCAGAAAATGCCATTAACCGTAATGTTACCGAGGTGATACCGGCTGCCGGCTGTCATCATCTGCTGAAATCGGGCAGGCCCGAACTCGGCGCCGTATTCGAGATCGGCAATGTCAAGGTGGCCGGAAACCGGGTACCAATCATTGTCGATAACCAGATAGAGGGCGTTGTCACCACCTTCCAGAAACTCGATGTCCTGCAGAAGATTGAGAGCAAGGTGAGGCGAAAGCTCTCCGACAAGGGGCTTACCGCACGGCACGGCTTTATAGACATTCTCGGGAAAAGCAGCACCCTGCTCAGTACAGTTGCACTGGCAAAAGAGTATGCCGCCATTGATTCAACGGTAATGATTTACGGCCGGACCGGAACCGGCAAGGAAATATTTGCCCAGGCAATTCACAACGCCAGCAGGCGAAAAAACGAGCCGTTTGTGGCGATAAGCTGTGCCGCATTGCCGGAAAGCATACTGGAAAGCGAGCTGTTCGGTTATGTGGAAGGAGCCTTCACCGGCGCCCGGAAGGGAGGAAAAGCCGGGGTATTTGAAATGGCGCACGGCGGAACGCTGCTGCTCGACGAGGTCGGGGAAATGTCTCTGGTACTGCAGGCGCGATTCTTGCGGGTCATCGAGCAAAGAGAAATAATGCGTCTGGGTGACAGCCGCATCCTGCCGGTCAATGTCCGGCTGGTAGCAGCTACTCACCGGGACTTGAGAGACCTCGTTTCGAGACAATTGTTCCGGGAAGATCTCTATTACCGGTTGAATGTCTTGTCGCTCTCTGTCCCCACCTTAAAAGAGCGGGAGGGGGATGTCCTGATCATTGCAGACAAATTCCTGCGGGAATTTTATGATATGCAGGGCAAGTCCTATGGGATTTTCTCAAGCGAGGCATCTCAGCTTCTGCTTGACTACGACTGGCCGGGTAATATCAGGCAGCTTCGCAACGTTATGGAACGTTTGTCGGTGATGACCGCAGGCGGGCTCATTGGAGCGCATGAGGTGAGGCAGGCCCTGCAGATACCAGATCATGTTCCTGATCACGCGAACACTGGTGAAAGGAGAACACAACCGGGGGGCAAGCGGCCTGAGCCGATTGTCAGCACCACCGATCCACAGAGCAGCGTCAGAGATCAGGCACTTTGCCAGGTGAAAGCAAGCTATGAAAAACAGCTGATCCTCAAAGTCCTGGAAGAATGCAACGGCAGCAAGGCCAGGACCGCAAGCCGGCTCGGAATCAGCAGGACTACTCTGTGGAGAAAACTCCAGTGAACCAGGCGATGTTTCAGATTTGCAAGCAGTATGTTCTTTTTTTGAAACATAACGCCGAGACTGGCGTTGCAGAGTTGAAACAAGAACCTGGGCTTCACCACGAACGGCTCGGATCGATTCAGCGCGCAGGGTGTAAAAACACGATATTTCAACTGTCTGAAATGAAAACAACCGGATAACAGACTGTTGAACAAACGATGGTTTATGTGGTCCGCCATTTGCAAAGCTGTTACACCGGTACGCTGTCTGTATCGTGATGTCGTTACGACCGATTAATGATTTTATAACAGCAGAAAACTGCAAAAGTACCAATCTTGTTGTTTTAACGTGAAAGACTGGACACGGATGTTTCAACATCAGGTATGATTTTCAGATGATCAAACCTGGTAACATCGGATCATGACCACACGACAAGGAGGTGATGAAAAAAAGCGTATCCATCTGAACAGCAAATCTTTAGTGAGCTCAGTCGTTGAGTGCTTGTGGAGCATTTCGTTGATAAATTTCAAATAAAAGAGGTGTAAAATGTTTAACAGGAAGCACATTATTCACGTATTGCTGGTACTTCTCGTATCTGCACTTACTACATTTTCGGTCCAGGCCGGAAACGGGCCCGACGGATACCCGGAACGTCCTATCGAGGTCGTCGTGCAGTACGGCGCCGGCGGCGGCAGTGACAACTTTGTGCGTAACCTGATGACACCGGCCGCACAAATCCTCGGTGAAACGATCAATGTGACCAACATGACCGGCGGCGCTGGCGTGAAGGCCTCAAAATACGTACTGGGACAGCCGGCTGACGGTTACACAATCTACAATTTCAGCCCGGAGCAGCTAATCAATACCGTTCTTGGACGAGAAAACTACAGTGAGGAATTTGCCCCGCTCGTCCAGGTCCAGCAGGATATCAGCATATTCTACGTCAATCCGGACAACAAGAATTTTCAGACGGTCGAGGAGTTGATCGCCTATGCCAAAGCGAACCCCGGCAAGGTACAGTTCACCGGTACCACCCCAACCAGTCCTGACGAAATCATCATCATGCGTTTCGCGAATGCCGCCGGAATCGACATCAAGTACGTGCCCTACGACAAAGCCCCGCAGACCCATGCCGCCGTTCTCGGCGGGCATCTTGATGCGCTGCACGAAGAGCCGGGTGTCGTCCTGCCGCTCATCGAGGCAGGAAAGCTGAAACCGATCATTGTCTTCAACGACAAGCGGTTGGATAAATTCCCTGATGTTCCCTGTTCCGTTGAGCTTGGGATCAACATCACCAGTGGCCGCTGGCGCGGTCTTGCCGTCAAGAAAGGCACCCCGCAGCCGATTATAGACTATCTTGCCGCGGAGCTGAAGAAAGCCTACGAGTCTCCGATGTTCAGCGAGTACCAGGCGACCTCACTGCTCGATCAGCGTCCGGGTTGGAAAGATCCGGCTGAATTCGGCGCATTCTGGGATGAAGAATACCAGGCTTACAAGGATATCCTGACCTCTCTGGGATATGTAAAATAACGGTTTATCCATAGACACAGACCTGAATCTTACCGCCTGCAACCGCCTGCGTCAGCGTGGCAGACGCAGGCGGTAAGTGGGGTTGGTTTTCTTTCGGTAGAACAGCTGTCGTTCTACCGGCGCGCAAAAAATAGGTTAGTAACATCAAGGAGAAGTCCGTGTTGAAAGCGTTATTGAAAGCAGATGTAATCATCAGCGTTATTGTTTTTGTCATCTCGGCGTACCTTCTTTTCGAAATAAAGAAGGTCGATTCAGGCGATGTCTACGGAGAGCTCGGACCGGCATACTGGCCCAAGTTCATCCTTGTTTCGCTGATGGTGCTCAGCGCTGGCCTGGCCGCTATCTCCATCACTGGAGTATTGAAAGGAACGATTGCCGGAGTGAAGCCGTTTCATTTTACGGTGGCCAATGCCCGGTTTCTTGCAGCCGTAGCAATTATCGCCGTTTATCTGATCCTGCTGCCGTATGTCGGTTTCCTGGTTTTGACACCGCTGCAGATGATCGCTTTCATGTATCTGCTCGGTGAACGGCAAAAGGTCTGGATTTTCTCGCTTCCCTTCGCAATGACATTGGGGATTGTCCTGCTTTTTACCAAGGCCATGTATGTTCCCCTGCCGAGAGGAGTGGGGATATTCCTCGATATCAGCCACTTATTATATTGATCGGCAAAGGAGCCTGAATTATGGAAATCTGGTTAGCGGCATTATATAACGTTTTTTCTCCGATGCCTCTGTTGTTTATTTTTGGCGGGGTCATGATGGGCGTCATGCTCGGAGCGATTCCCGGTCTCAATTCGACCATGGGCACCGCCCTGCTCATCCCATTCACCTATGCGATGGACTCCACCACAGGCTTGCTGCTGCTCACGGCGGTCTATTGCGGCGGTACGTTCGGCGGTTCGATTTCAGCTATTCTGTTCAATGTTCCCGGTTCACCGGAGGCATCGGTAACGGGCTTTGACGGCTATCCGATGGCCAAGGCCGGCCAGGCTGGCAGAGCGCTCGGTATCGCCATTATGTGCAGCACCATTGGCGGCCTGTTCAGCGTTGTGGTCATGAACCTGGTTTCACCGCTGCTCGCCGAAGTGGCGTTGACCTTTTCCGACCCGGAATATTTCGCCCTCGCCTTTGCCGCCCTGACGCTGATCGCCACGCTGGGTGGCAAGCAGATGACCAAGTCATTTCTGATCGGCTTTGTCGGCCTGCTCATTGCCACCGTCGGTATTGACCCGATGGCCGGTGTCGAGCGTTTCACCTTCGGCTGGAGCGGCCTGATCGGCGGTGTCAATTTTATCGTCGCACTGATTGGCGCCTTTGCCATTGGCGAAATCCTGCTCACTGCCGAGAGCGGCTCCTCGATTGGTGGAGAGGGAGATGTCAAGGTCTCAACCAAACTTCCCTCTCTGTTCGAACTGCTGAAGCTTCGCTGGACGATTTTGCGCTCCGCGGTGCTCGGCACGATGATTGGCATACTTCCCGGTGTCGGTGCGACAACGGCTTCGTTCATCGGCTATTCGGAAGCGGTTCGCTGGTCAAAGCACCCGGAAAAATTCGGCACTGGTGTGCCCGAAGGTATCGCCGGCCCGGAGACCGCCAATAATGCCGCCACGGGCGGCGCCATGGTGCCGCTGCTGACGCTCGGCATTCCCGGTAGTGCCACGACTGCGGTGATCATTGGTGGCTTCATGGTCCACGGCCTGCAGCCCGGGCCGATGCTGTTCCTCAATCAGCCGGACCTGATGTACTCTATTTTTCTGGCAATGTACGTCGCCAACGTGTTCATGCTCTTTTCAGGAATCATCGTGGCCAAGCTCTTCTCCAATTTCAGGAAGCTCCGCTACTCGATTCTCGGACCATGTATCTTTGTTTTTGCCACAGTCGGGGCGTTTGGCATCAGCAATTCCATGTCCGATGTCTGGATCATGTTTGCCTTCGGACTGCTTGGTTACGTGATGAAGAAATACTCCTTCTCGGTAGCCCCGCTGATCATTGCCCTGGTCCTTGGCGGCCTTGCCGAGGAATCGCTGAGACGGGGAATGCGGATGGAAGACTATGATCTGGTGAGTTTTCTCGCCCGTCCGATCAGCGGCACAATTCTGGCGGTAGCGGTTTTGACCCTTCTCTACACACTCTACAGCAGGTTCAGTAAAAAACCCAATATCCTGGCCGGCGAGATAACCAGACCGGAGGGGATGTCTCCAGATAAGAAACAGTGATACGATACCGGCTTAGATTGGCCGGAATACTACCAGAAACAGAGAATTTGCAACCATGATCGTAAAGAGTGCATGCCTGACGGGAGTCAGAGAAATAGAAGTCCGTGAACGGGAACTGCTGATAGGAGATGACGAGATACTGGTCAAGACCCACGCTGCTGGAATCTGCGGCCAGGACAAGAATCTGTTCAACGGTGTCATCCCCCCTTCAGGCGGACTGAACACCGAAATGAGAAACGTTTTCGCTTACCCCTATTATTTTGGCCATGAAGCAGGAGGAACCGTCGTTGAGGTTGGCCGAAATGTTCGTAAATACAAGCCAGGTGACACGGTGATCGCCTTTGCCTGGGTTGAAACCTACTCCGATTATTTCAAGGCCGGCGAAGACGATCTGGAACCGGCTCCTGACGGTCTTGATCTTGATCTGGTCTCTCTCGGTGAGCCAATCGGCTGTGCCGTCTTTTCCGGATTGTGCTCGAAGGTGCAGCTCGGAGACACGGTTGCGGTTATCGGCATGGGTTTTGCCGGCCAGGTAATCGCCCAGGTGGCCCGGAAAAAAGGTGCCCATCAGGTTATTGGAGTAGATGTCGTTGCCGGCAAACTTGAACTGGCAAAAAGCCTTGGGCTGGATCATGCGGTCAACAGCTCTGAAACCGATCCACTGCAGGCGATCCTTGACCTGACAGGCGGCAAGGGTGCGGATGTTGTGGTCGAGGTGGCCGGCACCGGTGAGGCGGTCCAGTTATGCAATGACGCTGTCAGCCATAACGGTGTCCTGGTCTTTTACAGCTGGATTACCCAGAACATCAACCTCAACATTTCGCGCTGGCACAACAATTCACTGGAAATCGTCAATACCGGGCTGGTTCACCATGGCGTGCTGCAGCGACATATCTGGGTACCGAAGGCTCTTAAGCCGGTGTTGCTCGGTCAGATAGACATTGCGCCACTGATCACCCACACCTATGAACTGGCCGAGATCGATAAAGCCATGGAGACGGCAAACAATGACCCTGCGGCGATAAAGGTACTGCTCAGACCGTAACCAGGCGACAGGCGATAACGAATGGGAAAGAATAAAACACGACAGCCGCTTATCTGCGCCCAACTTCGAGGTGACGAATGAGTGGCTTTTTTTATCGGCAGCTGGCCAAAGCATCGCTGCAGGAAAAGGTGGCGGTGGGCCAGGACATTCGTCTGGGTGTTGACCTGGCTCTTGCGCATGACGGCAGTGGTCCGGAAATATTAGAGATATTTAAAAAAAACAAACGTGACATAAACAGCAGGTGCAGGATCCTTCTTACCCTGGATCACTGTTTTCCGGCCCCGACGATCAAGGACCGTGAGTTTCAGCGCGAGATAGCGGATTTCGCCCGGCAACACAATATTCATCTCTACAAAAACGGTGAAGGGGTTCTTCACCAGGTGGTCGTTGAGGAAGAGTCTCTCTGGCCGGGTATGATAGTTGTCGGTGCAGACGGTCATGTTGCAACCGCCGGAGCTTTCAGCTCCATCGCCTTCTCTGTTTCTCCGGCAGATTTCGTCGACACCATATGCAGCGGATTTCATTCGGTGGTGGTGCCGGAGCAGGTGATTATCGCCCTTGCAGGTGAGCCTGCTCAAACAGTATTGGCGCGGGACATCGGCATGTATCTGATGAGCTGCTACGGAGATCAAATCAGGAATAAGGCCGTACTGCTCAGCGGTTCCCTTATCGAGAAACTGACCATGAGTGAAAAAATGTCCATCTGCAACTTTCTGCCGGAAGCAGGTGTCGCCACCGCCCTGGTTCTCCCGCAGGGCGAAGAATACAAACCGGACATTGTCGTAGAATCAGAAACAATACCTCCGATGGCGGCAGTGCCCGGAGAACCCGCCGCCTTCAGCAGGGTGGCAGCATTGCCGGCAGAAAAAATAACCGTGGCTATTGCTGGAGGTTGTTCTTCAGGCAGGCTGGACGACATGCAGGTAATTGCTGATGTCCTGGCAAAAAAAGAAGTGCATCCTGATGTCACCTTTATCATAACGCCCGGGTCGAGGAATGTCATGGAGTCGATGGACAAACTGAAGATTTCATCAGTCCTGAGAAATGCCGGGGCGGTGATTATGCCGCCGGGATGCGGCCCCTGTCCCGGGAAACACTTCGGCCTGTTATGCGACAGCGACACCGCGATTACCACGACGATACGCAGCAATCCCGGCCGGATTGGTGCCAGTGGTGCCAGAATCTATCTGGCTTCACCACTGACCGTCGCCTGCTCGGCTGTCAATGGCAAAATCACCGAACCTGATTAAGTTGGTGCAGAGCAGCCATAGAAGAAAAAATCAGATTGAGCTAATACAAACAATATACAGAAAAAGGAGTAATGAACGATGACTTACAAAAGCGGACGACATTTTTTGCAGATTCCAGGGCCGAGCAATGTTCCTGACAGAATACTTCACGCCATCGGACACCCGACAATCGATCATCGGGGTCCACAGTTCAGGGCACTGTCTGAGGAGGTGCTTGTTGGTTCGAGAAGGATTTTCAAGACCTCGGGACCGGTGATCATTTTTCCGACCTCGGGAACCGGAGCCTGGGAAGCATCATTGCTCAATACCCTCAACCCCGGTGACAAGGTATTGATGTTTGAAACCGGGCATTTTGCAACACTGTGGTACACTATGGCCAAAAAATTCGGCCTCGAGGTTGACTTTGTGCCGACGAACTGGCGTCATGGTGTCGATCCTGCCATCGTCGAGGAAAAACTGCGCGCTGACAAGGACCACAAGATCAAATCAGTCAACGTCGTACACAACGAAACATCCACCGGTGTGGCCAGCAGGATCGCCGAAATTCGCCAGGCTATCGATCGTGCCGGACATCCGGCACTCTTTATGGTCGATACGATTTCATCGCTTGGTTCAATCGATTACCGCCACGAAGAATGGCAGGTCGATGTCACGGTCGGCTGCTCCCAGAAGGGGTTGATGCTCCCACCCGGTCTTGGCTTTAACGCAGTGAGCGAGAAGGCCCTGCAAGCATCGGCAAAAAACAGTTTTAAACGCCATTTCTGGGACTGGAATGACATGCTGAAGGCGAATGAGAATTTTTTCTATCCCTCCACACCGTGCACCAACCTCCTGTTCGGTCTGCGGGAATCAATCAGGATGCTTGAAGAGGAAGGGCTGGAGAATGTCTTTGCCCGTCATGACCGCTTTGCAGAGGCGACAAGGCGCGCAGTGAGAACCTGGGGACTGGAAGTTCTCTGTGAAAAACCCGAAGAGTACAGCAGCGTCCTTACCGCGGTGATGATGCCTGACGGCAGTGGTGCTGACAATCTCAGGAAGGTTATTCTCGAGGCATTCAACATGTCGCTCGGCAATGGACTCGGAAAAATTGCCGACAAGGTGTTTCGCATCGGACACCTCGGTGACCTCAACGATCTGACCCTTATCGGCACCCTCGCCGGTGTTGAGATGGGGTTGGAACTGGCCAATGTCAAGCATAATAAGGGCGGGGTTGGCGAAGCGATGAAATATCTGACAGAGGTAGCGGCTGGCTGATCAATCTGGCGCTGCCAGTAGATACTTGTGGCTACCTGAGAATTATTATTGTAAATAACCAACACTGCCATGATTACCGTGTAATCATGGCAGTGTCATTTCGGGGGTCCGGAAGGTGACGGACCAGGATAGGAATTACGATTTTCATCATGTGTCAGAGAATAGAGGGCTCGGGAATATGAGCCAGACACTATAGATTACACGCAATAGAGGTTGTTATGCAGGATACCGATAAACTTTTTGATTCATTGCAGCACCGGCTCGAAGGAGACGTTCTGCACAGCGAGCTGAGCCGTTCCCTCTACAGCAGCGGAGCGTCACTGTTCCGGATAAAACCGCTGGCGATCGTCCAGGCCAAATCCACGCAGGACCTGATAACCACGATGAAATTTGCCAGTGAGCAAAAGATCCCGATAACAGCTCGCGGCGGTGGCACCAGTCGGGCCGGAAACGAGCTGGGCCGCGGTATCCTGATCGATTTCAGCAAATACCTGAACAAGATGATCGAGCTCAATGTCGAGGAGAAATGGGTAAAAGTACAACCGGGTATTGTCCTGGCGGAGCTTAACAAGCTGCTCAAACCCCACAACCTCTATTTTCCGATAGATCCTTCGACGATTGACTCGGCTACCCTGGGCGGTATGATCGCCAACAATTCAAGCGGGCCCCACGCGGTCAAATACGGCACGACAAGGGCCCATGTCCAGGGTCTGGAACTGGTCTTGACCAATGGAGAAATCCTCGCCACAGGGTCCCTGCGGCCGGTTCGGGACACCGAAAAAAACGGCACTCTCGGTGGCGCACTGTACCGGGAAATCCCTGCTGTCCTGCAGAAGTATGAAGATTATCTTGAAGAAGAGCGGCCTTTTACCAGTAAAAATTCCTGCGGGTACCATGTCTGGGATCTGCTCGAAGATGGTTCTGTTGATCTGACCCCGATGCTCGTCGGCTCAGAGGGTACGCTTGCCCTCGTCTCAGAGGCCCGTCTGAAGCTGTCCTCGATACCCCCCAAGGTCCTCAGCGGCTTTGTGTACCTGGACGATCTTGGCAAAGTCGGTGAGGCAACCCAGGAGATACTTGAAGAAGGGCCGTCGATGATTGAGATAATGGAAAAACATATTCTTGACCTTGCCCGTGAGCAGCGGCCTGATCTTGCTGAATATTTTCCGGAAAACACCGAGGCTTCACTCTTTATCGAGTTTCAGGAAGACTCTGACCAGGCGCTTCTCGACAAATTCGGTAGGGTCAGAAAACGTTTGATGGAAGACAAGCAGCTCGCTGTTGATGTCCTGCAGGCACGAAATGCTGAAGACATGAAAACCTTTACGGCGGTCCGGGGTATATCCGGTCCGATTCTCAACCGCATGAAGGGTCCGAAGCGGCCGATAGCCTTCATCGAGGATGCCGCGGTTCACGTCAGCAGGTTGCCCCAATATATCAGCGGTTTGCGCGCCCTGTTTGAAAAATTTGATGTCAAAGCTGCCATCTATGGGCATGCCGGGGATGGCAATCTGCACACGATGGCCATATTGGACCTGCGTCAGCAGGAAGATGTCAACAAGATGCTGAACTTGTCCGAGGCGGTCTGCGACCTTGTTCTTGACCTGAAGGGCACGGTCAGCGGAGAACACGCCGACGGTCGGCTGCGCACTCACTACATCGAGCGGCAATACCCACATCTCTACCATGCCATGAGGGAGATCAAGGCACTGTTTGATCCCGATGGTTTGATGAATCCCGGGGTGATTATCTCCGATGAGGACAATTCACTGGGAAGAGATCTCAAATATGGCCCTGAATTCCATATTGCCCGCACCGACAGCCCGTTTGACGGTGAAATGCTGCAGGGGCAGATCGAAAACTGCTCGGGGTGTGGAAAATGCCGTTCCTATTGCCCCATTGCCAGCAACAAGCTGGAAGAGTGGACCAAGGGAAGGGGCAAGATAACCCTGTACCGGGAGCTCATTTCCGGAAAGCTCGACCCGGCAATCCTCGAAGATCCTGAATTCAAGGAGATCGTCGATTCCTGCATCAACTGCAAGCGCTGTCTGACCGAATGCCCGTCCGGGGTTGATGTACCGTGGCTGGCCATCGTCGGCAGGCATGAATATGTGGAACGCAAAGGAGAGAGTTTTACCAACAGGGTCCTAACCGATACCAGGACCCTGTGCAGCCAGGGCAGTCTGTTCGCCCCTGTCGCCAATTTTGCCACCTCGCTTGCCCCGATCCGCTGGGGGTTGCAGAAGGTTATCGGTATGGAGGCAAAACGGCACCTGCCCGAGTTTCGCAACCAGACGCTGCGCAAACTGCTGAAGAAGAGAAAACAGCCGCAGTCGTCCTCGTCCCGGGAAGTTCTGTTTTTTCTTGGCTGTTACGCGAATTATAATGATCCGGAGGGTGAGGGGTTGACCGTTGTCGATGTGCTCGAACACAACGGCCTGAAGGTTATCATGCCGGAATTCAAGTGCTGCGGAATTGCCAGGATAAGTGCCGGAGCCCAGCACCAGATCATTGACGATATCACCTTCAATATCAATCTGCTGGCCGAGTATGCCTCCCGCGGAGTACCGATCATATTCAGCGAACCGAGCTGTGAACTGGCAGTAAAAATGGAATATCCGCGGATTGTCGATTCGCAGGAAGCCCGGCTGGTCGCCGAGCACTGTTATGACATCCACGAATACCTGATGATGCTCCACAAAGAGGGCCGCCTGAAGACTGATTTCAAACGGCTGGACATGACGGTCGGCTACCATGCGCCCTGCCATCTCAAAAGTGTCGGCGTGACCCGTGAGCCGATCGAGCTGATGGAACTGATTCCGGGTGTCAGCGTGAAACCGTTTTCAGATAAATGCTGCGGAATGGGGGGCACCTACGGCTTAAAGGCAAATAATTACGACCTGTCCATGAAGATCGGGGAGCGGCTTTTCGCTGAAATTAATGCTGCCGATGTTGACCAGGTTGTGACCGGCTGCGGAGCCTGCGGCATGCAGATATTCCAGGGCACGGCACGGGAGTCCTGTCATCCATTGAAACTGCTGGCAATGGCCTATGGCAAGGAGCGGGTTGCCGTCTGAGAACCTGGCAGACAATCAGGGCGAAGGCTGAAGGGCTGAGCGGGTGATTCACCTGTTCAGCCCTTTTTTGCTTAATTTTAAATAACGTCGAGCAGCATTTTGGTGCCGACAATAATGAGCAGCAGCGAGAAGATCTTCTTCAGCTTACCGACCGGCAGGCTGTGCGCGAGCCTGACTCCGAGCGGCGCCGTCAACACGCTGACTGCCGCAATTCCCACCAGGGCCGGCAGATAGACATAGCCTATTGAATAGTCGGGAAGAATGGCGTTATTCCAGCCGTTGAAGACGAATCCAATCGTTCCGGAAATGGCGATCGGCAGGCCAATGGCCGCAGAGGTGCCGATGGCGCGATGGACAGCAACATTGCACCAGGTCATGTAAGGTACGGAGACCGCCCCGCCCCCGATGCCGACCAGACTTGAGATAAAGCCAATGGTGTTTCCGGCCAGAAACATGCCGAAAATTCCGGGAAGTTCCCGGGATGGTTTCGGTTTCTTGTTGGTCAGGAACTGGTAGGCGACAAAATAGATAAAGCAGACAAAAAAGAGTTTGAGGATGTTTGTTGAGAGGATCGCAACAAAACATGAGCCGATGAACGTTCCGGTCAATATCCCTACAACGATTCTTCTCACCGTCTGCCAGTCAACGGCACCGCGTTTGTGGTGCGCCATAAAACTCGAGATCGAGGTGAAGATAATGCTGGCCAGGGAAGTTCCCAGGGCCATGTGCATGGTGATCTCGTGAGGGATCTGCTGAAGGTTGAAGGCAATAACGAGGATTGGTACAATTACCAGTCCGCCCCCGACCCCGAGCAGGCCGGCCAGCACTCCGACAAAGCTGCCGAGCAGGCCGTAGATGAGTAGTGTGGTAAACATTATGATTGGCTTTATCTTGTATGGTTATGAGTTGAATTGATCCCCGACCTTAAGCTCGAGGTTCTGAACAAATTCAGGCGCCGGGATTTTCCCGCTGCCGGCAGGCTGCAGCACGTGGATCAATAAACTGCCGTCACCCGTGGCTATTTCTATGGCAGCGTCGGTGATAGCGATAACCTCCCCCGGATTGCCCTTGCCAGTTCCCCTGGAGGTGTCAAAGAGCCTGCATTGGCTGCCCTGAAATGTTGTCGAAGCACCAGGCGTCGGATTCGATCCCCGGATCAGATTGTATACCTCGGCTGTCGGCTTATGCCAGTCGATGACCGTATCCTGCGGGGTAATTATCGGCTGGAAAGAGGCTTGGCTCTCGTCCTGGTTTACAGCCCTGGCCGTGCCATTTTTTATGGCCTGCACCGCTTCCGCAATCATCCTGATGCCCAGCGGATACAGCTTTTCAAAATAAACACTCTTCACCGTGTCGTCTGGGGCGATGGGCACCTTTTCCTGCAGCAGGACAGGGCCTGTATCGACACCTGCGTCGATATAGTGGATAGTCACGCCGGTTTCCGTCTCGCCGTTGATAATCGCCCAGTTGATCGCCGAGCCGCCGCGGTATTTTGGCAGCAGCGAGGGATGATAGTTGATTCCACCGAATGGAGCAAGGGCAATCATTTCCTGGGGGACGAATGACGTGACAAAGGCAAGGACGAGAAGATCAGGATTCTGTTCCTTTACCCAGGAGACCGCGACAGGGCTCTTCAGCAGGCGGGTCTGCAGCAGCGGCAGCTGGTGCTCGTTGGCGCACTGCTTCACCGGATTCGGATGTCTCTGCCCCGGTGTATCATCTATGGTGATAACACCGACGATTTCTTCACCCTGGGTGATCAGTTTCTGAAGTGCTTCCGCGCCAAACGGCGCCTGTCCGATAAAGATTATCCGCATCGCTATGCTCCCTCCCTGGTCAGTAGGACCGAGTATTAAGGATGGTTATAATGTTACATGTGCAAAAAACAACAAGCCCTGGTGCACTATACATCCAGGGCTTGTACATGTCATCATGGCAGCGATGAGCTTGGGCCGCCACAGCGGCCGCTTCAATCAGCGTTTACCCGTAGATCAAGTTCGGGAAGAAGGTGATGATTGAAGGGAACAATACACAGACCGCAAGGCCGATACACTGCATGATCAAAAACACAATGGCTGCCTGGAAGATCGTCGCCATCTTGATATGCGGCGGCGTGACACCGCGGATATAGAACAGCGCATAACCAAACGGCGGGCTCAGAAACGACATCTGCATATTGATGATGTAGAGTACGCCGAACCACAGTGCGACATCTTCGGGAGCTGGTCCGGGCAGCCCGAACAGGCCCGGAAAGGTCAGTGACTTGACAATCGGTACAAAGATCGGTACCGCCAGCAGCAGAATGCCGACCCAGTCAAGGAACATGCCGAGGATAACCAGCAGGAACATCATCAGGAAGAGAATACCGTAGGGTCCAAGGCCAAGACCGAGCATGGTGTCGGTGATGAAGGCCTGACCGCCCTGGAGGATATAAAAACCAACGAATACCGAGGCGCCGAACATGATCCAGAGCACCATCGTCGAGGCCCGCAGGGTTGTAAGGCTCGCTTCCTTCAGGACCAGGAGGCTGAATTTTCGTTGGATAATCGCGACGATGACCGAGCCGCAGGAACCGATTCCAGCTGCCTCAACCGGTGTGGCGATACCGCCGAAGAGCAGGCCCAGTACCAGAAAAACCAGGAAGAGCGGGGCGATCAGTCCCTTGAGCAGTTTGATTTTTTCCCACCAGCTGATCAGCTCTTCTTTCGGCAAGGCCGGGCACAGGCTGGGATTGAGGTAGGAGCGGACAAGAACGTAGGTGACGTACATGCCGGAAAGCAGC
Source organism: Desulfocapsaceae bacterium (assembly GCA_963674815.2). Classification (GTDB taxonomy): domain Bacteria; phylum Desulfobacterota; class Desulfobulbia; order Desulfobulbales; family Desulfocapsaceae; genus MADRE3. Next base: position 171,027 of record CAXXTV010000006.1, read on the forward strand.
AGTCCGGGAATGAATGAACCCATGTAGAGCTCACCGACAGACTGTTGGGCGACGACGGCATAGAGAATCGCCAGGATTGACGGTGGGATCAGGATACCCAGGGTACCGCCCGCCATGATCGAACCGAGGGCAATCTTTTCGTCATAGTCTCTGCTGAGCATTGCCGGAAGTGCCAGGATGCCCATGGTGACGACCGCTGCGCCGATAACGCCGACCATGGCGGCGAGGATGGTCGAGGCGACAATGGTTGCTGCCGCCAGCCCGCCGCGCAGCCCACCCATCCAGCGATAGACGACCGAAAACATCTCCTCGATAATGCCGGCCCGCTCGAGCATGGCTGCCATAAAAATAAACAGCGGAATGGCGGAAAGGTCCGAGTTTGTCATCATCGGAAAGATACGGCTCGGCAGGATGTTGAGCATTGCCTGATCGCCGACCAGATAGATAAAAACACAGCCGAGCCCGCCGGTAACAAAGGCCAGCGGGAGCCCTGCCATCAGGAAGATGACGAGACTGCCGAACATGTACCAGGTTAGGGTGGAAATCTCATATCCGGCAAGGATACCGGCCGTCCTGAAGAGAAAATAATCGTCTCCGTAGGGATCGTAGAAGAAAATATTGATCATCTCGACCAGGATGGCAAGGCTCAGGATCAGAGTTGCACCATAGACAACGACACTCCAGAACAGGCCTCCTTTCTTGTACGGCCTTATTTCTGTATTGGTTTTAATTGCAGCATCCATGATTACGCACTCCTACCAAGTTGATTGAAACGTTTGATGTCTTTGTACAGCTTTGATATGGCCGCAAGGGTAATCAGTATGCCACCTAAAAGCATCATTGCCTTGACCGGATAGTACTGGATCTGCCAGGTCTCCATGGTGCGCTCCCGCATGCCGAAGGAGTCCATCATGAACCCGTAGGACGTACCCATCAGGACGATAAAGAAAACAAAGGAAAAAACGGAGGTGAAAATGTCCAGACCGTGCTGGCCGCGCTTGGGAAACTTGTTGTAAACGATATCGACGGCAACGTGGGAACCGTGTAGATAGGCATAGGCTCCGGCAAGCAGGTACTGCATGCCGAAAAGCAAAAAGGATGATTCATGAACCCAGATGGTGGGTTTGTTGAAGATATAACGGCATATGACCTCAAAAGCGTAAAAAACGACCGCCGTAATTGTCCAAAAAGCGACAAACTGGCCGGTGTGCTCAGATATCCAGTCAAAGGCCCGTATGATAGGGTTGGCAGAGATCTCTAGGGCTTCACCCTGTTTGCTGCTGTCTGGTAAGGTTCCATCTTTTTCGAATTGTTTTCTTTCCAGATAATAACAAATCATTATCATGGCAATGGGCATCAGTGCCAGCCAGCCCCAGTAAAACCAGTGGGGCAGTACAAAACCAAAATCTATCTGTTCTCCGTTCATTTTAGAAAAACTCCCTTCCGATGATCAGGTATAAAAAACGGAGGTCCAAAGACCTCCGTTTTAATCAGAAAATGCTGTAACTGTCGTGTCGACAGATTACAGGGTATACCCCTTGATATCTTCGGGGGTGATATATCCCATCAGGTCGTTGAGCATGAAGTCGAGCTGTAGCTTGAGTACTTCCGCCGCTTCCGGACTCTTCTTGGCCCAGTTAAACCAGATTGGGATGGCCTTCTGACGAAATGCGGTGACATCGTCGGAGCTCATGCGATTGACGATGCAGCCGGCTTCCTTGAACTTGGCAAGTGCATCAACATTGCGTTTCTGAATACCAATGTAATGTTCATAAGAGAGCACTTTGACCTGCTCTTCAACCAGTTTCTGCATCTCGGGAGAAAGTCGTTTCCATGCTCCAATGTTGCAGGTAATCTCCATCAGGTCAACCGGCTGATAGATTGACATCAGGCCTGGAGGGCCAAAAAGGATATACTTGGTGACCTGGGCAAAACCGAGATCCCAGTTAACCGCAGGCCCTACGTAATCGGCGGCATCAATGGTACCTTTCTCAAGCGCCGGAAAGATATCGGAACCAGGCAGTGATACGGTAGAAGCACCAAATGACTGGAATACCTCGGCAACCATGCCCCCTGGAACACGGAGTTTCATGCCCTGGAAGTCGGCAACAGAGGTAACCGGCTTTTTGGAGTGAATGATGTTGGCATCGTGATGGACGTGTGATACGTAAAACAATCCATGCTTTTCGTATATCTTCCGTGCCATCTCTTTCATACCGAGAGCATCGAACATGATGTCCCACTGAGCTGGCTGATCTGGTCCGACCGGATATGAGGAGAGAAATACCGAAGCGGGGATTTTACCGGCCCAGTAGAGAGTAAAAGGCATCATTCCCTGGAGGACACCGGTCTTAACCGCCTCAAACAAGGCGTTGTTGTCGGCGGCTACGGATTTTGCCGGAAACGGCTTAATCTCAAGCTCTCCGCCAGACTTTTCTATCATGCTGTTGCACCAGCTCTCAAACAGCGTATAGCCGCTCGTTCCGGCATCCCATACTGTCTGAAATTTCCACACGGTTGTTTTTGCTTTTGCTGTCTGGATAAAGGGACCGACAGCCGTGCTTGCGGCGACTGCAGCGCCGGTGGCAGCGGCGGTCTTCAAAAACTTTCGACGACCGTTGTCTTTTGATACTTCTTTGACTTCGTCTTTTTTCCGTCCTTGTTCCTGCATAATTTCACTCCTTTACTAAGGGGTTTGTGATTTTCAACAACTTGATCATCTAGTCGATTGATCAGGCTGTTTGGTGAAACTCCGGACAATTTTGGAGGAGGTCCTGGATGCAGACACCCGCCAGTTAAAAAAAACAGCAATAATCAATAATTCAAAACAGCTCCAGAGAACGTTGCGCCTGATAAACGTCGAATACAGCCATGAACTGGCAGCATTCGAGCCAGCAGGTTCAGAAGGCAAACAGGAGCAGTAAGATGCTCATTACTGCGTGACCTGTTTCTCTGGTCAAACCAGAGTGCTTCTTGAATATAACTTTTACGGCAGGCTGTCAATCATTTTTCGAAGTAATCGGGCCCATCGTTTCTTGTATAGGGCGGCTAGCAATTACATGGAATTGAAATTAATGGAACGTATTGAGAACCGGTGTGATTCCAATTATTCAAGCGAACTCCCTGCTGGTCTGGACAATGAGACAACACCGTATCATGATCTTGAGAAGCAATAATTACAGAGTCATCTCCGCTGCTGGATGAAACCTCTTTTGAGGGGCAGCGGTGACCTCCAGGTTATTTATTTAACTGCTCGTAATTATATTTTTATTTAAGACCAAGGGGTGGAGAGGACTGGTCCTGCAGGGCGCTGTGTCTCCCGTTGGTGAGAACTCTGCGAAGCAGGTCCTCGGGCGGGAGCGTCTTTTATTTCAGATCGGGTTCCCGGATGTCCGACCATAAGGCAACCGGGTACGATCTCTGCAGGCTGAAAATAGAGCTGTTTTTTTAATGAATTGGTTTTCATGCGTGACTTGTTTATATCTCTGCTCTTTTCTTTGAGTGTGCATATGCATGATTGGAAAAAAGAAAAAACCGGTTTGAAATTCCTTGACAATAACCCTTCTCCGTGACATTTTAAACTGGTCTTACCAGGAAACAGTTTGGTCTGAAAACAAAAGGCACCTGTCCTGCCCGCTTTTCACTCCGGGTTCAGAATATGACGGGTGCTGACTTCTAATTACAGATTATCGATGACGGAGGAAAGATGGCAAAATTTCTAGAGTACCGCGGAAAAGAGTTCTTCAAACAGGCCGGCATTCCGGTTCCTGAAGGGACCGTAGTCAGCACACCTGAAGAAGCCGAGAAAGCAGCCAGAACAATCGCCAAACCGGTTGTTGTCAAGGCGCAGGTACTGGCAGGCGGGCGGGGAAAAGCCGGTGGTGTCAAGCTGGCAGCAACACCTGAAGAGGCAAAAGAGGCAGCAAAGCAGATTTTGGGGATGGAGATCAAAGGGCTGCTGGTCAAGCAGGTGCTTGTCGAGGAGCAGCTCGCCATTGCCCAGGAATTTTATGCAGGGCTGATCATAAATTCCGCTCAGGAAGTAAGGGGTCCTGTGCTGATGTTCAGCCCCGAGGGTGGAATGGATATCGAGTCAGTTCCCGAGGACAGGATTGCAACCCTCAATGTTGATGTGATTAAGGGGCTGATGATGCACGATACGCTCGACATGGTAGTTTCCATGGGAGTAAAAGGCGCCGCTATCAGGCCGCTTGCTGATGTCGTGCTGAAGCTCTACAGTGTCTTCAGGGCAAAAGACTGCCGGGCGCTGGAGATCAACCCGCTCGTTCTTACCAAGGACGGAAAAGTCTATGCCGCCGACTGCAGAATGGAAGCGGACGACCAAGCGGTCTTCAGGCATCCTGAGTTCAATATCAAGATCGGCCGTGAGTTTCTCAAAGAGCCGACGGATCTTGACCTGATCGGCTGGTCTTTTGAGGCCAGTGACTTCAGGGGCACGAGCTATATTGCCGAAATGGCATCTCCTGCTGAAGTTGCCAAGGGTGGATATGTCGGTTATCACGGCATTGGCGGCGGAGCTGCAATGCTTGGCATGGACGCGCTGAACAAGGTCGGCCTGAAAGTCGCCGATTATGCCGATACCAGCGGCAACCCGACGGCATCCAAAGTCTATCGCACCGTCAAACTGATTATGTCCCAGCCCGGTATCGAAGGTTATTTTCTTTCCGGTTTCATGATGGCGAACCAGGAACAGTGGCATCACGCCCATGGGATTGTCAAAGCACTCAGAGAAGAGCTTCCGAAACGACCGGGATTTCCCGTTGTCCTGCTGCTCTGCGGCAACAAGGAAAAAGAATCACAGGAGATCCTGAAACAAGGTCTTGCCGATATGGGAGCCCGGGTGGAGATATACGACCGAGAGCATGTTTACGATGCCAAATTCATAGGCGGCAGAGTCAAGACCTTGGTGGAAGAGTATCGTAAAGATCAGGCGGCAGCCTAGAGAGGAGATACAGATGGAATTTTCTGAAAGAACGATAAAAATCATCATTGATGAAGAAAAATGTGAAGGCTGTGAAACTCATGCCTGTGTTGAAGCATGCAAAACCTACAGCAGGGGAATCCTGATACTCAAGGATGGCAAACCGGCTGTCGAGGGGACTGCAGAGGAACTGGCCAGGAAGGGAACCGAATGCCTCGCCTGTGAATATGCCTGCTGGTTCAGAGGTAATTCGGCAATTACGATTGAGGCCCCTATAAAGGGATTGGCGGAATACAGAGCAAAGCATGGTACAGACTGATAGGGGAAGATATGTCTATAATACTCGATGAAAATACAACTGTAGTTGTCCAGGGCATGACCGGGCGGGAAGGTTCTCTTCGCACCAAGTACATGCAGGATTATGGAACAAAGGTGGTTGCCGGTGTAACCCCGGGGAAAGGCGGAACCGAAGTGCATGGCATTCCCGTCTATGACACGGTTAAAGAGGCAATCAGGCATCACGGGATGATTGACGCCTCCGTTACCTTCATTCCCGGCCCGGCGTTGAAAGGTGCTGTCTATGAGGCGATTGACGCCGGGATCAAGTTTGTCTGTTCGCCGGTTGAACGGATTCCCATTCATGACGTCATCGATATGGTATCCTACGCCAGGAAACATGATGTCAAACTCCTTGGGCCGGGAAGCCTTGGCATGATCAGCCCGGGCAAGGCGGTTGTGGGGTGGCTCGGCGGCAGTGTTGACTGGGCGAGCATGCTCTTTGAGCCGGGTCCGATCGGCGTTATCTCTCGAAGCGGCGGCCAGTCAGGAACGGTTCCCTGGGCGCTGAAAGTCGCCGGTCTGGGAATCAGCACTGCCCTGCATATCGGTACCGAGCCTGTTCTTGGGCTGACCATGGCCGATGTGCTGAAGAACTTTGAGCAGGACGAGCAGACAAAAGCGGTTGCAGTGTTTGGTGAAATCGGCGGGACGCTTGAAGAAGAGGCGGCTGAATGTGTCGCCAACAAGGAATTTACCAAACCGCTGGTTGTTTTTATTGCAGGTGCCTGGGCACCTGAGGGCATGAGATTTTCCCATGCCAGCAGTATTGTTGAGAAAGGGCGCGGCACGGCTCAGGGAAAAATGAAGGCCCTGACAGCGGCCGGAGCCTACGTGGTTGACAGCCCGGAAGAAATAGCACCAAAAATCAAAGAACTTATCGAAATCTAATTCAATTAAACTCTATCAGGAGGATCTATCATGGCTGTAATGAGATCAGTATTCTACGTACCGAGCAACAACGAGAAAATGGTCGGCAAGGCCCCGACAATTGCCGCAGACGTTGTCACCCTTGACCTGGAAGATTCTGTACCGCCGGCGGAAAAAGAGACCGGTCGCAAGAAAATCCAGGAGTACCTGAAGAAAGACCGTGCCGGTCAGGCAGCGCCGTACCTGTATGTCAGGATCAATAACTGGGAAACCGAGATGACCAACGACGATCTGGAAGCGATCGTTCATCCGGGACTTGACGGCGTCTGCCTTGCCAAATGCGGCAGTGCTGCAAACGTCCAGAGACTCGACTGGAAACTTGAAGAGCTCGAGCAGCGTCGCGGCATGAAAGTGGGCAGTGTTGCTATTCAGCTGCTGATCGAAACCGCCAAAGGTGTGATCAACGCCTACGAGGCAGCAACCGCAAGCCCGCGTGTTAATTCTCTTATTTTTGGTGCCGTTGATTACACCAAAGACATGAGAGTTGAGCTTACCTCCGAGGGTGTCGAGCAGCTTTATGCCCGTTACCACACTGCCGTTGCCGCACGTGCCGCCGGCTGTGTCGCTATTGACTGTCCGTTTGTTGCCTTCAAGGACGAGGAAGGATACAAGAAGAGCACCCTGGAAGGCCGACAGATGGGTTACGAGGGAAGAATGCTCATCCATCCGGGCCAGATCGTGCCGTCTCATGAAATTTACACGCCGTCAGCGGCAAGTGTTGAGTGGGCCGAAGGCGTGAAAAAGGTTTTCGAGGAAGAAGGTATCGCCAAGGGAAGTGCGGCGGTGACCTATCTTGGGAAAATGGTTGACACCCCTGTCTATGAGAATGCCATGCAGATTCTCAGAACCATGGCTGAAATTAAAGCAGTAGAAGAGCGAACAAAGTAGTCTGGTGACCAGGACGGGATCACCGGCAGCACTCTGCTGACGGTGATCCCGTCCTGCGCTCTTGTCTGATGGAGAGATTATGATTCTTGCCCAATTGTCTGTGTATCCGATAGGCGAAGGCGTCAGCCTTGGCCGCCATGTAAAAAAAGGCGTCAAGATTATCGAAGAATCGGGTTATACCTACCAGGTTGGCGGCCTGTCGACCGCCATCGAGGTTCCCGACCTTCAGGAATTATTCGATCTGGTAACAAAAATTCGGGATGCCCAGGTCGAAGAGGGTGCTCAGCGTGTCCTGATCGAGTTGAAGGTTGATGACCGGCGAGACAAGAACGCAACGCTTGCCGGTAAAATCGGCGCGGTCAGCAGCCGTTGACAACAAGGTGAACCTTTCATGCACTTACTACGGTGAGGATGACCGCGTTATGTTCTTGCAGTGCGACAGGGGCTCAGAATGATGGGTGAGGTCGAAGCTGAAAAGGAACTTTTTGATCAGTGGCCTGAGCGCTATGACAGCTGGTTTACGACACCGATCGGCTCGCTCGTAAAAAAATACGAGTCCGAGCTGCTCCTGGAAATGCTCGAACCACAAAAAGAGGAACGCATCCTCGATGTCGGCTGCGGGACGGGCGTGTTCACGAGAGAGGCCCTTGACCATGGGGCGAGCATCGTTGGACTGGATATATCCTTCCCAATGCTGCAGCAGGCAGCAAAGAAACTGTCCGGACAACCGTTTATAGCAGTTGCCGGTACCATGACCTCACTGCCCTTCCTGGACAATTCTTTTGACAAGGTTTACTCGATGACCGCGATTGAATTTGTCGCCGATGCACAGCAGGCGGTGAACGAACTCAACCGCGTCGCTCGAAGCGGGGCAAAAATAGTTCTTTCCACGCTAAACAGTCTCAGTCCCTGGGCTGAGCGGAGAAAAAAGAAAGGTGAACACGGGCATGAACTTTTTCACGCGATGACCTTCCGCTCGCCGACCGAATTGCTCCGTATGACCCCGGAGGACTCTATTTTCAAGACCGCGATTCATTTTCAAAAAGATGACGACCCTGTGATGGCCCAGACAATTGAAGAACAGGGAAACAGAGATAAGAAAGATACCGGCGCTTTTGTAGCCGTCTCATGGATAAAAGAGTAAATTACCACGTTTATTGATAGTACAAAGCCATTTTTAAAAGAGAACGACACCTGGGAAATAGTAACGAAACAGGATGATATAATAACCAAGTCCAAGAGTTGTTGGAGGAGCCACATGATTACAGAAGATTTTGTAAAAAAGATGGAAGAGATAGTCGGTCCTTCCTACGTAACGAAGACGGGGGCAGACATAGAGCTCTATTCCTATGATGCCTCACTGGTCACCGGCAGGCCTGGCCTTATTGTCTTTCCGGCGAGTACCGAAGAGGTCTCCGGGGTGCTCAAGGAGGCGCATGAAGCCGGTGTGCCTTCTGTCGCCCGGGGCTTTGCTACAAATCTTTCCGGGGGCACGATTATCAGCGAGGGACTGGTTATCAGTCTTTCCCGGCTTGACAGGATTCTTGGAATTTATCCGGAAAGCAGGTATGCCGTCGTGCAGACCGGTGTCACCAACCTTGAGCTGCAGGAAGCGCTCGCCCCACTCGGGGCTTTTTACGCGCCTGATCCTGCCAGCCAGAAAGTTTCCACCATCGGCGGAAATGTCGGTGAGAATTCAGGCGGCCCCCGCTGTCTGAAATACGGTGTGACCTCCAACCACATCCTCGGTGTGCAGATGGTCATGGCTGACGGGGAAATTGTCCAGATTGGCGGTCCGGCGCTCGACCCGCCCGGCTACGACCTGCGTGGTCTCGTTGTCGGCAGTGAGGGGTGTGTCGGTATTGTTACCGAGATTACCGTCCGGGTAACGCCAATGACCGAGTCAGTCATTACCATGCTCGCCATCTACGATAATATTCCCGATGCCGCCAACACGGTTAAAGAGATAATCAGCACCGGTATTGTGCCGAACACCTTGGAAATGATGGACAATACCATTATCCAGGCGGTTGAGAAGGGCGGCTCCTGTGGTTACCCGATAGATGCGGCTGCGGTCCTGATCATCGAAGTGGAAGGCATGCTTGTCGGCCTGAAAGAACAGGCTCAAATAATAGAAAAAATATGCATGGATACCGGATGCCGTGAAGTGCGGGTAGCCAAAAACCAGGACGAGCGCAATCTCCTCTGGAAAGGGCGCCGCGGCGCGTTCGGGGCAATATGCAACCTGTCGCCAAATTATCTGGTAAATGACGGCTGCGTGCCACGGACACGGCTCCCCGAAGCACTTGAGAAAGTCAAGGCGATCTCAGATAAATACGGCTGCCCGGTCGGCAACGTCTTTCATGCCGGTGACGGCAATCTGCATCCGCTGCTGATGTTTGATTCACGCAATGAAGAGGAAGTCATCCAGGTGCACAAGGCAGGCTGGGACATCATGGTCGTATGCGCCGAACTCGGCGGGACGATCTCCGGCGAACACGGTATCGGCCACGAGAAGCAGGAGGCAATGTCGATGGTTTTCTCCGGGCATGATCTCAACACCCAGCAGGATGTCAAGCTGGCACTCGACCCCAAAAATCTGATGAATCCCGGTAAGGTTATTCCGGTACCGCCCAAGGGTCAGACACGCCTGCCGGACAGTAAACCAACGATTCTCCAGCGCCCGGGCGGCGCTGCTGCATCCGGCGTCAGTGAGGCAATGGCCGCAATCAAGAAGGCTGCTGAAGAGAAGAAACCGGTCAGGCCGTCCGGCAGTGGCACCTTCAATGGCGTCGGTAATATTGAAAAAGCGAAAACCGTGGTTGTCGACAGCCTGAAAATGAACGAGATAATCGAGTATGACCCTGACAACCAGTTCATTACCGTTGGCTCCGGAATGAGTCTTGCCGATCTGCAGGGAAAACTTGCTGAAAACAACCAGTGGCTGCCGATACGGCCGCCTTTTTTCAAGGACAACTCGACCACCGGGTCCATCATCGCGATGGCTGCGGTAGGCCCTGAGCGGGCAGCACTCGGTGCTCCGCGCGATTATCTGCTGGGACTTCAGTACATTGACAGCCGGGGAAGCATGGTCTCTGCCGGGGGAAAAGTGGTAAAGAACGTGGCCGGTTACGATATGACAAGATTGATGACCGGTTCCGCCGGAACACTCGGCTTTATTACCGAGGCGAGCTGGAGAGTGGCGACCAGGCCCGAGGTCTGCAGGCTGACCTCGGCTGTCGGCAGTCTTGAAAGCTGCTCTGGTGCGGCCTTGTCTGTCATCAACTCGAACCTTCTGCCGATTTTTGTCACTGCCGTTCCGGAAAGCGGTGGTTGGAAACTGATGATCGGTTTCGAAGGGATCAGCGAGGTGGTTGATCACCAGATTGACCGCTGTAACGAGAAGATGAAAGCCGCTGGTCTCTCCGCTCAGACGAAAGCAGATTATCCGGTCATCGAAGGACCTTTCAAGGATATCTTTAACCGAATCTGGCAAGCGCCCTATGTCTGCGACGCAGATACTGCCATTGCCAGCGTCACGTCATTGTCTGAGGCTATCGCTGAAATTGCTGAACCTTCTGCCAGGCTGGTCGATTTTGCCTGTGGCCGAATCTTTTGCGCTTTTGAAAACCTTGATGCGGCACAGTGGAATAAAATTGATGCCCAGCTCCTGAAAGCCAAGGGACACGGGAAACTGGTCAAGGCTCCTGCGGATTTCCGAGCCAAAAATGATGTGTTTGGTTCTGGAAGGGCAGAATGGAAGCTCAGTCATAAGATTAAAGCGGCTCTTGACCCGAGCGGACTGTTTGTACCGGGAGCACTGCCGGGAAGAGTGTAAGGAAAACGGTGACAATCTGTTGAATGAACGAAGCTCTGCGAGCTAAAAAAATAAGAGGTTTGAGATTATGACTGTGTCAGCTAATTATGATGCGATAGCAAAATGCAATAAGTGTGGGTTCTGCCATGTTGCCTGCCCGATTTTTAGAGCGACCGGGCACGAGTCCGGAGTGGCCCGGGGACGATTGGCGCTGCTGCGGGGAATTATCGAGAAGCGGGTGGAATGGAGCAAAGAGCTGGAAGATCCGCTTTTTACCTGCCTGGGGTGTGGCGCCTGCACGACAAACTGTTTCGGCGCCGTACCGACTGCCGACCTGGTGCTCAATGCGCGCGCGGAATACTTTGAAAATGTCGGCAAGAAGCCAGCCCATCGGCTGCTCTTTGAGCATCTTCTGCCCTATCCGAAACGACTGCACCTTGCAGCGCGGGCAGCTGCGCTGGGCAAGAACTCAGGCGCTTCAAAACTGGCCAACGCCATGGGCCTGTTGAGAATTTTTGGCCGGGACCTGCCAAAAGCAGAGGGTATTGTCGAGAAACTGCCGACGGAATCATTCCGGGGAACGATCAAGCCGGGCGTCTACCAGGGTCAGGGAAAGGATCTTAAAATTGGCTATTTTGTCGGCTGTGGTGTTGACGTGATACAGGTAAAGGCCGGTAAAGCAACATTTGAGGAGCTGAAAAAAATTGGGGCATCGGTGTCAGTTTTAAATAACTGCTGCTGCGGGTTGCCTCCATGGTCCTACGGAGACCTCGAGAACACCAGAAAACTGGCTCTGAAGAATCTCCACATCTTCAGCGAGGCGGATGTTGACGTGATTGTAACCGATTGCTCGAGCTGTGCCTCGTTCTTGAAAGAGTACAAGAAGGTATTCAAGGATGATCCGGAAAACCTTGCGCTGGTTGAAAAAATCAGGCCTCTTTTCAGGGATGTCGTTGAATTCCTGGCAACCCGTGGGGAGGAGAAGGGCACGGCAGGGAATGGTGGAGATGCCGTCGGGGCCTATTATGATCCTCATGGAGCTGACAGGAAGCAAAAAACAGCCGCTGCCGGACCAGCTTCGGACAAACCGGTTATCATGACCTATCATGACCCCTGCCATGCGGTTCGCGGCCAGGGAATAAAGAGTGAAGGCCGGGACATTCTTAAAAAGATGCCAAACGTTGAATTCGTGGAAATGGCCGAGGCAGACTGGTGCTGCGGTGGAGCGGGGTCCTACGCGCTTACCCACTATGAATTGTCACAGAAAGTTCTCGACAGAAAAATGAAAAACCTTGAGAAGACAAATGCCGATATTCTCGTCACATCCTGCCCCGCCTGTATGATCCAGCTGGCCTTTGGCATCAGGCGGCATGGTTTGAAAACGAGGGTGTTTCATATTTCAGAGATTATTGCGCACAGCCATGAAGACGGGAAACAAGCTTGAGAGAGCGCCTGTATCACCATGGTCCGGCCCTGAACACCAGGAGCCGGACCATGGCCTGCTGAAAACGGCTCGGGAAAGAGGTTAACATACTGGAATATCAGTTTTTCAAGTCACCTGATACTTATGATCAATTTTTTACGTAGTTGACAGGATCCAACGAGCTTGATCAATTGTCCATTATTGAATATACCTAGCGGGTGCATGGTCAGTCCAGGTGCTGGACTATATGGTGCTTCTGCCGGGTCCGGGGAGTTGCAGGACTCAATATTTTCCTTTTAAGCCTCGATTCTATGAGGAAAAAACATGGCTGTCGATTGCAGTGCAGAGACGGCAGGAGATCATAATTCGTATTTTAGGGTAATTGTTACGTTGCATAGCCTGTGAAACTGGGCGGTTGGATTCTGCTGCTTTTGCGGATTTGTCTGTTCGTCTTAAGCGAACAGACAGAGATCGCGAAAACTCAGTACGCTGTTTAGCCAGGCTTAGGAAACACAACCATTTTTTTTGAGGTGAATTCATGAAGAGTACAATGCAGACAATTGATGGTAATACCGCTGCTACTCATGTCGCTTACGGCATGAGCGAAGTCGCGACCATCTACCCGATTACTCCGTCAAGCCCGCTCGGAGAAATTGCTGATTCGTGGGCGGTAGCAGGAAGGAAAAATATTCACGGTGAACTCCTGAATATAAAGCAGATGCAATCGGAGGCCGGAGCCGCCGGTGCGGTTCACGGTTCACTCGTGGGCGGCGCTGTTACCTCAACCTTTACCGCATCCCAGGGACTGCTGCTGAAGATCCCGAACATGTATAAAATTGCAGGTGAATTGCTGCCCTGCGTCTTCCATGTAACGGCTCGTTCCCTGTCTGCCCATGCCCTGTCGATTTTCGGTGACCAGGCTGACGTTATGGCCACCAGGCAGACTGGATTTGCGCTTCTTGCCTCAAACTCGGTTCAGGAAACCATGGATCTGGCCCTTGTCGCTCACCTGTCGACGATAGAAGCACGGGTACCGTTCCTGCATTTTTACGATGGTTTCCGGACCTCGCATGAGATCCAGAAAATCGAGGTGATCAGCTATGATGACATGGCGTCTCTTTATAACTGGGATGCCTACCATGAATTCAAGAAACTGGCGATTAATCCCGAGAAACCAAATACCAGGGGAACCGCCCAGAATCCTGATATCTACTTTCAGAGCCGTGAAGCATGCAACAAGTACTACCTGGCTGCTCCTGCCATTGTTGTAAAAAATATGAAAAAAGTGGGTGAGCTGACCGGGCGTCACTACAATCTTTTTGACTATGTCGGCGATCCGCAGGCGGAGAAGGTCATTGTCGCCATGGGCTCGGGGTGTGAGGCCATCGAGGAAACCGTTGAAGCGTTGACGGCCAAGGGTGAAAAAGTTGGCCTCGTCAAGGTCAGGCTCTACAGGCCGTTTGACACGGATGCTTTCCTGGCTGCCGTCCCCAAGAGCACAAAATTCCTCACCGTCCTTGACCGGACCAAAGAACCGGGGTCTGTCGGTGAACCGCTGTATACCGATGTCTGCGCCGCCTATATCGAAAAAGGCGTTGCGCATCCGCGTATGCTGGGCGGCCGTTATGGACTCAGTTCAAAGGAATTCAATCCGCCGATGGTCAAGGCTGTTTACGACAACATGACTGCTGCTCAGCCGAAAAACCATTTTACCGTCGGTATAACCGACGATGTCACAAACACCTCGCTTGAAATTAAACCGGGATTCAGGAGCGAGCCGAAGGGCAACGTCCGGGCAAAGTTCTGGGGGCTTGGCTCCGACGGTACGGTTGGCGCCAACCAGAGTGCAATCAAGATCATCGGCGATAATACCGATAAATACGCCCAGGGCTACTTTGCCTACGATTCGAAGAAGTCTGGTGGAATTACCATCTCCCACCTGCGCTTTGGCGATGTGCCGATCAAATCCACCTATCTGATTAACGAGGCTGATTTTGTCGCCTGCCACAATCCGACCTATGTGAACATCTATGACGTTCTTGAAGGCATCAGGGAGGGAGGGACCTTCCTGCTCAACTCGCCGTGGACGGCAGCGGAGATGGACGAGAAACTGCCCGGTGACATGCGCAAGACGATTCACGACAAGAAACTCAAATTCTTCACCGTTGACGCAATCAAGATCGCCGCAGATGTCGGCCTCGGCACCAGGATCAACATGATCATGCAGACCTGCTTTTTCAAACTGGCAAATGTGCTGCCGTTTGAAAAAGCCATCGAGTTGCTGAAAGCCGACATCAAGAAAACCTACGGCAAAAAAGGTGACCACATCGTCAAGATGAATGTCAATGCGGTGAATAACACCCTGGACAACCTCGTAGAAATTCAGGTCCCGGATTCCTGGGGACAGGCTACAGGGGGTATTCCCGCAAAACCCAAAACAACCGATTATGTCGATAACGTGATGCGGCCGATCCAGGCGCTCAAAGGCGATGAACTGCCGGTAAGTGCGTTTACCGTAGACGGTACCTTCCCGACGTCGACTGCCCGTTATGAAAAACGCGGGGTTGCCGTGAGCGTTCCGGAATGGATCGCTTCCGAGTGTATCCAGTGCAACCAGTGTTCCTTTGTCTGCCCGCATGCGGCTATTATCCCGATCCTGGCAACTGAAGCTGAACTGGCCGCTGCCCCGAATACGTTCGAGACCATTCCGGCGGTTGGCAAGGCATTGAAAGGCTACCAGTTCAGAATGCAGGTCAACGCCCTTGACTGCCAGGGATGCGGCAACTGCGAGGACATCTGTCCTGCCAAGAACAAGGCCCTGGTCATGAAGCCGACCGCCTCGCAGCTGGAACGCGAGGTACCGAACCATGAGTTCTCGCTGAGTGTTCCCTTTAAAACCGACCTCATGTCGCGTGAGTCAGTTAAAGGCAGCCAGCTCTTTCAGCCGCTGCTCGAGTTCTCGGGCGCGTGCGCCGGCTGCGGAGAGACTCCCTACGTCAAGGTTCTCACCCAGCTCTTTGGCGAGAGAATGACGATTGCCAATGCCACCGGCTGCAGTTCGATCTGGGGCGGCTCTGCGCCATCATCGCCATACGCTGCCAACAAAGACGGGCATGGCCCCGGCTGGGCAAGCTCGCTGTTTGAGGACGCTGCCGAGTATGGCTACGGCATGATGCTCGCCTATAACACCAGGCGAAACGCCCTTGCCACAAAAGTGCAGAAGGCTCTGGATTCGGATATCTCTGCCGAGTTGAAGGAAGCCTTTACCGCCTGGCTTGGCGGCATGCATGATGCGGACAAATCCAAGGAAGCCGGCGACAAAATAAAGGCGCTGCTGAAGGATGGCGGGGACAGCGAATTGCTCAAGGATATCGCCCGCTGTCCGGAACTGTTTACCAAAAAATCCCACTGGATTGTTGGCGGTGACGGCTGGGCATACGACATCGGCTACAGTGGACTCGACCATGTCATGGCCTCCGGTGACGACATCAATATCCTCGTCATGGATACAGAAGTTTACTCCAACACCGGTGGACAGTCTTCCAAAGCCACCCCCACCGGGGCAATCGCCAAGTATGCGGCCTCAGGCAAGAAGATTACCAAGAAAGACCTTGCCCGCATGATTATCACCTACGGACATGCCTATGTGGCCTCGATTTCCATGGGCGCGAGCAAGCAGCAGGTTCTCAAAGCGTTTACCGAAGCCGAGAAATATCCCGGACCATCCCTGATTATCTGCTATGCTCCTTGTATCGCGCATGGTATCCGCAAGGGAATGGGCAAAACCCAGCTTGAGGCCAAGCTTGCTGTCGACAGCGGCTTCTGGTCCACATTCCGTTACAATCCTGCGCTGATTGCAGAGGGTAAAAATCCGTTTATCCTCGACAGCAAGGAACCGGATGGCAGCCTGCAGGAGTTCCTCTCCTCCGAGAACCGTTTTGCTTCGCTTGAGAAGAGCAATCCCGAGGAGTCGAAACGGCTCAGGGCGAAGATCGAGGAGGAAGTCAATGATCGATTTCAGCTGCTGAAGAAAATGGCTGAACAGGGCATTGGCATATAAGCAGTAACGTTTCAGCTGGATCATTCCGGCAGAACGATATCCTTTTTCATACCGGCCCGGCGATTGCTGCCGGGTCGGTATGAAGCGTTTTCATGAATCAGGTCGGGATGCCCTCGAGGGATCTGTGGCCTGTGATTCAGCGCTGCCTGGCTAAAATTCAACGTAGTTTGCACGTGCCTATGGAAGATCACGTTTTTCGAGCGATCGAACAAAAAAAAGTATCATCCCAGATTGTCGAACAGGTAAAGACCCTGATTGCCAGTGGAAAACTCAAGCCAGGTGACACGCTCCCTCCCGAGCGCGAGCTGATGAAGGTTTTCAACGTCAGCAGGCCGACACTCAGGGAGGCGTTGAACATGCTTTCGATAATGGGTTTTATCCAGGTTTCCCAGCGCCAGAGGACTAGAGTAAAATCACTGGTACCCAGCAACATCACCGAACCGCTGCGGCACCTTCTTAAAGAGGATATCAAGACGTCCCTCGAGCTGATCGATGCCCGGGCAATTATCGAGACCGCCAATGCGGCGCTTGCCGCCGAGCGGGCAGATGAAGAAGACCTCGCCCGGTTGGATAACTGCATCGAGAAGATGCGAATCAAGCTGCAGGAAGATGATACGGTGAACACCGAGGATGCCAATTTTCACCTGACGATCGCCGAGGCGACCCACAACAAGATACAGACACACCTGATGTTTTCCATCTATGACTTGCTCAAGGAGACGGTAGGTCTGTGCTATTACAATGATGAAGCCGATAATATTTTCAAGCAGCACTGCAGAATTGTTGAGGCAATAAAAAACAAGGACCCTCGGCAGGCCAGAGATCGCATGGAGGAGCACCTGTCTTATATCAAATCACTTGTGAGCAGGCTCCTTGACGGCGGCAAAGAGGGCGAACAGGCGTAGCAGTCCACAGCGCTGTTTTCATCAAAGCGTTCTTTTCCTATCAGATTATTTCTTTACAGGACACAATTATGGGTTTAACTGTTTATCTTTCCGGAGAGATACATACTGACTGGCGTGAGGCTATAAAGAACGGCAGTCGAGAGCTCGGGCTCGATATTACCTTTACCTCTGCGGATACCGACCACGAGGCAAGTGACGCCGCCGGCGACCATCTCGGCAGTGAAGATAAACCGTTCTGGAGAGACCACAAATCCGCAAAAATCAACGCTATCCGCACCAGGAACCTGATAGAAGCAAGCGACGTGGTGATTATTCGCTTTGGTGATAAATACAAACAGTGGAACGCCGCCTTTGATGCCGGCTACTGTTCTGCTCTTGGCAAACCATATATCACCCTTCATGGCGAGGATATCATTCATCCGCTGAAGGAAGTCGATGGTGCTGCAATGGCCTGGGCAACCACGACCGACCAGGTTGTTGAAGCATTGCGCTATATCACCAAGCAGTAAAAAGTTTTTGCGCCTTACAGACCCAAAAAAAGTCAATCCGATGTAGTGCAGGATAGCTGGCGTGAGCCATTCTGCACGTCCATAAACCTGTCTGCTGCGTATTCTGCAGGCCCATAAACCGTGTTTTTTGTCCGGCACTTTTTTCTCTGGGAGATTTACAATTGTCTGTTCCAACGTTAACGTTTATGGTCGTTGGTAACCATCTTTCTGTGCTGTATTAAGACAATGGAACGAGCAAAGCAGACACCGTTAAGCATCCTGTTTTACGCGATAATCAGTATTTTTCTGCTGGGTATGCCCGGTGGTTGTCTCCATACGGCGAATGGTTACCCTGGAAACCTTACCTATGAAGTGATAAACAGCTATCCTCATGACCCAGCCGCCTTCACCCAGGGGTTGGAGTGGGACAGGGGGGCGGTCTATGAAGGAACCGGCCTCAACGGTTCTTCATCGCTGCGACGGGTCGACTACAAAACGGGAACGGTAGAGCTGCAGATTGACTACCCAAAAGATATTTTCGCCGAGAGTGTGACTGTTTTGGGGGACAAAATGTACCAGCTGAGCTGGCAAAACAATATTGTCTTCGTTTACCGCAAGGATGATTTATCTCTACTGCGGACCCACGAGTACAACCGTGAAGGCTGGGGACTCACAAATGACGGCAGCCAGCTGATTGCAAGCGATGGCTCTGCAACGCTCTATTTCCTCGATCCCCAGACGCTTGGAGAGAGGAGACGGATCACCGTTGAGGACAATCATCAGCCGTTACGAAAGCTTAATGACCTGGAATATGTTAATGGCAGGGTGTTTGCCAATATTTATCAATCGGACAGGATTGCGATCATTAATCCGGTAACTGGTGTTGTGGAGAGCTGGCTCGATCTGTCAGGGTTGAGAACGCTGTTGGACTCAGGCAATAGTGCTCTTGAGCTCAATGGAATCATGTATAATGAGGAAACTGATCGGCTGTTTGTCACCGGTAAATTCTGGCCGAAACTTTTTGAGCTTGGTTTTGCCCAGTCTGACGCGCACTGACGGGATGTCCCTCGGGTCGCCTTCTGCGGAGTTAATCAGGGGACAATTTTAATGTGGAACTAAAGTTGCATAAAAAATTGTGTATGGTTAAATGCGGGTTGGATATTAGCTCAGATGTGTGATAGAATAGAGTGATATCCGATTTCAGTCACATAACGTTAACAAAGAGTGAGGAGTAAGAATGAAAAAGACCTTTTTTAAAACCGTTGCATTTACAGCAGCACTCTCATTGGTGACGATGAATATGGCTTTTGCCGGCGGCAGTATCGGCCATGGGAATATCTCTGTATTCAAGGACAATACGCTTGTCGGTAAGCTGTCCGGCCAGAATCCGATAGAAGATGGTGCCCTGCTCGTCTGTGATGGCAAGTGCATGCTGAAGTCCGAGGGAATTTCCGTAATCGCTGCAGATAAATCCCAAATCGCCGTCAAAAATGAAACCGATACCTTCAGGCTTTATATAAAGGAGGGTGTCGCCGACTTTGTGATCAACAGCAATGCCCGTAAAATTGCTTTCTACACTCCCCAGGGAAGCTATACTGTCGCTGAAGTGGTTTACAACGCCTCCAACTCGCCTGTTGTAAAAGGCAGCGTTACTGTTGACAGTGACGGTGTCACCGAGATCAGTGTCACGGAAGGCCGCATGGTCTTTGCTACCGCTGAGGGGATGAAGACAGTTGATGCAAATCATAAGATTGTTCTTGCCCAGGTGCTTACAACATCAACAGGTCTGTTTGGAGGTAGTTTGGTGCCTGGGGCGGCAATGGCAGCAGCAGGAGCAGCATTGCCCATGGGGCAATTGTTTTTTGTCGACCGAGATATAAAACTCAGTGTCTCTCCTCCAAATTGATAGACTTCTCTTGCAGTTTTCAAAGGGTTATCTTATGAGACTAGGATAACCCTTTTCGTTTGTTCAATCGACCTTGCTGTTGTGTGCCTATGAAATACCAGTACTCTTCACGGGTGTTCCTGTTTCTTGCCGTCTTCCTTAGCCTTCTTATCGTTATCGGTTGTGCAGAGGAGGAGCGCTTCAAGCAGACGACTACCATTGAGCAATTCCAGGAAACACATGCTGACAAAGCAAACCGGAAACTGACCCAGAGAACCTATACCCCTATGCCAACCACGCAGGAGATCGGCGTGGAGGGGAGTGACTACCTGCTTGGAGCGGGTGATCTGATCGTTGTCAAGGTGTTTGAATCAGAAGATCTGGAGGCCGAGGTTCGGGTGTCGTCGCGGGGCAATATCAATCTGCCGCTCCTTAATGACCTGAATGTCCTTAATCTCACCGCCGCAGAGGCTGAACAGAAAATAGAGGATATGTACAGGAAAGATTTTCTTCATGACCCGCATGTATCTGTGTATATCAAGGAACACATGAGCAAGCAGATCACCATCGTCGGTGCGGTCCAGGAACCGGGGACCTATGATTATATCAACCGCAGGAATCTGCTCGATGTGCTGGCGCTTGGCGACGGCCTGGCCGATGACGCCGGCACCGTGGCGTACATAACCAGGAGCGACCCGAAGACTGGAGCAATGGCCAATTATGTCATTGATCTCGAGGATTTGATCAAGAATGGGAACATGGCCTATAATCACCCGATCCTGGGCGGAGATGTCATCTTTATTCCCGAGTCCGGTTACTGTTTTGTCGATGGCGCGGTCAGGAAACCGGGCAGCTACCCGTTGTCCGGCAATATGACAATCACTGAGGCTATCACGCTTGCAGGAGGACTTGCCGGCTGGGCAGACGATGACAAAATCAAGCTCATCCGTTTCATGGGACGGGGCTCGGAGAGGCAGGTAGTAAGCCTCAGCTATGCCGATTTGCAGGCAGGCCTTGGCGACAGCCTCGAGTTGCAGGACCAGGACATTATCTTTGCCGAATCAAGCTCCTCCGGCAAGTTCTTTTCTGGAGCCGGATTCACGCTTGGTTTTATGGGTACTGGAATTAACTTCAGAAATCCGGAACAATAGTTACGAACCACTTGTCTTCCAGTGTAGATACGCTCGTGAAGAATCCTCCATTATTATTGCATAAGCCGGCGTCATGGCTCATCTATGGTATTGTGGTGACTGTTCCGCTCATTTTCGGAGCTGTGCACCCTTTCATGCTGGGGCTTTATGTCTTTGTCATCCTGATCTGCCTTGGCGGATGGCTTCTGCTTAATACCAATGAGTTTTTTGACCATGTTTCCTTCCTCCCCGTTCTCCCGGTCCTGCTTGTCGGCTATCTTTTTCTCCAGGCTGTTCCACTGCCCCTTGGGTTGATAGATTTCCTTTCACCTGTACGGGCGGAACGGGTGGGCATGGTTAATGAACTGGCAGGTACCGGGCAGCATTATGTATCGTTGAGCGAAAGCGGAATCGCCGGCATGTTTAAGGCTATTTTTGTCCTGGCATTGCTTGTGTATTACTACAGTCTTAAAAAGGTGATCAGTACGGATGAGCATGCCTACTCTATGCTTTTCTATTGCCTGATGATTGTCGGTGCGATTGAGGCGCTTTATGGGCTTCTGCAGTTTGTGAATCCCGCTATCGGTATATTGTGGCTGAAGGTAACCACCGGCAGGGCCGCCTACGGTACAATTATCTATAAAAACCAGTATGCATCACTTCTCAATATGATCTGGCCTCTTGCGGTTGGTGGTGCCGCGATGTTTTTTAGTGGAAGGAAGGGGAAAAGACGACAGGGCGAGGGAAGGAAAAAGTCACAGGATATATTCCAAAAAGTGTCATCAACAAGACCGCAGGCGCTGCTTCTTGCCGTCCTGTCGATCATGATCGCCTTGGCCGTCCTGTTCTCTCTTTCCAGAGGAGGAATTCTGTCGATGGTTCTGGTTGGTTTATGCCTGATCATTATGATGCCGTTTACAATGAAATCAAAACTTCTTGCCTTGTTAGCTTTTGTCTTGTTGACCGGTGCGTATGGTTCGATGATGGGTCTTGATACCATCATGTCACGGTTTGATACGATCGGCGCATCAAAGGCGGCACGACTTGATATATATACCGCTTCATTGCCGTTGATGGCTGATCACTGGCTAACGGGAATTGGGCTTGGTTCATATACTTTGCTGTCTCCAGTCTATCTCAAGGGCTTTGGCGAAATCCTGCATGTTGACAGAGTGCATAATGAATACCTGGAGCTCGTTATAGAACTTGGCATCCCTGTCGCCTCACTCTTGTTCTGCTGGCTTGCGTGGGGCATGGGGAAGCTGCTAAAACGTATCCTGGCTTTACGGGTGGAGGGTGAATCTCAGGTAGCAAAAAGGATTATGGCAACAGCATCTTTTTGCGGTATCATAGGATTTTTGGCCCACGGTTTAATTGATTTTGGCTGGCGCTTACCCGCGAATGTGTTTTTTGCGATGACCCTGCTCGCACTTTGCGTTGCAAGTCTTGAATCGATTGAAGGAAAAGATTCAAGCACAGATCGTTCTGCTGCAAACGGCGAGATCAGCCAGGCTGTGGGATAGTCGCTATGCCGTCGCCGCTCTGTGATTTTGTTGATATTCACACGCATATCCTCCCCGGTATCGATGATGGCCCGAAAGACATGGCCGGAAGCCTAGCACTTGCCCGCTCCTACGGGCGTGCAGGCATTACCAGATTGTTTGCAACCCCGCACTTTCTGCCGGGAACAGCCTGGGCGGCCGACAAAGAAAAAGTACTGCGGCTGGTTGCATACCTGCAGGCCGCGCTTGATGCAGAGCACATCGATGTACAGATACTGCCGGGAATGGAAATTGCCTACCATTCGAAGATGGTGGAGCGAGTCTTTTCCGGTCAGGTTCTGTCACTCGGCGACAGCGGCTATTTCCTTATTGAGCCGCCTTTCTACGAAGTGGTGGATGACCTCTACGAGAGTCTGATGTATCTGCTTGAGCATGAGATCAAATTGATCATTGCGCACCCTGAACGGGTTGGAATGTTTCAGCAGCGGCCGGATTTGATCAGGAAACTGGTCCTGGCCGGAGCACGTACCCAGGTGAATAGCGGCAGCCTGCTCGGATATTTCGGCAAAGCCTGTAAAGTGTTTGCGCTGGAACTCTGGGATAACAGGTTGTTGCACCATATTGCCAGCGATGCACATGATCATACAGTACGGGCTCCGTTGACCGAGATTCAATGGGAAAGTCTTCGGGATTTGCCCGATGGAGAACAGCTTCTGGCACGCTGTTCATGTAATAATGGGAAACTAGCCGGCAGAATATGATATTTCTCACCCAACTGAAAACTTTTGATAATTGTTGAGCGGTATGAAAAAGCAAGAGCAGAAAATAGACACAGAAATGGATCATCAGTTAATGGTCAGGGAGTCAGGTAACCGTTATCTGCCGAGCACCGAGGTGCGCGAGGTTGTACCGGAATTTAAAGACGAATTTGACCTGAAAGACCTTCTTGATACGATCATCAGAAGAAAATCGGTTGTTCTTGCCTGTCTGCTCCTGTGCTTTTCTGCGGTGGCCATCTATACATTTACCGTGACGCCTCTTTTCAAGGCCAAAGGTGTCATGCGGGTATCATCCCAGTCGAACAACCTGACAAAATTTGAGAATATCGAAAGCTCAGCCCTGAAAACCATGGAGTTCCAGCAGACGCAGGTGAAGCTGATGCAGAGCGAACAGCTTGCCTCCAGGGTTATTGACCGGATGGACCTGACCAATATCGACGAATTCAGCCGAAGCAGCACCTCATCTTCTGGTGATGCACATGCAAAGGGACTTTTTGATACCATCAAGTCATTTGTTCGTCCCGAGGAAAACAGTGACACCTTCAACATGCTGACCGAGGATGCCCAGAGCCAGATTATCATCGACCGGGCTCTGGGGCGATTTTCAAAACAGTTCAGTGTTAGCCCGGTACGCAACAGTGAGTTGATTGAGATTTCATTTACTGCAAACTCGCCGATACTCTCGGCAGAAGTTGCCAACACGGCCATGGATGAGTTTATCAACATGCTCATGAGTACGAAGCTCAAAAGTTCCCAGGATGCTTCCAAATTCCTTGAAAAACAGATCGAGGCGGCCCAGATCAAGCTGGAGCAGTCCGAGATGGGGCTGCAGGAGTTTGCCAGGAAGATCGGTATTGTCTCCCTGAACCCGAAGCTTAACCTGACGATGCGTCAGCTCGAAGAGTTAAACGATGCCCTGGCAAAAGCCCGATCCAGCCGTATAGCCCTGGAGGCGAAATACCAGCAGACCGTGTTGAGTGATTCGGTAAATCTGAACCAGATGGTTGAGAACGAGCTGATCCAGAGTTTGAAAAATCAATACGCAACTCTATTGGCCGAGTACCAGGAAATGGGGAAAACGTTTAAACCGGCATACCCCAAAATGCGGCAACTGAAAGCCCGCCTGGACAAGGTTGAAGAGCAGATGCTGCTAGAGCAGGCTGCAATTATTGATTCGGTAAAAAATGATTACGAGACGGCGCTGAAAACTGAAGAGTACCTTGCAACCCGTACCGAAGAGCAGAAACTGCGCGCTATGGATCTTGAAGAAAAAGCGACCCAATACAAGATTCTCGAGCGAGAAGTGGAAACCAACCAGGCTATTTACCAGAGCCTGCTCGAGCGGTCAAAGGAGATTGAAGCAACCGTCGGTGCCGCGGTTACCAATGTCCAGATTATCGACTATGCCCGGCCGCCGCTTTACCCATTCAAGCCCCGTGTGGCTCTGAACCTGGCCCTCGGACTTGCAATCGGGATTATCGGCGGTATCGGCATGGCTTTTCTCTTTGAGTATTTCGACAACACCATCAAAAATCCTGACGAGATGATTGATCGTTTCGGCATTCCTGTTCTTGGCCTGATTCCCTTTGACAGGGAAGCGGTTGATGATCGAAAGAATATGGCCCTCAAATTCTTTGCCGAGCCCCGTTCTCCCGTAGCAGAAGCATTCCGGACGACGATGACCTCGGTGCGGCTCTCTGTTGCCGATAACCCGCCCAAGACCATGCTTTTTACAAGCGTACTGCCCGGGGCCGGGAAAAGCTCACTCTCCAGCAATTCATGCCTGTCGTACCTTGCCGAGGAGGAACGTTGCCTGCTCATTGATGCCGATCTGAGGAAACCGAGTCTGCACCAGATATTCAAAGACGGTATGAGGGGAAGCGGGCTTTCTTCAGTTCTCAGTGGAATGGCAAAACTATCCGAGGTCATTGTTAAAACGGATTTTCCAGGCCTGGATTTTATCAGCAGCGGACCGCTGCCGCCAAACCCTGCCGAGTTGCTCTCGTCCAAAAGAATGCGCCAACTGCTTGAGGTTGCCTCGAAAAATTACGATTGTGTTATCCTGGACGGTCCCCCATACCAGGGGTTTGCTGAGATTCTCGTCCTTTCCAACATGGTTGACGGGGTCATCCTGATTTCCGTGGAGGGCGATACGCCCCGGGAAGGCGTCAAGCACTTCAGGCGATCCATAACCAATGTCGGCGGGCGAATCCTTGGCACTATCATCAACAAGACGGGGAGGAAAAAGGGGTATAGTTCATACAGCGGTTACAAGTATTACTCGTACAACTACGATTACGGCAATAAGGAAGAAAGCTGAGTCCTCCCTTTGGCAAGATGGTTATCAACAGACTCATAAGATGTCTCTGGTTTTTGATGCTCGTGGTAATTGCGATTTGGCAAATGCACTTCGCTGTTCAGGAGCAGATGGCTCGCAGTGAGGACGATACGCGCATTACCTCTCACCAGATACGCAATGCCCGTGTTCTCACCTATCAGGCAAAACAGAAGCACCTGTTTGAAGCGGACCTGAGCGGCGCTGAGATCCTGTTACAGAATGCCCTGAAAGTCAATTCTGTCTATGTACCGGCCTGGCTCAGCCTTGTCGAATTATACAACGATCGGGGTGAGAAAGATCGTGCCGGACACGTTTTAGATTACGTTGATACACTGACGCAGGGAATAAAACGTTGGCGATGGGATAAAGCGCTCGTTGCTTATCAGACCGGCAGGATCGAAATGCTTCCTGAGGAGCTGAGCTATATCATCTACGAAATACCGGGAAAAAGCAGGCAGGATGCCCTGCAGCTCGCCTTTACACTCTGGAAGAATCCTGAAACGATTCTGCAGAACGTGGGAAGTCATAACATTATTCATCTTTTTAACTACAGCGTTCAACAAAAGCTCTCTGACCAGGCCTTGCACTACTGGCAGATAATCGAAGAAACCGGAGTGCAATGGAAAGAACCGGAAGTTCTGGGTTTTCTCGAGATGCTGCTCGGCGTCGGGGAGGTTGGCCAGGCTGCAGCGATATGGCGTACCCATTTTAATTCGGAGCATCTTCTTTATAACGGTGACTTCAGGATAAAGATCATGCAGAGGGCGTTCGGCTGGAGGAAAACCGAGGACAAAGGATTTACCATGCGCCTGGTTCCGGATCAGCACAAAAACGGCAGCAATCATGCCGAATTTTTCTTCAAAGGCTGGGAAAATATCAATTTTCATCATTTAACCCAGATTGTGCCCCTTCAGGGAGGCAAAAGGTATCGACTATCCGCTGAAATGAAATCGAAAAAACTGACGACAGATCAGCGACCATTCATTGAGGTATTCGGTTTTAGTTGTGATGCTCCTCCCACGAATTCGGAAATGGTTATGGCTGATCAGGACTGGTCTGATCTTTTTATGGAATTTGCAGTCCCGCAGAGCTGCTCCGCCATGGTTGTTCGACTGCGCCGTGTTGAGAGCCGACACCTGGACAACAAAATCTCAGGTAAATTATGGGTGAGAAATATTGCTATCTCTGAGATCGAAGAAGGGCATACTGTCTGGGATAAGCCATCATCTCAATGAACGAAAAACAGAAAAAACAGATAACTCTTCTGATCAAGGAGTTTTCAAGAAACCAAAATACATCATCTCTGCTCAGCTTTGTTGCTGAGAGCCATGGCATGCTTGGAGTATGCCGAGAAATGGTTGAAAAGTTTGATGCCGGAAACCCCGATATTGATCGTTGGCTAACATCTAAATGCCGTGACATTGGAATTGCTGAACACGCCATTTTAAAAGAGATTCGAGATATTGTAGGACTTTTTACTCCCGGCCGGACCATGGAAGAGCCTTTTACACTGTTGGGTGTTTCAGCTGATGCCAGCCGGGAGGAAATAAAACGTGCCTATAGGCAGCTGAGTCTGACCCATCATCCGGATACTGCAGATCAATCAACGGACTATAATCCTGACACATTCATCCAAATTACCCGAGCGTACCATGCGCTACTCAGCCCCGATAAGAACAGCGACCAGCGTATCTCAAGGCGGCCCAAACCAGTCCGGAAGCAGGAACGGAGGCGGAGCGTATCGGTTAAGCAGCGAAAGAAGGTTTTCCTCTGGATCACCGGAATTTTTATCGTGCTTCTTCTTGTCACGATGCTCTTTGCAATAAACTATCGAAAAAGAACCATGATTGCAGGACTGCAGCATAGCATGGGTGCTTTTATTCCGCCAAAGGCAGAGAGGACAGTGTCATTATCTGCACCTTACCTTTCCGAAGGACGGGCTGATACTCGCTATCAATTCCAAAATAGGGGCAATACCAACTCTGTCGGGAATTCAGATTCGCAAGTGGGAAATAGTCAAGCGTCCAGGGATGGGGATGAATCCCATCAAAAAGGTAATAACGTCAGATCTGTAAAAGAGAACACTCTAGTGCCGATCAAAGGAGCACTGGGGGTTCCGGTTACAATGTCTGATATGGCAGGCACTGAGCCGCATTCAAGTAAACAGGATGATTCATCGAGCACGGGGACCAGTCGTGCCCAAAGCAATGATGCCGACATCAGGATAGATGAAAATATTGTGAACCTTAAGCAAAACAAAATTCTAAAGCGGATTGTAGAACCTGATAGTCAGGAATCAAATCAGCCAGTAGCCGAGATTCTGCAACCTGAAGTTACCGCAAACGCAGAAAAAGAGTTTGATAATGCACCGTACAGAGACCGTGGGATGGGGCAGGACGAGATGCCAGGGTCGAACAGCCAAATACAAACGCAACAGGCAGCTGAAAAACACAAGAATATACCGTTGCAGGACGGTGAAGCTGACGAAGCAATTGATCAGCAAAGCGCATCAGTTAGCAATCAGGGAAATACAGAAGATACAACGTCCAATTTGCCAAGGGATGAAAACGCTATTTTGGGTCGGGAAGAGTTCATCTCAAAAACGATTGCGGTTCAAGAGATGAATAACTTAGCCGTAAGTTCACAGGATAAGCTGACACCTCTTTCCCAAGAGCTGGATAATCGAGTCAGCCCGCAAATCCCGCAGCAACGGGTAGACCAGTTTTTGCTTGGTTATATCGATGCCTACACCCAGCGAAACATTCGTGTTTTTACAAACTATTTTATTGAAGACGCGTTGGAGAATGGCAAACCATTTCAGGAAATGCAGTCGATTTACGATGAACTATTTGAGGCAACAAAAGCCGTTACGCTTCAGATAAATGATAGAGAACTGCACCAGGAAAGTGAGAACATCGTTGTAGAAGGAACCTTTGAAGTCTTTCTACTGTATAAGGATAATCGTAAGATATCAGGATCAGGCCCAATTATATTTATACTTGTCGATCAAGGAAATGGATTAAAAATAAAAAATCTCTCCTACGAGTTTAACTAAACAACTCTTGTCTAAGAGACAATGGTTGTTTAGTGAACCAAAATACATCCTCGAGGTTTGTGACGCAATCCGATCGACCGTTCTGCCGCCCTTTGCTGAAACGGAGGCACCTTTTCCTCTTACGCCATTCCCGTACAACAGTTCCGTGCAACAGCTGTTGCCAATTTTTTTCATTCCCTGTATAAATAGCTCGCTCAGGTGGCAAAAGATGTATGGCTCCGAGGGAGTTCCTGCCAGTCCTCCATGCCGTGCAGCAGTATCCATTCCCACCACACGGGAAAATCAACCGAAATATACCTGTTTGTTTTCATTAAAGGAGTTTAGCAGTTCAAACCCGACCCTATATTTTCCTGTAATCATAAAGAGATCTTCAACAAGGAGTCATACCGCGTCCGACATGGTAAGACTGCTATAAAGAACCAGGCCAATCAATGATACACCCAAGCAAGAAAAATGGAGGAACACATGAAAAAAATTGCAGCGCTCTGTACCGTATTTTTGACCATGCTCATTGCAACGTCAGCCGTTCAAGCCCATGAGGACATCGATGGTGCGGCTTCATGCCTTTATTGCGGAATGGATCGTACCAAATTCGCCCACAGCAGAATGCTCCTCGAATACGATGACGGTACAACGGTAGGAACCTGCTCCATACACTGCTCGGCGATCGATCTTGCCAACAATATTGATAAGACGCCTCTGTCCATCGGGGTCGGCGACTATACCTCCAAAGAACTCATTGAAGCCGAAAGTGCTTTCTGGGTAATCGGCGGGAGCAAGAGCGGTGTCATGACCAAGCGGGCAAAGTGGGCCTTCGGCAGCAAGGAAAGCGCCGAGCAATTCATACAGGAAAACGGCGGGACGCTCGCAACCTTTGACGCAGCTATGAAAGCAGCATATGAAGATTTATGGGAAGATACGAAGATGATACGGGAGAAGCGCAAAATGAAACGAATGAAAGCTGCGGAGGCTAAAGAAAACCCCGGTGCCAAACAGTGATGCAGCGCCTGTTCTCACTGACGCCTGTGCTCGTTTTAGCACTCGTTCTGAGCGTGCCCGGCCAGGCCGTTACTGCGCCGTCGACCCCCAAGGACGGGGAAAAATGCCCCGTTTGCGGAATGTTCGTAAAGAAGTATCCTGACTTTCTTGCCCAGATCGTATTCGCTGACGGCACCGCCCGTTTTTTTGATGGCGTAAAGGACCTGTTCAAATATTATTTCGACATGGAGCGCTACACGAACAAGCAGACAATTGACGACATCGCCTTTATTTATGTCAGTGACTACTACAGCCTCGAACCGATCGAAGGCCACTCTGCCTGGTATGTTTCCGGAAGTGCGGTATATGGCCCAATGGGCAAGGAGCTCATTCCCTTCGCAGGAGAAGACGATGCCCGACAGTTCATGCAGGATCACGAGGGCAAGTCCCTGCTCCGGTTCAAGCAGATAACGCCGAAACTGATCAGCGAGCTTGATTGATGCGGTACAGGCGATCCGATTTATTTCTCAGCCTTGTACTGCTTGGCGCACTCATGCTCGTGCTCATCCTGGTCGACACAGCAGTAACGAACCGTATCGACCAGGATGCGAGGCGGGAGCGTCAGGCGATTGTTAAAGCACTCACCATCACTGATCTCTGCCTGTCCACCGAGGCTCGCTATACCAGACACCCGAGCATGGCTGACTGGCACGCTCCGTTTCAGGAACACCCGCTCTCCCTCGAACATTTCCCCAGCGGATCAATGATAGCTGTACCACCGCATCTCGGCGCGCGGTGAATGGTACTCCGATGAACACCAGTTCCCTTGCCAAGCAGCGATATATTCTGGATTATGCATTCGCTTCACTGCTGCGACGGAAAAGCAAGAATATCGCCCTTGGTCTCGTCTATTCGTTTCTCGTCTTCCTGATTTCCACAGTTCTGTTTACGGCGACCTCCCTCAAACACGAAGCGTCCCTGACCCTCGAGGATGCACCCGAAATAACGGTGCAGCGACTTGTTGCCGGAAGGCAGGATCTCATCCCCGTTGCCTACGCAGACTCGATCAGCGCCATTCGCGGTATTCAGTCGGTACAGCCCCGGCTCTGGGGGTATTATTTCGATTCCCTGAGCGGCGCGACCTACACGGTGCAGGCAAGCACCGATCTGGCTGAAAATAGTGGTGAAACAGTTATCGGGGCTGGTGTTTCCCGCCGGTACGAACCCGAAAAGCCGGCCCGTAAAATATCAGAGAACGACATCCTGCCGTTCAAGACGCATGACGGTCACGTTAAAAATCTGGTGGTCAAAGGTTTTTTCCCGGCCCACTCCGAATTGATCACTGCAGATTTGATTCTCATATCCGAAACCGACTTCAGGACTATTTTCGGTATTCAACCGGGGTATGCAACGGACCTCGTAATCAAGGCCAGAAATGAACGGGAACTTGCAACGATTGCGGCAAAAATAGTGCAGCTGCATCCGGATACCAGGCCCATTCTGAGAAATGAAATCATGCGGACCTATGAGGCTGTTTTCGACTGGCGCAGCGGCCTGATTCTCCTGGTCTTGAGCGGTACACTCTGCGCTTTTGCCGTGCTCGCCTGGGATAAAGCAACTGGACTATCCGCCGAGGAAAGGAAAGAGATCGGCATCCTCAAGGCAGTAGGCTGGGATACCTCGGACGTGTTGTATATGAAATTCTGGGAGGGAGCGGCAATATCGATGCTGTCGTTCTTTGTTGGCGTTATTGGAGCGTATTTTCATACGTTCATAGCATCGCTCGTGCTTTTCGAACCGATTCTCAAGGGCTGGACGGTCTTGTATCCTGAATTTCGTCTCACTCCGAGCGTGACCGTCTACCAGCTGACAACACTTTTCATCCTGACCGTGATTCCCTATACCGTGACAACCATCATCCCTTCCTGGCGAGCGGCAACAATTGATCCCGATTCAGTAATGAGGTCCTAGCCGTATGATTCGTCTGGTCGATGTGAGAAAGACTTTTAATGCCGACAAGCCAAATGAGTTTACGGCACTGAAATCGATTAGTTTCGAGGTTACGCGGGAAAGTTTTGTCGTCCTCAAGGGGCCAAGCGGTTCGGGAAAGACGACACTGCTCAGCCTCATGTCGTGCATGGCGCGGCCGTCAGCCGGCAGGATATTCTTCAATAATCAGGAAATAACCAGTCTTCCCGAACGCTTCCTGGCCGACATCAGGCGGCGGTCTTTCGGGGTTATCTTTCAGCAGTTCAACCTGATCAAAGGGCTGAGCCTGCTTGAAAATGTCATGATTCCTGCGTATCCGTCAGGTGAAAAATTCGCCGTACTGAAGGCGCGGGCTTTGGGGTTGCTTGATCTGCTTGACATAACTCCACGGGCAGATGCCAAAATCGAGTGGTTGTCGGGCGGTGAAGCCCAGCGCGTCGCCATAGCCAGAGCATTGATTAACGACCCTCTGGTAGTCATAGCCGACGAGCCGACCGCGCACCTCGATTCGCGCCTGTCCAGGGAATTCATGGGAATCATGCAACGTCTCAACGATGGCGGGAAAACAATTCTGATCGCCAGCCATGATCCGGTTGTCTATGACTCGGCCGCTGTCGAGCGTATTGTTGCCATGCGTGACGGACAATTGGAAACAGGAGGAAGGCTCTCGTGATTTTCCATCCCGGCATTCTTGCCCTGCTCCTCAACTCGGGACTCAATATCGTGCTGATGCTCTACGCCGCCTGGGCGGGCATCCATATTATCCGGCACTGGGATATTGCGAGCGGCAGCGAGCGGCAGCTGCAGCTTGAAAGAAAAACATACCTGATTGCAACCGTCATGAGCTTTATCATGGCGTTCCAGCTCCTCTCCCTCCTGCTCTTCGTCTACACAGCGGACACGATCAGCTCCTTGTTCATCGGAGCCATGTGCGCTGCCGGCAGTCTCAAGGTGAATGGTTTCGGCTATCCGGCGCTGCTTTTGAAGATCGTCAGCTGCCTGGCCGCCGGAGTGTGGCTCATTATCAATCATCTCGACAACAAGGCGCCCGATTACCCGCTGATCAGAACGAAATACCGGCTGCTCGCCTGTCTGGCGCCACTGCTGATCGGCGAGGCACTTATCCAGGCTGCGTATATCGTGAATCTCGAACCAAACATTATCACGTCGTGCTGCGGAATGCTTTTCAGCGCCAACGCCAAGAATATTGCCGGCATGCTCTTGCAGATTCCCGTGAGACTCGCGCAGGTTCTGTACTATTCCAGCGCCGCCTGTATCATACTGTTCGGGGTGCTTGTCTACCGGACAACGCGCTGGGCGGTTGGCTTCGGGCTCTTCTCAGCCGTGCATTTCTGCATCTCGATCCTTGCCGTCATATCCTTCATCAGTATCTATATTTACGAGTTGCCCACGCATCATTGCCCGTTCTGCATGCTGCAAAGCGAATATCATTATTTCGGCTATCCGCTCTATGTTGCGCTTCTGGCTGCGGCAATAACTGGCATGGGAACCGCTGCCATCGAGTTTTTCAAGTCGGCTGCAAGTCTCACTCAAATCGTTCCGCGTTTGCAGCGCTCCCTCGCTCTTGTCTCGACCGGCGCCACCGTGCTGTTTTTTCTCGCGTCCCTCTACATGATACTGACCTCGAACCTCAGCCTGCAGGCGTACTGATCCATGATATGTCTTGCGCCGTCATGCCACCAGGCCGGTAACACCCGCGTTTCCGCAGATAATTTTCTTGGAACACCTGGCAGGTTCTCCCTCTCCAGTGTATATCTTCTCTGCACAGGGCTTCGCAGGTGCAGTTGCTCAGGCGCTGAGTTCCGCACCCCTTCTCCAGTCAACGCATGCATATGAAAAAGATAATTTACAGTTTTTTGGTCATTGCCATACTCATCACGACATTTGTCGCCGGCTTCAGGTACAGTCAACAGGGGCAGGCCGGCAAGGTCAGCAGCGGGTCGCGCCAGATACTGCACTATGTTGATCCGATGAACCCGGCCAATACCTCCAAGGAGCCCGGTATAGCTCCCTGTGGAATGCCGATGGAGCCGGTTTATGCGGATGATCCCGCTACGTTTACCGGTACCGGGACGAACGATACCGTGGCAGCTCTGGCCGCCGTTCGCGTCAAGCAACAGACGAGGCAGCTTCTCGGGGTGCAGGTTGACCAGGTTGTCGTGTCCCCGCAATCTTATCAGATTCGGGCACTTGGCCGTGTCGTGCCTGATGAAAACAAGGTCTATGCCCTGATCGCCGGAACAGACGGTTGGCTTGGTGAAGTTCACCAGTCCACCACCGGCAGCCTGGTGAACGAAGGCCAGCTCATGGCCAAGATAAGGATTCTCGATTACGATTTTTTTACCTGGCAACAACGGTACCTGACCGAACTGGGCAATGCCGGATTCAGAGAAGTCTACACCTCGCCCAGGCTCTCGAGGCTGGAACAGCGCCAGCAGGAGTTGAGTCGTGCGGAGGAGAACCAGACCGCAGCTGCAGGTCCGACACCACTGCAGCCAGCCCCTGAGACACCAGCGGAACGGGTTTCCCCGCAGCCAATGGCTCAGCACACCAAGGATGCTCCGCCTCGAGAAACGAAACCTGGTGACCCTCTGCACGGCGCGATTCCACCAGACGCACTCTACTATGGCAGCAAACCGCAGGGAGTGCCGGAACAGCCTGAACCGGTTGCTGAAAAACATTTCCTTTCATTCTCCACTTCCAGACCGTCACCTACCCAGCAGGCCACCCCCCCCAACATGACAGAAGCCGACCACGAGATGCACATGGGTCCGCCTGAATCAGGCGGCACTCAAGCACCCGTTTCCCAGGGGCATGCTCCACACGCTTCCATATCTTCCCAGACTGTCGAACAGAAGCCCACACCTGCGGCGCAGCCGGACGGCTTCGCCGGGCCCCCCACACAGGAGGCAGAACTGCTCAGCATAAGTCCCCGCCAGAGTCTCTATTTTACCGGACAGGACGATATTCTCTATGCGAGTCGCGCCAGGCAGGAACTCATGGACCTTGGTGTCTCCAACGATCAGTTGATGCAGCTCGCCCAGACAGGAATCTACATACGCTTCATAGAACTCCGTTCCCCGGTGGACGGTCTCGTCCTCTCCCGCTCGATAACACCTCTACAGAAGATTACCCGCGGAGACGAGTGCTTCGAGGTGGCAGACCTGGCCACGGTATGGGTCGAAGCGGATATTTACGATCAGGAGGCGACCCTGATCAAACCCGGAACAGTTGCCTCCGTCAGGCTGCCGAACCAGGCTGCCCGCTACACTGCCACGGTAACCGAGGTCTTGCCCGAATTCGACAAAACAGACCGCACCCTGAAAATACGCCTTGAAATGAACAACCCGCACTACCGGTTTCGGCCCGACATGTTTGTTGACGTGACATTCCAGGTTGACATCGCACCAGCCCTGACAGTCCCGACCGAGGCGGTTATCGATGCAGGTATCAAGCAGGTCGTCTATGTACAGGTTGACGACGGCGTATTTCAACCGCGCCAAGTCAGTACCGGGCGGCACCTCAATGAGCGGGTTGAAATTGTCTCGGGGCTCCATGAAGGGGAGTCGGTCGTAATCTCCGGAACCTTTCTGATCGATGCCGAAAGCAGGATAAAACTGGCAGCCCTCCAGCTCATGGATCAGCCTCCTGAAGAGGGCGCCGAGGCGGCCGGCGCCCCGAACGCTTCAGCGACAGATGGAGAAGAACAGGCTATGCCGATGCAACCAGTGCCGCGGGAAACCTCTGTGACGATTGACCCAATATGCGGTATGGAGGTGGATCCTGCCGTTGCCAGGGCCGCCGGACTCTTTGTCGAGT
Source organism: Desulfocapsaceae bacterium (assembly GCA_963674815.2). Classification (GTDB taxonomy): domain Bacteria; phylum Desulfobacterota; class Desulfobulbia; order Desulfobulbales; family Desulfocapsaceae; genus MADRE3. The sequence goes on from CAXXTV010000006.1 coordinate 206,312, forward strand.
ACGAGGGGGAAACAACCTATTTCTGCAGCGCGGAGTGTGCCGAGGATTTCCAGCTGAGCGGTCCTCCGGAATCACCCGCCCGGCAGACCTCGTTCCTGGAACGGGAAGCCGCTCACGAACAGCTCCACCAGATGCCCTCACAACCGCTTCCCGACGCCGACTCAGCGAATCCGCAGCACGACACTGCGGTCGACCCCATTTGCCAGATGAGCGTGAACACGCAAGCCGCTGAAGCAGCCGACCTGTTTGTCGACAAGGACGGTGTCCGGTATTACTTCTGCAGCGAGATGTGCAAGAACAGCTTCGCACACGAACATGACGTTGTTCCAGATGCGGTGCAACCGCAGATGACCGGTATGGCAGACGAGGAACACACGGATGATTAACCGTATTATCGACCTGTCGACCGAGCATAAACTCCTCGTTTTCATCATTACTGCAGCAGCCTGCCTAGCCGGCTGGTGGTCGATGCACCATCTTGCCCTGGATGCCGTACCTGACCTGAACGACACCCAGGTAATTGTCTTTTCCCGCTGGGACCAAAGTCCTGATATCATGGAGGATCAGGTCACCTACCCCATTGTGAGCGCCATGCTTGGGGCCCCGCAGGTCAAGACGGTCAGGGGCTATTCGGATTTCGGTTATTCCTTCGTCTATGTCATTTTCGAGGATAACACCGACATTTACTGGGCACGCTCGAGGACTCAGGAATACCTCGCCGGGGTATTACCAAACCTGCCGGACGGGGTAAAAACTGAAATGGGCCCGGACGCCACGGGTCTGGGGTGGGTCTTCCAATATGCGCTTGTCGACTCATCAGGCCGGCAGAGCCTGGCCGACTTGCGCTCTTACCAGGACTGGTACCTGCGCTATTATCTCGAGGCCGTGCCCGGAGTTGCAGAAGTGGCCACCGTAGGCGGCTTTGTCAAACAATTCCAGATTACGGTTGACCCGAACCGGCTCCAGGCCTATGGGCTTTCCATAAGCGATGTCGTCGAGGCTGTGCAGGAGGACAATCTCGAGGTTGGTGGACGGCTCATCGAGTTCGGCAGCACCGAATACATGGTCAGGGGCAGGGGATATGCCACGTCTATCGGGGAGTTCGAAAATATCCTGCTGAAAACCAGCATCGACGGCGGCCCCATTCGGATCAAGGACATCGGTCGGGTCGTAGTGGGGCCCGACTTTCGGAGAGGCATAGCAGACCTCGACGGCACCGGTGACGTCGTTTCCGGTATTGTGATCATGCGGCAGGGGCAGAACGCCCTCCAGGTTATCGGCCAGGTCAAGGAGAAACTGGGAGAAATCGACCAGGGGCTCCCCGAGGGGGTAACGGTTGTTCCCATCTACGACCGATCCGAACTCATCAACAGTGCCATCGATAACCTCCGCAAAACGCTGATCGAGGTCGTGATAACCGTCTCCCTTGTGATCCTGCTCTTCCTGTGGCATGTCCCCAGCGCCATCATCCCGATGATATCCATACCAGTTGCCGTTCTCATCGCCTTTATTCCGCTCAGAGCCCTCGACATCACGGTAAATATCATGTCTCTCGGCGGCATAGTCATCGCCATCGGGGCAATGGTCGATGCCTCAATCGTCATGGTTGAACAGACCCACAAAAAACTGGAAGAGTGGAACCAGAATGGCCAAAGGGAAAGCTATGTATCCGTCGTTCTCGCGGCTGTCAAACAGGTAGCAGGTCCGAGCTTTTTCACCTTGCTTGTGATCGGTGTCTCGTTTCTGCCCATACTGACCCTCGAAGCCGAAGAGGGACGGCTGTTCAGACCCTTGGCGTACACGAAAACCCTCACCATGTTTGTGGCTGCGGCGCTGGCAATAACGCTCAGCCCTGCCCTCAGGTTGGCATTCGCCCAACTCAAAGGTTTCTCGTTTAAACCGCAGCTCTTGTGCACACTGACAAACACCATGCTGGTCGGCTCCATCAGACCTGAACGCACACACTGGCTGAGCAGATCACTGATTGCCCTCTACCAGCCCGCGGCACGTTGGTCACTCCGCCACAAAACAGCTGTTGCAGGTATCGCCGTCATTCTCACGCTCTCATCCGTGCCGATCTTTTTCCGACTTGGCTCGGAATTCATGCCGCCGCTCGAGGAAGGGACAATCCTCTACATGCCTTCGACACTTCCCGGAATCTCGATTTCAGAAGCACAGCGCCTGCTGCAGACGACAGATCACATCCTCAAACAGTTCCCCGAGGTGGACCGTGTGCTGGGCAAGGCCGGGCGGGCGAATACGTCCACGGACCCGGCACCGCTGTCAATGCTTGAAACCGTCATCGTCCTGCACCCGGAAGATCAGTGGCGATCCGTCGATACCTGGTATTCGAACTGGGCACCGGAGTGGCTGAAACAGGTATTGCGGCATTTCACCCCCGACCGTATCAGCTACGCTGCACTCGTGGACCAGATGAATGACGCGGTGCGGCTGCCCGGCCTGGTAAACAGCTGGACCATGCCGATCAAAGGTCGTATCGACATGCTGTCGACCGGAGTCAAGACACCGATCGGTATTAAAATTTCAGGAACCGATGTCGCTGAAATCGAACAAATTGGAACCCGCATTGAAGCCTTGCTGCCGGCAGTCAATGGAACCCGCAATGCTTTCGCCGAACGGACCGGAAGCGGTTATTTCATCGATTTCAATTGGGATCGGGAAGCACTCGCCTTTGCAGGGCTGAACATGGCCCAGGCCCAGGCTGCTGTGCGGAATGCCATCGGCGGTCAGACCGTCAGCTCAACCGTGGAAGGACGCGAGCGCTATCCGGTGAATGTGCGCTATATGCGCAATTTTCGGATGGATCTTGACATGCTCAACCGAGTGCTTGTAACCAGCGCCTCCGGGAAAACCCATATCCCGGTCGGACAACTCGCAGATATAGAAATCGTCAGGGGCCCCGCCATGATCAGGAATGAGGATGGGCTGCTGACCGGCTATGTGTATGTTGATATCTCCGACCGTGACCCGCACGGCTATATCGAAGAGGCCGACCGGCTCATCAGGGAATCGGTCGAACTGCCGGCCGGTTACTCGATCTCCTGGAGTGGCCAGTATGAAGCCATGGAGCGGGTTACCGAACGGTTGAAGGTCGTTCTGCCACTTACACTCTTCCTCATATTTCTGCTGGTCTATATCAATACCGGCTCGCTGGCAAAAACACTCATTGTCCTGCTGGCGGTACCGTTTTCATGCATCGGGGCGATCTGGCTTCTCTATGCGCTTGACTACAACCTCAGCATCGCCGTCTGGGTCGGTTTGATCGCCCTGCTTGGCGTGGACGCGGAAACAGGCGTGTTCATGCTGCTCTACCTCGATATTGCCTACAAACAGGCGACAAAGGAAAATCGTATGCGGGGACGGGCCGACCTGCGAGAAGCAGTGATGGCCGGAGCGGTAACCAGGTTGCGTCCCAAGTTCATGACAACCGCCACGACCGTTCTCGGCCTGCTGCCGATCATGTGGTCGATGGGCACCGGGGCTGCTATCATGAAGCGAATCGCTGCCCCGATGATCGGCGGCATCATATCTTCATTTCTGCTGGAACTCATTGTGTATCCAATCCTGTTCGAGACCTGGAAGTGGCACAGTGAGGTCAAGCGGAGCCGCAGACAGGATGAAGGCACCGTCATTCAGAACAGTGACCGTCCGCTGTAGGCTCATCACTTTTTCAGTTCTGAAAAGGTTGTCCAGTGTACAGAGGTGATCAATCTTCGGTCAAAATGGTTCTGAGCAGTAGAATTATTTTTACATATGGCCCTGGTCCGTATAATTATTTTTACTTTTCCGCATTTTTTTTGTACGGCCCCTCTTTTCAATAATAATTATCATTCCAATTAGATAGAGTGATCAATTCGTTCCATGGCACAAAAATACTACAATGTAGTGGTGTTATATGACACATTGTGGCATTTTTTTCTTGCTGTTGAATGCCTTTATAGTTATTAATTAAGTAACCGTTACCATTTGGCGACAGTGTCGAACGGGTATCAATTATTGTACGCAGTGACAGTTTCATACTTCTCTTCTTCCTCGTCCATGACGAGCAGCAGAAATCTGCCTGGCCCGTCTCTTTGCGGAAATTCAAGTGGAAACTGAATAGCTTGTGTTTGTAGTGGAGTTGCTGTGAAGTTTACCGTTTGAAGGAGTGGCGGCCGTCAGTGTCTGAACAAAAACTCAACATAGATGTAATCAGGTCTGGTTAGCCTGGTGAAACCATCCCTCCAGGTGCGGGAGGTTACTGATGAATGTTTATGCGAGACGCCCATGCATAGGCAAAAAAACAAGTGGAGGTCTTTATGAAAAAAGTAATCATGGTGAGTGCTCTGGTCGGTTTCCTGGCCGCCGTGTCGCTCCCCGCGATGGCTGCACCCGGCGGTGAACTGCCCGAAAAAGTTCATGTCGGCAAAGGTGCGGTCATTCGTGGTGAGAATGACAAACGGGTCATAACCCCGACAATGGACGCACGGGAACGAGTGGAGATCCAGCGTGATATCAAGAGGCGGGCCTGGGCGATGCGCAATGCCTTGATTAGGGCCGAGGGGAACAAGAAGAAGCCGCAGCAAACCGGCAAACCACTGGTTCAGCCCGGTATCGATTCATGAGCAGAGATACAAAGCATTTTGATCAGCTTTTTGGCGATCCCACTCGATGTCCTCACGGCAAGGAGACCAATGATATGATACACAGATTTTTTAAGACCTGCAGATATGCTTTTGTGCTTGCAGGCGTTATCAGCTGCTGGCTCGGGGCGACAACCCCGGCGGCCGCCTATACGGAAGCGGAAATTCTGGATTTGACCAAGACGACGGGAGTGCCCGACTATTACGGCATTGCAAACTATGCCAACTCCCCGAAGAATATGCTTAAATTTGTTGACGGGCTGCCGCCTACCTGCGCCAGTGGAACCAACAACCTGGGCCAGTGTCTGCCGATCGCCGTTCCAGAAGTTTTACCCGACGGTTCGCACTATTACGAGATATCGGTCGTCCAGTACCGGGAGCAGATGCACTCCGACTTGCCCCCGGTAGCCCCTGACGGACTTTCCGGCGGCACGCTGTTGCGCGGCTATGCCCAAACCAACGTGGACCCAGGCAACCCAGCGGCGACACCGCACAGCCTCGGGCCCGTCATCGCGGCCCAACGTGACGTAGCGGTGCGCATCAAGCTGACCAACGAGCTGCCGGCAAACGAAGCCGGAAATCTCTTTATCCCGGTGGACTACACGGTCATGGGCGCCGGCCCCGGCGCCTCGTACGACCGTTTGACCGGTGCGATGCGTGACGATGAATTCTGCAAGCAGGCGGGCAACGAGGACGAGTGCTTTTCCTCGAACCGGGCCCTCATCCATCTGCACGGCGGAAGGACACCCTGGATCAGCGACGGTACGGCTCACCAGTGGCTCACCCCCGAGGGCGAAACGGTCTTCGACGAGAGCTACCAGAAGGGCTACAGCGTGGCCAACGTGCCCGATATGTGGTATGATGCCGCCGGTGCCTTCATCCCTTCCTGTGCTACCCAGTTGTCTTGTGATGTAGCGGGAGCGACGAATGACCCCGGTCCCTCGGCGATGACCTATTACTACACCAACGCCCAGAGCGCCCGGATGATGTTCTACCACGATCACGCCTGGGGCATCACCCGACTGAACGTCTATGCCGGTGAGGTTGGCGGCTACTTCATCACGGACGAGTTTGAGCAGGAGCTGGTGACCACCATCGAGGCAACTACCGGTCCACTCCCCATCATTCCGCTGATCATCCAGGACAAGACCTTTGTCGACGCCTCGGGTGATCCCGGCACCAACCCCAATCATGTCGAAAACACCGACCCCACCTGGATCTGGGGCAGCCAGCCGGGCACCATGGGCAAAGGCGGAACCGCTTGGAACGCAAATTTCGTGGCGACCACCGGCGACCTCTGGTGGCCGCATGTCTACGTGCCGGCTCAGGATCCATTTGCAACCGACCTGAGCGGCATCAACCCCTACGGCCGCTGGCACTACGGCCCCTGGTTCTGGCCGCCGACCAACAACGAATACGGTCCGGTCCCGAACCCCTATTATGTCTCACCAACAGTCGATCCGACAGCTGCGGTACGACCCCCGCAGATGCCGGATACTCCGAACCCATCCTGGGGCGCCGAGGCCTTCTTCGACACCCCGGTCATCAACGGCACGGCCTACCCCACCCTGGAAGTTCCCAACGGAGTGGTCCGGTTCCGAATCCTGAACGGTGCACATGACCGGTTCTGGAATCTTCAGCTTTATGTGGCAAGTGATGACCCGGCTGAAGTTACTCATGACTTCACTGAGATAAAAATGATGCCAGCCGATGGTGCCATCGATGTTTCAGCCTCTAACGATGGCTTTCCCTGGCCGAACGACGGTCGTGAAGGCGGGGTTCCTGACCCGGCTTACCGGGGACCCGCCCTGGTACAGATCATGAACGACGGCGGTATGCTTCCCAAGCCGGTGGTCCTGAATAACCGGCCGGTCAACTGGAACGTTGATGTCACCACCTTTGCCGCCGGCAACGTCCTGCAGCAGAACCAGGGCGGCGGCACCCTGTTCCTCGGTCCGGCTCAGCGTGCTGACATACTGGTCGATTTCAGCGCATTTGCCGGTAAAACCTTGATTCTTTACAACGACGCCCCGGCACCGTGGCCGGCAGTCGACTTCCACTACGATTACTACACCGGCAACGGCGATTTTACTGCAGACGGCGGGACGACCACGGTACAGGCTGGATACGGCCCGAACACCCGGACCATCATGCAGATCAAGGTTGATAATGGTTCCGGTATTTACGGGGCAGACCCGGGGACACCGAGTTCAAATGCACCGCCCGCTGGTGCCGTGAATGCGTTTAACACCGCACTCGTCGACGCCATCGATACCAAGTTGAGAATGGCCAACGGCGGCGATGGCCTGTTTGCCCGCGGTCAGGAACCGATGATCGTCGGCCAGTCAGCCTACAACGACACCTATGACACGACGTTTCCGAACCGTTGGCCCTACTGGGGCATCTCCCGGATCACCGACAATGCGATCAGCTACATGACGCCGGACGGCGGGCTCGTTGACGAGTACTACATGGAACCCAAGGCGATCCAGGACGAGCAGGGTGAAGTCTTCGACGAGTATGGCCGGATGAGTGCCAAGCTCGGCCTCGAAATGTCCTTTACCAATGCGGGCATCCAGACATTCATCACCCAGAACTTCGTCGATCCGCCCACCGAAATCATCCAGCAGGACCAGATCCAGATCTGGAAGATTACCCATAACGGGGTGGATACCCATCCGGTGCATTTTCACCTGATGGAGGTGCAGTTGCTCAACCGCGTCGGCTGGGACGGCTTCAAGTATCTGCCCGACCCGAACGAACTCGGCTGGCAGGATACGGTCCGCATCCATCCGTTGATGGATACAGTCGTTGCCGTCCGCCCGGTCAAGGTTCCGACGCCATTCAACGTACCCAACTCGATCCGGCCGCTCAACCCGGCCTATCCGATCGGCTCCACGCTCGGCTTCACCCAGATCGATCCGACCACCGGTCAGGCCACGGATCCGGTAACCACCAATGATATGACGAACTTCGGGCATGAGTATCTGTGGCACTGCCATATCCTCAGTCACGAGGAACAGGACATGATGCGCGTTATCTCCTTGAATGCCAACGGCATCGTCTACTCCCTCAACGGCCCGTCAAACGGCATCTGGGAGTGGAACATGGGCGAGTGGCGGAAGATCGCCGACCTGAACCCGACAGCTGGGTTCGTCTCTCATGGATCCTTTGCTTATGCCGGCTACGGCAACGGCGTCTGGGAGTGGAACGGGTATGAGTGGAAGCAGATAACGACACTGCCACCAGAATCGATGGTCGTCTCTTCTTCCGGTTTATACGCTCAGTTCAGCGGATTCGGCCTGTTTCGATGGCATAACAGCACATGGACGATGCTTAATAATCTGGAAATTTCTTCCATGCTGCCCTCATCAACAGGTCTATATGTCAACTTCAATACAATTGGATTATTTGAGTGGACTCCAGCGGGAAACTGGACAATGTTAACCAATATTACGGCAGACAGCATGGTCGCAGATGGGTCAACATTATTCGCGTACTTCGCTGGTGCAGGCTTGTTTCAATGGAACAACAGTACATGGACCCTGATTAACACTATTCCTCCGGGAATTATGGTATCATCCGGGTCTGATCTATACACTGTTTTCGATCCTTATGGACTGTATCAGTGGGATGGAGCTGCCTGGAACCTTTTAACAACAGTCATACCTACTTCCATGACGGTTTCAGGTCCTGAACTCTATGCCAGTTTTGGGGCCAGTGGTTTGTTTCGCTGGGCTGGTGCCTGGAATTACCTGATTGCCGATGAACCCTCCGATATGGTCTCTTCCGGCTCGGTGCTTTATGCCAATTTCCCGGGTACCGGCACCTTTGACGGCGTCTACAAATGGGAAACCGGATTGACGCGCGGTGTTCTGCAGCCTGGCGCCTGGTCGCCGCTCTACAACACGACCCCGGTAACGAATCTCTCGCCCGGCTACTAATCTAAAGTAACGTACGAAGCTTGAGATTATATCACACTAAACCTCAGCACAGCCCGCTTGAAAAAAATCAGGCGGGCTGTTTTTTTTCTGCTTCTTTTAATGCGCAGTGTTCGCCGGGCAATGATTCTTTGCAGCACGCGTTCGGCAGCCTAATTATAGATCGAGCCGATCCTCTTAGACCTTCCAGCCCCTCAGCCTTCTGCTATCCTCTTCTGCTGGCGGTCCAGAGAAGCCCCGACCCATCCTGAAAACAGCGTTCAGGCATCGTTTACTGAAACGTTGTTTACGCAAACGGGATCAAATCAACCTGCTGACATCGTTTATTTTATTTTCAATTGAATAGGTGATGAGTATTTTTGATCACGCAAAACGCTGCTCAGTTGTCACCTTCGTTTACCCGTTAAGTCCTGTTTCACCTGCTTGAAGCCTAAAGTGCCCCTAACACCTCAGTAATCATGGGAATAATTATTATTCTCCTTCTGGTACACAATTTGCACACATTGTGGTACAAAGCGACTGCTGGTGAAAAAGCTGTGCTCTTTTACGAATTGTGTTCATGCATATTCCTGTTGAACAGTCAGACAACCGGAACGAACCACGTACAAACGTATTTGCCCTGCTCACCTTGAGAAATACAGGTCTCGCTCACAGCCACGTTACGAAATGACCCTCTTCAGGTGCTGTAGCAAACCGCGATAGCTGCCGCTAAATCAGGGGCGGGCTCATCGTGAGCCTGTGGGAAAGGAGAAAGATTATTGTCGCATACTGAACACACCGACGACTCAACAAAATGTCAACAGAAACTCGATACATACACGCACCACGAAATGCAAACTCGACCTGCTGCCCGATAGAACTACCACGCTGTCGCGATCTGACGACCGACATCATTAGTCCGAAGGCCGAGCAAAAAGGCACAATAGCTGGGCGAATATCTGCAAACCTCCACGACTTCCTGTTACCCCGTGCAGACAGATATGATCCCCAGAGTCCAAGCCTTTGACACGGAGCAAAAGAACGAGAGAAGCCGAATATTTTGTAAAAGCTGTCACCGAAAAACAAACTGATTGGAGTAAACTACTTGGGAGAACTCATTATGTCACGGCGGAATGTAGCACTCATCCTCGCAGGGCTGTCTTTTAGCATCCTGCTCTTCTCTTCTGTCAGCGCCTTTGCCGTTGTTTCAGCCCACCAGTCCATTTCTACGTGGGAGGGAACAACGACCTGTCTGTCCTGTCACGAGACGGAGGCGCAGGAAGTTTTCAGTTCAGTTCACTATCAATGGCTCGGGGAAACACCGTACATGGAGAATGGTCCCTCCATCCAGGGCAAGCTCGATATGGGGGTCAACAGCTACTGTATCAATACGACCGGTAACTGGAATGGCTGCGCAGCCTGTCACACAGGGCTTGGAGCCCGGCCCGAACCAGTCGTCAGTCAGCAGCAGCTGGAGAACATCGACTGTATGATATGTCACCAGGAGGACTATAAACGTGTTAAAATAGATGGCACCTATGTTCCTGATTCCGCCAATATGACTGTGACAATGGTCGAGGCCGCCCAGACGGTTCATCTTCCGACGAGGGCGACCTGCCTCCAGTGTCACGCCAAAGGCGGGGGCGGCGACAACTTCAAGCGCGGCGATATGGCACTTGCCCATGCGGCCACCAGCGATAGTCAGTTCGATGTGCACATGGCAACAACCGGAGCCAACCTTGACTGCCAGAGCTGCCATGTAACAGAGCAGCACCGTATGGCGGGCCGTGGCACTGATCTGCGACCGACTGATCTGGATATCGAAATGTCATGCACAGACTGTCACACCACCAAAGCCTCCCCATCCGGTCATGCAGACAGTGATATCGGCCGACACGTCGCCCGGGTGGCCTGCCAGACGTGTCATATTCCCTCATACGCCAAGAACGCCGCGGACACGGCTGCAACCGAGATGACCGAGATGCACCGCGACTGGCGTCTTCCGCACGAAACGGCGAGTGGCGCGATCCATCCAACCCCGACCTTGGCTGGCGATTTGATCCCGAACTATGCCTGGTGGAATGGCCGCAGCGTCAGTTACACGCTCTATGACGATGCCGTCCTTGATCCAGGTACCGGTGCAATCCCCACCTCCCGACCACTTGGAACGGCCAGGCAGGCAGAGGCGAAACTGTATCCATTTAAATACAAGACAGCAACACAGCCTTTGATTGACAGTGAGAATCAACTCATCGCGCTTGATACGAGTGTCTATTTCAGTACCGGAGACCCGGTCGCGGCAATCGAATCCGGATTGGCAAATATGGGGTATTCTCCGGCTGAATCCTATTCATGGGTGGACACAGACACACTCCAGCTGATAACGCATGAAGTCGCCCCATCGGAAGGAGCGCTGAGCTGTTCTTCCTGTCATGATTCAACCGGCCGCATGGATTTGCAGAATGAACTCGGCTACGCGCTCAAAGATGCCCGCTCAAGCGTCTGCACGCAATGTCACGGGAACGAGGGAAGCAAAAGCGGGCCTGAATACGAATGGGTGCATAAGCTGCATGTAGAAGAAAAAAGATATGACTGCAGCTGGTGCCATGACCTCAGCAGACCGGAGCGCGGCCTCAGGCTGGCACCAATCATTGCAGCCCTGCGGGATATCATCAGCGTCCTGCAGGTGCTGGTCGGCAATACGGACATCAACACCACAAATTCACAGGATGCCGATGGAGATGGCGTGATCGGGCTCGATGACGGCATCCGGCTCATCCGTGACGCGGCCAACCAATAAGCTCTTGCCAATGCAGCCAGGCAGAGCCTGAAAATCTCCAGGCAAACCAGGGTAAACGGTCGTCGTGAATAAACAAACAATTTGCGACGACTGCTTTTCCTGTCTACAACCAGGCGCAACGGCACGTTGCTCAGGACTTCCCAACCATTTTATTACAGCTTGAGCACCTCGATCAGCCTCAAGGACCTTGCCGCAGCTCTTTTACTTTTATCCGATACTCTCAACAGCCAAAGGATACGAACAACGCCATTTTCCGGATGTTTGTCCTGGGCCAAAAAGGAACTTTTCCACAGAGTAAGATACGGTCGTTATGAAGATAATGCTTGAAAATCAGTTCACTGTTCTCGTTGTCATGGTCATGCTGGCATTCCTGTACCAGCCCATCTCCAGCAGCGGAGCATCTCCTTCAGACCTCAAGCCGCAATTGATTCAAGCGCTGATGTGCGAATCTGTCAATAAGCTGGAGCCGGTTAACCAGGCGGTGATCTATTCCATAAATCTGGGCAAGGTTATATGTTTTACGGAATTCAGTGATATTCAGAGAGAAATGGATATCTCCCATCGCTGGTACCACAAAGGAATCTTAATTTCTCAAAAAACACTCACCATCAAGCCACCGAGGTGGTCGACATTTTCGAGCATGCAGTTGCGTGTAACCGATATAGGTCCATGGCAGGTCGATATCGTGGATGCAGACGGGACCATTCTCGAAACCCTTCGATTTGGTGTCACGAACTGATATCATGGATAGCTTATACTACACTGTTGCCGGTATACGCTGGCAGGACATCATAGACATTCTGATCAACAGTTACATCCTTTTCAGGCTGTATATGCTGTTCAGGGGAACCAACGTGATTAGAATGCTGATGGTCATCGTCCTCCTCTGGTTTTTCAAACACCTGGCCGCGGCCATGGGCATGATTGTCACGAGTTGGATCATTCAGGGCTTTATTGCGGTGGCCGCATTGCTCGTCATCATAGTATTCCGTAATGAAATTGCCGGTATCTTCCAACCAGGCAATCTCAGAACCATTTTATGGGGGATACCAAAGCACCAAAGCAGGACATCAGTGGAAATAATTACAGACAGTCTTACCGAACTTGCTCGCCGCAGGCTCGGGGCCTTGATCGTGCTCCCTTTTAAAAAAGATATTTCAGATATTGTCCATGGCGGCATCAGCTGGAAAGGAAACCTGTCCAAAGAAATGCTGCTGAGTATTTTCTGGAACGGTGCACCAGTGCACGACGGTGCCGCGGTTATCCAGGGGAACCAGATTGTGAGGGCAGCTGCTATTCTGCCTCTCTCCAAGAAGAAGGGACTTCCCGACCACTTCGGCACCAGACACAGAGCAGCAGTGGGCCTGGCTGAATTGAGCGATGCCCTGATCATGGTGGTTTCCGAGGAACGGGGAGATATTACGCTCTTTAAGGATCAGAACATTCTACCCGTTCGTTCCTCAAATGAACTGCAGAAAACCCTTGAACATATAATCGGTATCGCCCCCGATAAAAAGAACGGTATTGCAAGTCAAAAAGTCCATGTATGTCTTGCCGCACTATTTTGTGTTATTTTTGTCAGCACCATATGGATGAGTTTTGCGAAAGGCGTCGAAACATTTGCCTCTTTTGAAGTTCCCGTGGAATTCAAGGATAAGAGTCCGGACATGGAGATATTCTCCGTCTCATCGAGCAATCTGAAGGTGCAGGTCAGTGGCTCAGGTTCGCTTGTCAAAGCGATAAGGCCCGATCAACTCAAGGTTAAAATCAGTCTCGCCAATGCCGTACCGGGAGATAATGAACTGACTATTAATCGGGACGGAGTCGAGTTACCCCCTGGAGTGACGCTGAAACAGGTCGAACCCCATTTTATCGAGGTGAACATCGACAGCACGGTTACGAAAAACCTGCCCATCCAGCCTGTCTGGAAGGGAACCTTACCGCCTGGCCTGCTCATGACCGGCGTTGAGATTACTCCAGCTGCCATCAATGTTCGTGGAGCGAAGCTTGCACTGGAGAATATCCAAACTGTTTACACCGAAGCCATCGCTCTGGACGCCATTTCAGCTGATGGTGAAACGCAGACCGGGCTGATGCTGCTACCTGAAAACCTGACGCTCGAGGATCCGTCACTTACCAAGGTTGCGGCACGCTACACGATCGTTAAACGAAACGAAATGGCGTACACTCCCGACAAGGTGGGAGCGGTAAACCGTTAAAGAAAGACAGGTGTATCATCCACCATTGCGCATAGAACAGCTTTATTTGTGCGAACTTTTGCGCCCAGCAATCAACCTGACCAGATCTCCATGCAACAGGGTAGCGATCTCAAAAATCCTCCTACGGGAGGAGGTCCCGTTTTGAAGGTGTATTGCTTCTTGTTGATCCAGGTATTGTTTGGTATAGTTCATGTGAGCCTTTTTCCTTTGATATTGTTGAATATTTCGCAAATATCACTCTATCAGAAAGCGAAAGGCTTTTTACGTTAATGTATAATTATTCCAGCGACTTGTGTTCTTTCCCAGTCGTTTTCTTATTAACCCCGAAACGTGAGTATTACTAGAAACGTGCACACCGCAATAGCCGAACTGGTGCAGAGCGCCAGAGATGAGTTACAAACCACGAGAGCACTCTTCCACAATCCCAAGTTATGGCTCATCCTTGGTATTGACATTGTTTTATTGCTCATTGCTTTGTACCTGTCTTATTTCTTGAGATATGAGGGCGGTACCGTCGCCCATGGAAGCTTTGTAACGTATCTGAAATATTTTCCATTAATTCTTATAATCAAGATCCCTGTTTTTTACTTTTTTGGATTATACAAAGGAATGTGGCGCTATACGTCAACTCAGGATTTGAAAAATATTATAAAAGCCAACACCATTTCCTTCTGTATAATTCTGGTCTCTCTTGTCTATATTAACAGACTTGGTGGATTGTCACGTTCAGTATTTATACTTGATGGGATTATCTCATTTCTATTCATTTGCGGGAATCGGTTATCAATCCGATTTTATTATGGTGAGAGAAATGGAACTGCTCTTGATAATCGATTACCTTCTCGTGGAATCGGTTCCAAGAAAAAGAAGAAGCTCCTGGTAATTGGTGCGGGGGATGCGGCAGAGAAGGTATTGAGAGAGATATTAGGCAATCCCCTGTTGGAATACACGCCTGTCGGATTAATAGATGACAGGCGAGACAAGATAGGCCTTAAAATCCATGGCGTACCGATATTGGGAAATACAGATGATCTCGCTGAGCATGTCATTCGTACAGAGGCTGATGAGATACTCATCGCAATAGCAAATGCTCGTCGAGACGAAATGAGTCGACTGCATGATCTCTGTCAACGTGCAAATCTCCCATTTAAAGTTATTCCAAGTTTGAGCGAAATCATTGATGAAAAAGTTTCAATCAAAAATATCAGAGATTTTTCGATAAAGGATTTACTGGGAAGAGAAGAAATAGTTCTCGAGCAGGAGAAAATCGGTGAGTATATTCGCAATAAAAAGATACTTATTACCGGTGCCGGCGGGTCAATAGGATCTGAGCTTTGTCGACAAATCCTTCGTTTCTCACCTGGCGAGTTAATTCTCTATGACAGTTGTGAAGAGAATTTATATGATGTTGAGATGGAACTGATCCATCAGTATAACTTCAATAATATCGTATCAATCCTCGGACGTGTTCAAGACATCCGGCTACTCAACAAAGTGTTTAATGATCATGAACCTCAGTCGGTTTTTCACGCAGCAGCCTACAAACATGTTCCACTCATAGAGAAAAACCCCTGGGAGGCAATACATAATAATATTATCGCTTCCCAACTATTGCTTGAAGCATCAATTCTCTATCAAGTTGAGTCCTTTGTCTTAGTCTCTACCGACAAGGCAGTACGACCCAGCAGTGTAATGGGTGCTTCGAAACGGTTAACCGAGCTTCTTATGTTCTTTTACGCCAGAAGCAATTGGGATGGTGAATTCAGTGATGAATGGGAACGTCTAGACACCATCAAGCAAAGGATGGCCTACCTTAGAGAGCGCAGATCGTATCATGACACAAGATTTATCGCAGTACGATTTGGTAATGTGTTGGGCTCCTCTGGTTCAGTTATACCGTTGTTCCGCAGCCAGATAGAGCGAGGCGGTCCAGTAACAGTTACGCATCCTGATATAAATAGATACTTCATGTCGATCGAAGAAGCAGCGCAATTAATACTGCAGGCAGGTGCAATGGGCGGGGATGGAGAAATATTTATACTGAAAATGGGGGAGCCGGTAAAGGTTGACCACATGGCTCGTGAGATGATCAGGCTTGCAGGAAAAGAACCAGATATAGATATTCCGATAATATATACCGGTTTAAGGCCGGGAGAAAAGCTTTATGAAGAATTAATCACTGATGGAGAGGGTATAGCTGAAACTAATCATGAGAAAATACTTGTTCTGCGAAATGATAAGAATATTCCCCTAGATAGAAACACTTTAATTACACAGCTTAAGGAGTATGCCGCTAATCACCAGACACCGGAAATCATTGATCATTTAAAAAGAATCATTCCAGAATATGTTCCAGATAATCGATATCACTAGCTTTATTTAGTTTGAAGTAGAAACCCCCACCCTTAGGGTGGGGTAATAGGTTTGAAGTAGAAACCCCCACCCTTAGGGTGGGGTAATAGGGGCTGGCTGCGCCGGTCCCGTATGGGCATGGCCTAAAAGGCCGCTCACTGCTATCCTTACCTCGAGTTGTTGCCGCAACATCGAAAAGTAAGGAGGTCGCAGTGAGCAGATTCCGTAAGTTATCACATTCGATATGGCATTGTCAGTACCATATTGTCTGGGTACCGAAGTATCGATATCGAATACTGACAGGTGCAGTAAAGGAAGCATGCGAAGTTGGAATACATGCAATAAGTGGATTTGCAGGGTGTGAGGTTGTTGAATTAAACGTTCAGCCGGATCATGTCCACCTGGTGATAATGGTTCCCCCGAAGGTATCAATATCTCAGTTTTTGGGGAGATTGAAAGGGCAGACATCGATGAAGCTATTCAATCAGTTTCGATACCTCAAACAAAAGCCATACTGGGGAAACCATTTTTGGGCAAAAGGCTATTGTGTAGACACAGTCGGTCTTGACGCGGACATGATACGTAAGTATGTCCGCTACCAGGAGAAGCAGGAAAGGCAGATTGAACAGTTACAATTGTTTGATCAATAAGTATTAAGCGGAACAACTCATGGTCCCGCCCCCTTTAGGGGGCAGGGCTTTGTCCCCCCTATGGGGGGAAACATAAAGCCACACCCTTTGGGTGTGGATATTTACTTTCTATCGACGTATTTAAATTAATTTTCTACTAAAATATTCATTTTTTAATATGTTATTTATTGAAATAAATTTATTTTTTTCACATTGGTATAGATGAACTATATTCAATCCAAAAAAGTAAACTGGAATATCCTATATACCGTTCTAAATTATTTAATACTTTATGGTAAATCTATATATTCTTGAACCAAAAGTTGTTTTTTACCTTCTCTGCAATGCTATAATATGGTTCTCGCCAATTATATTTATAAGAGGTGGTCTGTTTTCACCTAGTGGTATACTTACATACATATTCTCTGCTTCATATTGGTTACCCATTTTGATTTTCTCTTTTTCCCCTGAAGATTTGCCGCTAAATATAATCGACTACGAAATTGAAACGGTTGCAATTGCATCATTATATGCAGGTTTGGGCTATGTTTCAGCAATACTATTATTTAGTTTGGGGTCAAAGAATCATAGACCTGCGAATAAATCGAATCAACCCAGTCTTGTTTTGCGTCAACTAAATAGATTTATGACTCCAATCATAATAATTGTTCATTGTGCTGCTTTTTTGCTTCTCTGTTACTGCCTTTTTGAGGCAATTAACATGACGGACTCAATGGATAGGTACACTTTCTACGATAAGTTGCCATTCTGGTATTTTGGGCTTTTGTGGATTATATCGCTTATGATTGGCATCCCAAATTTACTCTATTACGGCTTCTATATCAAAAACAGGGGACACAGCAAAGCGCTCAGTTTTCTAATCTTTATACTACTGCTGTTTTTAGTTGTCATGAATGGTTACGACGGTGGTAGACGTTTTGCAGGTATTGCAATTTTTTTGACATTTGTCGGTTATATTATATTTGAATTTAATGACAAAAATCAGACACACCGAGTGTCTAAACGAAAAGTTCGTTTAGAAGTACTGGTTTTCATATTCTTGTGGGTTTTCATCTTATCATTTTTATCAAACGCAAGGACTGGGCTGATTGGTTGGAATATGAATGTATCAGAATTGGACAAAGAGGAACAAATAATTACTCTCTATAATACATTTCAAAGTGTGGTTATGCCTACAACAACGTTGCATGTCAATTCCCACATGGCGGCCTATGTGCGACTGTATGGGGAAAGCGGCTACTCAAATTACTTTGTAGCATTGGGTAATACTCTTTTCCCTGAATTTATTTTTGGTGAGTATCTTTTCGGTGAACCAATGATGCTGAAAATGCATCGGGAGCTTAATTGGCGCGGGCAGGATTTTGGCCTTTTGGCTGAGGCGCTCTATTCAGGAGGATATCTTGGTGCATTTATTATACATTTCCTGTTGGGAGCTATTGCGGCTACATTTTACAGATACTTGAGTCGTGGAAATATAATTTTGGGAATGTTTTATCTTACATTCCTGGTAGCTCTATTGAACTCTATTCGATCTGACACTATGAATTTTATGAAGGTGTGGATATATTTTGGTCTTTTACTTGCAACTATCGGATTTTTCGCTGAGAGGCGGATCCGGTTGGTCTCATCGCATACATCAGGCAAGCAAGATGCAGTAATTAAGAGCAGAAATACCTGACTGGAGTCATAGAAGCGAACAAACAGATAACGCGAGATTCAGGCGTAGGGCACAGCGTTTTCTTGACAAACAACAGGAGCAGGAAGTAGAGGGCATGCCCATCGACAAAGCACCAAACCAGTTGACGTTTACCTAATCTCCAGAGCAATAACTAAACAACCATCTTCCCGAGCAGATAGTTGTTTAGTATAGACCTCTCCATGCATTGAGCACTGACCTTGAAAGTAACAATTATTACAGTCTGTCATAATAGTGCGGAGACGATCGAGGAAACGATTGAATCTGTGATCGGCCAGTCATATCGAAATATAGATTACATTGTAATAGATGGTGCTTCAACCGACCAAACTACCACTATCATCCAAAAATATAGAAGACACATTAATACATTTATCAGTGAGCCTGATACTGGAATCTATGACGCCATGAACAAAGGTTTACGTCATGCCAGAGGAGACGTCATAGGATTCCTCAATTCAGATGATTATTATCCATCCACAAAAACAATTGCCAACATAGTAGAACACTTCCGAGCAGCTGAAAATCCTCAGATCATTTTTGGGAGTGTAATTTTTATAAACCCTAGAATTAATGATACGAAAAAGATCACCCGCCACTACTCGGTTAACTGGTTCCGTCCCTGGATGCTGAGGTTTGGCTGGATGCCACCCCATCCCGCAACCTTCATCAGGAAAGAAGTGTATGACCAGGTTGGCGAGTATTCAACGGACTACAAAATATCGGCTGACTACGAGATGTTTGTGCGCCTTCTCTTGCTCAAGAAAATACCATATTTGCCGATTAACAAACTTTTAGTATGTATGCGCAGTGGAGGAATCAGCAATGTTACCTTAAAAAACAGGATTCTGGTTAATCAGGAAATCGTAAAAGCTTGCCGGGACAATGGGGTTTATACAAATTTGTTTATAGTTCTTCTAAAAATACCGATCAAGCTATTTGAACTCGTTAGAAAGCCGAAAGGGGTTAAGCTTTGAGTATTATTCTCGTTACCGGAGGCACTGGCTTTGTAGGCTCAAAGCTATGCCAACGCCTTTATTCAGAGGGGAAACGGTTCCGCAGATCTGTTCGAGCTGCAAACTCACAGATGCCCGAATACATGGGATGCGATAATGTTGTGATTGGAGAGATAGGTCCGCACACAGATTGGCATCATGCACTCAAGGATGTTTCGGTCGTGGTCCACTTGGCTGCCCGGGTTCATGTTATGAACGAAGCATCCAGGGACCCTCTATCAGAGTACAGAAGAATAAATCTTGGCGGAACCGTCATTCTCGCCCGTCAAGCTGCCGAATGTGGTATCAAGCAGTTTATATTTATTAGTACAATCAAAGTGAACGGGGAGTTAAGTTTGCCTAATCATCCATTTTCAGAAAACGACCTTGCCGCTCCCGAGAGTGACTATGGTATCTCAAAATATGAAGCAGAGCGAGCACTTTGGCGGATCAACAAGAGGACCGGATTGCCGATTACAATCATTCGTCCCCCTCTCGTATATGGTTCTGGAGCCGCAGGGCACCTGAATACCATAAGAAACTGGATCCTGAAGGGTTTACCTGTGCCATTAAAGTCTGTAAAGAACAAACGAAGCTTCATCGGTGTTGAAAATCTTGTTGACTTCATCGTTACCTGCATTGCAAACAAAAAGGCGTACAACCAGGTTTTTCTCGTTTCTGACGGCCAGGATCTATCAACTGCTGGGTTGTTTGAAAAAATTGGCGACGCGCTTGGCAAACCAGCCTGGCTGATCCCTTGTTCTGTGAGAATACTGAGTGCTATTGCAACAATTTTAGGAAAAGAAAGTGTCGGGACACGACTGTTTTCTTCCCTCCAAATTGATTCTAGTAAGGCTTGCAATGCTCTTGGCTGGACACCGCCTGTTACCCCTGAGGAGGGTTTTCGAAAGGCATTTGATAAATACGCTGATTAGATAAATTGAGAAAAAACTCCAGGCAAACGTCCTGTATTTGACGGATCCCAGGATGTGTTTTTCAAAGCCGGCTCTTGATATCCATGCTAAAATTAAAACGTGTTTTTGATATATTTCTGGCTTCATTTCTCCTTCTGATTTTGGCTGTCCCAATGCTTTGTGTTTGTGTGTCCATCAAACTTGGTTCCAGAGGTCCCGTTCTCTATTGGTCGAAACGAATTGGTAGAAAGAACAATATTTTTCTGATGCCCAAGTTCAGGACAATGTTGATTGGAACACCGGAAGTGGCTACTCATACGCTAAAAGACCCTGAAAAGTATGTAACTAAGATCGGAGCGTTCCTCAGAAAAACAAGTCTTGACGAACTACCACAACTCTACTGTATACTGAAGGGAGAAATGAGTTTTGTCGGTCCGAGACCTGCGCTCTACAACCAGCAGGATTTAATACAACTAAGGTCGCAGAGAGGTATCTGCTTGCTCATTCCCGGCCTAACAGGATGGGCTCAAGTGAATGGCAGGGATGATTTGCCCATACCAGTCAAGGTCGACATGGATGAGTACTACCTTCACCACCAATCTTTCCTGTTTGACTTAAAAATCTTGATATTAACGGCTGTTACGGTTTTTCGAAAAGAAGGGGTGATGCATTAAGTTGTCGAAAATCACAGGTTTCTTGGTAATATTGTATAATTTTGAAGCTATCCCGTGGCCACTCAATGATCTTGGGCAACCCAAACGTTTAAAAATCGGCGTCTGCGCATGGAGAGGGAAACAGAACCTATGCTACAAGAGGCATTAAAATAGCGTCGCGGATTTTTCAAGGATCATGGTGATTTAATTTAATGTTTTCACGTTAAAGCAACTTTTTACATTTCATTCGAAATCACTTTCTGGAATGAAGAGCGCCGAGCAATACTAACATCTCAATTTTCAATGCAGCGGCTCTTTAGAAACTTTCTAAAAATAAAAGTTCTGACGATGCCTCCGGTTAGATACCTATTCTTTTTAGATGAAGTAAAAATAATGTAATTAATACAGTATATAATAAAAATATTATTCATTTTCAACAGGAAAAATCGAAAAAAAACGAACCAAGAAAAAGCTAAAAATTTGTTTTTTCCTGTGTTGATACTGGTTAGTACAAATACACTAATTATCGTTTAATTAATACATTGATTATTTTAAAGTCGAACGCTGTGTTAATTACCGTTAACAAAAGTGTTTTATAGTTACTACATTTTAATATATAAAAAAATATGATATATGGAAAAATCTACTTTTTTTAAAAGTATACTTAGAATGTTTTCAAGATTATTATTTCATTTTTCTAGATTTATTTTAAGAATATTTGAGAGCACAAAGCCTTCAATTTATATGAATTATTATATTATTCTCCTAAAGTTCTGTGGAGTAACTATACATGGTAAACCTAAATATATAGCTAGTGATGTACTATTTGACGATTTTTACATGATTCAATTAGGTGATGATGTAATTATATCTCGAAAAGTTACTCTTTTAACTCATGACTATTCAATTACGACCGGATTAATATCTATAAATAGAGCCCCCGATCGAGACATTGCTCTATTAAAAGATATAATAATTGGAAACAACGTTTTTATAGGATTAGGGGTAATAATTCTACCCGGGACAACAATTGGAAATAATGTGATCATCGGTGCCGGGAGTGTCGTAAAGGGGCATATTGGCTCAGACTCTATTGCAATTGGGAACCCTGCACAAGTCGTCTCAAGATTGACCGAAAGAGCAGAAAAGTGGTCTGCCTCATTAACCAATCTGTCCGTTAGGCGTGCAAACCTCTAGCACAGATTTTCACTTTTGAGAACTGGCAACACCTCACTACGGATCTTGGTCACGAAACCTGCGAGTGTTTCAACTGGTGTTGCCTGTGCATTCATTCAATAGTTTTCAGGCGAACCACGAACTATTATAACCGAAAGGTCCAGGAAAGTTTGAAGTGATTTTCAGCGTGGGGTTCTATTCTTGATACAAATTATCGCAGATACATTTACGATGCTTGCAAAAAAAATGTTTCTGCGCGAAAACCAGTCGAGCTACAAACGATATTCACGAGCGTTTTTTACAAGCACAGTTGTAATTTTGTCTCGGGTTGTAAATATCGCCACAGGCTTGATAACTGTTCCCATTGTACTTGACCACCTTGGAGAGTCCCTGTTTGGTTTGTGGATAATGGTTACATCAGTCGTTGCTTTTCTCAGTTTTTTAGATTTAGGGGTAGGTGGCGGACTCCAGAACGCACTTATAAAATGCTACGCGTTAAAAGACATTTCCAGCCCTCGCAAACTGACTGGGAATGCGATTTTGATGACGGGGATACTTGCAGTGCTGGTAATCATTGTCGCGCTGGTCGTACTTCCCGCATTTGAATGGCCCAATATAATGAAGGTGAGCCTACCCAGCGAATCAAGACAAGTGCTGCCGGCATTACAGGTCACTGTGATTATTTTGGGGATCGGTATTCCCATCAGCTTGATTCAACGGATAGCAGATGCATATCAAATTGGATACGTGGGTTATTCATTTTTACTCATAGGAAGAGTGGCAGGATTTTTACTTGTACTACTTGGTGTCATCTATGAAATGGGCTTAGTGTTCTTGATAGTAGGTTTCTTAGGGGCACCAATCTTCAGTATGTTACTAGCCTGGTTCTTTATCGTACGAAGAATGCCATTCCTTCTGCCGTCCTTGATAAATTTCGATGCTTCGATAGTTTATGATTTATCGGTGGACGGTTTTTACATGTTCGTTATCAGATCGGCAACCATTATATTAAACTTTGCACCATTCATGTTGATAGCTGCTTTATTCTCTGCCGAAGCAGTGTCATCATTCGGTATTACCCAGAGAATCTATGGCGTTTGCAGTATTATTACCATGTCAATAATGATTTCTTTATGGGGTGCATATGGTGAGGCTGCCTTGAAAGGTGATTGGCAATGGATTGAAAAAGCAATGACGCTTATGCTGTATATCAGTATTTTCTTTTTTATTGTTTTTTCACTGTTGATGTTCGTATTTGGCAAGTCAATTGTGCTGCTCTGGGTTGGCAATACAAGCGTTATTCCCACAACTTCACTGCTTCTTGTTTGCTCTCTGTTTTTCCTTGGCCAGATGATTCACAATATCTGTGGAACCTTTTTATGTGGCATTAATAGATTGCGAATCCAGGCAGTTTATCTGGTTTTATTTGCTCTAGTTCCTTTATTTTGGTGCATCAGGCAACAATTCGGAATAATGGAAGAGATGCTTTGGTTTTATATTTCCATCGCCTGGGGAGGGAGTTCGATAGCACTCTTCATTGAAACGATGGTGGTCTTGAGACGCAGAAGAATATGATTTTTTTCCTGTTATGAGCTATTTAAAGATTCTGAATTTGGGTTGTGGAACAAAAACGAGTGATCATCCAGGTGTAGTTAACATCGATTGGTCAATCTATCTTAGATTGAAACAATTGAAGATATTTTCATTGATTATCCCATTGCTCGTGGGGAAAAAACGTGCTGCCAAATATTGTGCACTATCTGATAATGTTGTCGTACATAACCTGGCGCGAGGAATTCCTTTTGAGTCCAATACCGTAGATGTCGTTTATCACTCTCACATACTTGAGCATTTCGATCGTGATTATTCTGAACTGTTTATGCTTGAAGCCATGCGTGTACTAAAAAAGGGCGGCATACATCGCGTTGTCGTGCCAGACCTCGAACTTATCTGCAAGGAGTACCTTGATCATATTGATTTATGCTGCGATCATCCAACAGAACGAAGCCGACATGACGACTTTATTGCTAATTTGATCGAGCAATCTGTGCGGAGGGAGGCTTCTGGGACAGGAATGCAGAAGCCTTTAAGAAGGTTTATTGAAAATGTGGTCCTTGGCGATGCTCGCAAGCGAGGAGAAACGCACCAATGGATGTATGACCGAATAAATCTCAGTCACCTGATGGTCAAAACAGGTTTCAGAGATGTGTCTAGAATGACTTTTGAAGCAAGTGCAATTCCCGACTGGAACAAATACCGGTTGGATTGCAATGAAGATGGGTCCCAGTATAAGGAAAAATCGCTCTATATGGAAGCCCGCAAGTGAAGGTCTGCTCCAATTGAATTATATAAATTCAACCGCTCATAAAAATTCTCGTCATGCATGCCCTCCTCCCCTCTCAAAATTTAATACAACGTATGCTGATTTTCTAAGTTCTGAAAACTGACTATGCCAATTCTCTTAATAGGCCCTTTGAATTTTGGGGTTCCCACAGGTCTCTCTCTCGCCTTTAACAGCCTTGTCAAGGGCTTCCAGGAAAGTCACCGGCCCTATCGCCTTGTTGATTTGAGCGAAAGAGGCAGGCCGCACAAGCCGGGAAAAATGAGCATTAGGCGAATAGCTCAAGTGGCACCTCTCCTAATCCCTATTTTGAAAAACATGTTGGAATGCTCAGGTGTCTATCTGACAATATCAGATTCAAAATCCGGTTTTCTGAGAGACTTTCTAACTATATGGTGCGCTAAGTTGTTTCGAAAAAAAATCGTTCTCCATCTTCACAGTGGGGGATATAGCGAATTCTACCATACTATTCCATCGATCCATCAAAAGATTGTACGGGTCACTCTCTCCCAAGC
>CAXXTV010000007.1:0-267500 GCA_963674815.2 Desulfocapsaceae bacterium
CAGGGATTCCATGTCGTATCCCTTGCTGTCAAATGTCGTCTTCTGGCCGGGAGTGCGTGTCCGGAAGCCGTATTCCTGTTTCTGGATCTGGCGCACGTTGACCTTGTAGAGCGTCTCGATATACGGAATCTTGAAATGCAGGCCGGGCTCTGCCGTCCGGGTGTATTTCCCCAGGCGCAGCACGACCCCGACTTCCTGGGGATTTACCTTGAAAAAGGACTGGAATACGCCCCAGACAACCACACCAATCAGGGCAATCACCAGAACTTTTCCGATGGCGGCCATTGGATTGGCCGGTCCCGAGGGCCCCGAGGGCCCCGATGGACCGCCCTCTCCCGGATCTTTTTTTCTGGAGTCTGAGAAATAATCCTGAAGTTTCTTAATGATCTGCGCGACGACTTCCTCGGGGGATTGCGGTCTTTTCTTCTTTCCCCAGGGAGGCTGATCCTGATGTGGCATTAATATGTCTCCTCTTGGTTTGTTGGTGATCCGGGCCGGTCCGGCCAGTCATGTACTGCTGGCCCTCTGGGCCTCGAACATTGATGAGTCCCTGCATTTTTCCCAGTAGAGAGTAAGTACTCAACACTGCTATTGCAAATAGAACGGTCAAAAATATACCATAAAGGCTAAAGTAACAAGATCAACTCATTTTTTGCAGACAGCGCGCTGCGCCAGGATAAAATGAGCACGGCTATGGCTAAGATGAAAAAAGTTATCTGCATGAAGGGGGATTGACGCAGTTGTTTGAGTGGTTTGAGGGCGATGAAGAGTCCTATGACGAGCCCGGACAGCAGGCCGAAGAGATGGGAGCCGAGGTCGGTCCGTTCCCCGGAACTGCCGAGCATGGCGAGCAGGGCCGCACCAGCCATGAAAGGCACAAAAAAGCCTGAGTCCAAATGGTTGCCGCTGCTCGGCCATCTGGTACATTGACAGCATCCCGATAATACCAAATATAGCGGTGGAGAAGCCCACGGAAAGGTGATCCCTGCCGTGGGCAAGATCATTGGCCAGGTTCCCGGCCGCCCCCGGAGAGCCAGGACAGCCAGCAGGCCGAATCCGGCACCGTTGATCTGCAGGAAAAAATAAAAAAGCATGCCCCCGATCAGGCAGTTGCCGGCGAGGTGGGTGAAATCGGCATGGAGGGTCAGCGAGGTGATGAGCCGATACCATTGCCCCCCCGCAAGCACTGCGCGAGCGTCGTTTGCCCCTGCTGCAAACCAGAAAGATCCCGGCTTCCAGGGACCGGTGACCGTGAAAAAAAAAGCCAGACCCCCGATCAGAACAAGCGTTGGCAGCAGCGCTGGAAACGAGGGATGGCGGACCGAGGGCGGGGGAGGGGGCCAGTTCCGGTTTTCCTCAAGGTAGCGGTCCAGTTGATAGCGGGCGCGCCCGGCGATCTCCGGGGCGCAGATGATTTGTATCGTTGCCTGATGGTCCTGGCGGATCTGGTGAGTTATGTTCTTGGCGGACAGGACCAGGGAGCAGGTGTCGATAAGTGCGTGATCACGGGAGGAAATGACAACCGACTCGCTGTCCGTGGCTGAACTCGATGATTTCATCCGAGCAGAATAATGCAGTTGCTGATTTTTGCAATGCACGGAGTACAGGCATACCGGTCGATTTCAACGCAAAAAGCCCCGGCATTTGAGGGATGCCGGGGCTTTTTGCCGACGTGGCTGAGACCCGGATATCAGCTGATATCGTCAATATTGACAACTGATCCGTACTGTTTTTTCAGTTCCTGAAGCTCTTCCTTCTGCTTCCCGGTAGACCGCGAAAATG
The DNA here is from genome assembly GCA_963674815.2 of Desulfocapsaceae bacterium. Lineage (GTDB taxonomy): Bacteria > Desulfobacterota > Desulfobulbia > Desulfobulbales > Desulfocapsaceae > MADRE3. The sequence continues at coordinate 1,783 of CAXXTV010000007.1, forward strand.
GTTTCGGGAATATTTTCTTCTTTTCCATAGGCCTCCGTCTGCAGATCAATTCGATGGATGATGTTGTCGACGTAGAGTGCAAACTGCTTGTCGTAGAGCGATTTTGGATACTCTTTGCTGATCGAGCTGAAAAGGGTTTTCAGGTCCTCGTAACGCGGCAGGAAGCCAATCGGTGTCTCTATCGCCTCGACATCATTGTTGGCAAAGCGTTCCAGCCAGCCGAGCCAGACCTTCACATCCCGCTTTTCACCGAGCAGGCCGTTGCCCGATCCACCCCGGTTGCCGTGGGTAAGGAAATAGTTGAGCCCTGCCATGATCGGTGTTCCCGCGGCAGACAGTTTTGCTGAGTTAAAAAAGGCGAACTGGGCTTCCATGTAGTCGGCGAGCGCGCCGGGGATAAACGGGGCGTTTGCCCAGGGCTGACGCCTGACACCGGTGACCCCGACCTCGGTTGCCGTTGCCTGGGAGACAATCGATGCGCCGATCACGACGCCCTCGTCCATTGATTTCGCGGTCCAGACCGGGGGCATGGTGTCCGCATCCCGGCCGGAGTAGGTAAAAACCTTTATGGGAACCCCGGCAGGGTCTTCCGAAGCTTCGCTGTTATGGTTGGCAATGGCGGACGCCAGCAGGGTGCAGCGGGAATTTTTATGAGACATCGGGACCGGTTTGCCCTCTGCGTCTGTTTTGCCCTCATACCACTCGCCCTGGAAGTTGATGCCTTTTTTGGGAGGCTCTTCACCGTTGCCGACCCAGTGAGGAACGCCGTTTTCGTCAACGAGCACGTTTGACCAGATAACCTCGGTGCCGTCACCGCGCAGACAGTCCATCAGGTAGGGGTCGCCTTCACGGTTGACGTCTTCGACAATCCCGAAGATTCCCTTTTCAGGGTTGATGGCACGGATGGTGCCGTCGGCCGCAATCCAGATCTGGGCGAGATCGTCTCCGATGAAGTCACTGCCGACCATTGCCGTAGTTGTTTTGCCGCAGCCCGACGGGGCAGCGCCGGCAAAGTAGGTCTTGCGTCCGTTTGGCCCGGTGAGGCCGGTGATGAACATGTGTTCGGAGAGCTGCTCCTCCCTTTTGTAATAGGTGGCGTAATCGACCGAAAAACGATGGTTGCCTTTTTTCATCAGCAGGGTGTTGCCCGCATAGGTACAGAACGAGGAAAAGGTGGTCATCCAGCTTCGATCCATCAGGATGCGTGCGTTTGGCACGTCCTCAGGCCTGTTCGGTCCTTCTGAGTGGACATTGGTGTAAAAAATGCCCACCCGCTCAACCTCGCTGTCGAATTTGTCGTAGCAGTTCCGGTAGAGCAGTTCGGCCGAATGGAGGACATAGGTCGAGGACGAAATCTCGATTGCCGGTATCGCAGCCTCTGCCCCGACCGGCCCCCGGCTGTAGAAACCGATCATCATGGTCTTGCCCTTCATGATGCCGTCCATGTAGGTGCTGACGTATTGGGTTGCCTCCTCCCGGAGCAGAGACTTGGCAAGAGAACTCATCTGCTCGCCCTTGTTGATGATGTAAAATGTCTGGTTGACCAGGCGGGCCTGGTCCATGGGAAGATCAAAATGGATGGTGTGGCCTTCCTTTGCCAGTTTTTTCTCTTCACCCTTGGTCAGAGAATAGTCCCGTATCCACTGGACATCGGCCTCGCTGCCTGAGTTGACAAAAACAGCATCCGGCTTGCACATGGAAATTGCGTTGGCAATTTTCATCAGCGCTTCACCGTTGGTGATCGGGGAAAGCTTCGCGAGGTTGTCTGAGTCAAGCGCCGCTTCAATTACCTTCCGGGCATCCGCCGCTGTTGCAATACCGCCGACAGCCTCGAGGATATCGGCGCCTTTTTTAAGTTCAAGCATTATTAACTCCTTAAAATTTTTATTGAAAAAGCAATATGATTCCGCAAATCCAGAGGCAGGCCAAACAATAAGAGGTTTGAGCCTCTCAGTCAAGTGCTGTTGAGGCAGAGGACTCCATCCGCGGCAAGATGTTTTTTGTGACGCCAGTTGGCCCCGCCTCAGCCGCGGGGCAACTGCAGAAAACCTGCTATTTCTCTGGTAATTCGGAAAATGGCGTGTTCATTGAATCAGCCCAGCGCACCGCCCCGGTGGCTGTGTCGATAACGTAGACAAGGTGAGTCCGGTCCCGATGGGCTATTTCCATCGCGTATCTCCCCACTGCGGTATTGTGTCCGGCTCCGGTGAGCATCAGCAGCGCCAGCGTGCAGAGCCCTCCGATAATAAACATCACGATGTTTTTCCTGTCAGCGTTCATTGGTCCACCTCCGTTTGAGTTATCTCCCTGAGCGTACCACTTTATAATAACCAGTGTCGGTCAGATTTCCAGAAAAGCAGCCTTGCAGGCCATGGCTGAAATGCGGCGATGACGTTGCCCCGGTCAGGCGGTTGGCTGCGTGAAATTTCTGATCGTGACACTACCCTTCTGTCTCGAAAAAGAGACAAGTTGTATGGTTTTCCAGAATAGTTGTCCGGAAACGCGGAAAAAATGGATGGAGATGACCGGCCAAGTGTCTTGCTTTGATCGTTGCGAAAGAGACGAAACGCCCTATTAGATTTGGTCTGCGAATGTTTTTTCCAGGACAGCGAACTCTGGCGCACATTTTGCTCAACAAGACGTAAGAGTTGGTATCCTGGTAATCTTCATTGAGCTTTAATCGTAATTGCAGATGGATCTGCCGCCGGGTGGGTAAGTGAGGTCGTCATGAAAAAAATTTTACTGTTGTTCTTTATTATCACCTTGGGAATCGCCGGAATTCTGGTGCAGCAGAACAGTGCATACATCAGTGCACCTAATACAACCACAGAGCCTGCGACCATGCTGCTCTTTGGTGCTGGTCTGATCGGTCTGGCCGGGATCAGGTTCAAGGGTAAAAAATAATCAAATCTGCACAACCACATCGTTATATAAGGCAGAGCCCCTGAACAGCGGATGGCTTTTTTCGCTTAAATTATCAATACGTTAACCACATGGAAGAAAAGACGCTCAAGGACAGGAAATATCCTCGACTCAGATTGACAGACACATTCGTTGTCAGCCAGCAGGGGGCTTGTCGGGTTTTTGATCTCAGTCCTGGCGGAGTCTCTTTTGGCTGCACCAGCGAGCGCAGGGTACCGGAAAGCCTGACTGTCGATATCGTCGACAACACGGGCCTTCACCTGCTGGATCTGCCACTCAAGACCATCTGGGCCGCCAAAAACAGGGACCTGTGCACCTCCTCGATCTATGAGGTGATTGTCGGCGCCAAGTTCGAAAATGACCTCTCCCCGGAGCAGCAAGCAGCGCTCAACCAGCTTCTAACATTTCTCAAGGGCAGCAACGTGTCATAAACAGGTCAAGGCGACCTTGCAGAAACCCTCAGATCACGCGTATGTCCGGGCACGTTGATGGCCGGATCACCGTACGTCCGGAATTCTGGAATTCTGGAAAAAAATTTCTGCAAATCTGTTGCTCATGTGCTCCATAAGGCTCCATTGACTGAGCGTGTACATCTGTAACATGTTGAAAATATATGTTATTATGTTTAATATTTTCTTGAAAAAATATTGGCATGGTAAGTGCATAAAATATGATGGAAGAAGTGAGAGCCGCACCTGCTGTCCAAGAAAAATGATGAGGGATAATTCAAGAGGAAGCACATGAAAAAAATGGTTTTAATCCTGACAGGGTTTTTTGTAATAGCGTTTTCAGCAAATCAAGCGTTTTCAGCCCCATACACCATCGAAGATTCTGGGAGTACGCAAACACTGGTTGGTGTGATGAGCAGTTGGAATGGTGATGATTTGGGCCTTACGGATTTCCTGGGTGAAGAGTTTGATACCAGAGGCATTAACGTCAGTTTTGCTGGGAAAGAGATGACCATTGATCTGTATACCAAATACGATGGGGACTATACAGCTGGTGGAGTAGCGTTATCATTGGCTGACCTGTTATTCGATACCAATGGAGACGGCAAGTGGGATTCTGGTATCGATATGAGCACGATCAAAGGAAATGCCACGAATCCTCAGAATGGCGATTTATACACGAATGTTACACTATTCAAGACTTCTTATGATTACATGGATCAAACCTCAGGTTCAGGGCCGGACTCCGGAAACTGGCTATATGGTGGTTACTACCCAGGGCTCCCTAATGATAGTCCCAGAGTTAAGATGGATAATGGAGGCTTTAATCAAAGTATTGTAATAACGAGTGCTTATGATGGGGGTCTGTATAGATACAGCATGGCAATTGACACAACCACGCTGGGTTTAACAGGCTATAAGACGCTAGGCATTCACTGGGCCACCGCCTATTGTGCCAATGACCTGGTGATCGGTACCGTGCCAACAGCCCCTGTTCCCGAACCTGCCACGATGCTGCTGTTCGGTGCCGGTCTTGTCGGCCTGGCTGGTGCACGGTTTAGAAGTAAAAGAAAAAAGTAGACTGACAACGAGCATACAGAAAAGAAAAGAGGCAGGCCTGTAAGAGGCCTGCCTCTTTTCTTTTTGCCATACCCCGTTGCCCTCTCTGTTGTTTTCAGCCATATTCTGCCAGATTCATCATCTTTTTAGGTTCATCCGGATAATGCTTACCTGAAACAGGAATGCGCTTACGTAAAAATCGACCATTTCAATAGGTGAAAAAACTATGGCACAGAACAAACATGTAAATCTGCGGATTGTGCTTGCCTCCCGTCCCAAGGACGCACCAACCGATGACAATTTTCGCCTGGAAGAAATCGCCAAACCAGTTCCGGGGGAAGGCCAGGTCCTGCTGCGGAGTATCTACCTGTCACTTGACCCTTATATGCGCGGCCGGATGAGCGATGCGCCATCGTACGCTCCCCCGGTTCAAATCGACGAGGTAATGGTGGGTGCCACTGTCTGTCAGATCGAAGAATCCCGCAACCCAGATTTTGCAAGAGGCGAATGGGTTCTGGCTTACAGCGGCTGGCAGCTCTTTGCCGTGTCGGATGGCACCGGTCTCACCAGGTTGGGCAAGAATCCCGAAAAACCATCGTATGCCCTGGGAATTCTGGGAATGCCTGGCTTTACTGCCTATATGGGGTTGCTGGACATCGGCAAGCCAAATCCGGGGGACACCCTGGTGGTCGCTGCTGCGACCGGTCCGGTTGGGGCTACTGTCGGTCAGATTGGCAAACTAAAGGGGTGCCGTGTGGTTGGCGTTGCCGGGGGTACTGAAAAGTGCAGGTATGCCAAAGGGACGCTTGGTTTTGATGAATGTCTCGATCACAAGGGTCCTGATTTTGCCGATCAGCTGAAGCAGGCGTGCCCCGCTGGCATTGACATCTATTTCGAGAATGTTGGGGGAAAAGTGTTTGACGGGGTTTTACCATTGCTGAGTGTCGGTGCCAGAATCCCGGTCTGCGGCCTTGTCTCAAGATATAACGCAACCAAACTTCCAGATGGCCCTGATCGGTTGTCGGTTCTCATGGGCACGATACTCGTCAAGCGTATCAGGGTGCAGGGTTTTATTATCTTTGACGATTATGGCCACCGCTACGATGAATTCGCCCAAAACATGAAAGAGATGCTGGGTAGTGGGAAAATACACTACCGGGAGCAGATCGTTGAGGGGTTGGAGAATGGTCCGCAGACATTTATGGGCATGCTGGAAGGAAAAAATTTTGGCAAAGTCGTCATTAAAGTAAACAGCGTACTGTAAAAATCATCAGCCATAGAGCAATTTCTCGGGGCAGAGGAGGAGCACATGGATGATACTGCCAGTGACAGTGCGGGTTACCCTCTACGGCAGCCTTTATCACCAAAGTCGGTTGCTTCTTCCAATCATTTAGTTTACCTTGTCTGACTTTCTGGATTAACGAGATTGTCTTGTTTCTTGCACCGGATACTGACATGACAAGATGTCCTCCAGATGTTTTAGGATTGGATCGACCGTTATGCCAGGTTCCAGTAATGGGCATCATTGAGCCAGAGAGGCTTCACCTTGACAGCGAAACCGGTGACTCTATTGTCTCTGATGAAGTAAGGTGCCGATTTGGGCTTTACGGAATTGAGTGTCCTGGTGGTGATAGTGGTCATTTGGGTATCCTCCAGGGAAGATGTGCAGTAGAGGAAATGACTTCCTTGGGGCATTCCAGACAGGTTACAAACACAGGTCTAGGGCTTACAAACACGAAAGGCGTAACCCTATGGGATCATAGAATTACGCCTGTGTTTATCAGTGGTGCCGAAGAGAAGACTCGAACTTCCACGGGGAAACCCCCACTAGACCCTGAACCTAGCGCGTCTACCAATTCCGCCACTTCGGCAACGGTGTGGTGAATATGATTTCTGTACCTCCTTTTGTCAAGACTTTCTTGATAATGGCTGAAAAAATAAATGGTACCAGCAGCAGAGATGAAACTATTCAGAAGCCTCGATGAGATTGTTCAGCCGTTTGCGAACCCCTGTGTCACCATCGGCAACTTCGACGGCGTTCACCTCGGGCACCAGCTGCTCTTCAGCGAGGTTGTCCGGCGCGGTCGGGCAAACAGCGGCTGCAGTGTCGTCGTGACCTTTGACCCGCATCCCTTGAGGATTCTCAAGCCCGGCGGGATCAAGCTCATTTCCACGATTGAACAGAAAATCGAACAGATTGAAAAGGCGGGGATTGACGCGTTGATTATCATTCCTTTCGATCTGGAATTTGCGGCAACGACTGCCGAACACTTCGTCGATGAGATCCTGCTCAACAAGATTGGCATGACCGAGCTGGTGGTCGGCTATGACTATGCCTTCGGCAAGGGCAGAAGCGGGGATACCAGGTTTCTGAAAAACCGGGGAGAGGAGAAGGGGTTTCCGGTAACGGTTGTCGATGCCCACTACCAGGACGGCAACCTGGTCAGTTCAACGAGGATCAGGGAGCTGGTGCACCAGGGGCGAATGATCGATGCCAGGGAGCTGCTGGGACGGCCTTACCAGATCAGGGGTGTTGTCCAGGTTGGCAAGCAGCGGGGCGGCAAGGAGATCGGTTACCCGACAGCCAACCTGCAGGTGAATGAAAATGATCTTGTTCCGCGCATCGGGGTGTATGTTACCCAGGTGATCTGCGAAGGAAAATGTTATGGCGGTGTTCTCAATATCGGTTATAACCCCACTTTCAGTGAGAACCGGCTGGTTGCGGAAACCCACATATTCGATTTCAACAAGGATATCTACGGGAAACCGATAAAACTGAACCTGTTGAAATTTATCCGGGACGAGAAAAAGTACCCGGGCATCGGCGAGCTGGCCGAGCAGATCAGCCGTGATGTGATCGAAGCAAAAAAGATTCTCAGCGCCAGCCGCAAGGAGCTCGGTGTTTCCTGCCAGGCTGAATCCGGGCTGTCCTCCTGAGGATACAGAAGGTGGCGGTGGCTTTTATGCTTGAAAGAAAGTGGCTGGTGTCTATAGTGTACTCCGCAGAGATCAACCGGACCGGCTGAGAGTTCAGAGACCGGCTTCGTGCAGATTTCTCCGCGCAGGTCAACTGAGAAAAAAGAGCCTGGTAACCGATATTTGGTTGTCGGCACCATATGAGAGTCAAGGAGCATGGGTATGGCAGAGCAGTTAAAAGAAGATCTTCCGAAGGTTATCGCGGAGATGGAAAAAAAATGTGGTGAGCATCCGGACAACGTCATGGCTCGCCACCATCTGGGACTTGTTTACATGAAGGCAGGCCGCATTGATGAGGCGATCGCCTCACTTGAAAAAGCAATTGAGCTTGATCCCCAGTCTGCAGAGAGCATGATCAATCTTGGCGCAATCCACTTCGGCAGGGGTGAGATGAAACGGGCCAAAGAGCTTAATACCAGGGCAATCAGGGTAAATACAAAAGCCGCTCAGGCACATGCCAACCTTGGCCTGATCTGTCAGCAGCAGAATGAGATTGAAAAGGCAATTGAGCACTACGAGAAGGCAATTAAAATTGATGATACGCTGGCCACCGTCTGGATGAACCTGACCTCGGTCCTGACGATGAGAGGAGATGATGAGCGGGCGCTTGAGGCTGCCCGCAAGGGAGTTGAGCATGACAGCGAGTCTGGGCTTGCCCATAATAATCTCGCCGTCGCCCTCTACTTCAGCGAGCAGTTCCGCGAGGCAAAAAAACATATGGACAAGGCCCGGGAACTCGGCTATTCGGTGGATCCCAATTTTATCACCAGCCTCCAGGAAAAACTCGGCTGAACAGCAGCTGCGGGTAGGCAAGGCAGCAAGCAGGACGATGAAGAAGAAAACGATGATAAAACGGCCCTGGTGCCCGTTCTGCGGGCAGAAGGTCGAGCGGGCGGTCGACATGCCGAACCGGAAAATGAGAGAGTTCAGCGTCGGCAGATGTTCCTGCGGGGCCGTTTATTCATGTGATCCCACCGGGCACAATGTCGGTGCGGCGATGGTTGAGACACTTGTTCATGCCTGCGGGGACAACTGGGATCTGGCCTGGGAGCTGATGCCGGAGGATGATTACCTGACCGGCCGGGTGGAAGATTATGATGAAGAAACGCACCAGGTAACCGATCTCCGGCACGTTGACGGCAGAGCGGTGCGCGGGGTTCTGTATTTTGTGCGGCTGCATACCGAGATGTCTGATCTTGCCAGAAGACTGCAGCAGAAAAAGGAGCAGAAGACTGAAGATGCTGCACGCTCAGGCGGTTATGCGCCCCCTGCCGTCGAGCCTGAGCCCCAAAAAGGCCGGCAGAAAACCCGGGCCAGCAAACAGCTGGTGCAGCAGCTCTGTGAAGAGCGTGACGAGGATGGCCTGGTTGCTCTTTGCCTCGGGGACAAGAAGACCCTGCGTCTTATGCAGCGGCTTCTCTATGACCCTCTCGAAGATAAGCGCTGGCGGGCTGCCTGGCTGATTGGCCGGGTCTGTGCCCGGGTTTCAACCAGGGATCCGGGACAGGTGTCGGAACTCGTCCACCGGCTCTTTGAGGCCTGCTCCGATTCGGCCGCGACGCCGTGGGGGATGATCGAGACGATCGGCTCGGTGGTTGCCCTCCGGCCCGATATCTTTGGTGCCTTTACCCGCCATCTGCTCGGTTTTGTCAGTGCCGAATCGACCCGGGTACAGGTCATCTGGGCGCTTGCTGAAATAGCAGAGCGGCGCCCTGATCTGGTTCGCGAAACGCCATTTTATTCGATGTTTCATTTTCTCAATCATCCCGAAGCTCAGGTTCGGGGGCAACTGGCCAGACTGCTTGGCAGAATAACGGCCACGGAGGCCTCTATCCAGCTGATGGGGCTGCACCAGGACAGGGCCGAATTGACGATCTGGGAGCAGGGGGCTCCCGTGCATACAACCGTGGCAGAACAGGCAGCACGCGCCATTAAAAGGATACAGGGACAGAAAGAGCAATGAGTACACCAATTCAGAATATACAGGACATAACGAAGGGTGGCCAGGCAGCCGGGGGTAAAAAGGACTCTCGAAGCCAGGCACAGATTGACTATGAAGAGGGACGCGGGTATGTTGAGAAAGGTGAGAGTGCGCTTGCCGCTGTCTCCCTTCACAACGCCTTGCGGGGTTTTGAGGAAGAAGACAACAGGAAAGGTATCGCCAACGCCTCGAATCAGCTTGGCCATGTCTGCCTGCAAAGAGAGGAATTCCAGAAGGCGCTGGCCAGCTACCGGCGTGCCTGGGATATCTGCGAGGAACTCGGGGACCGCATAAGTCTTCAGGCTATCTCCCTGCAGCTTGTCCAGGTTTACCGGGGACTGAGGGATTACCGGAAAGCCCTGGATATCTGCCTCGATCTGCTTGATGAATACCAGGGGAATAACGACCCGAGAGGAACAACCACCGTCCTGGAACTCATGGCTGAAATCTACCTGGAGTCAGGTGAGCCGGCAAAAGCGGCTGATGCCTACAGGACAATGGCATCGATTCATGCCAACTTCAAGCATGATAAAATTGCCGAGTCATATCGGCAAAAGGCTGCGGATCTGGAAAAATAGCGAGCATAGAGACACATGTTTACCGGTATCATCCTGGGGAAAGGCACATTGATCGGCAGCAGGCCGGCAGGCGGCGGACGTTCTTTTGAACTCGAAGCCCGATTCACCCTCACCGACCCTGAAGAAGGCGAGTCCATCGCGGTGAACGGAGCCTGTCTGACCGCCTATGGTATCAAGGCGGACCGATTCATGGTCGATGTTTCGCCGGAGAGCCTTTCCCGGACAACATTAGGTGGCCTCAGGGCGGGCGATATGGTAAACATGGAACGGGCCCTGAGGCTTTCCGATCGACTTGGCGGACATATGGTATCCGGTCATGTCGATTGTGTCGGCGCTGTTTCCGCGATCAGAAAAGATGGAGATTTTACCATTCTCAGCTTTTCAGTACCGCAGGAACAGGATCGATACATCATTGAAAAGGGCTCAGTTGCGGTAGACGGCGTCAGTTTGACGGTTAACAGCTGCGCGGCCGGGACTTTCAGCGTTTCCGTGATCCCCGTTACCCTGCAGACGACAACGCTTGGCGGGTTGAAAACCGGCAGCAGGGTGAACATAGAGGTTGATATTATCGGGAAATACGTGGAAAAACTGCTGACATCAGAAACATCTGCTGCCGGCAGGCAGTCACGAATTAACCCGGCTTTTCTCGCCGAAAATGGTTATCTTTAATTGATAAAACTAGTGATAAACAAGAGCTTATTATGGCAGTCAGCCCGATAGAGGAAGTAATAAAAGACATCAAAGCCGGTAAGATGGTCATTCTTGTCGATGATGAGGATCGCGAGAATGAAGGCGATCTCTGCATGGCCGCCGAAGCTGTGACGCCAGAGGATATAAATTTCATGGCGACCCACGGCAGAGGGCTTATCTGCCTGACCATGAGTCCGGATATCATCGACCAGCTGCAGCTGCCGATGATGGTCACCCAGAACCAGTCTCCGTTTGGAACCGGCTTTACCATAAGCATCGAGGCGAGAACCGGCGTTTCCACCGGGATTTCGGCAGCTGACCGGGCACGCACTGTCCAGGCGGCGGTTGCCGTGGATGCGACCCCGTACGACATCATCAGCCCCGGCCACATCTTTCCTTTAAAGGCAAAAGAGGGCGGTGTGCTTGTTCGAACCGGTCAGACTGAAGGATCGGTTGATCTTGCCCGCCTTGCCGGCATGAGGACTGCAGGGGTTATCTGTGAAATCATGAAAGACGACGGTTCGATGGCCCGCATGCCCGATCTTGAGAAGTTTGCTGAAAAGCACGATCTGAAGATAGCGACGATCGCTGATCTGGTGGCATACCGGCTGCGCCAGGATGCGCTCGTTCACCGGGCGGCAGAAGCCAGGATTCCCACCGAGCATGCCGGGGAGTTCAAGGCGATCGTTTACACCAACGATGTGGACTCGATGGAGCATATCGCCCTCGTCAAAGGCGAACCGAGAGAAGGAGAAAAAATCCTGGTGCGTGTTCACTCGGAATGTCTCACCGGTGACGTCTTCAACTCTGCGCGGTGCGACTGCGGCGCACAATTGCATGCTGCGATGAGAATGATCGACCAGGAGGGCTGCGGTATTGTCCTCTACATGCGGCAGGAAGGGCGGGGCATTGGTCTTGTCAATAAAATTAGGGCCTACAGGCTGCAGGATGATGAAGGCGTCGACACGGTGGATGCGAACCTGAGACTCGGTTTCAAGGCTGATCTGCGGGACTACGGTATCGGGGCCCAAATCCTGCGCGACCTTGGGGTGACCAAAATGGCAATGCTTACCAACAACCCGAAAAAGATTGTGGGTCTGGAGGGCTACGGAATCGAGATTGTCGACCGGTATCCCATTGAGATTGAGGCGGGAGCGGAAAACAAGGATTATCTGCTCTGCAAGCGCGACCGTATGGGGCATCTGATCGAGGTTGATTGAGAGGCTCCGGAAGGCAAGAGAAGAAGCGGGCATAAATAAAGATAGAGGAAAGACAGAAAATGGCACATTTTATTGAAGGAAACCTGAAAGCGGATGGCAAGAAATTCGGTATTGTAGTTGCCCGGTTTAATTCCTTTATCTCCGATAAATTGCTGGACGGCGCGCTTGACAGTCTGGCCCGGTCCGGCGCCCACGATGACGATATCGACGTCGTCCGGGTTCCCGGTGCATTTGAAATCCCGCTGATCGCCAAAAAGCTGGCTGCTGCCGGTAAATATCACGCCATTATCTGCCTCGGTGTTGTTATCCGAGGCGCTACCCCCCATTTCGATGTGGTTGTCAACGAGGTATCGAAAGGTTCCGCCCAGGTTGGCCTGGAATCGGGTGTCCCGGTACTGTTCGGGGTCCTTACCACCGAAACCATAGAGCAGGCGATCGAACGCTCAGGCACGAAAGCAGGAAATAAAGGCGCTGAAGTTGCAGTTGCCGCGATTGAAATGGCAAATCTTGTCGAGGCACTGAGTTAATCCCCACAGCACGGGCGTAAAACATCAAAAAGCCGTACCCGCGAGTGATGGGTGCGGCTTTTTCTTTCAGGCAAAGAACGATTATGGGCACCAGACGAAAAGCGCGGGAGGCCGCACTGCAGTTTCTTTTTCAGGATGATTTTGGTGGCGCAGGCAGCCATGGGGCTGAAGATATCGACGAGCGTTTCGACCGCTTCTGCCTGTTCTACCAGATCAGTCACAAGGCCCGTCCCTACGCGCTTGAACTGCTTCATGGCATTGCCGCCAGGCGGCAGGAGCTTGACCGTATCATTCGTGAAAACGCTGAAAACTGGCGTCTTGAAAGGATTGCCATCATGGATCGCAACCTGCTTCGGATTGGCGCCTATGAAATGGTTTTCGCAGGAGACGTCCCTCCGCAGGTGGCGATCAACGAGGCTGTCGAAATTGCCAAGCGCTTTGGCAGCGGTGACTCTCCAGGGTTTGTCAACGGTGTCCTCGATGCGGTCAATACAAAACGCGGTGCGGGTGAATAGGGCCGGTTTACCTGTCTGACCCTTTTGGGATAAGCGTATCTCCTTTTCCGGCTGCTCATTTTATTGCTGATTTTCACTTCTTTTTGTTCCGCTTTCACCTTTATTTCCTGTAGAAAGATCAGGGCAAAACCGGCTGACCGATGTGCGGCGAGGCGGATTGCTTGCATTTTCTTGCTATTGTGGGTACATCTAGCGCGGATGGATACTATTCTGGTAATTTTTCCGGAGCGTGGAGCGCGGTGAGGCATGGCCCAATCTCAAAAAAACGGCAAACCTGGGTTCAAGCAGGAATTCGTGGCAATTTTCGGCCTTTTTGTTGCCGCCTTTATGCTGCTCAGCCTGATTTCAGAGCAGCGTGGTTCCGCCGTCAACTGGTGTGGGGAAATCGGCCGGTTGGTGGCGCAACTGCTGCTGGGCTTTACCGGCTGGGGAGCATATCTTTTTGCAGGTCTGGTTATCCTCGTTTCCCTTCTTTTTTTCAGCCGACGCCTGTCGTTTGAGCGTCTGCCGCAGGTGACCGTTGGTCTTACCGGGGCGATCATCTCGTTTTGCTCGCTGCTTTCAGCACTTACCCTCTATCGTCCCGAGCTTCTGGAACTGGGCGGTTTTCTCGGCCGGACTGTTTTTTCGTTTATCCACACCGTTCTCGGTGACAGCGGGACCATTTTACTGCTGCTGCTCATCCTGCTTGTCTCAATGATGCTTGCCGTCCAGTTCTCTCCGTACCAGCTGCTGACCCTTTTCTATCGCGCAACCAGGGCAGTTGTCGGCGGCAGCCTTGCCTTGCTGAGAAAAGGATTCAGAAAACGGGCTGAGCAGAAAAGGAAAACGGTTGCGCGCGAAAGCCTGAAACCTGCCTTGAAACCCGAACCAGAGGTGGCCTCGTTTTCGGGCCAGCCCGTGGTTAAAGAGCTGCCGAAACCTGATGCTGCCGGCCAGGATGACAAAGAGTTCAGTACCGTGCCGGTGGCCAAGGGAAACTGGAAGCTTCCTCCCCTGTCAATTCTTGCCAGAAATGACCGCGTCACTGCAAAGGTGGACAAGGATGTGTATTTCAAAATCTCCAAGCAGCTAGAACAGAAACTGAAAAACTTTGGGGTGTCCGGCAAGGTGGTCGGCATCTCTCCGGGGCCGGTGGTAACCACCTACGAATACTCGCCTGCGCCGGGAATAAAAATCAACAAGATCGTCAGCTTGGCCGATGATCTGGCACTCGGCCTCAAGGCACAGTCTGTCAGGGTTGTCGGGTCGGTTCCCGGCAAGTCCGCACTGGGAATTGAAATCCCCAATGATGTCAGGCAGGTCGTCTATATCAGGGAGCTGCTGTCTTCCGAGCATTTCAAGAACCATCGGGCAAAACTTGGCATCGTCCTCGGCCTTGATGTCGTTGGCCACCCGACCTTTACCGATCTTGCCAGGATGCCTCATCTGCTCATAGCCGGGGCAACCGGAGCCGGCAAGAGTGTGGCGATCAATGCGATCATCGGTTCCATTTTGTTTAATGCTACACCGGATGAAGTGCGTTTTCTGATGATTGACCCGAAGCGCATTGAGCTGTCCGGGTATGAGGGAATCCCTCACCTGCTCCATCCGGTCGTCGTCGAGCCGAAGCTGGCCAGCAGGGCGCTGATGTGGGCGGTGCGCGAGATGGAGCGGCGCTACCGGCTGCTCGAAGAAGCCAGGGTCAAGAGTTTTGACTCATACAATGAGACAGCGACGGAAAAGCTCCCCTATATTGTCATTATTGTTGATGAGCTCGCCGATCTGATGATGGTTGCCTCGAAGGAAGTTGAAGGGGCCATCGCCCGGCTGGCGCAGATGGCGCGTGCCGCCGGCATGCACCTGATCCTGGCCACCCAGCGTCCCTCGGTCGATGTCTTGACCGGGCTGATCAAGGCCAATTTCCCCGCCCGGATTTCCTTCAAGGTCGCCTCCAAGATAGACTCCAGGACGATCCTCGACTCCAGTGGAGCGGAACATCTGCTCGGCATGGGTGACATGCTCTTCATGCCGCCCGGGACTTCGACGCTGCAGCGCGTCCATGGCGCCTACATCTCGGAGCAGGAAACCTCTGAACTGGTCACTTTTCTCAAAAAGCAGGGCAATGCGGTTTATGACGATTCGGTTCTTGAGCAGGTAGAGGAGGATTCGCTTACCGATTCAGCAGGCGCTGATGAAATTGACGAGCGTTATGACGAGGCGGTTGCGGTGGTCTGTGAGTCCGGTCAGGCCTCGATCTCGATGGTCCAGAGAAGACTGCGGATCGGCTACAACCGGGCAGCCCGGATTATCGAAATGATGGAGAAAGAGGGCGTTGTCGGCCCGGCAGACGGAGCAAAACCCCGAGAAGTGCTGGCACGCAATTCCTACAGCTGAGCAAATCATTTGGCTAATTGATTTTCCTTGACAATTACCAGGCAACATTTTATAAGAAAACTCTTGGAAAAATGAGTGAGCGTTCATTTTTTTTGAATCGAATTCTCGCAATTATTTCAATAGTTTTATTCGCAGTAATATCAAACAGTTGTTGGCGTTTCGCTAGGGAGCTCCAACGGCTGGGAGTATGTACGTTTGCAGTAAAGGATTTTGTTAAGGTCTAAGTGGGTCCTGACTGATTCGGGGCCACAACAGTTAAAACAAACTGAGGAGGTAGTTTAATGCCAAGTTATGTAGATCCTTCCAAGTGTGATGGTTGCAAAGGTGGTGACAAAACTGCGTGCATGTACATCTGTCCCAACGATCTGATGGTTCTGAACGTTGAATCGATGCTGGCTTACAATCAAGAGCCGGATGCATGCTGGGAGTGTTACTCCTGCGTAAAGATCTGTCCGCAGGGCGCAATTTTTGTTCGCGGCTATGACGACTTCGTACCCATGGGTGGCCAGGTTCATCCGATGAGGTCTTCTGATTCCATTATGTGGACTGTCAAGTTCCGTAATGGCAACATGAAGCGTTTCAAGTTCCCGGTCCGTACTACGGCCGAGGGTGCTGCCAATGCTTATGTCGGTCAGACAGGTGGAAGCCTGGACGATGAAAAACTGCTTCTCGAAGCTGATCTTCCGACCCCCAAATAAGCTGGATTAATTAAAATCTAAAATCTTTTCTAAAGGAGATTTGAATATGGCATTACCAAATAAACCAAAGGGTGAGCTGAAGGCCGTAGTTGATCCAGCTGTTGTCGAAATGGAAGTAGACGCGCTGATCGTCGGTGGTGGCATGGCAGCCTGTGGCGCTGCTTTTGAGATCAAGAAGTGGGCACCGGCAGACATGAAAATACTGCTGGTTGACAAGGCTTCCCTCGAGCGCTCCGGTGCTGTTGCCCAGGGCCTCTCCGCTATTAACACCTATATCGGTGAAAACCCGATCGAAAGTTACGTCAAGATGGTACGTAACGACCTGATGGGCGTTGTCCGCGAAGATCTGATCTATGACTGCGGTCGTCACGTTGACGAATCTGTCAAGCTTTTTGAGGAATGGGGACTGCCCATCTGGAAAAAAGATGCAGAGGGTGAAAACATGGACGGCGCCAAGCCTGCACCGTCCCTGCGTGAAGGCGGTACCCCGGTCCGTACCGGTAAATGGCAGATCATGATCAATGGTGAGTCCTACAAGTGTATCGTTGCAGAGCCTGCAGCCACTGCACTTGGCGCAGACAATATCCTCGAGCGTGTTTTCATTGTCAAGCTGCTGCTTGACAAGAACAAGCCGAACCAGATCGCCGGTGCAGCCGGATTCTCTACCCGTGAGAACAAAGTATACGTCATCAAGTGTAAAACCGCCGTTGTCGCCTGTGGCGGTGCTGTTAATATCTTCCGTCCGCGTTCGACCGGTGAAGGTAAAGGCCGCGCCTGGTATCCGGTATGGAATGCCGGTTCCACCTATACCATGTGTGCTCAGGTCGGTGCTACCCTGACCATGATGGAAAATCGTTTCACCCCGGCCCGTTTTAAAGACGGTTACGGACCTGTCGGCGCCTGGTTCCTTCTCTTCAAAGCGAAGGTTTCCAACGGTCTTGGCGAGTTTTATGCAAACAGCGATGCAGTAAAAGACGAACTTGGGAAATTCATGCCGTATGGCGCCTCCCCAGTCACCCCGACCTGTCTGCGTAACCATTTGATGATCGAGGAAATGAGAGCAGGACGCGGACCGCTTTACATGGCGACCGACGTTGCCCTGAACGCCTTCCTTGATGATCGTAAAGCAGCGGGAATGGACGAGAAAGCCCTGAAGAAATTCTGGAAGCATCTCGAATCAGAAGCCTGGGAAGATTTTCTGGATATGTCAGTCGGACAGGCAGGCCTCTGGGCCGGAATGAATGTCGAGCCTGAAAAAGTCGGGTCCGAAATCATGCCGACAGAACCGTACATGCTCGGCTCTCACTCCGGTTGCTGCGGAATCTGGACCTCAGGTCCGAACGAAGACTGGGTACCCGATGTCGCCAATGACTCACGTGCCCATAAGTACAAGTGGGGCTATAACCGCATGACTACCGTTGACGGTCTGTTCACTGCCGGTGACGGTGTTGGCGCTTCCGGTCACAAGTTCTCCTCCGGTTCACATGCAGAGGGTCGAATCTGTGCCAAGCAGATGGTCAAATATTGCCGTGATAACGCAGATTTCAAACCTGAGCTGAAACAGAGCGCACAGGAAATTGCAGATGAGATCTACGCTCCGGTACGACTGTACCATGAGTTTGTCGGTGCCTCTACTGCAGCCGATGTAAACCCGAACTACTGCAAGCCGGCCGGACTGATGATGCGTCTGATGAAGGCAACCGATGAGTATGGCGGTGGGGTTGCAACCTACTACATGACTTCCGGCAAGCTTCTCAACATCTGTCTGGATCTTCTCAAAATGCTGCGCGAAGATGCAGAGAAGATGGCCGCCGGAGACCTTCATGAACTGCTCCGCTGTTGGGAGAACTACCACCGCATCTGGTGTGTTGAGGCTCATATCCGTCACATTGAGTTCCGTAAGGAGTCTCGTTATCCGGGCTTCTACTACCGTTCGGATTACCCGACCTGCGATGACGAAAATTGGAAGTGTTTCGTCAACTCCACCTTCAATCCCGAAAGCAAGGAATGGAAGTGTGAGAAGGTTGAGTGCCTGAACATCTTTGAGACAGATCCGTGGCTGTAATCTTCTGATGACAGTTCGATCGTGATGTAGAAAATCTCCAGGGGCTTCATGCCTCTGGAGATTTTTTCTATGGTAGCATGACTGTTTCATTCGGGAAAACCTGCAACAGAGTGTGCAGGTTTTCCCGAATGAGGAAGTTGACCGCTTTTCTGGTTTATTTATAATTGGTACCTGAGTATCCTGCAGTGAGAATCTCAAGCGAGGTATCAATAAGTCCAATATTTATAAGCGTAATAATGGAGGCAAGGTATGACTGACGAGCAAGGCACCTCCGGTGCAATTTTGGTCGTAGGCGGAGGAATCAGTGGGCTGACCTCAGCACTGGAAGCCGCCGAAGTCGGGAATGATGTTTTTCTCATCGACAAGAACCCCTATTTTGGCGGTCGTGTCGCCCAACTGAACGAATATTTTCCGAAGATGTGCCCGCCGAGCTGCGGGCTGGAAATCAATTTCCGCAGAATCAAGGATAATCGTAAAATCCGGACCTATACGATGGCCAGTGTTTCATCAATAAGCGGTAGCCCCGGCAATTATGAGGTTGAACTGCAGATAGCACCCCGTTACGTAAACAGCAATTGCACGGCCTGCGGAGATTGTACCGCTGCCTGTCCTGATGAGATCGATAATCCCTTCAACTTCGGCATGAATAAGTGCAAGGCAGCTTATTTGCCCCATGAGATGGCCTTTCCGAGAAGATATGTTATCGACAAGAACGGCCTCTCTGCAGCGGGTGCGGCTGCCGTCAAGGATGCCTGCAAATATGACGCCGTCGACCTAGATATGAAGGCCGAGAAGATTACCATCAATGTCGCCTCGATCATCTGGGCGACAGGCTGGACCCCGTATGATGCGGCCAAAATTGACAATCTCAAGTTCAATGAGTCCAGCGCCATCGTCACCAACATGATGGTTGAGAGAATGGCGGCTCCTTCAGGACCGACCGGCGGCAAAATCGTCGTGCCGGGCTCAGACAAAGAACCTGCTTCCATAGCCTTCGTGCAGTGTGCCGGATCCCGCGATGAGACGCATCTCGAGTTCTGCTCCTACATTTGCTGCATGGCTACCTTCAAGCAGATGAACTACATCAGGGAGCAGTATCCTGAGGCAAAAATATATGTATTCTATATTGATCTTCGTACTCCTGGAAAGTATGAAAAATTCCGTGAAAAGTTGATGGAGGATGAAAACGCCACGTTTATCAAGGGCAAGGTGGCCGATATTGACATTGGGGACGATGGTGCGGTTACTGTTATCGCTGAAAATGCCCTGACCGGCGAAAAGATACATCAGACGGTTGACCTGGTTGTTCTGGCAACCGGCATGCAGCCGACCATGGCTGAAGGTGGAGCTCCTGCTCCGTTTACGCTTGACAGTAACGGCTTTGTCCTATCTGATGCGGAAAAAGGCCTGATCGCAGCCGGATGTGCTAAGAAAGCAGCAGATGTCGCCACAACCACTCAATCATCAACAGCCGCTGCCTTAAAGGCAATTCAGGTTTCCAGGAGGTAATGAACGATGGATAAAAAATATTGCGCCTATTTGTGCTCTGGTTGCGGTATCGGTGATGCGCTCGACATGGAAGCGCTTGCCGCGGTAGTGACCGGGGAAATGTCCATGGAGTGTAAAACGCATGAATGTCTCTGTGGAGCTGCAGGAAGATCCCTGATTGAAAAGGATATCGCCGATGACGGAGTGAACACCTTGGTCATCGGGGCGTGCTCCCCGCGTGTCATGAAAAACGAATTCGATTTCGGAGACGACAAGATCACGGTACGGGCAAATCTTCGCGAGCAGGTGGTCTGGGCCGAGGCAAAACCTGCAGAAGGGGAAGAACCCCCTGCAGAAGCTGCCGAGTTTCTCATGGAGAGTGCCTCTGATTACATGCGCATGGGTTGTACACGGGCGAAGAAGACCGAGCTGCCGAAGGCCTACCAGCTGGAAAACCTGAGCAGAAAAATTCTTGTCATGGGTGGTGGTATTGCCGGGCTGACCGCAGCCAGGGAAGCGGCCGCCGCCGGCTATGAAGTGACGCTTGTCGAAAAAGAAGGCGTGCTTGGCGGAAAGGCCCTCGGGTGGAGAAAATCATTCCCGACAAAAGCGCCCTGGACCGATCTTGAACAGAATCCTGTCGATGCGCTGATCGCTGCGGTTACTGCTGATGACCGGATTACCATAAAAACAGAAACCGAAGTTGCCCGAATTGCCGGTGCTCCCGGTGAATTCAGGGTAACGTTCAAAGCCGCCGGGAGCGAAACCGAGTGGGATGCTCCGGCGAAAGTGACATCGGAGCAGATGGAGAAGATAGAAAAAGGTGAGATGGCAGATCCGAATAAAGGATTGAAGCGTTATGTCGATATCGACACCTCCGCCGAGCTCCATGGTGCTGTTGTTCTTGCTACCGGGTGGGTTCCTGCAGATGTCGCGGAGTATGATCACCTGGGCTATGGCTCCATCAAAAATGTCGTGACCAACGTTGAGTTCGAGGAACTGGCAAAAAAGGGAAAAGTGCCGGCAAATGTCGCCTTTGTACAGAGCCCCGGCGGAAAGGATCACGACAAGGACTTTCCGTATTGCAACTCGGTAACCTCGATGGTTGCCCTGAAGCAGGCGCAGTACGTCTGTGAGGATAACGAAGAAGGCAGGGCATACGTGCTGTATCAGCATATGCGTACTCCCGGCAGCCAGGAAATGTATTACAAAAGGGCGCAGGAGACCGACGGTATTTTCCTCACCAAGGCAAGCGTCACGAAAGTTCAGGAAAATGGTGCCAGGCTCTCTGTTACTGCGGAGGATACGCTTCTTGGTGAAGATTTGACGATCGACGTGGATATGGTCGTTCTTGCTGCCGGGATGGTTCCGACCACCAAGGAAGAGAGCACGATCAATCTTGCCTATCGTCAGGGACCGGCGTTCTCGGACCTTTCACTGTTCGACGGTTATGCCGATTCCCACTTTATCTGTTTTCCTTACGAGACGAGGCGGACCGGTGTCTACACCTGTGGCGGTGTCAGGAAAGCCGAAACCATGGAAGAAACGGTTGATGACGCAACAGGGGCGGCGTTGAAAGCGATCCAGTGCCTCGAATCCGTCGACCGCGGTGTTTCCGTTCACCCGAGGTCCGGGGATGCAACCTACCCTGAATTTTTCATGCAGCGCTGTACGCAGTGCAAGCGTTGTACAGAGGAATGCCCCTTTGGTGCGCTTGATGACGATGAAAAAGGCACGCCGCTGCCCAACAATACCCGCTGCCGCCGCTGCGGTACCTGTATGGGGTCCTGTCCCGAGCGTATCATCGGTTTTAAGGATTACAACATTGACCTGATCGGCTCGATGATCAAGTCAGTGGAAGTTCCGGAAGAAGATGATGATCGTCTGAGAATTCTTGTTTTTGTCTGCGAGAATGATGCCTATCCGGCACTCGATATGGCTGGGATGAAACGTCACGGCATCAATCACATGATCCGTTTTATCCCGGTCCGTTGTCTTGGTTCCGTGAATATGGCCTGGATTCGCGATGCACTGTCGGCAGGCATGGACGGAGCAATGCTGCTCGGCTGTACCTATGGTGATGACTACCAGTGCCATTTTGTGAAGGGCTCTGAGATTGCGACAAAACGCATGGAAAATATTGGTGACACGCTCTCAACGCTTGGACTTGAGTCAGAGCGTTGTGCAACTGAACAGGTTGCAATAACCGATTACGACAAAATTCCTCAAATTTTGAATGACTTTGTTGAGGAAATCGTTGAAATGGGTCCGAATCCGTTTAAAGGCTTCTAACCTGTTTTTTATCATGATTAAGCCGCATGCCCTGCCTTTGCGGTCTGCGGCTTAATATCAGGCTGAGTGTGCCAGAAAATGGCTTTTATTGATAAGATAACAGGAGGCAAAAAATGAACGTCCAACCTGATTTAACATTTATTAAATATTTAAAAGGAGCAGGTGGTGATACACTGAAGAAGTGTTACCAGTGTGCAACCTGCTCTGTGCGTTGTCCGCTGTCCTCTGACGATAAACCGTTTCCCCGCAAGGAGATGATCTGGTCCGGCTGGGGCATGAAAGAGAATCTCATAGCAGACCCCGATGTGTTTTTATGCCATAACTGCGGTGACTGCTCCACCTACTGCCCGCGGGGAGCCAAACCTTCTGAGGTGCTCGGCGCTATCCGCGCCTATGCCTATACCTTTTATGGCTGGCCCAGCGGGCTATCCAAACTGGCATCCTCTGCAAAAGGCTTGCCGATGCTGATCGGTATTCCTGCTGTAATTATTTTTGTTTTCTGGCTCATTTCCGGCGCCATGCGTATTCCCTCAGGGGAGGAATTTGCCACCTACGGCTACCAGAGATTTTTCGGTCACTGGGATTTTAAATGGTATGCCAAAAACATCTTTTTTATTGTCATGTTCATGGTGCCTTCCGTCTGCATCGCCCTTTTTTCTCTGTATAAAGGGTTGACAAAATTGTGGAAGGATATGGCCGCCGGGGCCAACATCACGTCTGATTTCAGGCCTTCCACTGTCCAGTTTGTCAGCGATTATCTGTGGCCGTCAATCGTCGAGATCTTTACCCATAAGCGCTTTAAGGAGTGTACCACAAATACTGACAGGGTAACCGGCCACCTGCCGCTGATGCTGGCCTTTGTCGGGCTTTTCATCGTTACCTGCTGGTCGCTGCTCAAGAATGATGTCATCGGTCTGTTTCTGCCCTCCTGGCATGGCCCGATGCTGCTCTACGATCCATTCAAGATTCTTGCAAACGTCTCGGCAATCGCGCTGCTTTTCGGTGTCTGGGTCCTGTGGACCAACCGGACAAAAACAGAGGGTGAAGGCACCACCAGTAAAACATTCTACGACTGGTTTCTGATCTGGGAAATCATGGCTGTCGGCGTTACCGGCTTTGGAGCGGAAATCATCAGGCTGCTCGGCATGCCTGCCCTCGGGTACACGGTTTATTTCCTTCACCTGGTAGCCGTCATGATGCTTTTTCTCTACATGCCGTACACTAAGTTTGCCCATATCGCCTATCGTACCACGGCAATGGCTTTTGAGAAGTACCGCGAAAGCTCTTTTGGAAAGCCGGTGATCGAGCAGTAATACGCTGCGCTCACCCGGCAGTTGTCAGAAGAGGCCCCGGTCTGTCTGCGGACAGACCGGGGCCTCTTGTCTTTTGAATAACAAAAACAAGAAGTGTGCCAAAAAAAATATTGCTATATAGATTATGAAAGAGTATAGTAAACAGCTTTGTAAGCTGGCGTAGCTCAATTGGCAGAGCAGCTGATTTGTAATCAGCAGGTTGCGGGTTCAAGTCCCATCGCCAGCTCCACGAAATGATCACTTGTAAAATATCAGTAATATTATAAAGGTATTACGACCTAATTAGAATGGTTTGTGGAGGGGTTCCCGAGCGGTCAAAGGGAACAGACTGTAAATCTGTCGGCGGAGCCTTCGGAGGTTCGAATCCTCCCCCCTCCACCATTCATCATTCTCTTTAGGTCTTGTTTGTCTGCGGGAATAGCTCAATTGGTAGAGCATCAGCCTTCCAAGCTGAGGGTTGCGAGTTCGAGTCTCGTTTCCCGCTCCAGGTGTTGTGCGCAGCGTACGCTCACGTAGCTCAGATGGTAGAGCGCATCCTTGGTAAGGATGAGGTCACCGGTTCAAATCCGGTCGTGAGCTCCAGGGACAGGAAGAAGCAACTGGTTAAGAAACTTCAATGGCCTGAGGAGACAGGAAGATGTCAAAGGTAAAATTTGAAAGGACGAAGCCGCACGTTAATGTGGGAACGATTGGACACATCGATCACGGTAAGACGACGTTAACGGCAGCGATTACACGAGTACTGGCGACAAAGGGTCAGGCCAAATTCACTGATTTCAGTGAAATTGACAAAGCGCCCGAGGAAAAAGAGCGTGGCATCACGATCGCGACTGCCCACGTGGAATACGAGACAGTCAATCGTCATTATGCCCACGTTGATTGTCCCGGTCATGCAGACTATATCAAGAACATGATCACCGGTGCAGCCCAGATGGACGGTGCGATCCTGGTGGTTGCAGCAACAGACGGCGCAATGCCCCAGACCCGGGAGCACATCCTTCTTGCCCGTCAGGTCGGCGTCCCTGCAATGGTCGTTTTCCTGAACAAGTGTGACATGGTCGACGACGAAGAACTGATCGAGCTTGTCGACATGGAGCTGCGCGAGCTGCTTGACAAGTATGAGTTTCCCGGAGATGACATTCCGTTTGTCCAGGGGTCGGCGCTTCTCGCCCTCGAGAATCCCGAGGATGAGGATAAGGCCAAGTGCATCTGGGAGCTGATGGAGGCGATCGACACCTATATTCCGGAACCCAAGCGCGAGGTTGATCAGCCGTTTTTGATGCCGGTCGAGGATGTGTTCTCGATCTCAGGCCGTGGAACGGTAGCGACGGGCCGGATCGAGCGTGGTGTTATCCACGTTGGCAACGAGGTCGAGATCGTCGGTATACGGAAGACCCAGAAGACCGTGGTTACCGGGGTCGAGATGTTCCGTAAACTCCTTGACCAGGGTCAGGCCGGCGACAACGTCGGTGTGTTGCTGCGCGGCACCAAGCGTGACGAGGTTGAGCGAGGCCAGGTTCTGGCGGCAGTGGGATCGATCACGCCGCACACGAAGTTCAAGGCCGAGTGTTATATTTTGAGCAAGGATGAGGGTGGTCGGCACACGCCGTTTTTCAATGGCTACCGTCCACAGTTTTATTTCCGCACCACCGATGTTACCGGCGTGGTAACGTTGGCAGAAGGGGTGGAGATGGTAATGCCCGGCGACAATATTTCGATAGAAGCCGAGCTGATCACACCGATCGCGATGGATGTCGGTCTTCGCTTTGCAATCCGCGAAGGCGGCCGTACCGTCGGCGCCGGGGTTATCAGTGAAATCGTTTCCTAATAATCCGTAGCGCAGAACGTATTACCCTGCTCCTCTGGAGGAGCGGGGTAATTTTTTTCTGTAATAGGCTGGCATGATATGAGAGATATAATTACTCTTGCATGTGGTACATGTAAGCGTCGAAACTACACGACGACGAAAAACAAGAAGAATACTCCGGGTAAGCTTGAGCTGAGTAAATATTGTCCGTTCTGCAGAGTCCATACTCCGCACAAGGAGACAAAGTAATTACTCCTGCAGGCCAGTAGCTCGAATTGGTAGAGCACCGGACTCCAAATCCGGGGGCTGGGGGTTCGAATCCCTCCTGGCCTGCCAGAAGAATGCAACGATGAGCGGGCAAATTCAAAATCAGGTACGGTGCTAGAATGGCTGGTAAAGCAAAGGAAAAGAAAAGCAGTGGAGACGTAAAAAAATCACAGCCCTCTCCGTTTTCCCCCGCTCAGATAAAAAAATTTACAGGCGAGGTACAGGCGGAGTTCACCAAGATTGTCTGGCCGGACAAGAAGGTTACCCTTGGCCTGACCGGCATGGTTATCCTGCTGGCGATAATCGTCTCGGCATACCTCGGTACGGTCGATGTGCTGCTGGGTAAGCTGGTTTCAACGATTTTGCGTTAACGTAATTATGACGATCATGGTTTCAGCAGCCATTTTCTGCTGAAACCGTTTT
Organism: Desulfocapsaceae bacterium; assembly: GCA_963674815.2. Classification (GTDB taxonomy): domain Bacteria; phylum Desulfobacterota; class Desulfobulbia; order Desulfobulbales; family Desulfocapsaceae; genus MADRE3. The sequence continues at coordinate 27,429 of CAXXTV010000007.1, forward strand.
CTGTACTCATTTGAGATAACGGCATACACATGGCAAGACAATGGTACATACTGCAAGTTCATTCCGGCTTTGAAGAACGGGTGAAGGCGACGCTTGAAGAACGCATAGCCAAAGAAGGGCTGGAAGAGCTCTTTGGAGAGATCCTTGTTCCCACCGAACAGGTTGTGGAGATGATCAAAGGCTCACGTAAAACGTCTTCCCGGCGCTTTTTCCCCGGTTATATGCTTGTCAGTATGGAACTCAACGACACCACCTGGCACACGATTCACCGGGATATGCCGCGTGTTGTCGGGTTTGTCGGTGATGATCTGAATCCTGTACCGCTCTCTGATGAGGATGCCGGTAAGATTATCGGCCGGATTCAGGACGGTTCTGAGCGGCCGAGACCAAAAGTCGTTTTCGATATTGGCGAGGTGGTAAGGGTCATCGATGGCCCGTTTGCCAATTTTCAAGGTGTTGTTGATGAGGTTTTCCCCGAAAAGGGACGAGTCAGGGTCATGGTTTCGATTTTTGGCCGGGAAACACCCGTCGAACTGGAATTTGTCCAGGTATCAAATACCTGATAAAAAATATCGGGAGTCCGCAACGTGGATTTCCCTGTTACGTTCATTGTGAGAATATCACACTTGTTGGAGTAGAAAAATGGCCAAGAAAGTAATGGCATACATCAAGCTTCAGATTCCTGCCGGTAAAGCAAATCCATCTCCGCCGGTCGGTCCGGCCCTTGGACAGCACGGCGTCAACATCATGGAGTTCTGCAAGGCGTTTAATGCCAAAACCCAGTCCCTGGGAGATACCATAGTCCCTGTTGTCATTACCGTATTTCAGGACCGCTCTTTCAGTTACATCACCAAGACTCCCCCTGCCGCAGTCCTGCTGCTCAAGGCGGCGAATGTTGCCAAAGGTTCGGGGAATCCCAAACGCGAGCGCGTCGCGGAGTTGAGCCGGGACAAGGTCCGTGAGATTGCTGAGATCAAGATGCCTGATCTGAATGCGTATGACATAGAAGGAGCAATGCGTATTGTTGAAGGTACTGCCCGCAGTGCAGGTATTACCATCGTAGACTAGCGAACCGAGTAAGACTAACATTTACTACGCACGCGGCCGGATTGTTATCGGTACTCGTGCAGTAGGAGGCTGTCATGCCGAAACATGGAAAAAACTACAGGAACAAACTAAAAGATATCGATAAAGGGGCCCTGCGGACCATTGAAGAGGCGATCAAGCTGATGATCGATTCGTCATACGCCAAGTTTGACGAGACGGTCGATATTGCCGTAAAGCTTGGTGTCGACCCGCGTCACGCTGATCAGATGGTGCGCTCTTCTGTTCTCCTGCCGCACGGAACAGGAAAAACGACCCGTGTTCTCGTCTTTGCCAAAGGCCCGAAGGAAGCAGAGGCTACCGAGGCCGGGGCCGACTATGTTGGTTCAGACGACCTGGTGGAAAAAATTCAGGGCGGCTGGCTTGAATTTGACAAAACGGTTGCAACTCCGGATATGATGGGTACCGTTGGCAAACTTGGTCGGGTCCTCGGACCGCGCAACCTCATGCCAAATGCAAAACTCGGTACCGTCACCTTTGATCTTGCCAATATCATCAAAGAAATCAAGGGTGGAAAGGTTGACTTTCGCGTCGACAAGGCCGGAATTGTCCATGCCGGAATTGGAAAAATCTCTTTTGGTCCTGAAAAAGTGACTGAGAACGCACTTGCCTTTGTCGAGAAGCTGGTACAGCTCAAACCGTCGTCAAGCAAGGGCATTTACCTGAGGTCCATTGCTGTTTCATCAACAATGGGGCCTGGTTTCAAGGTTGATACCCTTGACATCAGAACCCGTATTAAATAGAGCGTCCAAGTAGGTAAGCGAGAATGTCTGCCCGGTATGGCAGACACCTCAAGTCGAAGACAGCAGGCACGACAGTTTAATCGGCGTCAAAGCCGCCCTGCCGAGACTCAAGTTGAGTGGTGTATCGTCTGATGACAACCAGTCATTTTGTAACTGCTGTTTCGAGAACGTATTAATCTTAACAAGACGTAGGAGGGTAATTTGAATCGTGATCAAAAATCAGCAATAGTCGCTGAATTGAACGAAATGTTCAACCGGGCGAAGTTTTCCGTCGTCGCAGACTATTGTGGATTAAAGGTCTCAGAGCTTGAAAAAGTCAGGAAAGAGCTTCGTGGCTGCGACACTGAGATCCGCATCGCCAAAAATACTCTTCTGAAAAGAGCAGTTGCCGACACCGCCTGTGAGTCTTTAAGCGAAGACTTTTCGGGGACAACAGCCATTGTTGTGGCCTATGATGATCCGGTATCTCCAGCCAAGGTGCTGGCCAAGTTTGCCGAGGATCATAAGAAATTCGAGTTGCGGTCCGCTGTTCTTGAGGGAGAAAAAATCACCATCGACAACATTATCGCTTTGTCGAAATTGCCGACCAAGGAGATCCTCCTCGGTCAGCTGCTGTCAGTGATGAATGGCGTGCCCACAGCACTTGTCCGGGTTCTCTCAGGAGTGCCGAGGACATTTCTTTATGGTTTGCAGGCAATCAAGGAGCAGAAGGAGCAGGCATAGGTTGTACCTGTTTCCTGGTCTCTCAAAAAACATTTTACAATTAGCATAGACAAAAGAGGAAGAAAATGGCTGTTACAAAAGACGATGTAATTGATTTCATATCAAATATGAGTGTTCTTGAGCTGGCTGACATGATTAAAGAGCTCGAAGAGAAATTCGGCGTTTCTGCCGCGGCTCCAGTAGCCGTTGCAGCCGCAGGCGCTGCCGGCGCAGAGGCTGCTCCTGCTGAAGAGCAGACCGAGTTTGATGTGATCCTGGCCGGTGCCGGTGACCAGAAAATCAAGGTGATTAAAGAAGTTCGGGCAATCACCAGCCTCGGTCTCAAGGAAGCAAAAGAGCTTGTCGAGGGTGCGCCCCAGCCTCTGAAGGAAGGCGTCACCAAGGAAGAAGCTGAAGAAATCAAAGGGAAAATAGAAGCTGTCGGCGGAACTGTTGAAATAAAATAACCACTTCGCCGACAGGGTGTCCCATCATTTTGGGCACAGCTTGGAAACACGACACGCTACGCACTTTGGTGCGTGGCGTGTCGTGTTTCCAGCGGTTTGCTTTAGGCAAACCATAATATTATTTAAAAACAATCAGTTACGCTTGATCTTCCGGCGGCCCACACTTGGGACCCGGTCGTAACACAGGTCACCTGGATGCACACTCGATGTCTGGTTTGCTTTGCTGCACTGCCGGTTGCAGCCTCCTGCTGCTTGACCTGTGACCAAGAGATCAGCAGAAACATCCCATTTTTCATGTTCGCACGTGAACTGATCAGCACGATCATCCGGCACATCCAGGGTGTTGCCCCTGGTAAGAACAATTAACCGCACTATCACTGTCTTTAGACAATCTTGAGGACAATTATGGAAAGAGTCAGAAAGCAATTTGCCAGCGTAGCCAGTATCCTGGAACCACCCCATCTGATTTCCATGCAGAGGAAATCATACGAAAGCTTTCTCCAGATTGATCGCGAGCCCGACAGTCGTGAAGATTTCGGGCTGCAGGCAATCCTTAAGGATATATTCCCGATTAACGATTTCAACGGCTTATGCTCCCTGGAGTTTGTTCGCTATAAATTCGGCGAACCAAAGTACACTGTCCAGGAGTGTCAGCAGCGGGGAATGACCTACGATATTCCGCTCAAAATTGTTGTCCGGCTGATAACCTTTGATGTCGACGAGGAGACGGGTGTACAGTCCATTCGGGATATCAAGGAGCAGGAGGTCTTTTTCGGTGCCTTGCCCCTGATGACCGGCGATGGTGTCTTCGTCATCAACGGTACGGAGCGGGTCATTGTTTCCCAGCTCCAGCGTTCTCCCGGTCTTTTTTATACGCATGACCAGGGCAAGAGCCATGCCAGCGGCAAGCTGCTCTATTCAGCCAGAATAATCCCAGTACGTGGCTCCTGGATCGATCTGGAATTTGATATCAAGGACATTCTCCATGTTCGAATTGACAGGAGAAGAAAGTTTCCGGTAACCACGCTGCTCAAGGCTCTCGGACACACTGCTGAAGAGCTCCTTGCCGAGTTTTATCCGGTAAACCGCGTCAAAAAGGAAAAAGCCGGTTATTTCATCGATTTCAGTGAGAAGACGGCACTTGGCCAGCGGCTTGAATTTGACCTCATAAATCCCAAGGATGGCGAGGTGCTCGGCAAAAAGGGACGGAAAATATCAAAAGCACTGTGCCGTCGGATAGAAGAGGCAGAGATCGAGTGGCTGCAGATTTCCGAAGAACATCTTCTCGGCAAGGTTTTCGCTGAAGACATTGCTGAAGCCGATGCTGAGCAGCCGCTGGTGATGCACAATACCGACGTGAGCGAGTCGATCCTTGAGACCCTTGACAGCGCAGGCATCGCTGAATTTAAAGTGCTTGCCATCGATGGCGTCAATTATTCCGAGTCTTTCAGAAAGACCCTGGCCCTCGACAAGGTGACCTCAACCGAGGAAGCGCTTCTCGAGATTTATCGTCGACTTCGACCGTCAAGTCCGCCGACGATCGAGGTTGCAGAAGGGTTCTTTGAGAACCTGTTCTTCAATCCTGAGCTGTATGACCTCTCGGAGGTCGGCCGTTACAAAATCAATGCCAAGCTCAAGCTCAATATCGATATCAGCCAGCGTGCGCTTACCCGCGAGGATATCATCAAGGCAGTTAAGTTCCTTGTACGTCTGAAGGACAGCCAGGGTGCGGTAGATGATATAGATCACCTCGGTAATCGTCGGGTCCGCACAGTTGGCGAGCTCGTTGAAAACCAGTATCGTATGGGACTTGTCCGCATGGAGCGGGCGATCAAGGAACGCATGACGCTGCAGGATGTAGAAACCCTGATGCCGCATGACCTTGTTAATCCCAAACCGATTTCGGCTGCCATCAAGGAGTTTTTCGGAACGAGCCAGCTGTCGCAGTTTATGGACCAGACCAACCCCCTTTCCGAGGTTACTCACAAAAGGCGGCTCAGTGCACTCGGACCTGGCGGTTTGTCGCGCGAGCGTGCCGGTTTTGAGGTTCGCGACGTTCACCCGACCCACTATGGTCGAATCTGTCCTGTTGAAACTCCGGAAGGACCGAATATCGGGCTTATAGTCTCACTGGCAACCTATGCCCAGATCAACCCCTACGGCTTCATCGAAACGCCCTACCGCAAGGTCAAGGACCGTATTGTCTATGATGACCAGATCGACTACCTCAGTGCGCTGCAGGAGCAGAACAACTTTATCGCGCCAGCACTGGTGCCGCTTGACAAGGCCAATCGCCTTGTTCCGGATTCGTTGATCGTTCGTGAAGACGGTGAGGTTATCACCTCGACCGCGGACAATGTGACCTACATGGACATTGCCCCGAATCAGCTTGTCAGTGTGGCGGCCTCACTGATTCCGTTCCTGGAAAACGATGATGCCAACCGGGCACTTATGGGCTCGAATATGCAGCGCCAGGCGGTGCCGCTGATGATAACGGCAGCTCCCTGTGTCGGTACCGGCATGGAACGTTACGTCGCCAGGGATTCAGGCGCCTGCCTGCTGGCGGGCGGGGATGGGATTGTCGAGGAGGTTGATGCCAATCGTATTGTCGTACGCTACGACAAGCCGGGTGTCGACGGTCACGAGACCGGCGTTGCCGTATACAGGCTTGAAAAATACAAGAAATCCAACCAGAATACCTGTTTCAACCAAAAACCTCTGGTTACCCCGGGTATTCGGGTAACAGAAGGTACCGTTCTTGCCGATGGTTCTTCCTGTGACAAGGGCGAGCTAGCACTCGGCAAAAATGTGACGATTGCCTTCATGCCCTGGCGCGGGTTTAACTTTGAGGATTCAATCCTGGTAAACGAGCGCCTCTTGAAAGAAGATACGTTCACCTCTCTGCACATAGAAGTTTTTGAGACGATGGCACGTGATACCAAACTCGGCAAAGAGGAGATAACCAGGGACATCCCCAATGTCAGCGAGGATACCTTGAGAAATCTCGACGAGTCGGGCATTGTCAGGGTCGGTGCGGAGGTCAAAGCGGGTGACACCCTCGTTGGGAAAGTTACCCCGAAAGGAGAGACGGTGCTCTCTCCCGAGGAAAAACTGCTGCGGGCCATCTTCGGTGAAAAGGCGCAGGATGTCAAAGATTCTTCTCTCCGGGTTCCCCCCGGTGTCGAGGGCGTTGTCATAGATGCGAAAGTTTTTTCCCGTAAAGGCGTCGACAAGGATGAACGCTCCCTGATGATCGAAGACCTTGAAATCGAGCGCCTCAACCAGGACAAGCTCGATGAAATCGGCAGCCTGAGAAAAGGGGTTTGCCGCGAGGTTGGCAAGATCGTCAACGGGCGCACGGTCAAAGAGGACGTGAAAGCAAAAGACGGGACCATCCTGGTGAAACTCGGCAAGAAATTCAACGAGGAGATTTCAGCCGAGGTCGGCTTCCATGACCTGCGCAAGCTCGAATTTTCCGAACGTGCCAAATATCTTGACAAGATTGAAGCCATTTACGAACGCTATGACCGACAGGCCAAACTGATCACCGAACGCTACGACGGTATCATCGATCGGTTGAAGAAAGGCGATGACCTGCCTCCGGGAGTCGTAAAAATGGTTAAGGTATACGTTGCCACCAAGCGTAAACTCTCTGTCGGTGACAAGATGGCCGGGCGTCATGGCAACAAGGGCGTGGTATCCTGCATCATGCCGGAGGAGGATATGCCTTATTTTGCCGATGGCGGGACCGTTGATATTGTTTTAAATCCGCTCGGCGTGCCCTCCCGTATGAATGTCGGGCAGGTGCTTGAAGTGCATCTGGGTTATGCCGCCAGGCGACTTGGCGAGCAGCTGGAGGTCATGGCCCGTAACCAGGCGGTGGATCTGATCAAGGCAAAACTGGCAAAAATCTACTCGAAATCCGAGTGCAGCTTGATCCTGAAGGGCAAAACGGATGAGCAGGTTATCGACTGGGCCCGTGAGCACAAGGATGGGCTGCACATGTCCACCCCGGTGTTCGATGGTGCCCGTGAAGACCAGATCCGCAGCCTGCTCGTCGAAGCCGGCATGGACGAGGTTGGCCAGGCCCAGCTGTATGACGGCCTTACCGGGGAAGCCTTCGCTAACAAGGTGACGGTCGGAGTCATGTACATGCTGAAACTCCACCATCTCGTTGACAATAAAATTCATGCCAGATCCACCGGCCCTTATTCCCTTGTTACCCAGCAGCCGCTCGGCGGAAAAGCGCAGTTCGGCGGGCAGAGACTTGGTGAAATGGAGGTCTGGGCGATGGAGGCATATGGCGCCGCCTATACCCTGAAAGAGTTCCTGACGGCCAAGTCGGATGATGTGGAAGGGCGAACCTCCATGTACGAGCGTATCGTGAAAGGTGATAATTTCCTGACCACCGGGCTGCCGGAATCGTTTCATGTCCTGGTGAAAGAATTGCAGGGGTTGTGCCTGAACATGGAGCTGGTAGAGGAATAAGAAACTCCAGACACGGCGGTCTGCGTGTTGGTGAGCTATCAATATATCTCTTCAAAACCCGGTACTGTTTAGCCGGGAAACAACAACTTGAAGGAGAGGTGATTACGTGGAAGAGTTATTCAATTTTTTTCAAAAACCGAAGACTCCTACCAAATTCAAGGCGGTCAAAATTTCTTTGGCATCGCCTGAAAAGATCATGGACTGGTCCCATGGCGAGGTGAAAAAGCCGGAGACGATAAACTACAGGACCTTCAAGCCGGAAAGGGATGGCCTTTTCTGTGCAAAAATATTTGGTCCGGTCAAGGATTTCGAGTGTAACTGCGGCAAGTACAAACGCATGAAACACCGTGGTGTCGTCTGCGAGAAGTGCGGTGTCGAGGTCATCCAGTCAAAGGTCCGCCGTGAACGGCTCGGGCATATAAAACTTGCTGCGCCGGTCGCCCATATCTGGTTTTTGAAAAGCCTGCCCAGCAAGATCGGTGCGGTACTTGACATGACCTTGAAGCAGCTGGAAAAGATTCTCTATTTCGAGCAGTATGCGGTTGTTGAGTCCGAGGTTGAGGAAATCCCGCGCGCTTCCCTGCTCAGTGAAGAAAAATACCGCCAGGCACGGGAAGATTATCCCGGTCAGTTCAAAGTGGGGATCGGAGCCGAGGCTATCCGTGAACTGCTTGCCGCCCAGAATCTTGCCGAGCTGTCTAAGGAACTCAGGGCGGAAATGCTGACAACCGGTTCCCAGACAAAACGGCAGAAGCTCGGTAAGCGGCTCCATGTGATCGAAGCATTTCTTGATTCGGGAAACAAACCCGAATGGATGGTGCTGGAAGTTATCCCTGTGCTGCCGCCAGATCTGCGCCCGCTTGTTCCGCTTGAGGGGGGCCGCTTCGCAACCTCGGACCTCAATGATCTCTATCGCCGCGTGATCAACCGCAATAACCGGTTGAAACGGCTTCTTGAGCTTGATGCGCCCGATATCATTATCCGAAACGAGAAGCGCATGCTCCAGGAGGCTGTTGACGTCCTCTTTGACAACGGCCGGCGCGGCAGGGTTATCACCGGCGCAAACAAGCGGCCGCTCAAGTCTCTTGCCGACATGCTGAAAGGCAAGCAGGGGCGTTTTCGCCAGAATCTGCTCGGCAAGCGTGTCGATTATTCCGGCCGTTCAGTCATCGTTGTCGGGCCGAATCTGCGTCTTCATCAATGCGGAATTCCTAAAAAGATGGCGCTCGAACTGTTCAAGCCGTTCATCTATAACAAGCTTGAGCGTCGTGGTTTTGTGACGACCATCAAGAGTGCCAGGAAGATGGTCGAAAAGGGTGTCAGGGAAGTCTGGGATGTGCTTGAAGAGGTGGTAACCGAATATCCGGTTATTCTCAACCGGGCCCCGACACTTCATCGCCTCGGCATGCAGGCTTTCGAAGCGGTACTGATCGAGGGCAAGGCTATTCAGCTGCACCCGCTCGTCTGTGCGGCTTTTAACGCCGACTTTGACGGCGATCAGATGGCTGTTCATGTGCCACTGTCAGTCGAGGCACAGGTGGAAGCACGAGTGCTGATGATGTCCACCAATAACATCCTCTCTCCTGCCAATGGCGAGCCGATCATCATTCCTTCGCAGGATATCGTCCTTGGTCTGTACTACATGACTCGAGAGCGCATCAACGTTGCCGGCGAAGGGCACGTTTTTTCCGGTGTTGACGAGGCGCGAATTGCCTATGACCATGGTGCAGTTGACCTGCAGGCGAAAATCAAAGTTCGCATGGACGGGGCCCTGGTGGAAACGACCATGGGAAGAGTGATACTTGGCGACCTGCTGCCGAAATCAGTGCCGTTTGCCGAGGTAAACAAGGTGCTGAGTAAAAAAGCGCTCGCCAAGCTGATCGACTACACCTACCGGCATGCCGGTACGAAAGATACGGTTATTCTGGCGGACCGCCTGAAAGATACCGGCTACGAGTATGCAACGCGGGCTGGCATTTCAATCTGCATCAACGACATGAAAATTCCGCTTTCCAAAGAAGATTTCGTTGAAAAGGCCGAAAAAGAGGTTTTTGACGTTGAGCAGCAGTACTCCGACGGCTTGATAACCTCCGGTGAAAAATACAACAAGATCGTTGATATCTGGTCCAAGGTTACCGAGGATGTCGCCAATGAAATGATGGACGAGATCAAGGTGGAGTACATCCGTGACAAGGAAAACAAGCTCATTGAGTCCCCGAGCTTCAACTCGATCTTCATCATGGCGGATTCAGGGGCAAGGGGCTCTCGAGACCAGATCAGGCAGCTTGCCGGAATGCGCGGCTTGATGGCCAAACCTTCGGGTGAGATTATCGAGACACCGATCAAGGCTAATTTCCGTGAAGGGCTGGGTGTGCTGGAATACTTCATTTCGACTCACGGCGCCCGTAAAGGTCTTGCCGATACGGCCCTGAAGACAGCTAACTCCGGTTATTTGACGCGGCGCCTGGTTGACGTGGCCCAGGAGTCGACGATCGTTGAAAGCGACTGCCGGACCATCGATGGTATTGTGGCCGAGCCGCTCATTGACGGTGGCGAGATCATCGTTCCGATCGGTGACCGAATCCTGGGAAGGGTTGCCCTCGCAGATGTCAAGGACCCGTTCAGCGATGAATTGATTGTCGAGGCCGGCGAGGAGATTACCGAAACAATTGTCGAGAAAATCGAAGCAGCGGGCATTGACCGGGTCATGATTCGCTCCGTTCTCACCTGCCGGTCAAAACGAGGTGTCTGTGCCTCCTGCTACGGTCGTGATCTTGGCCGTGGGCATATGGTAAATATCGGTGAGGCAATCGGGGTTATCGCTGCACAGTCTATCGGTGAGCCGGGAACCCAGCTGACCATGCGTACCTTCCACATAGGCGGTACGGCGAGCAGGTCGGTGGAACAGGCTGAACTGACAACCCAGCGCGGGGGAACGGTTGTTTTCAAAAACCTGCATTTTGTTGAAAACGCAGAGGGAGTCAAGATTGTCATGAACCGTAACGCCGAGATCGTTGTTCAGGACGAGCTCGGCCGGGATCGTGAACGATTCAAAGTTAACTACGGCGCCCAGATCATGGTCCAGCCTGGCAGTGAGGTGCCGCCGGGTACGACCCTGGCAGACTGGGATGCCTACACCATACCCATTGTCGCTGAAGTTGGCGGTATTATCAAGTACGGGGATATTCTCGAGGGCATTACGATGCAGGAAAAAGTTGATGCCGTCACCGGAAAGTCATCCAAGGTCATCGTCCATTCCGCCGGGGGTGCCCAGTTGAATCCGCGCGTATCGGTAAAGGATGAGGGCGGCAGAAAAACATTGAAGCTGCCCGATTCAGACATTGCCGCCCGCTATTCCCTGCCGGTCGGCTCCATTATCTCTGTGGAGGAAGGGGCCGTGATCAAGCCGGGAACCATTGTCGGCAAGATTCCAAGGGAAACCTCAAAGACCAAGGATATTACCGGCGGACTGCCCCGTGTTGCTGAACTCTTTGAAGTCAGAAAACCCAAGGAACCGGCGATTATTTCCGAGATTGACGGTCGTGTCAGTTTCGGCAAGGAACTGAAGGGCAAACGCCGGGTCGTCGTTACTCCCGAGTATGGCGAACCCCAGGAATACCTGGTGCCGAAGTCAAAGCATATCATCGTCCATGAGGGCGATTATGTGCAGGCCGGAGAGCGGTTGATGGAGGGAACGATCGTCCCCAACGACATCCTCAGGGTTCTCGGGGTCAAGGAGCTGGCAAAGTTCCTGGTGAATGAAATCCAGGAAGTGTATCGACTGCAGGGCGTAAAAATCAATGACAAGCACATTGAAGTCATTGTCCGCCAAATGATGCGCCGGGTAATGATAACCGTTGCCGGAGATTCGAAATTCATGATCGGCGAACAGATCGAATGGTGGTCTTTCGAAGATGAACGTGACCGGCTCTTTGCCGAAGGTAAACAGCCGCCGGTTGCAGAGCCCCTGCTGCTCGGGGTTACCAAGGCGTCGCTGTCCACGGAAAGTTTTATTTCCGCGGCATCCTTCCAGGAGACCACCAAGGTTCTGACGAATGCGGCCATGGCAGGCAAGGTAGACGAACTTGCCGGCCTCAAGGAGAACGTCATTATGGGGCGGTTGATCTCTGCAGGGACAGGCATTAAAGGAAATGCGGTAAACTAGGAGACTGCTGATTCCGGTGCAGCCGACGGCTGTACCGGCGTGTTCGAGGGACAATAAAAAACAGCAGTGATGTTTTTAATCTTGACACTCAAATAACAGTGATGTAAATATGTCTTTTTCCTCCGCAGCACAATGGCTTCTTTGTGTCGGTGTGATTACAAGATGATTAATAGAACAGGAGAAGTATAGGTAATGCCAACGATTAACCAACTGGTTCGCCAGGGCAGGAAAAAAATCGTCAAAAAGACAAATACACCGGCCCTGAAAGGCTCACCTCAGAAACGAGGTGTGTGTGTAAGAGTCTATACAACGACTCCGAAAAAACCGAACTCTGCGTTGCGCAAGGTTGCAAGGGTCAGGTTGACGAACGGTATCGAAGTTACTTCATATATTCCAGGTATTGGGCATAATCTGCAGGAGCACTCGGTAGTGATGATACGTGGCGGCAGGGTGAAGGACCTTCCGGGTGTACGATACCACATTATTCGTGGAACGCTTGACACGCTCGGTGTTTCAGATCGACGCCAGGGCCGCTCGAAGTACGGCGCGAAGAAACCGTCCTGATAATGGCTCATACGGGAGATAAAAAGAATGTCACGTAGAAAAGCAGCAGAAAAACGACCGACTGAGCCGGATGCCCGCTTCCAGAGCGTGCTTGTTTCCAAGTTCACCAATGGCTTGATGGAACGGGGCAAGAAAAGTGTTGCCAGGCGGATTTTTTATGATGCAATGGATATCATTGCCGCTAAATTGCCGGAAGAAGAGCCGCTGGTCGTATTTGAGGAAGCGATGGATAAAGTTCGTCCGCGTGTGGAGGTTAAGTCCAGGCGCGTCGGTGGTGCAACCTACCAGGTGCCGATGGAAGTTCGTCAGACGCGCCGGAACGCACTGGCTATCAGGTGGATCATCGGTTTTGCCCAGAGTCGTTCGGGCAGGTCGATGTCTGAAAAGCTGGCGGCGGAATTGCTCGATGCTTACAATGAGCGGGGGGCTGCCGTCAAGAAGCGTGATGACACCCACCGTATGGCAGAGGCGAACAAGGCTTTTGCCCACTATCGCTGGTAAGGGGTAACGACGTTCTGTCAAACGGGAGCTGAGGTCAGCACAAAAGAACGATTGAGGTCTGTTGATGTCAGCCCAGAATGACTTAGCCCACGTGCGCAATATAGGCATCATGGCCCATATTGACGCCGGAAAGACGACAACCACGGAGCGGATTCTTTATTACACGGGCCGTTCCTACAAGATGGGCGAGGTTCATGACGGCAATGCCGTTATGGACTGGATGGAGCAGGAACAGGAGCGGGGTATAACCATCACCTCGGCGGCAACAACCTGTACCTGGAAGGACCATAAGATAAATATAATCGACACTCCCGGGCATGTCGATTTCACCGTCGAGGTGGAGCGGTGCCTGCGGGTGCTTGATGGCGTTATCGCTGTCTTCTGCGCGGTAGGCGGGGTTGAACCCCAGTCCGAAACTGTCTGGAGACAGGCTGACCGGTATGCCATCCCGCGACTGGCCTTCATCAACAAGATGGATCGGGTGGGGGCTGATTTTAATCGTGTCGTGCGGATGATGGAGAAGCGGCTCGGCGCAAATCCGCTGATCTTGCAGTTACCCGTTGGCAGCGAAGCAGGATTTACCGGGGTCATTGACCTCGTAGAAGAGGAGATGCTCTGCTTTGATGAGCAGACCCTCGGACAGGAAGTCGTGAGGTCACCGATTCCTGAAGAACACAAAAAAGAGTTCACGGCCGCACGAATGGCAATCCTCGAGAAGTTGGCCGACTTCGATGAGGCTGTCATGGAAAATTATCTTAATGACAGACCAGTTTTGGTTGAAGAGATTTACCGTGCTCTGAGAAAGGCTACACTGGCGCTTGAAATAGTTCCTGTCCTCTGTGGCAGCGCCTTTAAGAACAAAGGCGTACAACCGCTGCTCGACAGTGTTATCCGTTTTTTGCCCTCTCCGGTTGACATACCGATGGTTGAGGCAATGGATAAGGATGGTGAGCGGCTTGAGCGGAAGACCGGGCCGAAAGAACGCTTCTGCGGGCTGGTGTTTAAGCTGATGAGTGACTCCTTTGTCGAGAACCTTGCCTTTATCAGGGTTTACTCAGGGGTGCTGAAGCTCGGAGATAAGATCTTTAATCCGGTTAAACGGAAAAAAGAGAAGATTTCAAAACTCCTGAAACTTCACGCCAACAAGCGTGAAGAAGTCCAGGAGATAAGAGCTGGCGATATCGGCGCAATTGTTGGGCTGAAGTTCACGACCACCGGTGATACCCTCTGTGAGAGCGGTGACTTTATTGTTCTTGAAAGCATGGACTTTCCTGAACCGGTGATAGGAATCGCCATCGAGCCGAAAAGCAAGGCCGAGGAAAAGAAGCTCAACGAGACGCTCGCCAAGATTGCCGTTGAGGACCCGTCCTTCACGATAGCCACAAACGAAGAGACGGGGCAGACGATTATCTCGGGAATGGGTGAGCTTCACCTGGAGATAATTGTGGACCGGCTGCTGAACGATTTTAAGGTTTCGGCCAAGGTCGGCACACCTCAGGTCGCGTACAAGGAAACGATCACCCGCGCAGCTGAAGGTGAGGGAAGGTTCGAGCAGCAGGCCGGCACCCGGCAGTACGGGCACGTTGTCCTTCGCATAGAACCTCTGGAACGCGGTGCCGGATTCGTGTTCAGCAATGAGATTGACGAGATGACGATACCGTCGATGTTTCTCACGGCGATCGAAAAAGGCATCAGGGACACATTGGATTCAGGGCCGCTGGTTGGCTATCCGCTCACCGATATAAAGGTTCGATTGATCGGCGGCTCTTATGACGATGAGACCTCGACTGAAATGGCCTTTGGTGTCTCGGCTTCAATGGCGCTCAGGAAGGTGGCACCAGCGGCGCAGCCGGTGCTGCTTGAGCCGATAATGAATCTCGAGGTCGTCACCCCCGAAGAATACGTCGGGGATGCGATCGCGGATCTGAACAGCAAGAGGGCGAAGATAACCGGAGTAGAGGCTGAAAAAGATATTCAGGTCGTCCGTGCCCATGTGCCGCTTGCCGAAATGTTCGGGTATTCAACCTCCCTGAGGTCCGCGACACAGGGACGGGCACATTTCAGCATGCAGTTTTTAAATTATGATGTTGTTCCAAAAACAAAATCAGAAACGATAGTCAAAAAGATTAGAGGGATTTAGATCCGGAAATATTGAGGAAAGAAGATGTCAAAGGCGAAATTTGAAAGGACAAAGCCGCACGTTAATGTGGGAACGATTGGACACATCGATCACGGTAAGACGACGTTAACGGCAGCGATTACACGAGTACTGGCGACAAAGGGTCAGGCCAAATTCACTGATTTCAGTGAAATTGACAAAGCGCCCGAGGAAAAAGAGCGTGGCATCACGATCGCGACTGCCCACGTGGAATACGAGACAGTCAATCGTCATTATGCCCACGTTGATTGTCCCGGTCATGCAGACTATATCAAGAACATGATCACCGGTGCAGCCCAGATGGACGGTGCGATCCTGGTGGTTGCAGCAACAGACGGCGCAATGCCCCAGACCCGGGAGCACATCCTTCTTGCCCGTCAGGTCGGCGTCCCTGCAATGGTCGTTTTCCTGAACAAGTGTGACATGGTCGACGACGAAGAACTGATCGAGCTTGTCGACATGGAGCTGCGCGAGCTGCTTGACAAGTATGAGTTTCCCGGAGATGACATTCCGTTTGTCCAGGGGTCGGCGCTTCTCGCCCTCGAGAATCCCGAGGATGAGGATAAGGCCAAGTGCATCTGGGAGCTGATGGAGGCGATCGACACCTATATTCCGGAACCCAAGCGCGAGGTTGATCAGCCGTTTTTGATGCCGGTCGAGGATGTGTTCTCGATCTCAGGCCGTGGAACGGTAGCGACGGGCCGGATCGAGCGTGGTGTTATCCACGTTGGCAACGAGGTCGAGATCGTCGGTATACGGAAGACCCA
This sequence comes from Desulfocapsaceae bacterium, assembly GCA_963674815.2. GTDB lineage: Bacteria > Desulfobacterota > Desulfobulbia > Desulfobulbales > Desulfocapsaceae > MADRE3. Next base: position 43,088 of record CAXXTV010000007.1, read on the forward strand.
GAAGACCGTGGTTACCGGGGTCGAGATGTTCCGTAAACTCCTTGACCAGGGTCAGGCCGGCGACAACGTCGGTGTGTTGCTGCGCGGCACCAAGCGTGACGAGGTTGAGCGAGGCCAGGTTCTGGCGGCAGTGGGATCGATCACGCCGCACACGAAGTTCAAGGCCGAGTGTTATATTTTGAGCAAGGATGAGGGTGGTCGGCACACGCCGTTTTTCAATGGCTACCGTCCACAGTTTTATTTCCGCACCACCGATGTTACCGGCGTGGTAACGTTGGCAGAAGGGGTGGAGATGGTAATGCCCGGCGACAATATTTCGATAGAAGCCGAGCTGATCACACCGATCGCGATGGATGTCGGTCTTCGCTTTGCAATCCGCGAAGGCGGCCGTACCGTCGGCGCCGGGGTTATCAGTGAAATCGTAGCGTAAAAAGGTCTGAATATATGATACCTACAGAGAAAATTCGCATTCGCCTCAAGGCCTATGATCACAAATTACTGGATCAGTCTACACATGAGATCGTCGATACTGCGCGCCGGACCGGGTCTGCTGTGGCCGGCCCGATCCCGTTGCCGACAACGGTGAACAAGTACTGTATTCTTCGCTCTCCGCACGTTGACAAAAAGTCTCGTGAACAGTTTGAGATGAGAACGCACCGCAGGCTTCTTGATATTCTTGAGCCGACCCAGCAGACCATTGATCTGTTGATGAAACTGGAGCTCTCAGCTGGTGTAGATGTTGAGATCAAGCTGCCGTAGAGCGCAGCAAACGAAACGTAAATTGAAGCATCGGGTACGATTATGCCAAAGACAATGGGTATATTAGGTAAAAAGTTGGGGATGACCCGAATATACGACGAACTGGGTGTCGCTATTCCTGTCACCGTCGTGGAGACCGGGCCCTGTACTGTTTTACAGGTTAAAACAATGGCAACGGATGGCTACAGTGCAATCCAGGTCGGCTTTTCAGAAAAGAAACAGGCGAAGCTCACCAAGCCGATGGCAGGCCATTTCAACAAGGCGGGTGAGGGCGGTTTTTACCACGCCCGCGAGTTCAGGGTGGAAGCGCCCGAGAATTTCGAGGTTGGCCAGAAACTGTCCGTCGATGACGTGCTGAAAATCGGAGATGTCGTCGATGTCCAGGGGATCAGCAAGGGCAAAGGGTTCCAGGGTGTCATGAAGCGTCACGGTTTCAAAGGCGGCGGTGCTTCTCACGGCTCCGGATTTGCTCGGGCACCTGGTTCAATCGGCTGCAGCGCCTGGCCGGCGAGAGTCGTCAAGGGTAAGAAGATGCCGGGACGAATGGGTAACGATACGGTTCTGAAGAAAAACATGGTGGTGATCGATGTCCGTTCAGAAGATAATGTCGTCCTGTTGAAGGGCTCCGTCCCTGGAGCCAAGAACGGTCTGCTGAAGATTTTTTCGAGATAACGTGTCGATAGAGACCGGTTCAAGGAGAGCATAATGTCAACGGTAGAAGTTAAAAACATAAAGAACGAAAAGGTTGGCGAGATCGAGCTGAATGACGAGATCTTCAACCTTGAGGTCAAGGATTACCTGCTTCATGATGTGGTCCGCATGCAGCGTGCCGCCAAGAGAGCAGGAACGGCTTGTACAAAAACGCGCAGTGAAGTGCGGGGAAGCGGCGCCAAACCCTGGCGGCAGAAAGGCACCGGCCGAGCCCGCTCGGGCACACGGCGTTCGCCAATCTGGCGCGGCGGCGGTGTCGCTTTTGGTCCAAAGCCACGTGATTACAGCTTTAAATTGAACCGCAAGGTAAAAAAGCAGGCGGTTGCCATGGCCATGTCGGCACGGCTCCAGGAAGGTAATCTCGTCGTTCTCGATGACTTTACGATGGACCAGATCAAAACGAGGGATTTCGTTGAGGTGATGAATACGCTTGCTCTTGATACTGCTTTGATCGTGGTAGAAGACAGCAACGAGAACCTGACGAAATCATCCAGGAATGTTAATGGCTTTAAGGTCTTGAACACTGAGGGGTTGAATGTGTATGACATTCTTCTGCACAGCAAGCTGGTGCTCCTTCAGCCGGCGATTACAAGCCTTGAAGAGAGGTTTACAGCATGAAAAATATCCACGATGTACTAAGGGGGCCATGCCTCACGGAAAAGGCGAGCTTGCAGCAGGAGCGCGACAATAAAATTGTTTTCAAGGTGCATCCTGGCGCCAACAAGATCGAGATCAAGCAAGCCGTTGAAAAGATGTTCAACGTTAAGGTGAAAAACGTTCAGACAGCGTCCATGAATGGAAAACAGAAGAGAGTAGGACGTCATATCGGTTTTACCAATAATTGGAAAAAAGCCTATGTCACTCTGTCGGAAGGTGAGATCAACTTTGTTGATGAACTATAACAAACATTCGGCAGTGTCGGTTCAGAGCGAAACTGAAATAGATTGTCCACTCAAAGATGATGGAGCGATTGGGAAATCATGGCTATAAAGACATATAAACCAACATCACCTGGTAAACGACATCACGTGTCTACCAATAATCCGGGCCTGTCCACCTCTGGACCTGAAAAAAGCCTGGTCAGCAGTCTGTCTAAAAGCGGCGGGCGCAACAACTACGGTCGGATCACCGCGCGGCATATCGGCGGTGGCCACAAGCGCAAATATCGCATAATCGACTTCAAGCGAAACAAGACTGAAATCGCGGCAAAAGTCGTTTCGATAGAATATGATCCCAACCGATCTGCAAACATTGCCTTGCTGAGCTACCTTGACGGGGAGAAGACGTATATTCTCGCACCCGACGGTATTGCTGTCGGCGACAAGGTGATCGCAGGCGACAGAGCTGACATCCAGCCGGGCAACTGTCTGCCGATGGTCAATATACCACTTGGTACGATTATCCATAATATCGAGATGAAGATCGGCAAGGGCGGACAGCTTGTTCGCAGTGCCGGTACTTCTGCGCAGTTGATGGCAAAAGAGGGCAACTATGTGCTTGTCAGGCTGCCTTCCGGTGAAGTTCGGAAATTCAACAATCTCTGCCGCGCCTGTATCGGCCAGGTCGGAAACCGGGAATTTGAGAGCCAGAAGCTCGGCAAAGCCGGTCGTACCCGCTGGCTCGGTAAACGCCCGCATGTGCGGGGCGTGGCCATGAACCCGGTCGATCACCCGATGGGCGGTGGTGAAGGCAAGAGTTCCGGTGGTCGTCACCCCTGTACCCCATGGGGCAAGCCGACAAAAGGCTATAAAACGAGAAACAAGAAAGCGTCTGACAGGATGATTGTCAAACGGAGATCATAAAAAGGAGTAAGCAATGTCTCGTTCAGTAAAAAAAGGACCTTTCATCGACGATCATCTGATGAAGAAAGTAGACAAGGCTATCGAGTCTGGTTCCAGGAAAGTGATCAAAACATGGTCGCGCAGGTCTGATATCAGTCCTGAGATGGTCGGGTTGACTTTCGCGGTTCACAACGGTAAAAAGTTCATCCCCGTATTTGTCTCTGAAAATATGGTCGGACACAAACTAGGCGAGTTCTCTCATACCCGAACATATTATGGACACTCATCGGATAAGAAAAAGTAAAGAACCCGTCTTTTGACAGGGCGTATTGGGAGTACACAAGATGGAAGCACGAGCCGTAGGAAAGTATATCCGTGTATCACCGCAGAAGGCAAGACTGGTTGCGGATGTGGTTCGGGGAATGGATGTTGATCAGGCGATAACAACGCTCAAGTTCATGCCTAAAAAAGCTGCAGCGATCCTGAGACAGGTGATTGAGTCTGCAGTTGCGAACGCAACCCAGGATGATCAGGTCGATGTGGACAATTTATTTGTGAAAAAAATCTTCATCGACGGCGGCCCCTCGCTGAAACGTATTAGACCCCGGGCAATGGGAAGGGCGACCGGGATTATCAAGCGAACGAGCCACATAACTGTAATTCTCGACGAGAGTTAACTTGTCGAATGTGACGTTGAATTTACTATTTTGGTAAATTATTAAACCACCTACTCAGTTGGAGGATTGTTTTGGGCCAGAAGGTTAATCCATTAGGACTAAGACTGAATATAACCCGTACTTGGGATTCGATCTGGTACGCCGACAAGGAGTATTCATCTTTCCTTATCGAAGATCAGAAAATTCGCAAATATCTCAAGAACCGTCTCTACCATGCCGGACTTTCCAAGATCATCATTGAACGTACCGGCGAGAAGATGAGGGTGAAGCTGTTCACCGCCCGACCCGGTATTGTGATCGGCAAAAAGGGTGCGGAGATCGAAACATTAAAAAAGGACATCGAGCAGCTGTTCAAAAGGTCGGTTACGCTGGACATTCAAGAAGTCAGGAGACCTGAAGCCGATGCCCAGCTTGTTGCTGAAAGCGTGGCCTCCCAGCTCGTTCGGCGTGTTGCTTTTCGCCGGGCGATGAAAAAGGCGGTTAATTCGGCGCTCAGATTTGGTGTCCAGGGTATTAAAATTTCATGTTCGGGACGTCTCGGTGGAGCTGAGATGTCACGCTGCGAATGGGTCAGGGAAGGAAGGGTCCCGCTGCATACGCTGAGAGCAGATGTTGACTACGCCCTGGCAGAAGCTAATACCACATACGGCATAATCGGTGTGAAAGTGTGGATTTTTAATGGTGAGGTCCTTGACGAAAAAGAGGCTGTCAGCTGATTTTCCGCAGGTGACTGTATACCAGGTAATTTGGAGTAAGACATGCTAAGTCCCAGGAAGGTAAAACATAGAAAGGTGTTTACGGGCAAATTAAGAGGCACAGCCCAGCGCGGTGCGTCTATCTCGTTTGGTGATTTTGCCCTGAAAGCGACCACGAGCGGCAAGATGACAGCCCAGCAGATCGAGGCTGCCCGTGTTGCCATTAACCGGAAAATCAAACGTGGCGGCAAGGTCTGGATCAGGGTTTTTCCCGACAAGCCGGTCACCAAAAAACCTGCTGAGACCAGGATGGGTAAAGGTAAAGGCAGCCCGGAATACTGGGTAGCCCCCATCAAGCCGGGCAGGATTCTTTACGAGCTTGCAGGTGTTGATGAGGAACTTGCCGTACGGGCGCTGACGCTGGCTGGAAATAAACTTCCTTTTGGCACGAAAGTCGTTTCTAAAAAGAGGACATTATGAAAGCTGAAGACATCAGGAAACTGTCCGACGAGGAACTTGAAAAAAAAGCAAATGAATTGCGCGAAGAATATGGAAACCTGTCGTTTCAGCATAAGATTCGACCACTTGAGGATACTTCGCGGCTGAAAAAAATTAAAAAAGATATTGCACGAATCGAAACAATTGCTGTTGAAAAAGGGCTTGCCTGAGACTTTTATTACATTAAACGCGGCTCATTATTCGTGCTGCACCATCTTGAAATCATATTATGAGTGAAAATAAAAAATCGAGAAAAACGAGAACAGGTTCTGTTGTCAGCAACAGGATGGAGAAGAGTGTGGTTGTCCGGGTCGAACGTAAATTTCGTCACAAGCTGTACGGCAAATATGTAAAGACCAGTGTCAAGTACCTCGCCGACGATCCGCAGAACCAATGCAATATCGGTGATGTTGTTCTTATCGAGGAATGTCGTCCATTGAGTAAGAAGAAGCGTTGGCGGATCAAATCCATACTTGAACAGGCGGTATAGCGCTAAAGGTTCCTGACGGTACCCCGTGTACCTGTCAAGGCTGATGTAGAATCAGGTGACATTATGATACAAACAGAAACAATGCTGAATGTTGCTGACAACTCCGGAGCACGAAAAGTGCTCTGTATAAGAGTTCTCGGCGGCACGAGAAAGAGATATGCCGGAATTGGCGATGTTATCGTCGTGACGGTCAAGGAAGCGATCCCTCATGCCAAGGTGAAGAAGGGGGATGTCATGAAAGCGGTCATTGTCAGAACGGTGAAGGCAATGAAAAGAATGGATGATACCTGGGTGAAGTTCGACGAGAATGCCGCGGTAATTCTCTCTCAGGCAGGTGAACCGATCGGTACCCGTATTTTTGGACCGGTTGCCCGTGAATTGAGGAATCAAGGGTTTATGAAGATTATTTCTCTTGCCCCTGAAGTCCTCTAGCAATTCGCATATCGCTGACGATCAGCACAGTAAAATAGGTAACGAGATGAGACAGGGTAGAACATACCTTAAGGCAAACGATCAGGTTGAAGTTATTGCTGGAAAGGATAAGGGCAGGGTGGGAAAGGTGCTCAAGGTTTTTCCCGCTGAAAACAAAGCCACGGTTGAGCGTATCAATATGATCAAGCGTCATACCAAGCCGCGGGAAATGAATCAGCAGGGACAGATCGTTGAAAGGGAAGCTCCTCTCCACGTGTCCAACCTCCAGCTGATATGTCCAGAGTGTACGCAAACCGGTCGAATAGGCAGAAAGCTTCTCGATGATGGCACAAAAGTCCGTTTCTGCAAGAAATGCGGCGAGTCAATCGAGAACAAATAACAGGTCACGTAGAGGACGTATACCAGGAGTTTTATACATGGGTGCACTGAAAGACTATTACTACAACGAATGCGTTCCTGCATTGAAGGAAGAGTTTGGTTATACCAATATCATGCAGGTACCCAAGCTTGAGAAGATTGTCCTGAACATGGGTCTTGGTGAAGCCGTCCAGAACCCCAAAATCATAGATGGCGCCGTTGATGAACTGACCAGAATCGCCGGACAGAAGGCCGTTGTCACTAAGGCTAAAAAGTCAATTGCGAGCTTCAAGCTGAGGGAGGGCATGCCGATCGGCTGCCGTGTTACCCTCCGGGGTGACAGGATGTATGATTTCCTGAGCAAGCTGGTGAACATCGCCCTGCCGCGGGTAAGAGATTTCCGGGGAATGTCGCCCAAGTGGTTTGACGGGCGCGGCAATTACTCTCTCGGCATTAAGGAACAGATTATTTTTCCTGAAATCGACTACGATAAGATTGATAAAATCAAAGGTCTTAACATCACTATCGTCACCTCCGCTCCAACCGATAACGAGGGGCGGTCGCTGTTGGGATTGATGGGAATGCCGTTTAAGAAATAATCATCATATTATTACAGATAGAGTTATTGGAGGCTGGTTTGGCTAAGAAATCAATTATTGCTCGAGCGCAAAGAGAACCCAAATTTAAGGTTCGGAAATATAATCGCTGCCCATTGTGTGGACGCCCGCGAGCGTTCATCAGGAAGTTCGGGGTTTGTCGAATCTGTTTCAGGAAGCTGGCGTCAAGCGGCGAAATAACAGGAGTGACGAAATCGAGCTGGTAGCAGATTCGTTTCAGCTGATAAGGTAATCCGTTTTTATACAATGAGGAGTGTTCGCTATGTCAATGAGCGATCCCCTGGCAGACATGCTGACCAGGATACGTAATGCAGTAATGGTTAAGTTCGATTCGGTTGAAATGCCGAAATCAAATGTGAAGGTTAATGTTGCAAAAGTCCTGCAGGATGAGGGGTATATCCTCGGCTATACAGTCAGCGACGAGGGCCCCCAGGGAACTTTGACCATAGACCTAAAATACGGACCGAATGGTGAGCCGGTGATAACGGGTATCAAACGGGTGAGCAAACCCGGTCTGCGGCAATATGCAAAATCCGGAGCCATCCCGGTTGTGCTCAACGGTCTTGGCGTCGCTATCGTTTCAACGTCAAAAGGTATCGTCTCTGATCGTGTTGCACGTGAGAGGAATACCGGCGGCGAGATACTTTGCGAAGTGTGGTAACACCGGTACGAAACGGAGGAAAAAATGTCACGAATTGGAAAAATGCCTATCCCGGTGCCCACAGGTATCAAGATCGATATCAAAGGCCAGGATATCTCGGTCAGCGGCAGTAAAGGCTCTTTGCACCGCACCATTCATCCCGGAATCAGCGTTGAACTGAAAGATGGTGAGATCCTGGTGACCGGTGGTGAAAACGATAAAAAACTAAATGCCTTCCGGGGCCTGATGCGTTCGCTGGTCAACAACATGGTGATTGGCGTTGATCAGGGGTTTAAGAGAGTCCTGGTTATCGAGGGTGTCGGTTACCGCGCCAGCGTCCAGGGCAAAAAGCTCTCGCTCAGTGTCGGCTATTCGAACCCGGTTGAATTCATGCTGCCCGACGATGTCTCCGGCGGAGTGGAAAGCAACAGGATCATCCTTGAATCGATTGACAAGGAAACCCTGGGCATGACAGCATCGAAGATCCGTTCCATCCGGAAACCCGAACCCTACAAGGGAAAAGGTATTCGCTATGAGGACGAACACATTGTCCGCAAGGTTGGTAAGTCTGGTGCTGCGTCGTAATTGTAAGTTAATTGACTTTATTTTCACTAATTGAGAAGAAACAATGGCAAAAACAAATCCAAGCACCGTCGCAAGGAAAAAAAGGGTCCGGAGAATTCGCAAGAAAATTTGTGGAACCGGCGAGCAACCCCGACTCAGAGTGTTTAAATCCAGTAAGCATATCTATGCACAGATTATAGATGACACTACCGGTCAGACTCTGGTTTCAATGTCTACGGTCGATAAGGCGTTTGAGAAAGGTGAGGAAAAAGGTAAAGCCGCATCTGCCAAACAGGTCGGTATGGTCATCGCTGAACGCGCCAAGAAGGCGGGTATCAGCAAGGTTGTGTTTGACCGTGGCGGTTTTATTTACCAGGGACGTGTAAAGTCCCTTTCAGATGGAGCTCGTGAAGGCGGGCTGGAATTTTAATTTGAAATATATAATGGGGGTGCCCCTTGTCTGAGTTTAAGCGTTCCAAAAGTGAGCCAACTGAGGAACTTATTGAAAAAATAGTATATATCAATAGAGTTGCCAAGGTTGTCAAGGGTGGTCGTCGCTTCAGCTTCAGTGCAATCGTCGTTGTAGGTGATGGAAAAGGTAAGGTAGGTTACGGGCTTGGCAAGGCCAATCAGGTACCGGAGGCGATCCGCAAAGGCATAGAAAAAGCACGAAAAGAAATGAATGCGGTTTCGCTTACCGACGCTTCTATTCCGCATCAGGTGATTGGCAAGTATGGCGCAGGGCGTGTCCTGCTGAAGCCTGCTTCTGAAGGTACTGGACTGATTGCCGGTGGCCCGGTAAGAGCGGTGCTCGAGGCAGCCGGCGTTGGCAATATTCTTACCAAATGCCTTGGGTCGCATAATCCGCACAATATGGTTAAAGCAACACTCAATGGTCTGAAATCACTGCGATCAGCTCAGAAAATCGCTGAATTTCGCGGCAAGACGGTTGAAGAGATAACTGCTTGATTGAAGATTTTTCATTTTCTTGAGCAGCTGCTGATACAATAACAGAATTTACATGGTGCAGTTACATGGCTAAGACAATTACATTGACCCAGGTTAAGAGTGGAATCGGAAGCACAGAAAAAATACGTGCCACGCTTACCGGTCTTGGACTTACGAAAATGCAGAAAACCGTAACGCGCAAAGATACCCCTGAACTCAGGGGAATGATTGCCAAGGTTCAGCATCTTGTTCGGGTAGAGGAGGCTTAAATGATAACTCTTGGGAACCTTTCACCACAGAAAGGATCAAACAGGGAAAAAAAACGTGTTGGGCGAGGTCCCGGATCCGGACATGGGAAAACGGCTGGGCGCGGACACAAGGGTGCACGGTCCCGTTCAGGCTACAAAAGCAAGCCCGGATTTGAGGGGGGCCAGATGCCGCTGCAGAGGCGGCTGCCGAAACGCGGCTTCAAAAACAAATTCAAGAACGTTTATACAATTGTCAGCCTCAGTCAGCTTGAAGCCTTTGACGCCGGACAGGAAATTACCGTTGATCTGCTTGTTGGAGCCGGAATTGCCAAAGCCGGACAGCCGGTAAAAGTTCTTGCCAACGGCGAATTAAGCAAATCCCTTGTTGTCAATGTCGACAAGGTAAGCGGGAAGGCCAGGGAACTCATCGAAAAGGCGGGAGGCAGTGTGGTTGCTGTCTCTGCTGAAGAGAAATAGCAGCTTTGAACAGATGTGAGATAGAATGGCAGGCTGACGCTTCAGCCTGCCATTTTTCTCGTTTACCGAGATTTGAAGCAGGAACACATACATGAGCGGACTAAAAAGCGCAGCACAAATTCCTGAACTGAGGAAACGGCTTCTTTTCACCATTATCATGCTGGCCGTTTATCGCATGGGGGTGCAGGTGCCGACTCCGGGAATTAACGGAGAAGCCCTGACGGCGTTTTTTGCGCAGAATGCCGGTACGCTGTTCGGTATGTTCAATCTGTTTTCAGGCGGTGCGCTCGAGAATTTCTCGATCTTTGCGCTCGGTATCATGCCGTATATCAGCGCCTCGATTATCATGCAGCTGCTGACTGTCGTCATTCCACAGCTTGAGGCTCTGAAGAAAGAGGGGGAATCCGGGCAGCGCAAGATCACCCAGTATACGCGCTATGGAACCGTGGTGCTGAGTGTCATCCAGGGATCTTTCATTGCCGCCGGACTCGAGGGAATGACTGGGCCGTCCGGGGAGATGATTGTCCTTGATCCCGGCATCCAGTTCAAATTGATGACGATGATAACCCTGACGTCGGGCACGGCATTTATCATGTGGCTCGGTGAGCAGATGACGGAGCGCGGGGTGGGCAACGGCATCTCGCTGATCATCTTTGCCGGCATTGTAGCCCGCGGCCCATCAGCACTGGTTAATTCAATCGAACTGGTCAAGGCGGGGGAGATCCAGATCTTTTTCGTGCCTTTTATCATCCTGATGATGCTTGGCATCATTGGTACCATCGTCTTTTTCGAGACTGCCCAGCGAAGGATCCCCATCCAGTATGCCAAGCGGGTGGTCGGGCGTCGGGTTTACGGCGGACAGAGTTCTCACCTGCCGCTTAAAATAAATGTTTCTGGTGTTATACCGCCTATTTTTGCCTCGTCAATCATGATGTTTCCGGCAACCATCGGCAGCTTTATCCAGATAGACTGGGTTCAGCGCATCTCGGCGGCAATGTCGCCCGGCACGGTTTATTATTATATCTGTTTTGTCGGGATGATCGTCTTCTTCTGCTTTTTCTATGCCGCTGTACAATTCAAGCCGGATGATGTTGCTGAAAATCTGAGAAAAAACGGCGGTTTTATTCCTGGTATCCGGCCTGGCAAGAAGACTGCAGATTTTATCGACAAGGCGCTGACACGACTTACGGTCATCGGGGCGATCTATCTCAGCACGATTTGCGTGCTGCCGACCATTCTGATTGCGAAACTGAGTCTGCCCTTTTATTTTGGCGGTACGGCACTGCTCATTGTTGTTGGCGTCGCCATCGATACTATTTCCCAGATTGAATCTCACCTGGTGATGAGAAACTATGAAGGTTTCATGAAACAGGGGAGAATCAAAGGCAGACGGTAATGATGAGCGGTTCTGCGCATAGCCCGGCAGCGAAATCAATCATGGTGAAAAGTTCCGATGAGATCAAGATCATGCGGGAGGCAAACCAGATTGTCGCCGAGGTTCTCGTTATGCTTGAGAAAATCGTTGAACCGGGTATTTCAACCTACGAGCTTGATCGCCAGGCAGAGGAGTTGTGCCGAAAGAGAAATGCGGTTCCGGCGTTTAAAGGTTACCGGGGTTTTCCGGGAAGTCTCTGTGTTTCAGTAAACGAGGAAGTTGTTCATGGCATACCGTCGCGTAAGCGGAAATTGAAAAAAGGGGATATCATCTCGGTTGATTTCGGTACACTCTTTAATGGTTATTACGGTGATTCTGCGATTACCATTCCCGTGGACAAGATTGACAGTGTTAAACGTCAGTTGCTGAAGGTTACTGCAGAGTCGCTCGACCGTGCGATAGAACAGGTTGTGATCGGTAACAGGATTTCCGACATCTCCGGCGCCGTGGAGCAGTATGTTGAGGCAAACGGTTTTTCGGTGGTAAGGCAGTTCGTCGGACACGGTATCGGGACGTCCCTGCATGAGGGCCCGGAAATACCTAATTTCGTTCAGGATGAATCCTCACCGAGACTCATTGAAGGAATGGTTCTGGCCATTGAACCGATGGTCAATGCCGGCACGCACAAAGTCAAGGTCTTACGTGACGGCTGGACAGTGATTACCACTGACCGGCAGCCTTCAGCGCATTTTGAGCATTCGGTGGCGGTAACGGTCGATGGCCCGCTCATTCTCAGCTCCCGTGCAAATATTTGAGGTGAAGAAAATAATACTTCTCTTTTTCATGCAGGTGTATTATAATTTTCCGTTTTTGGACATTTACTGACTACCAGGTTCGCTATGGCAAAAGAAGAAGCAATAGAAGTTGAGGGGACGATTATTGAACCCCTGCCAAACGCCATGTTCAGGGTTGAGCTGGACAATGGCCATAAAGTGCTCGCTCACATCTCCGGGAAGATGAGAATGCATTTCATAAAAATTTTACCGGGTGATCGGGTCACGATTGAACTTTCACCGTATGACCTGTCTCGGGGCAGGGTGACGTTCAGGGCCAAAAACGCCAAAAAGAACAAATAGAGGTTGCACCATGAAAGTACGATCATCTGTAAAAAAAATGTGCAGTGACTGCAAGGTATACAAGCGCAATGGCGTTGTTCGTGTGTCCTGCAAGGTTAAGAAACATAAACAACGACAGGGATAGCGGTTTTACAGCCGTCAATTATTGTTAAAGGAGAAATACCTTGGCACGTATAGCAGGAGTTGACCTTCCTAAGAACAAGCATATGGATCGGGCGCTGACGTATATTCACGGCATCGGTCTGACATCTGCACGGAAGATTCTCGATACAGTAGATCTTCCCTATACCATGAACAGCGATGACCTCAGTGGTGATGACGTCACCCGTATCCGCAAGGTCCTCGAGAGTGATTTCATTGTAGAGGGTGACCGTCGACGCGAAGTATCAATGGACATCAAACGCTTGATGGACCTGGGTTGCTACCGCGGTAGACGCCATCGCATGGGACTTCCATGCAGGGGACAGAAAACGAAAACCAACGCCAGGACGAGGAAAGGTCCCCGCCGCGGTGCCGCACGCCGAAAATAAGGAAAGATAAGGTAACGATATGGCAGCTGCAAAAAAGACCGAAACTCGGTCCAAGAGGAAGCTTAAAAAGAATGTTCCGGAAGGTATCGTGTTTATTTACTCGACCTTCAACAATACCATTGTCACCATCTCTGACAAGCAGGGAAATGTGGTTTCCTGGTGCAGTTCCGGTGTGCTCGGATTCAAGGGCTCGCGGAAAAGTACTCCCTTTGCCGCCCAGAATGCAGTAGCGGATGCTTCCAAGAAAGCCTCCGACCAGGGCATGCGAAAGGTTGAGGTCAGAGTTAAAGGCCCCGGTCCGGGAAGAGAAGCGGCACTGCGGGCACTTGTCAGCACCGGGCTGGAGGTAACACGGATTCTTGATGTTACTCCGGTCCCCCACAACGGATGTAAACCTCCCAAGCGGCGTCGTGTATAACGGCTGGAGTTTTCCTGCATAGGCACAGAAGTTTAATCAACGGAGGCTTAAGTTGGCTAGATATACAGATGCAGCGTGTCGTCGCTGTAGACGAGAAGGATTAAAGATGTTTCTCAAGGGTGATCGCTGCTATTCTGATAAGTGCGCTTTTGAGAGAAGGGCATTTGCACCAGGCCAGCATGGTCAGGCACGATTCAGAAAACAGTCGGATTACGCAGTGCAGCTCAGAGAAAAACAGAAGGTCAAGAGCATGTACGGAATGCTCGAAGGACCATTTCGACAAAACTTTGTGCGGGCAGATCGCCAGAAAGGGGTTACCGGCGAGAATCTTCTCATCCTGCTTGAAAGAAGGCTCGACAACGCGGTATTCAGGATGGGATTTGCTTCATCACGCAATCAGGCACGCCAGCTGGTCAGGCACAAGCATATCCTGGTCAACGGCAGGAAGGTTAATATTCCCTCTTTCCTGGTATCTGTTGGCGATGAGATTTCCGTCAAGGAAAAAAGCCGTGCCAATGCGCTGATCAACGAAAGCCTTGAAGCGGTAGAGCGTCGGGGAGTTCCAAGCTGGCTCGAGCTGAGCAAGGACAGCTATAAAGCAACGGTGAAGGCATTGCCGAACCGCGAGGAGCTGACAATGCCGATTCAGGAGCAGCTGATTGTAGAGCTTTACTCCAAGTAGCGACGAGCGGACCGATTGCATGGCTGGCCTGCTGACGGAGAATTCTCTGTGTCAGCAGGCTTGAGCGTTTAGTTACTATACCTTTTTGAAAAGTCCTTTGTGTTCTCCGTGTAGGGCGAATACCCATAGGAATTTTGCAGAAAGGTTTTGCTTCTTAAAAAATAACCGAAAAGGGATTATATGACTCAAGTTGCCGACGAAAACATACCTTTTTACCGGAACTGGCACGAGCTTATTAAGCCTGATAAACCTGAGATTGACAAGGATAAGCATTCAAATTCTTACGCAAAGATTGTCTGTCAGCCTCTTGAGAGGGGATATGCCACGACCATTGGTAATTCACTCAGAAGAATCATGCTCTCGTCAATCCAGGGAGCGGCAATTACCACGGTAAAGATAGAGGGTGCACTGCACGAATTTACGACACTCAAGGACGTGAAGGAAGATGTCAGTGAAATCATACTCAACATCAAGCAGATCAGGTTAAAGCTCAATTGCGAAGATTCCCAGCGTATCGTCGTTGAAAAAAAGGGTCCCTGTGAGGTGACGGCAGGGGATATAACTCCTTCTGCGTATGTTGAGATAATGAACCCCGAACAGGTCATCTGTACGTTAACCAGCAAAACGGAATTCAAAGCTGAAATGACCGTCGAGTGGGGAAAGGGGTATCAGCCTGCTGAACGTCAGGAGAAGGAAGACCTGGCGATCGGTCAGATACCTGTCGACGCCATTTTCTCCCCGGTCAAGCGCATCCAGTACATTGTCTCACAGGCGCGCGTCGGACAGCAGACCGATTATGACAAGCTGACGTTTGAGATTGAAACGGACGGCAGCGTGCGGCCGGAAGATGCGCTCGCCTTTGCCGGGAAGATCATGAAGGATCAGATGTCCATCTTCATAAATTTTGATGAGGAAGACGCGGAACCCGAGAAAGAGACGGAGGACGTGGAAAATGCAGAACCGCTCAATCCGTATCTGGACAAACCGGTCGAGGATCTCGAGCTGTCTGTTCGCTCAGCCAATTGTTTAAAGAATGCCGAGATTTATTTTATCGGTGACCTTGCCCAGAGATCAGATCAGGAAATGTTGAAGACCAAAAACTTCGGCCGCAAATCTCTCAATGAGATCAAGGCCCTTCTCGCTGAAATGGATCTTACCCTGGGCATGAAATTCGAAGGCTGGGTTCGTCCGGAAATACCGGAAAAAGTTAAAGAGTAACGCACGCATCAGGACAATCACTTTTGCAAATAGTTAACGTCAGATACCAGGGTCTACGGTACTGCAAGGTTATCAGTTGAGGGAAGAACCATGAGACACGGAAAATCCGGTAGAAAACTCGGCCGAACAAGTTCACATAGAGAAGCGATGTTCAGAAACATGGTGACGTCTCTGTTTGAGCATGAAAGAATTGTCACGACAAAGCAACGGGCAAAAGAGCTGCGACCGATCGCCGAGAAGATGATCACCCTGGCCAAGCGGGGAGATTTGCATGCCCGACGCCAGGCTTTGAGCTACATCAGAAGAAGTGATGTGGTCGCCAAGCTGTTTGACGAGATTCAGCAGCAGTTTGCTGACCGTAACGGCGGTTATACCAGAATTGTCAAGACCGGTGTCCGCAGGGGTGATGCCGCTGAGATGGCAATCATTGAACTGGTTGGATATGAAGAAGATATGGGAGCGGACACGGCGACTGACGAAAGCTGATCCTGTTTTCCTGCACGTCTGAAAGCTGACCTGGATTTCACGTCCTTGTCAGCTTTTTTTTTCATTGCTAGGGGTGGTCATGACCGCTGAAAAAACATTTCCTGCAGGAATGGAGCCTTTGGGCGAAAAAAGCTTCCGCTTCCGCTGCCATCCCGGGGTGTCCTGTTTTACTGTCTGCTGTCAGAATGTTGACCTTGACCTTTACCCGTACGATATCATTCGACTTAAACAAGCTCTGAAGATTGAATCTGAAGCGTTTGTCCGCACCTACACTGAAATCAAACGGGGGGGGAACCCCTATTTCCCGACCATTAAACTGCGCTTAAGCGATTATAGCAATGGTGCGAAAGCCTGCCCTTTTCTCAAAGAAAGCGGCTGCACGGTCTACAGGGACAGGCCGACTGCCTGCAGAACCTATCCGCTCGAGCGGGCGGTAGACCGGTCTGCAGCGAAGGGGCGGCCCGATGATTTTTACTTCCTGACCAATCACTCGTATTGCCGGGGGCACCAGGAAGACTATCGATTTACCGTCAAGCAATGGGTGAGGAATCAACGCCTTGACGAATACAACCTGATGAACGATTTATGGGCAGAGGTCGATACCCTGTTTGCCTCAAATCCATGGAAGGGTGAGGGCGTCGGGGGCGAGAAGCAGCAATTGGCATTTCTTGCCTGCTACAATATCGACGGCTTTCGGCAGTTTTGCACTACCCATGCGCTGCTCGACCAGTACAGGTTGAGTCGCGACCGAAAGCGAAGAATCGCAAAAGAAGATGCGGAACTGCTCAAATTTGCTTTTGAATGGTTACAGGGTTTGTTCGGCAACACTACGCCGCTGAAAAAATAGTAACCAGCCGCGCAGGAGCAACCTGTAAGCTTGCAAAATGTCGTTCTGCATGGTAATAAAGAATGTTTTGCGCGTCATGGGGACGCACATCTGAAACAACGAAAACACACATCTCCGCAGATACTGGTGTCAGGCTGAACCCGATACAAACAGGCTGATCACATGGGGATGGAGGAAAAACCAGGAACTGGAGGAAATTATGGCTAATGCTACGGTAAAAGAAATGTTGCAGGCCGGTCTGCATTTCGGACATCAGACCAGGCGGTGGAACCCGAAAATGAAGCCCTACATCTACGGGCCCCGCAATGGAATTTACATCATCAATCTCGATCTTACCAGGCGCATGTTTGACAAAGCCTGTGATTTCATAACCCGGGAAATTACCGACGGTGGTTCAGTCCTGCTTGTCGGCACCAAACGGCAGGCTCAGGCGATCATCCGCGAGGAAGCCAGGCGCTGCGGCATGTACTATGTTGATCATCGCTGGCTGGGCGGCATGCTGACCAATTTCCAGACGATCAAGACGAGCGTTGAAAGACTCAAATCCATCGAGTCAATGCAGGAGGACGGTTCCATCAACAGATTTCCCAAAAAAGAAATCCTGCTGATGGAAAAAGAACGTATCAAGCTGGAACGAAACGTCGGCGGCATCAAGGATATGCGCTCACTGCCGAGCGTTGTTTTCGTCGTCGACCCGAAAAAAGAGTCTATTGCTGTCAGTGAAGCCCGCAAACTGCGGATTCCCGTCGTTGCCATTACCGATACAAACTGTGATCCGGATGGCATTGACTATCTGATCCCCGGTAATGATGATGCCATCAAATCGATAAGGCTTATCGCTCACTATATTGCCGAGGCGGTATTGAGGGGACAGGCCGAGCGTGATGGCGAAGAGGCTTCCCAGGAAGCGCTTGAGGCGGCCATGGCAGAAACCGGCGAAGAAATCCAAGAGGCTGCCCACAAAGAGGCAGCAGAGCTCCCTGTCGAAGATACGCCGGCAGAGTAGAATGTTCCAGTTGACGCCGTGTTTGTAGCGGTCGGTTTTTAAGTGAGAAAAGGGGCCGTCGCAGGACAGCCCCTTTTCGCTATTCAACTCCTCAATTCGTTTTACTGTTGTTTTTCGGGTTGAGTCAAGATTGTGAAAATGGTTTTGAAAACAGTTTGCCAACTGTTCTCCCGGAACCAGGACATACTGATAAACGTAACGATACGTTGTTTAATGGAGGCGTCGTATGAAGATTACCAGCCAAATGGTCAAGGAATTGCGTGATAAGACAAGTGCAGGTATGATGGATTGCAAGAAAGCATTGAGTGAGACCGACGGAGATATGGAAAAGGCGGTCGATCTGTTGAGAAAAAAAGGGTTGGCTGTTGCTGCCAAACGCGCCGGTCGAGCTACCAGCGAAGGTGTTATTGAAACGTATATCCATGCAGGTGGTAAACTGGGCGTGATGATCGAGCTGAACTGCGAGACGGATTTTGTCGCCAAGACAGACCAGTTCCGGGAGCTCGCCCGCGACCTTGGCATGCATATCGCTGCCTCAAGTCCGATTTCGGTTGACCGTGAAGGCGTTCCTGCCGATGTTCTGGCCCGAGAAAAAGATATTTATGTGCAACAGGCTCTGGAATCAGGTAAACCAGAGAATATTGTGGAAAAAATTGTTTCAGGCAAAATGGAAAAATTCCTCGCTGAAATTTGTCTGCTTGAACAGAGCTATGTCAAGAACCCCGATCTTACCATCCAGGATCTGCTCACCGACTGTATCGGTAAGATGGGCGAAAATATCTCCGTCAGGAGATTCGTGCGTTTCCAGATCGGCGTAGAGTAGTATCCTGCTTGTTCACCGGTCCGGTTTTCTCCTGAAAACCGGACCGCATGTTACCTGCTGATACCGCGACGTTTGCGGCTGTGGGGCAACCTTGTTCTCCAGGAGCGTTTTTATGCAAATCAAATTCCGGCGAATTTTGCTGAAACTGAGTGGGGAAGCCCTCATGGGCGAGGATGCATACGGTATCAACACCGCTGTGCTTGATTTTGTCGCCTCTGAAATAAAAGAGATCATCGAAATGGGGGTTGAGCCCGGCCTGGTGATCGGTGCGGGCAATATCTTCAGAGGGGTTGCCGGCGCCAGTAAGGGGATGGACCGAACGACTGCAGACAATATGGGGATGCTGGCCACCGTAATGAACAGTCTCGCCCTCCAGGATGCTCTTGAAAGAAGCGGTGTCGATACCCGCGTCCAGTCGGCAATTCCAATGCAATCGGTATGCGAACCGTATATCCGCAGAAGGGCGACCAGGCACCTGGAAAAGGGACGGGCTGTAATCTTTGCAGCCGGCACTGGGAATCCCTATTTTACCACTGATTCTGCGGGTGTTTTAAGGGCCCTTGAGATAGATGCGGACGTGATTATCAAGGCCACGAAAGTGGATGGCGTTTATGACAAGGACCCGGTAAAATTCTCTGACGCCCGGAAATACGATCAGCTGAGTTATGACCAGGTTCTCACTGAAGGGCTTCGTGTCATGGATGCTGCAGGAATTGCCCTTGCCAAAGAGGATAACAAACCTATCATGGTCATGAATATGACCGTGCCGGGAAATATAAAGAAAGCTGTCCTGGGCGAACCGGTTGGAACTCTCATTACTTCTTGATGGCTGAATAACCGAAAGACTTAAAGACAGGTGACAAGAATGAGCGAAATAATTGTAGAAATGTCTGACAAGATGGAAAAGAGCGTAGAATCATTCAAAGTTGAGCTTTCCAAAGTGCGTACCGGCAGGGCCTCTCTGGCGTTGCTTGATGATATTATGGTCGATGCCTACGGGAGCAGTATGCCGCTTAACCAGGTCGGCACACTGACGATTCCCGAGAGCAGGATGATTGCCATTCAACCATGGGACCCCCAGGTACTGTCGGCGATTGAAAAAGCAATCCTCAAATCCGATGTTGGTTTGACCCCCGTCAATGACGGAAAGATTATTCGATTGAATATCCCGCAGCTCACCGAAGAACGGAGAATCGAGCTGGTGAAGAAGGTCAAGAAGATTGCCGAGGAGTTCAGGGTGGCCATCAGGAACGTTCGTCGTGACGCCATCGATTCGCTGAAGAAGCAGAAGAAAGATAAAGAAATCTCCGAGGATGAACTGTTCAGGCTCCAGGATGAGGCTCAGGCTGAAACTGACACGTATGTCGCTCAGATAGATGAAATCACCGCGTCCAAAGAAAAAGAGGTTATGGAGGTATAACCGCCGTTGGCACCCTGAACCTCTTTGAGACCTTTTCATGACATCGACTCTACAGCTTGATCCCGATAGAATTCCGACCCACGTCGCCATTGTTATGGACGGCAACGGCCGTTGGGCAAAAAAACATAAAAAACCAAGACTTTACGGACATAAGGTGGGTGCCGATTCTGTCCGTGATATCGTCGAGACCTCGGCTGAGATCGGCATCCGGCACCTGACGCTCTATGCGTTTTCCTCTGAGAACTGGAAGAGGCCTGAATCGGAAGTTTCAGGGCTCATGAACATCCTGAAGTCGTATCTTGTTTCCGAACTGGAAAAGATGGAGAAAAACAAGATTCGCCTTCGCTGCCTTGGTGACAGGGAAAGACTTCCTGGTAATGTCAGGACGGTTCTTGACGAATCCATTGAACGTACTGCTGGTAATGACCGGCTGACACTGAATCTGGCCTTGAGCTATGGTGCTCGCGATGAAATCTGCATGGCCGTCAGGTCCATAGCCGAGCAATGCGTCAACAAGAGGTTGCGCGTCGAGGATATCAGTCACGATACAATTTCCAACCTGCTTTATACGGCGGGTCAGCCAGACCCGGATTTGCTGATACGCACCGGCGGTGAGGCGCGTCTTTCCAATTTTCTCCTTTGGCAGGCCTCCTATGCGGAAATCTATTTTACCGACGTCATGTGGCCGGAGTTCAGGCGTGATGTCTTTTTGCTGGCGATTCAGAATTTTCAGAAGCGTGAACGGCGATTTGGCAAAACAGGAGATCAGTTGCAAGGTGGTCAATGATGACACGGACGGTTCCGGGACTCCTTCTTGCCGCCGGCTGGCTGCTGCTGCTTCTGTTCGGTTCTTATCTGCTCTTCTGGGCTGCCATTGTTCTGATTGGTATCATTGGCGGCCGCGAATACACCCGGATGGTTCTTCCGGATAGTCTCAGCGGTTTTGATTATACCGTGATGTCCGTCATCATCGCTGTGCCAATTCTGACAACTGCTCTTGCCGCCCAACCTGCATTTCTCCTCTCGCCGGGAGTATTCCTGGCATTCTGCCTGATGGCTATCTACACCATGTACCATTACCGCCGCTTTGAAAATCCTTATGTCATCCTGATGAAGGGGGTACTTGGAATTTTTTTCGTCGGCTTTCTCGGCTCGCACCTGGTCATGATCCGCGGACTGGTTGACGGATCCTGCTGGCTGATTATTCTTACTGCTATAACTGCAGGTTCAGACACCGGCGCCTACTGGACAGGCCGCCGGTTCGGAAAACGCAAGCTCTGTCCAGCCATCAGCCCGAATAAAACAGTTGAAGGCGCCTTGGGTGGGTCTTGCCGGGGCGGTCATAGCTGCACTTTTAATGTATTTTCTTCTCGATGTTTCTTCTACCGTGATGACCATCCTGATGCTCGCACTTTTCCTGGCGGTAGCCGGTATGGCCGGCGACCTGCTGGAGTCACTCATCAAAAGAGGCACCGGCACAAAAGATTCCGGGACCCTGCTGGGTGGCCACCGGGGGAGTCCTCGACCGTATAGATTCCCTGCTCCTTGCCGCTCCTTTTCTCTACTATATCCTTCTGTATCAGCGCTTCTGATGAAAAAAATATCCCTTCTCGGGGCTACCGGCTCGATTGGAGTCAACGTCCTTACTATTGTCAGGCAATTTCCAGAGCGCTACAAGATTTTGGGACTTGCTGCGGGACGTAATATTGAACTGCTGAGCAGACAGATTTCAGAGTTTACACCGCAAATTGTTTCAGTAATCGACGAGGAGCATGCAGAAAAGCTTGCCCCCCTGCTGCCGGGTTCCTGGGAAGGTGAAATAGTCTGGGGAACAGAGGGCAATATAGAAGTTGCCGCCTGCCCCGAGGCCAGTATGACCGTTTCCGCCATGGTCGGAGCTGCAGGCCTGCTGCCAACCCTGGCTGCCGTAGAGGCGGGGAAGAATATCGGTCTTGCCAACAAGGAAACGCTCGTGGTTGCCGGCCGCCTGGTGATGGAGAAGGTCAGGAAACACCGGGTACGCCTGCTGCCGATCGACTCGGAGCACAGCGCTGTCTTTCAGGCGCTTGAAGCGGGAAGAAAGGAAGACGTGGCAAAGATTATCCTGACTGCCTCCGGCGGCCCGTTTCTCTGTCTGAGCAAAGATGAGCTGCAGAATGTGACCAGGGAGCAGGCCTTGAATCACCCGAACTGGAGCATGGGGCCGAAGATCAGTATAGACAGTGCAACCTTGATGAACAAAGGGCTGGAGGTTATTGAGGCGCGCTGGCTGTTTGACATGGCTCCCCATTTAATTGAGGTTGTCGTGCACCCGCAGTCAATTATTCATTCGCTGGTGGAATTTCGAGATGGCTCGGTCGTCGCTCAACTGGGCATTCCGGACATGAAGATACCCATTGCCTATGCCCTCTCGTTTCCTGAGCGCATGGCGCTTGATCTGCCTTCTCTGAATCTTGGTACATGCGGCAACCTTCAATTTCTGGAACCTGATTATGATCGTTTTCCTGCCCTGCGGCTTGCCTTTGAGGCGCTTGAACGGGGAGGTGTCAGTGCTGCTGTGCTGAATGCTGCAAATGAAGTGGCCGTCGCTGCCTTTCTGAACGGGCAGATTGCTTTTCCCAAAATTTCGGCGGTGGTCGAGGGGACAATGTCCCGTGTACAGGGCGGCAGTGATGTTGTACTGGATGACCTGCTGGAGGCTGACAGAAATGCCCGCTTGACCGCAGGTGGCTTACTTGGTGTCTAGACCCCTTTGATATTTAACAGAGTCATTATTCATGAATACAATCGTTTCATTTATTTTAGTTCTCGGCGTTCTCATCTTTGTCCATGAACTGGGGCACTTTCTCTTTGCAAAATTGTTCGGGGTCAAGGTGTTGAAGTTTTCCCTCGGTTTCGGCCCCAAACTATACAGCAGGGTCGTTGGTGAAACAGAATACCTGATTTCGATATTTCCACTCGGCGGTTATGTGAAGATGTTTGGCGAGAATCCAGACGAGAAAGCTGATGCCGGTAGTGAAAACGAGCGCTCGTTTGCTCATAAGCCGGTCTGGAAACGGTTTTTCATCGTTTTTGCCGGACCCCTGTTCAACATGCTTTTTTCCGTCTGTATTTTCTTTTTTATTTTCCTCTTCATGGGGATTCCCGAAGACCAGGACTCAACCATGATCGGTGTCGTCAACGAGGGTTCCCCTGCCTACGAGGCGGGAATTGAACCGGGTGATCTCATTCTGGAGATCGATCATCGCCCCGTTGAGCAATGGCTCGATGTCCTGACGATGGTGAAAGAGAGTGATGGCCGGGAGCTGCTCTTCAAAGTCCTGCGGGATGGCAGCCAGAAGGAGGTCGCGGTCACGCCGGCCGTCGACAGTGTGGAGAATGTCTTTGGGGAGGAGGTCGAGCAGCGTTTTATGATCGGGATTGTCAAGAAGGAGGCGATCGAGTATGTGCCGGTCGGATTGTTCGGTGCCCTGAAAAGTGCCTTCTACCAGACCTGGATGTTTATCTACCTGACTTTCATGGGGGTTGTAAAGATCATCCAGAACGTCGTGCCGGCATCAGAACTCGGCGGGCCGATTCTTATCGCCCAGCTGGCCGGGGAGCAGGCACGTGCCGGCTGGCTCAATCTCTGTTATTTCATGGGGCTTCTCAGTGTTAACCTGGGGATTTTGAATCTGCTGCCGATTCCGGTGCTGGACGGTGGGCATCTTGTTTTCCTGACGATTGAAGGAATAATCCGCAAACCGGTTAATGAACGCATCCAAATCCTGGCCCAGCAGGTTGGTATTGCGCTGCTCGGAACGCTCATGATCTTCGTGTTCTACAACGATATTGTCAGGATTTTTACCCAATGGCAGACGACACCCTGATTCTCGCGCTGGATACGGCAACGCCACAGTGCTCGGTCGCCTTGACCTCAGGAGGCCCAGGAGATGGAACCGTTCTCGCTGCCCGTTCCCTTGACTCGGGTGTCACCCATTCCAGGCGTCTACTGTCAGCGATTGATCAGCTGCTCTCGCATTCCTCTCGGACACCGGCTGCGCTTTCGGCTGTTGCGGTCGGGCTCGGCCCCGGAAGTTTTACCGGCCTGAGAATCGGTATGGCCACGGCAAAAGGGTTGGCCCATGGCGCCGGGAAAAGGCTTATCGGCATTTCGTCGCTGGATGCGATTGCTGCTGCCATAAGGGATGAACGGTTGATCTGTGTCCTGCTCGATGCCCGGAAAAATGAGGTTTATGGAAGATTTTACCGGACGGATGATGAGGGTCTTGCCAGACCCTGCTCTGATCATGCGGTAGCTCCTCCTGGTAAAATTGCCGAGCAGATCAACGAACCGGTGGTTATGGCAGGTGACGGGGTTGATGTTTATAGTGACCTGCTGAAAGGGCTGCTGGGGAGCAAGATGGTGCAGTCAGCCGTTCTCCATCCGCCTGCCGAGATGATCGGCTTTTTGGCCGACGAACAGTACAGACGCGGCCGCTTTCTTGATATTGCCGCAGCCGAGCCGCTCTATGTCCGGGCCTCTGACGCAGAATTGAGCCTGATTCGTTCTGGACAGTAACGCGCCTCGAACGCCGCCCTGCTGGGGGACAGATAAGATGATAATACGACGAAAAACCAGGCAGATCATGGTTGGCGATGTGCCCATCGGCGGGGGTTCAGACATCGCTGTGCAGTCCATGACCAATACCAGTACTGCGGATGTGCAGGCAACGGTAGGGCAGATTCAGGCACTGGAACGGGGCGGATGTGAAATCATACGGGTCGCCGTACCGGATCTTGAATCGGCAGGCGCGCTCAGGAGTATCAGGGATCAGACGTCAATACCGCTTATCGCCGACATTCATTTTGACTGGCGGCTTGCCGTGGCAGCGGTCGAGCACGGAGCCCAGGGCATACGAATTAATCCCGGAAATCTGGGGGGGCGGGAAAAGCTTGCAAACGTCGTGGATGCCGCCAGGATGTATGGCGTACCGATCCGGGTTGGAGTAAACAGCGGATCGATAGAGAAGGATCTGCTCAGAGATTTTGGTTATCCGACTGCCGATAACCCGAAATCACTGATCGAGAGTGCGCTGCGCAATGTCAGGCTCCTGGAGAAACTGAAGTTTGAGGCGATCAAGATCTCGATCAAGTCAGCAGATGTCCTGACAACCATAAACGGCTACCGCCAGCTTTCCACGCAGACGGACTACCCTTTGCATATCGGGGTTACCGAGGCTGGAGGACTGATCGCCGGTACGGTAAAATCAAGTGTTGCCCTGGGCATATTATTGTTTGAGGGTATCGGTGACACGTTCAGGATTTCACTTACCCGGGATCCGCTTGACGAGGTGCGGGTCGGTTTTGAGCTCCTCCGCTCCCTGAGGATCAGGGAGCGAGGTCCGGAGCTTATCTCCTGCCCGACCTGCGGAAGAACCCAGATAAATCTTTTTTCATTGGCGGAAGAAGTAGAGAAGTTTATCCAAACCATGGAATCGCCGCTCAAGGTCGCCGTGATGGGATGTGCCGTCAATGGCCCCGGAGAAGCGCGGGAGGCCGATATCGGTGTTGCCGGAGGCCGTGGGGTCGGCATCATTTTCAAGAAAGGAGAGCTCTTCAAAACGGTGCCTGAGGGTGAATTGCTGTCGGTCTTTATGAAAGAATTGCAGAAAATGGAGCAGGAACGACGAAAATCCTGTTAACTATTTGAAATAGCAGTTTATTTGTGCTATATATTGAGTAATGACGAGTGGCCCGGCAGGTGCCCATAACCAATAATTGCGCATGACCTGAGCCAGGTCATGCATACATGTGTGTAGGATAAAATGCGCTATTCCCAAATATTGATCCCGACGTTGAAGGAAGTGCCGGCAGAGGCGGAGGTGGTCAGTCACAGATTGATGCTGCGGGCAGGTTTTATGAGAAAACTGACCGCGGGTATCTACACCTATCTTCCCTATGGCCTGGCGGCGATCCGCAGAGTGGAGAACATTGTTCGGGAAGAGATGAACCGGGCCGGGGGGCAGGAAATGAAAATGCCGATGGTCCAGCCCGCCGACCTCTGGCAGGAAAGCGGCCGCTATGTGAAATACGGCCCTGAACTCCTGAGATTTACCGATCGGCACGACCGTGAGTCCTGCCTCGGGCCGACCCATGAAGAAGTCATTACCGATATTGCCCGCAAGGAGATTCATTCATATCGCGATCTGCCGGTAAATCTCTACCAGGTGCAGACCAAATTCCGTGACGAGATCAGACCGCGGTTCGGACTCATGCGCGGTCGGGAATTTATCATGAAGGATGCCTACTCGTTCGATGTCAGCGACGAGGCTGCGGAGCTTTCATACCAGAAGATGTATGATGCCTATAACCGGATTTTCCAACGCTGCGACTTGGATTTCAGGTGCGTGGAGGCTGATTCCGGCACCATCGGCGGCAGTTTCTCTCATGAGTTCATGGTCCTTGCCGAAACGGGAGAAGACACCATCGTTGTCTGTGATAGCTGCGGCTATGCAGCAAACATGGAAAAGGCGGTGATCAGGCCGAGCACTGAGACGGTCAACGCAGCGCCCGGGGAGATGACGAAAATAGAAACCCCAGGCAAGAGAAAGGTTGCGGCGGTCTGTGCATTTCTCGATATCAGTCCTGAACAGCTGGTAAAAACGCTTGTATTTATCGGTGATGACACCGCCGTTGCCGTGCTTGTCAGGGGCGACCGGGAAATCGAGGAGGTGAAACTGAAGAACTACCTTGGTGTCTCTGATCTCAGGATGGCAGATGACAAAGAGACATTTGCGGCGACCGGCGTACCTTCCGGCTATCTCGGCCCGATCGGTCTCGGGATTCGATTGCTGGCTGATCAGGAAGTGATGCAGATGGTCAATTTCACTGTCGGAGCCAATGAGAAAAATTTCCATTTTCAGAATGTCAACAGCGGCAGGGACTTCAGTGTCGGTGAGTTCGGTGATTTCAGGCAGATCTGCGAGAGCGACGTCTGCCCTTCCTGCGGAGGCGCGATCAGGCTTGTTCAAGGAATTGAGGTCGGACACATATTCAAGCTCGGAACCGGTTATTCTGAATCGATGCGAGCCTATTTTCAGGACCGGGACGGCAGTGAAAAACCGCTTGTCATGGGGTGCTACGGTATTGGTGTCAGCCGTGTCGTGGCTGCGGCAATTGAACAGAATCATGACGATAACGGTATTATCTTCCCGGTACCGCTGGCGCCCTATCAGGTAACGGTTCTGAACCTCGGCATGAAAGATGAAAACATTTGTGAGGCGGTTGAAACCGTCTACTCGCAGTTGTGCGAGGCGGGTCTCGACGTCTTTCTTGATGACCGTGATGAACGGCCCGGAGTGAAATTCAAAGATGCAGATTTGCTTGGTTTTCCCCTGCGTGTTACCGTCGGCAAACGCTACAGCGAGAGCGGCATGATTGAGGTTCGCAGGCGCAGCGACAGTTTAACCGAAGAAACAACCCTCAACGATCTGGTGGGCCTGGTCAAGACACGTCTTGCCGGCAAAGCGACACCCATTTAAAACCGTGGTCTTATGCATTCCTCAATGGTAAACCCGAGCGGCCTGAAGGTGCTGGCTGCCAATTATCTTCATGACGTCGACCTGGCTCCGATAGATCGAGCCTGGGCTCTGGCGGAAGATGTGCATCGGGGAGGCAAACATTTTTCAGGAGAGCCCTATCTTATTCACGCCCTGGAGGTAGCCTCGACGCTTGCGTCGATGCACCTTGATCTGGATACGATTCTCGGCGGACTGCTTCATGGCGTCCTGAAAAACGGGGTAACCACCGCCGAGCTGGAAAAACAATTCGGCAGAGATGTTGCCCGCATTGTCAGCGGAACCACAAAGATTACCAGCGTCAAATATAACAGCAGGCTGACAAGCCAGTCTGAAAACATCAGGAAAATGCTGTTGGCAATGGCCGCAGATATCAGGGTCCTGCTTGTTCGGCTTATTGACCGGCTGCAGGATATGCTGCTGCTTGAACTGGTTGACCGGGAAACCCAGCGTTACGTGGCCCGTGAGACCATGGACCTCTATGCACCGCTTGCCAGCAGGCTCGGCATCGACTGGCTGAAACGGCAGCTTGAAGATTTCTCCTTTCAATTTCTCTATCCTGCCGAGTTTGAAGATTTGAGCAGGAGACTCGAGAGTTCACTGGGCGAGCGTGAGCGTTATGTGGATGAGGTGATCTCGATTCTTTATGACACGCTCCGGGCAGGCGATGTCCAGCCGCTCCGCATCATCGGCAGACCCAAGCACATTTATTCCATCTACAAGAAGCTGGTTGCCCAGAATATCCCGCTTGAGAGGGTTTACGACAAGGTCGCATTCAGAATTATCGTTGACACGGTTAATGAATGCTATGAATCACTGGGAATCATCCACGCAAACTGGGCTCCGATTCCCGGGAGAATAAAGGATTTTATTTCAGTACCCAAGTCGAATAACTACCAGTCAATGCACACCACGGTTATCGGGCCCCGTGACCACTTTATCGAGATTCAGATACGGACCGAAGAGATGGATCGTACGGCCCAGGAAGGCGTTGCCGCACACTGGGCTTACAAGGAGGGGCAGAAAGTCAACGAGAAGGATGCCAGGCTGTTCAGGAATCTGAAAACGCTGGTCAATTCACTGCAGGAGGTTGAAGATCCCCGCGAATTCCTTGAGCAGGTGCGCGGAGAACTCGATGACCCTGATGTCTATGCGCTGACCCCGAATGGAGAGGTGAAGGAATTTCCAGCGCAGAGCTGCCCGATTGATTTTGCCTACTCTATTCACACGGAAGTAGGTGATCACTGCACCGGGGCAAAGGTTAACGGCCGCCTGGTACCCTTGAGGTATCAAATTCAGAATGGTGATATCGTCGAAATTATTACGTCTCCCAAACAGCGCCCCCGGAGAGGATGGCTGGATTTTGTCAAGACCAGCAGGGCTCGCACCAGGATACGGTCGTGGCTGCGCCGGGAGCAGAAGGAGAAAGGGCTGAGGCTCGGCAGGGAGCTCTGCGAGCGGGAACTGAAGAAGCATGACCTGACCCTGAAACGGTTGATCAAGAGCGGTCATATAAAAGTGCTGCTGAAAACACTTCGCTGCAATTCTCTTGATGATATGCTCATCAAGGTCGGCAGTGGCGCCATCACCATACAGAATCTGGTAAAAGCGCTCAACCCGCCGGATATGGCCGCAGACCACGAGGCAACAGCCGCGGAGCTGAGTCCGGAGGAAATGGCTGCGGCAATGGTCAGCGGCCAGCGAACAGGTGTTGCCGGCAGCGGTTCAGTCGTCCAGATTGACGGCATAGATGACATGCTGGTGAAAATCAGCCAGTGCTGTAACCCGGTTCCCGGAGATCTCATTGTCGGATTTATAACCACCGGACGCGGGGTTTCAGTTCACAAGGCCGATTGTCAGAATTTGCTGAGCACCGATCCGCAGCGGTGGATGGAAGTTTTCTGGAGCAATGTCGACAGCCTGCAATATCGGGCTGAACTGCAGGTGATCACCGAGAACTACAAGGGCATATTTGCAGAAATAAGCTCTGCGATTGGAGCGGACAATGCCTCTATCATAGAAATTTCTGCTCATACCACGCCAACCGACACGGTTGATTTTTTCATCGCAGTTGAAGTCAAAAACCTTGATCATCTTCAGCTGCTCCTTCAGCATCTGCGGCAGATGGAGCATGTAATATCCGTCCGCCGCTACTGATGGGCACGCGCGTGCAGATAGTCTGCCCGACCTGTGGCAACGCGGTTGAACCGCATCTTGCCAGGTGCGTGTTTTGCGATACAGCTCTTGAGAGCAGCACGGATTCCGTCCCACAACCAATAGCGCTGCATAAAAGGGTCAATCTGGAATATGGGCGGCCTGTGGTTGATTCTGCGCTTAAGCGGATGCAGAGCGAGCTTGCGTCTGCGCAGCTGACTGGTGTCCGTGTCGTCACGCTGATTCACGGGTACGGATCTTCCGGTAAAGGCGGAAAAATAAGGATTGAATGCCGGAAGTTGCTGGATTTTTTGCAGCAGTCCGGCATGATAAAAACCGTTATTTACGGTGAAGCGTTCAACCGACGCTCAGGTCTGGGAAAATCACTGGTGAGGCAGTATCCTGATCTGAGCCTGCTTTGCCGATCAGACTTTAATAATCCGGGAATAACTGTAGTTGTATTTTAATATCTGGCGTGTATGATGGTTTCCTACACCGCACCTGTATGTCGTTTGAGAAAAACAGGTCAGAAAGTGTTAGCAAAAGATAGAAACATTAAAGAGCAAGGAGTTGAAATGAAGAAAATTGCCAGTTTTTTAATCGCCGGGATGTTCCTGGCGCCGTTTTGCCTTCAGGCAGATGACAAGGCTGTCGAGAGCCCGTTCAAGACATCAACTGAGAAACTCAGCTACTCCATGGGGCTTGATCTCGGCAATTACCTGAAAGGAATGGCCGGTGAACTGGATATTGCTACCCTGAAATCAGGTATTGATGATGGGTTTACTGGAGCAGAACCGAAAATGAGCCAGGAAGAGCTTGCCGCAGTGCAGGAGGAATTTGCTGCCAAGATGAAGGCCCAGCAGGAGGAGCAGCTGGCGGCGATGATGGAAAAGAATACGGCAGCCGGGCAGGCCTACCTTGAAGAAAACAAAAAGAAAGAGGGGGTCGAGGTTACCGATAGCGGTTTACAGTACGAGGTGCTTGAAGCAGCCGATGGACAAAAGCCGGTGGCAAGCGATACCGTAAAGGTTGACTATGTCGGCACCCTGGTCGACGGCACTGAGTTTGACAGCTCAATCAAAAGGGGCGAGCCTGCCGTTTTCGGCGTTGGTCAGGTTATTCCCGGCTGGAGCGAAGCACTGCAGCTGATGGAGGTGGGATCCAAGTACCGCGTCGTTATCCCGTCTGAGCTTGCCTATGGAGAAACGGGGGCCCCGCCGGTTATTCAGCCAAATTCCGTACTGGTTTTTGAAATAACGCTGCTGGCTATAGAAGAACAGTAAGCTCCCGCGCCCGGGATCTAAAACCGCACGGCAAGGGAGAGGCGGAGCAGTGTTTCTCCCTTATGCTGTTCTCACGAGTGACAGCTCTTCGACCGCAAGCGGGTCGGCGCATCCCAGCACCTGATGCGCCACCCTGATATGCTCTATATCTTTCCATGATCTGCCGAGCAGAGACGTGCCGTAGGCATCTATCGCCACCGGGTCATAGGCTGCGGCGATTTTTCCTACAGGTGGTTCACAGGTCGGCCCCCAGAGGTGCGCCTGGGCCATGCCAACCGATGCGTCCAGGATGGTAAAGTCCGGCGTTCGATATCTGTTCAGGTCAAAAACTGCAGCGTGAATCTGCCGATGAAACGCTGATTTCCCCCACCCTCCATTGCCTTGAAAGTGTGCAGGCGGTGCGCACCCCATCATGTTTTTCATGGTGAGTGTAACGCGTGCCAGAGAATGTGCCTTCAGGACCGGCAGCGATATCAGGAAACTTTCTAAAATCAGCTCCGGAAGATACATTTCAGGCCACCGTGAACACCCACTTTTCTGCAGGCGACGGGATGGCTCTTGGTTGAGGTCGACCAGCCTGACATTGTCACGTCCGGCGAGGGGCAGATAGCCAAGGACATCGAAGCAGTGAAAGGTATCATATGACAATGAGCCGGTACCTTCGGCAATGATTATCTTCAGGTGCGGGCAGCGGGCTGTGAGCAGTGCAACGATAGCGCTGACCAAGGAAGCAGGCGTTGTGATCGGTGGCTGGAGGGCTTCGACCAGATTGGGCTTGAGTACAACCTGCTGGTGGTCGTTCAATATCTCATAGAGGTCTGCAGCTTCAAGTATTGCTGCAAGTGTCTCATCAATAGTTGATGATGGGCCGCTCCAGATGGTTCCCCGCTGTTTAGGTCGTAACGTGTCCATCATTATTTTTCGTCTCTCTGCTCCTGCTTTTGTTTTCAGGCTGTCGTTAACGATCCTGCATCCTCAAAAGATAAAGCCCCAAGAGAGAAAAAACAACATGTACCGCCAGAGCTGCAGGAATCGCCGGTATATATCCAGTTTTGGCAAGCGATTGCAGCGCCCCCCATGTCCCCCAGGCAAGAAAGGCCATACCGCAGCTCACCGGGATGGCGATAGAAAGATCTCGACCCCATTTCAGATACGAAAGGATCAGAATCGGCAGCCCGAGCAGCAGCAGCGGGATGCCAAGAATCAAATATGACATCCGGCCATAAAATTCTGCGCGTGCTTTTATCGTGTCCGCCTCGACCTCCTGCTCACCAATATCGCTGAAAAGCTCGGTCAATGACATCTCCACTGATTCATATTCAGGTATCAGAAAATCGTCCGGGGTTTCCGGAAAAGTGGGGCGGCTGGCATCGAATATCTCCGTCGAAAAAGAGTTGCCTGTGCGCCTCTGGATCTGGCCTTTTCTGAGAACCCAGCCGAATTTGGTCCATATGGCAAATTTTGCAACGGTCAACTCTTTGACATTGTAGTCGTCATCCCAGGTGGAATAAGAAAAATTACTCAGTACCATGTCTTTGTTGTTGGGTAATTGAAACGAATAAAAGCCCTCGCTTCCCTTGAAATAATAACGGCCGTTTAAGTAGATGCCGAGTGGAACCTTGCCCCGCACCTGCTCATACCAGATGTCATTGGTTATGGAAATGGTGTTGGGCAGGAGGAATTGGGCGGTGAGGATAAAAAAAGCAGTAAACAGCAGGGCAGCGATAAAGATCGGCCTGGTTATCCGTTTTAGCGGAACTCCTGCAGCTTTGAGAGCTGTCAACTCGTTGCTGTGGTTGAGAATTCCCAATGTGATGACACCCGAAAGAAGTATCAGGATGGGGCCAAGCTGGTCAACGACAAACGGGATATTGTAGATGAAAAATTTAATAATCAGTGATGCCGGCTTGCCTGCCTCGGCAAACTCGTCGTATTTTTCAAAGAAGTCAATGAGCAGATAAACGGCGACAAAACCGATATTAATGGTGAAAAAATAGCGGATAAACTGGCCAAGAAGATAGCGGGTAAGCAATTGCATCGCTTAAAAGAATCTCCCGGAATGCAGAAAGCGGACGGATATCATAAATCCAAAGGCAACAAGGGTGAGCCCAAAAACATTGCTCGCCAGCAGATACGTCACTGCATACAGCGGTTCCCCGGACTTTAAATACTGGACGCTCTCGCGGGCAAAGGTAGAAAAAGTTGTAAATCCCCCAAGAATCCCGGTGAACAGAAAAAGTCTGAATTCGTTACTCAGGTGGACCCGTTCAAAATACCCCCAGAGCAGACCGATAAGCAGACAGCCGATGAGGTTGGCCGCAAGTGTTTCATAAGGAAAGTCATATCTGGATATTCGACCGACCGACAGCGCGATCAGGTACCGGCCGACAGACCCCAGCGCTCCACCAAGAGCTACCGCAATAATTTTTGACATTTGATCATGCTCAGCTTGAGTATTGCAAATAAAAAACCACACGAACATGGCCGACAATTGTCCCACTAGGTACCATTAGCTGCTCTTTCCGTCAAGCAGAAGGACTGTCGATGATCCCTTGCCGACACCTGCGTCCAGCAATTGCCATGGCTGAAATTGTGGAAGAGAGCCAAGCAAACGCTAAGGCGTATTTTGTTTGTTCTTTCAACGCAAGTGATTATGGTGCGAGCTCCTGCTTGCCTTTTGGCAGGTGACTATAGTATATTACTTCCTTTCGTTGCTGTTTGGGGCACCGGGCTGAGTTATTCTCCTTACAGCGTTAATGTCTCTTTAAGCACCCGATATTACAAGAGATGAAAACAACAAGGAGGTGGCTGACAACTGTATTGCAGATTCATTTTCCAGGGGTTTTCAGGAAATGGTTCTGCCGACATCTGTGTGGAGAGAGCAAGAGAGATTGTTGAGACAGAGGGGCCGCTTGCCTTTATAATCAAGGCGGTGCCATAAAACCCTCAGTCGGTATAGTATGTCACGGTTACCATCAATGGCGAGAAAACGAAAGACCACCAGCATTCAGTATATCTGTGATCAATCATATAAAAAATCAGCAAAAATCCGTCTTGAAGAATTCCTGTCAGTCTTTGAGAAAGAAGACACCGTCCTTGTCTGTATCGTTGCTGACCCCGATTCACTGGCATGTTCCCTGGCTATCAAGCGATTGCTCAGATACCGGGTAAAATCGGTCACCATTGCCCACCCAAACGAGATCAGCCGTCTGAACAATGTCGAGATGGTCAAGCGTTTAAGGATTCCTTTAGAGCGGCTTCACACGATAAAACCCTCTGACTATAAGAAAAAGATAATTGTCGACTCGCAGCCTGACCATTTACCCGATTTTAATGGCATTGATTTCGATGTCATCATCGATCATCATCCAATAAGTCAGGACTGGAGTGCAGCGTATGTCGATATCAGGCCTAACTACGGCGCTGCTTCATCCATGCT
This sequence comes from Desulfocapsaceae bacterium, assembly GCA_963674815.2. Taxonomy (GTDB): domain Bacteria; phylum Desulfobacterota; class Desulfobulbia; order Desulfobulbales; family Desulfocapsaceae; genus MADRE3. Next base: position 77,358 of record CAXXTV010000007.1, read on the forward strand.
GGTTGAATATCTGCGGGCTGCGTCCATAAAGCCGTCGGTGTCTATGGCAACGGCGATGTTTTATGCCATCAAGGTCGACACCCAGGACTTTGAAAAAGATGCCCGGCTCTCGGATGCGATATCGTTCAGGTATCTGTTTGATATCGCCAACCGCAACCTGGTAAGAAAATTTGAACTGACTGACCTGCGCCGCTCGGAGTTACGTTACTTCAGCCTGGCGCTTGCCGAACTCAAGTACTCAAAAGGTCGTTACTATTCCCATATCGGTAAGGTCCGCAGCCCTGATGTTCTGGTAATCATCGCTGATTTTTTAAGTCACGTGGCAGACATCGACTGGGTGCTGGTATCGGGCATTCACTGTGATAAATTGGTTGTCATATTTCGTTGTGACGGCTATCGTAAGAGTGCCGGCAAGCTTGCCCAGCGGGCGTTTGGCAGCCTGGGATCAGCCGGCGGGCACAAGGGAGCGGCTCGGGCTGAAGTTCCGCTGAAGAATCTTCAACTCTCCGAGAATGACATTAACTCTCTGACCCTGAAGCGGCTGACCATGCGTCACATGAAATAAGGCTTCATCAGACCCGGCTGATTCGGCCGTGATCTTATCCATGTATCCCTGTCGGCCACGAACTCCTAGAAGCGATTATAAAGTATGGATACCTGATGCTCAGACCTACCACACTCGCGATGATCCTGGCCGGTGGCCGGGCCGACGAACTCAATGTGCTCACCTATTACCGCCCCAAAGCCGCAGTTCCTGTTGGCGGGTTTGCCCGGGTAATTGATTTCGCCTTGTCCAACCTGATGAACTCCGGTATCGAACAGATAGCAATACTGAGCCAGTACAGAAGCTACTCACTCATCAATCATATCGGGACAGGTGCCGCCTGGGATATGATCGGCAGGTATCGGGGTGTTTCCATCCTGCCGCCGTTCATCGATTCCGAGCAGAATGACTGGTACCGGGGATCTGCGGACGCAGTCTATAAAAATCTTGATTTTGTCCGTTATCACGATCCCGAGGAAATACTGATCCTTTCCGGTGACCACATCTACCAGATGGATTACCGTGACGTTATCGACTATCACCATGAGAAAAACGCAGACCTTACCGTTGTCTGCAAACGAGTTGCCCGAAAAAGGGCGTATCGTTTCGGTATGGCGTCAATCGACAATGAAGATGGTGAGAAGGGCGGGAGGGTGACCAGTTATGAGGAAAAAAAGGAAAATCCTGAAGGAAACTGGTCCTCCCTGACGGTCCTCTGCTTCAAGCCGGAGATACTCTACCAGGCGTTGAAGGTGAACCAGTCCGACAGCTCTTTTGAATTCGGCAGGGATATCATCCCGAGGCTGATGCAGCAGAATCGGAGGATTTACGGCTACAAGTTTCACGGCTACTGGGGGTATACCCGCACCGTGCAGGAATATTGGCAGGCAAATATGGACATGCTTGGCAACACCCCTCTTATTGACATGGAGAAGTGGGGAATACGGAGCAATATGGATCACCGGGGGATCAGGGATTGTCAGCCGGCTCTGATCGGAAAGAACGCGGAGATCTCAAACAGTCTCATCTACAACGGCTGTCGGATCGATGGGCGTGTCGAGAACTCCATCCTCTTCCCGGGTGTTACGATCGGGGCTGGTTCCCTGGTTAAGAACTCTGTTATCTTTTTCAGCAATAAGATCGGCAAGAACTGTAAGATCCATAATCTCATCTCAGATGTGAATACCAGCTATGGTGATAATATCGAAATTGGTGTTGATAAAGAACCCGCAAACAAGGAAATTGCCATTGTCGGCTGGAATAACAAGGTGCCGTCTGGAACGAAGCTTGGAGAGGGGATAACCGTAACACCGGGGTTGAACCCTGAAAAATGGGTTGAGCAGCTGGAAGCGGGGAGGGTGCTGAAATGAGAAGAGCAGGAGATGCCCTTGTTCTGTTGCTTGCCGGAGGTGTGGGAAGTCGTCTGAACCTGCTTGTTTCAACCAGGGCGAAGCCTGCGGTTACCTTCGGAGGCATCTACCGGATAATTGATTTCAGCCTGAGCAATGTCATGAATTCCGGCTTTACCAGGGTGGGGGTGCTGACCCAGTATAAACCACTGTCCCTGATGCAGCATCTCGGTACCGGTGAGTCCTGGGATTTCACCGGGCGGAGTCGAGGCGTCGCCATCCTGCCGCCGAGGACCGGATCGAGAGATTCGGACTGGTACCAGGGAACAGCCGATGCCATCAGGCGGAATACTGATTTTATCGAAGCACATCCCACTGATGAGGTCGTGATCCTCTCAGGTGATCATATCTACTACATGGATTTTGATGTGATGCTTGAATATCACCGTTCGAAAAAAGCGGATGTGACGGTGGGCATGATGGTGGTGCCCAAAAGGGAGATCCATCAGTTTGGTGCCGGTATTACCAATAAAGATAACCGTATTGTCGATTGGGAAGAAAAACCGCAGGTTCCCCGGACGAACCTTGCGTCAATGGGCATTTATATCTTCGACCGCAACTATCTGCTGCGTACGTTGGGCCGCAACAAGGCAGAGGTGGATTTCGGCATGCATATTCTGCCCTGGGCAATAGAAAATGATAACGTCTTTGCCTATCCGTTTTATGGATACTGGCGGGATGTGGGCACAATCCAGGCTTACTGGGAAGCAAACATGGATATGCTCAAGCCTGACAGCGGCCTCACCCCGGAGAAATGGCAGATCCGCACCAACATAGAGGCTGACCGCAGACGTGCAGATTGGCCCGCTGCCCGATATTCCAGCAAATCAAAGGTAAAAAACTCATTGATATCAGCTGGTTGCGTAGTTAAGGGCACGGTGATTAACTCAATCCTCTCTCCAGGCGTGGTTGTTGAAGAGAAAGCGGTCGTCAAAGACTCGGTCCTTCTCAAGGGTGCGCATGTTGGAAAAGGGGCAACGCTGGATCTTGTTGTTTCCGATAAACTTGTCCGATTTGGAGAAAACAGCGTGGTTGGGTTTGGCGAACATCACGATATCGCCAACAGGCTTTACCCCAAGCATCTTTATACGGGAATTACGCTTATTGGAGAGAAATCTCAGATTCCGCCAGAAAAAAAGATCGGCCGCAACTGTATCATCGGCTGTGAGACAACCCCTGATATGTTTGCAGATCCGATCGTGCAGGACGGGGAGTCTTTGTAGTTTGCTCAGGGTCTTTGGTGAGCACCGTCGCCAGTCGAAAAGATCGGCCGCAGCAAAGCTCACGTTGACAGTAGTCTCCTCTGGTGCTATAAGGATCACTCAAAACGGCAGTGTCAAATACGCCGATTCAAGTCAATTTGCCCCCGTAGCTCAGGGGATAGAGCACAGGATTCCTAATCCTGGTGTCGCATGTTCGAATCATGCCGGGGGCACCAATGATTTCAAATATTTACGCTGCAAAACTTACTCTCAGAAATTGTCTTTTTCTCTCTTTGTAGTCAATAAGTAGTCATTAGGTCTGATAAAACAAAATTGACTACCCTTTTTCTCCAACCATCCAACCATACAGAAAACACACTGTTCTGGTTAGGTTGACCATTTGGTTTTGACCGAAAGCGTTGATTTGTTGAGGTGATATGCAATTTGCGATGGGAACTGATATTTTTCAGGAGTTTTTTGTCAATTATACTAAGTAATAATAAGTGGTTAATCAATATTAGTCGGCCCAGTGCATTATTAAAATGTCTCATATAGAACGGTTTTAGGTGAAATAGATAATAAGAAGACAGATTCAAGCCAAAGTGATTTTGGTAGGATCCCAACTAAAACTCAATAGGAGACACAAAAATGAAACAAATTGGCAAGAAGACTAATCGCAAACACTACGGACCAAGGAAAGACATTATTGGAAATAGGTATGGAAGTTATACGGTGCTAGCGATTGCTGGAAGATCTGAGAATCAAGGCTACTACTATTGGTGTCAATGTGATTGTGGAGCATTAAGGCCCGTTAGGTATGGAAGCCTGACTCATAGGAAATACCCCAACTGCGGAAGTTGCAAGATTATTAAAACATTTGGCCCAATTCAACCGTCTGAAGAACTCAGTGATAAATACGTTGTAAATATGCAGTTAGAATTAGATCTATTTGGTAAACCTCTTCCTACAGTAAGATGCACTAAAGTGGCACGCAGCCTTGAGGCTATCGATAAATGATCTGATGAACCAGCATGATAGCTTAGGGTCCATGAGATGATTTATTTAGATAAATAGTTAGATCCGCTAATAATTTAAAACCTAAAATCTCAATAAAGGGGGTGGGGGGAAAATTCTTAAACCGGCCCAGTGCCCAAGGATCTCTCCATCCCCCATGGAACCGTACCCTGGCCACTTTTACTTAGAATGCTAATTATCATCAACTGAATTGTGTTTAAAAAATGCAGATTCTTCTGAACTTTTGAGTAAATCTTGTAAGTTAATCAAGATAATCTTAAAAACCCCTTTTTTAATCAAACGTTTAAGCAATTCCTGTATGACAATAGAGATCTTGCAGTTCCTCGACGAAAAGATTTACCTCTTCAAATGTCGTTTCACAAGAAGCAGAGAATCGAATCAAAGAAGAAGCCTCCTCATAACTATACCCCATTTGGGTTGCCGACTGTGACGGCTCAATACTCTGCGCTGAGCATGCGGACGCTTTGCTGACTGCTATTCCTTTGGCGGCAAGTGCGAGTACTAGATCTTCGGCATCAGTTCCAGGTATCCCAAAGAAGCTAGTGTTAGGAAGTCTTGGGGCCTGTCTTCCTAGGATGATAGCATTTTGAGAAATTGAGATAATTCGCTCCTCGAAATGATCCCTTACGGCTCGAATGGATTCATGCCTTCTTTTGTTCAGAAGTTCACAACACTTATTGGCGGCCATACCGATTCCTGCAATTGCGGGTATATTCATGGTTCCGGAACGAAGATCGTTTTGCTGACCTCCACCTCGAATAAGAGGCTCGATACGTTCTTTGTTTCGAATTATGAGGCCACCTATTCCTTTTGGGCCGTGAAATTTGTGACCGGAAAAGGAGATCAGGTCTACTTCACCGAGATCATCCACAAATGAAATCGGCATTTTTCCAAGCACCTGTGTCGCATCCGTATGAATGAGACACGTTGGGGACTGCTCACGAATTAAGGCTGAAGCCTCATTCAAGGGCTGAATAACGCCTGTTTCATTGTGCGCAAGCATCAGTGAGAAAAACCGAAGATTAGGGTCAAGAATACTCTGGAGTTCATTCAGATCTAATACCCCCCTTCGCGTTATGGGGATCCATCTGACCTGCAGCTTTTGTTCTTGAAAATTCTCAAGGGTCACTCTCACGGACGGATGCTCCATCTGCGAGCTCATTAACCAGCCGCCACCGACAGCTCTTTTTGCCCCTTCCATTAAAGCCCATAAATTCGATTCGGTAGCACCTGAGGTGAAGATAATTTGGTCTTCAGAGCAAACCCCAATCAACATTCGAATTGCTGCCTTGGCTGCCTCAACAATCCCTAGCAGTCCGTTGACTTGTCCATATGCAGAAGATTCATTCCAATACTGGGAGGACATGATTCTCATCATTGTTTTAACGACTTCTGGAAATGGTTTTGTAGTGGCGTTATTGTCCAGATAAATCATACTTCGATTGCCATTTCTAGGACATTCATCTTTGCATATTGTGCTTTAATTCTCTCAGAGAGCTCCAGCATTTCTTCTGTATCGATAAAGGGAACCTGGCAGTAGACCGGGTGGGAGTAATCGGCAGTTTTTGCCATCATATGACCGTGCTTAAGCAAATTTTCAGCACCTTCCTCCTCCAGAGCTATCTTGGAAGTACCCTTGTCTGCTACCTTTAAAGCCAGTCGGTTGGAGAGGTTGCTGCGCGTTTGCATCGGGAAATCGCGATTATCGGGGCGTTGGTCCGCTAGAACCAGGAATATTCCAGCAGCTCGAGCTTTCTTTGCAAGCGTGTTGATCAATGGCTCAATTGCTTTTCGAAAATCATCATCTTGCACCCAAATTCCGAATTCATCGAAAATGATCCAACGAATTGGGAGCTTTTCGCCCGTCTTCCTTCGATAGCTTTTCAAGTTATCTACAGCGTGTTTTTTGAAGAGCGAGTATCTATCATCCATTTCCTCGTTGATTTGCTGCAAAAGTTCCAAGGCGATATCTGGATCGTCGACTAACTTGCTTCCTTCATGATCGAGAACATGAGGCAATGGATAAAGGCAGTTGAAATCTAGGCCACCTTTAGCATCGATCAAAGTCACTTGTACTTCATCGGGTTTCTGTGCTAGGCAGATGGCAGCCACTATGTTTCGTAGAAGAACAGATTTCCCGCTTCCCGTTGCCCCTGCTACCAACGAATGTGGTTGCTCGAACGGTTTCAAATAAACGAGAGAATTGTCATCTTCCCGAACGGCGACTGGAATGTCATGAGCAGCAGCCTTGCCTTCTTTAATTTCTGACAGGTAATGCAGAAACATCTCCATGGAGTGAAGGATCGCTCTAGGGGATCGACGGATTGCAATAGAGATTCGGCCGACTTCACCGACTATAGAAAGGATGTCTACGCCGTCTGAGGTCCTAATCTCCGAACGGTGCTTATTTATAATCGACTCCGTGACGTCAGATGAGCCCTTGACCTTGAAAATCAAAGAATTAGGGGAAAGGATAGGATCAGTGTCAAGGTGGAAAGGCATGCCTCGGCTAATAAAGGCCGAGCGCGTCTTCTCAGCCATTTCTTTTCCCCATACCTCAACCTCCACAGAGTTACTCTCCATAACGGCGACTTTGGAGGACAAGAATTCCCAGGTTGACCCATGATCGGAAACCTTTTTTGAAATTGATCTCTCGGTTAAGAATTCTTCCGTCCCGTTGGATGGATCAGTCAGTCCACCTGTAGCTGACTCCTCAAGTTCAGTTACCTTGTTAACAGCGTCTGTCGACGATAAATTCTCGCTAATTGAATCGTCAGCAAGTTTCTTCTGCAAAGTGTTGTTCGCCTGTTCAACCTTCGGAACCTGCCCCACAGCTGAAAGCACTCCCTCAATTTCTTTTGGCGCTGCATTACCTTGGAGTCGAAGTTGGTGTATTCTGGATGGAGCTTCTTCAATAACTCCAGCATAAATACGCAGTAACTGTGCAAGGGTCTGATGGTTGAATATTTCCTGATAGCTTTCGGTCCCATCGGCCCTCGGGCATATGATGAACTCGTGTCTTTGAGAAAGGTGGCTTTTCGGCCCGTGGCAGAAAATATGTGAGTATCCGCGAACTCTAATGGAGCAGTTTCCGGTTCGAATGGCTGCCTTCCATTCCTCTACGCCCAGGAATTGCTGTGACCGAAGATTATTAGCCAGAAGCTCGGAGAGGCGAGCCAGGATGAGGGTACCATCCAGTGTGGCCAGAGTTGGATCTGTTGAACGATGCACCTGCTTTACGGTATCTACAAGCTGCCTTGCAGATTTCTTCTTTGAGTCGGTAAGCGCAGCATAGTCAATGAACTTCGCTTCAGAAATAAGTATTTCCAGATGCCGATTTCCCTCATTGTCGACGACAGGGGTGAGTGAAAGGATATCGGCGATCCCGGTCTCGGGCCTCTTTCCGAGCCACCGTGCATAGTCATCCAGCATGCACCAAGCATTTCCAATTCCGGCGCCAGCAATTTGCTGCTCCAGAATGAACTTGCTCAAGACGCATCCTATCAGCTCATGGGTGTTGCGCAAACGGCGAGCCGCCTTCAATACCAACCCCCCGGAAAGGTGATTGGCGTCATCCATCATCTTTTTAACTATCGGCATTACTATTGAATCGGATGCCGTAGTATCAAGGAGGTCCGCAATCTTTTCTCTAAGAGACGCCTCCAAGAAAGAATTAGAATCTGTCGAGGAAATCACCAGATTGCGGCCATGAGTCGCATTCTGCTCATAGCGAATAACCCTGACCCCTTGCTCCTCCAATAATCTTCTGTCCAGCAGATCATCGTAATTCGCAACCCATACACCGATCCGGTGAATATCCAAAAAGATATTGCCCAAATCCTCTTCGGTGAAATCGATCTTGCGTGCAAGTATGTGACATTGGTCTTTTAGCCAGGTATCAGCAGCTTCATTTTTAAACAATGCTGCAACTGCAAATAGATATTTCCATCCTGCAGATGGTTGTGCTGGGCATGCTAAGTAAAGCCTTGACACGTCACTTGCTACAGCCACCGGCTCCCGACGACCCCACTGATGAGGCATGATTGATTCAGCAGGCATTACAGATCGTGTGATTCGGTGCCAGTCGGGCTTAGCCATGCGGGATACCACATCTTTACAAAGTACGATATCAATTGGTTTTGAGTTCCCCGGCGATGGAATGTTCGCGGCAGCTACTATGTTGATCCGAACACGGGACAAGAAGTCGCCCGTGACCTCGGTTCCAAGTATCTCGTCGGGATCGGATGCACGGTTTATCAGCGTTTTATAGGCATCCCGCAGTCGATTCGTATCTTGATGCGTCATTACAACCTGACACGTTATCTCGCTTGAATCCCCATTCTCTCGAACTATCTTCTTTCGGTCCTGATTGAGCTTGTTGATTTCTTCTACGACTGCCAATGGTAAAGCATTGGAGTCTGAATTGTACAAGGCCACCGATAGATTGTCCTGCTCATGTGGTTGTAGACGTAGATATTCTTCGACGAGGGTTCGAACCACTGCAGCCGCTTTTTTCGGGTCGTCATGCAGCGTATTATTCTTCTTTGATTTCGAAAAAGGATATTCGTTAAGAGAGTATCCGCCCAGAGATTGGCTGACAGCATGCTCAATCGGTTTCTGCTCATTCGCACCTTCCCAGCTGACCGAAATCTCAGGACGCAATGGGTAAGAGGCAAGCTGTGCCGTATCCGAGAAGAAAAGGCTTCCTGTTTCATCGCTAAAATCACCTCTTTCTGGTGAAAGCAATGACTGAATAATCTTCTTAAGCTGTTCGCGTCGCGCACAGATTGCTTGAAGGCGGAGTGGATGCCATGGGCAAATAATGGTAGCGCTGCCTTCACCCAGAGAGGCTGGAATCTGAACGACTCCTATCTGCAAAATTGGCTTCAACAGGCGGCGACGGAGGGATTCGTTAGAAAGTAATGCAATATGTTCCAAAAGATTTCCGAAAAGCTCCGCGACGTATTCACTGTCTGTCGCGCTCAACTCGCTGCCCACTAGGGACCTAATGAGTGAAGTATATTCGGAATCAAACTGGTTAAAAATCCTTTCTGCTGTGGCAACCCAATTCTTCTCTAGGCCCTGTTGAGCTGCCTCAGCCACGTCTCTCTTCCATTCGAGAGACAACGAATAAGCTCTCCCCTTGGATTTCGCAGGAACAAATGAGCCCTTTCCTCCTGCTCCAGTTTGAAATCCAGCTGTTTCTGTCAAGCTTATAGGCGCAGGTACTCCTTTTGCTCCGGCGGCATCCCGATCAGCAAGACATCGGATTAGAGCACATCCAGAATCGTTTTCAGCGAGGCGCTCCAGATCTCCAAGATACTCGGAATAAACTGAAGACAGTCGAAATCGCCATACCAGTTTGTGTTCGGAGACTGTCTCGTATGTTTCGCCTTCTCGTGCTTGGATTCTTACTGTGAACTCAAGGGTATTTGCAGCCTTCGAGGAAGATGTCATCCTTTCTTTTTGATATAAGGGAAGACCTTGTCCGAAAAAAGAGGCGCCATAGTATCCCTAAAGGAAACCATATCTGGCAGAAAGGATTCCAAATGCTTGTATTGATGCTCGAAGAATCTGCAGGCTCGTAGGTTCTTTGCCTTGAATTGATTTGGATTCTGTTGTTTATGACCGATCAAGATAATTGAAAGAGGTCTGCCTTTGTGCTCAGTTCCTCCGGGAGATTGCTCCAGGCACTCGATGATTCCCTGCCAGAGATCATCGCAGGAAACCTCCTTTTCGTAGATCTCCTTTTCCCAGCGGCGAAAAACTGTCGGCTCCTGTTCTAGAGTTGGACGATGCTGTTCGAAAAACTCGCGCATTTCATCCGGCTCCACCAACTTGCGTCTTGTATCTAGACGATCCAGCATATCTTCATCGTTGGTTTCAAGGTCTAAACCCTCAGCTTGGAAAACACGTTTCGTCGCTAGACCAAGCTTCTGAGATGCTTTCTTTTTACGCCGATTCAATATCGCAGAAATTGTAGACCAGTCATATTCAGAAAAAAGATGTGTACTGGCCGGAGTTCTTTCTGGCTTTGAGTGAGCATAATTAAGAAACGCTTCTCTGAAAGATTGATTTTGGATTTCTCCATCCTCTTCGAACTTCTGAAGCGCTTCCTCTAAATCCAGTGCCTCGAGAAGATTCAAGCGCTCATCACGTTTACGAAGATAATTGGCTGTTTTCCAATGGCTTACCAGCTTTTTTGCCCAGCTTGATGGTTGAGTGGCGATTACCTTGTCGAACAATTTGTCGAATCGAGGGACTGAAATAATAGGCAAATTTCGCCCAGCCATATTCTGGAGAGAGTCATTCCTAGAGCCCTTTAAGACTTCCCAGAGATACGATGCCGCAACAGGAAGGCTAACTCTGTAGAGGCCAAATAGAGCCTGCACCAGAGCCTCTGCATGTCTCTCTTGTTCTGGTGAACCGAAAGCTATTTCGTTTAGTAAAATGGGACTAAGTTCCTTAAAAGCATCCACCCAGACCTTTGCATTAGCACGATCCTCTAGGTCTTGAGCATCCAAACTTGCGGTGGATCCGCTAGACTGAGTTTCATGTTCGAACTCAGAAGAAACGAAAAACTGTCCATTTGTCGGCCAACCCCGCACCTCGACAGCATTCACGTCAGTCAAGTGCTGACCATTAAGACCAAAGTCGCTCATCTCCATCTGGTTTAGGCAAAACTGTAACGTGCTAGGGCGCTCATTGTCCGCTTCAGCTGCAAGTACCAGGGCAGCAATCACTTCTTTCTCTAGGCGTGACAATAGGAGGTTACCTTCAGGTGTCTCATCGGATTGATCGGAATTGATCTTATCTTTGAGTAACCTATAGGCAACTGTGCCAATAAACTTGGTAGCGATCTTTGGCTGGAAGACTGAGGTGCTCATAGTAGTTTCTCTGGATTACAATTACCTTTACCTTTCGGCTTCAAAAAAGGGATTCTCGACATATGTGCATCCGTCTGACATACGCTTTGCCAGGCCCATACTCTCCATGCGACGAATTAATCGATCCATATTCTTCCGAAATGGATTTTCCGATTTGTGATTGTCTTGGATTTCTGGGGACCGCAACGCTTCCTTATGCCCGATGACAAGGCAATAGCGATCGAAGAGCTCGGCAAGAAACTCGTTCAATTCAATGCGACCTCGCACACGAGTGACAACAAGCATCCTTAGGAAATTATCTGTCGGTGCATATCTGAGACTTCGAGTTCCCCGACGTGAAACCAGACCGCATTCTTTTCCCAAGCCACGGTGGATCTCGCCGGATTTGTTTTTGAATTCGAGCTTTGCATCGTTGAGAAACTCACGGAAAAACTCTTCAGGTGAATTTCCTGGTGTTAAATTTTCATCAAGGTTCCAACAGAAACGCCAAGATTTTGTTGGTGCTCTATTGAAGAGCTGGGATATTTCTTTTACCTTGTCGATAGGTGAAATAGCAGCTTTTACGATTTGGATTATCTCCTGCCGCTTGAAGAATTCTTTTAACAATTCCTCTACAGCGATAACACCTTCTGAATCATTGCTGGCGAAAGATTCTAAAGATGCATGACGAACTTGGTCCGATCGAGGGGCTACGATTTCGCAAACAATAGCTCCTAGTCTTTCTTTTTCATTGCATGCTCTTGCAGTTTCTAAATAAAAGAGCACGAGATGAAATGATAGTAGTGGTATGAGAAACTCAAAACAATCCTGATCTGGAAGATCCAATGCCAATAACGCCAGCACGTCTTTGGCAAATCTGTCATAAGCGGGATGGCTGAGATAAGGAAGGAATGCCGGTACATTTCGTACTCCCGCCTTAGCTATATCGGGATTCTTACACTCATCTTCTGGTAACAGCTTTTCCAGTAGCTTATTTTTTTCTCTTGAGGCCTCAAGTAGCTTTATGAATCCAGTTCGTAGTTCAGCAGCAACTGAAGAGCGCGAAAGCATCAGGTAAATGATTTCCCCATTACGTTTGAAGTTTATCGCTTCACGAGTAAGGTCCTTACCTAAATCCGTAAACATCGCGTCCATCCCAATCGGAAAAATGAATCGCGAAGTCCACCGGATTGATGTATTTGGATCGAGTGAGAGGCGCTGAAGTAGCCGGATATGCTCCTTGAAATTGTCGAACCCTAAGAAGCGTTGACGCAAGTACTCGAAGTCTGGAAATTGATCCGTTGGCTGAAAGGAAGCACGGAACCCATTTATCCATCCGCTCCATTTCTCTTCTTCCGGTAGTGTTCTATTTTCTATGCGGTTCAACGCGGCGTTGTTGAAAATCAAGTTGCGAAGCAATATGCTTCTTCGGGGCTCATAAGTAAGATTTTTGCCATCACTTACATCGGCAAAGAGCACAGCGGGATCCTGTCGATAAAGGCTCTCAACCACGGAAAGAAATTCCAAAAACTGAAAGTTCCCAATGGAAGAAGTTAAACGAATTCGATGCCCCCAAATGGCCTCATCAACCCACATTCCGCGTGGACTCTGTGGATAGTCAAGGAGATTGCCTATACCAAGAATGGTATGGTTGTCGAGAGTTTTCATAGCGTTGTCCTAAACGATCACAAGAGACTTCAATTTACCCGTTGAATCGGTTTCAATTGTGCGAATCCGAGCGAGTTTGAATCCAGCTCGCTGCATGTGTCGGAGAAACTTTGTTTTTAACGTTATTATGTCATCCCAGCATTCTTTTGAGAAGGCGTTGGGCATCACACCCTCAGCAACTCGCATTAGAAACTCGAACCTTTCGAGTGTCAGGTCGAACGCGAAAGGCACTTGTTCCAACTTCCAAATAATCCTCAATTGAGGCACCAATATAGATTGGCTGGGTTTTACTACCGAGATGAGTGTCTCACCGAAATCGTCTGTTATCGGAACTCCCATAACAAATATATCACTTATAGCGGCAGAGGATAGGTTGAGCCCCTTTGCAAGGAAAAGCCGTTCATCGTCTTCAGCCAGCAGACCGGTCCATACCCGATTCAGTCCAAGAATTAGTTTTCTAGTCAATTCTGGTGGAACAGGATCTTGCTCATTACCATTCAGAAGATGCCTCAGATAGTCTTCGGCGCTATGGAAGACGGTTGTTTCCCATATGGACCGATTTGGCAGGGCCTTTGTCAAAGCTTTTTCTTCAGAGGAGAAAAAGATTCGTCTTCGCTCAGAAGCAATAGCGTCCAAGACTTCTGTGTCATCTTCTGTACCACCTTGGATATAGCTTCTCAATTTATGCTCAATTAGAGGATCGCGCTGCTGAAAAGCATCTTCCTTCACCAATGACTGATAGGCATCCCGAAGATGGCCGAGGTGCTCGCCGAAAATAATGAGATCGTCCAGATCGTTGATTGTTTCATTACCCAGCTTAAGGCCTTGTAGAAACCGAAACATCGCAAAGCGATCTCGCTGGTTTTGGGTAAGATTCTCACCAATCAGGTTCTTGTGAAGGGCTCCACGGTGGGCGTCCTCCAGTGTAAGGCAATTTCGCAGTTCATTGAGGCCAGCTACTCCATGTGGGGCGTTCTTCGACCCAAGAAGTCCATTTGACATCCACATCAGCAATTCTCGGATAGGGATGTGCCGTTTACAGCCATCACTGATGCTTACGAGGTCGTGTAAACGATTTTTGTAAGGAAGACTCCGAAGAGCATGAAGGTTTCGTATGAGAGGTGAATAGGATCCAAACTCCTTGAGCTCAGGGTGGGCCAAGCAATCTTCCCACTCCGGGCGCGAAACAAACGCTTCATAAACTCTGGAAAAAAGCTCTCGAGTTGAAATCAGGCTAAGGTTGAAAAAGGTCAGTCGATGGGTCGAGTCTTGCTTGTTCGTCGCATGGAGATCTGTAATCAAGTCTGCCAGTCGATTTGCCGGTGAGTTCTTGGGTAGACGTTTCCAGAGTTCGGCAAACTGCCCATCATTTATGGCTATGATGTAAACAGATTCGGGAGCTTCACGGCTAAAAACTGAGTTTGAAAAATCCTCAAGAAACGCTAGTACTTCCAAAGGGAGGGGTTCATTATCTCTCGGGGTGAAAAAGGCACTAAAATCGAACATAAAGTTGATGCAGAGATGATTTCCATCCCAATTTAGATCCCTCTTTTCCAATTTTCCTCTAGGAGGTTTAGAATTGAAAAGCTTCTTCCACAAGGAATAGCACAAAGCGGTCTTTCCATCCCCTGCCATACCGGTCAAAATTACGTTTTTCAAGGCATTTCGGGGGATACGGCCTTCATCCTCTTTTAAGAACAGAGAAATCAGCAACTTTTCTAAGGGGTGTTCGAAGCTGATTGGGGCCACTTGGTGGCGAGACGCTCGATTACCGATCTTCTCGGTGACCATACTATCGTTTTGTGCTGTCGGCGTGTAACCTCTTAGAAATTGTATCCATCGCTGGCCTAATGTTCGATTGCTCATTTAACGTGACCTAAAGTTGGCAAATCAGACACCCTTCACGGGTCGGCATCTCATATTCCATCCCTGCGAGTACCGTCGCAAGAGGAACGTTTTTCTTACGTTGGCGCACTCTTTCCTGAGTTTTCTTCCAGTTTTCTATAATTTGCTGAGTCCTTTCAGGTCGTTCTAGGCTTTCAAGCGATTCATTTTTGCACCAAAAGAAAACGTTGGCATTAACACGGTTTGGTTTTTCATAGGCCTTGGCCATTTCGTAATATTCAGGATGATGTTGCTTCAATCTGACCCATTCGATCTTCTGCTGATAAAAACAAAAATAGCACCCAGAACGGCTACGCCCCCATTCCATGAACGGAGGCAATCCGATTCCTGAGTCCCTCAGAATTTGAATGACATCAGGATAGGAGATTCCCTCATCTCGAAATGGAAAAGCAGCTTTGATATTGGGCTTGCGGCTGATATAGCCAATGCGATCTTCATCAGCCCGTATACCAATATAATTGATGCAGGGATCGGAGCTAACATAATCCTCGAAAGGTTTAAGTTTCATCATTTTGGTGCACCACCTTCTGTGGTTTGAGGGGAGCATTCCTCCGTATCGCCTCAGAAGATCATCAAAGGTAGTTCCGAAAGTGGTTCGGATGATCTTAACGCCCAGATAAGCCTCAAGCCTTTCGAGGTACTCATATGTTTCAGGAAGTTCTTTTCCAGTGTCATGAAAGATGTATTCCATTCCTTCTATTCGGCCGCGCATGTGGACAGCCAGAGCAGCAGAATCTTTGCCTCCGGAGAGGCTAAGGATGTGTCTTGTAGTCTTTGTTTTCTTAAAATCAGCCATTTATTCCTTGGGTTGAACATCATTTTTATTGATACCCTGCTGCTGCCAAAACAGACGAGCCACTGCCGCTAGGGTAAGATTGCCATGATCCTGGATTAGCTTGGTTAGAGCTTTTTCAACGGAATGCAGGCTAGAGTCATCTGCAGAACTCCAGTGCAAAACCTCATCAACTTCGGAACCGTCCGGACTTGTTACGGTCAGTCGAAGACAGCGTCTGAGTTTTTCAGCGTCCATAGACTTTCCGTTGAAACCGATTGATTCAACTCGTTTGAAACGAGGCACGAGCGTGGCCAGGCGTTCGAAGAAGAAAACCTCATCAACATCTTTCCATCTTTCCGGTGCCTTTTTGGTAACCAAAGTCGCCACGGATTCGATCCACTCTGTGTTCGGAAGGGCTGTGTCCCTCAGGCGCAGTAGAAAGGTCTTGAGTTCCATATCAACGATGCGACCACTAACTGCAGTCGATCTCAATGTGATAGCCTTGCGGAATTCGTCGATGTCTCCTTTCAAGCCGAAAGCATCTTGGAGACCCATACGAATGCGCGACAAGAGGCAAAGGTAGGCATCTCGAAGCTCGGCTATGGATTCCGCTAACCCATTTACAAGACCATTGACCTGTTCCATCCCGAAGGCTTTCGTCTTTACTTCATGCAGTCCCAATGCTTTCGGAAGTTCTTTAAAAAGCAAGGTAACAGGTTGTCGCGAGGATAGAAGGAGGTCTCTCACTTTGCGTGCCTGTGGGGATAGAGTTTCACGGGTTTCCCTCACATATTCAGGGAGCGAAACAGCAAAAGTTACCAACGGGCGAACTACTGTTAGGACATCCGGGCGGTGGCTGGTTTCGGCCCCTAGCACCTTTGCCATTTGATTGTATAATTCCAAGCGAATGCCGCTCACGGAGCAATGCTGCAACGTGAATGCTTCTGGTTCTTTGTTCAGTTTCTGAAACTCATCACCGCCAACCTTTAAGAGAAATGTGCCGTCCTCATAGACAGATGTTTCTTGCCAGTGTGCCGCAAGGTAGACCGCTGCCAAGAGGGGCAGTAGGCCATCTCGTACGCCGTATGGAGGTTTACGCAGCTCATCGTAAATCTGATCTAACGGTACCGAATTCAAATCCGCCTCTAGTAAAAGGTCATGAATCCGCTTAAGGCTTGGCGCCAGGCGGCACGGATCTTCGTTCAGTTCTGTATAGGAAGCAAATCGCCATGAGCCTCCATCTCTAATGTGAAGCTTGCCCTCCTTGAGTACTGAAAGGTAGATTGCCAGCTCTGGTGGATTACGGTTACTATCCAGCCCAAGATTTTCCTCGGTCGAACTATTTGCTACAGCTTCAATCAAAAGCGTACGAGCTCGCGAAGCGGCGGATTTGGTCACTCTACGATTAATGAGTTCGTTTAGGACAATCGGACATTGAGGATAAAGCTGTTCACATATAATACTCAGGTAGCTCGCAATACCCCGTTGTTCCTCTATCTCAATTTCTTTGCCACCATGAAACCAGTGAATAGGGCGATTTTGATCGACGGTGAATTCTGTAAGGAATTCAAGATCCCTATTGAGAGATGCTTTCAATCGTTCAATCTCATCGCGCACATATTCGCGTGCAAAGTTGTCGAAAGAAAGCTCCCGAGCATTCTTCCTAACCCACTCCCATCGTTTCAACTCTAATAGAAGGTGTGATTCTCCGGCAATAGGAGCGCTGACGCCACAAACGATATGCTCTGGGATTTCTCTTAGAATCGGCATGTTGATTACCGCTTGTTGCTCCGCCTTTGAGAAGGGAACGACAACAAGCACCGTTCCATCCGCAGAAAGCTGATTATCAATCTGCTGCAGCTCCTTCTCTACATCTTTAGCGTTAATGTAATGAACAGCGAAATGACGCAGGTTTCCAGTTTGGACATAATGCCTTCGAGCCACAAGATGTTTTTCCGGAAAGTGATTTAGCAAATCTAAAGCTGAAGAATTTATTCCGCCTAATTCTTGATCGGCCTGCTGTAGTAAATCATCAAGATTAGCGCTGGTATGCGGCCACAGAGAAAGCCCTTTCGCCGTTCCTCTCTCGTGTAGCAACTGCAGTTCTGAAATGAGTTGTTCTGCAATCTTTGCGACTTCGGGTTCCGATTCTGAGGTACAAAGAACTTCCAGCGTCGATGGAAGCGCTGGGTCGTCGATCATGTTCAAGAGCGCAACAGTCTTAAGAATCTTTTCCGCCGTCTCACCGTATGATGTTCCTTTATCAACCACAGATTCAGCAATATCCCAGCGTGCACGGCTGGGACCGGTTGATAGTTGCGACAGATTTGATTTGAAGTAGTCGTAGAGATCGGAAATCCGGTAGAGTCTTTGGCCTATTGAGACTCGATCGGCAAATGTTCGTAGGCCGAATGGCTCAAAGGATGTAAGAAAGCTCACAATAGATCGTTCATTCTGACCAAACTTTCGGAAAAGTGCGACCAGGGTGGGCAAAACTATCGGATTTAAAGGGAACAGGCGTGGGGCAATGGACATAAGAGACTTTTCGGCGGCAAGCGATCCATAGAAGCCAGATTTGATAGCCTGGTGCATTAAGTTACGAATGTGTTCCTGCAGGCCCTTTGGCAGTAGAGCTTCCTGAATTCCGAGGGTTTCGGTTATCAAAACAGCTGATTGTTCTATCGGCTGGGCAAACACGATCTCCTCGTAACGACCGGCGACTTTCTCCCATTCCTTTCTTGCAACGCTATTGGCGGCAGCTGAGTAAGAGGCAAAACCCTGATGTAACAGGGCCAATACCATAAGCGGTTTTCCATTACTCCTGACAGCTTTTTCTCCTAGGCGTTGCAACAGATAAATGTCGTCTTCATCAGGGTGCTGTGCAGCGTAGCGAAGATTCTGTCCCAGCTCATCGAGTACTAAAAGCAAGCCGTCACTGCCACTTTTTGCCCGGATTCGATCTCCTAGACGATTCAAAAGCTCCAGGATCTCTTCGTTGGAACTGATGTTCAATGGGCAATTGCTCTTACCTAATGCTCTCTCTTCCGTTTCTCGGATACCCCTCAGTATGCTACTTCGCAGAGATTCGAGATCTCCTGTCACCAAGATAGGCTCGAGCTTAACTTGGTTATCCATCCAATTACGGAGTTCCGGTGGAAGTCTTTTGTCATGCCCTGCGGCAACCCTTGCTAAGGCTAGGGCAAAGCTAGACTTGCCTGTTCCATAATCTCCTGTAAGTCGCCAGGCACGCTGAGAGGAAAATGGCTGGAGACCACTGGAAATCCGCCGCAGAGTCTCTCGAACCAAGTTCGTTGCCACGTAGTGATAGCTGGAACGAGGGTCATCGTAGTCTTCTACAACGTCCACAGACCTTAGGAACGCTCCTCGAATTCGAAACAAACTAGAGGCAGGAGGATGTTGCTCTTTCATGTATGCCTCCCAAATGCTTCTAGTAAAAGGTTATTTAGGTCGCTCATTGGGTTAAGTCGTCTTATGATCCTTTGGTTTGCACCTTCCAATATTATGAATTCATCAGGCTTTGCCTGGGATAGGAGGGCAAGGCGATCTCTAATTTCTGCTTCTGGCATCCGAAATACGCGTCCAGGGCTGCATCGTCCGAAGGCAATGTCTGAAAAAAGAACTGTTTCCTCGTGTGTGGAGAAACGATTCCACCAATCATGAAGACAGAATCTAAACAGGCCATTAGAGATAGAATTCTTCCTTCGGACATCAATCAGGAAGATGGGATCACGCCCACGCTCACCCCGATGCTCTCCGAGTCTTCGAATGAAGCCTAAGCTGGACAGTGGACTATCTAACATGTCTTCGGGAATCTGATTTCCAATCTTCTCGGATGCGACGTAAGTCCTCAGGAAGACATCTAAGTGCTGGCGTAATGTGATTTTAGAAAGAGGCCTTGAGTAGGTGTTGGATTCGGCTTGAAACGCTTCAAGTGCCTCACTTATTGCAAACTCAGGCTCTTGGCAGAGATTGACAAGCCAGTGCCATGCGAAAAATGTTCGTGAAGTATTCGTGGAGGCTCGCCAATGAAGGAGCCAGAGGGTCCGCCTGTCTTCCAGGAAGGGGTCCAAGCCATTGGTTTCAAAGATGACCTTCCCAAACTCAGTCACCTTAAGCTTACTCTCGATACGCTCAATCACTCCAAAGTAATCGCTCCAGCATTGAAGAGCCGTCACCATATTCTTACCAAGCCCAAGTATCCGCATCCCGTCTCGTGGGTTAGAAAACGGTTCTTGTCCCCCAGATACTGCGGCAACTGCCTTTGGCAACCATGCTACACGTAGGGGAAAAGTTTCATGGCCAGAAAAAGCGAACCGCTCCATGGATGTTTTCTCTGTTTGGTTATTGTTTACAGACTCAATTTTCATATCTTTTCAACATCATTTGACCGTTGCTATAATCGCCAAATGGGTTAAGGAATATTTTGAAATATCAACTAAAAAGGTAGGCCTGCTATCATTATATCCTTACGATTCAGGCCGTCTTGCAGAGTACTTTAACGGAAGCTGCATGTAAACCTCTTTTGGCTCAGGTGAGTATGATCTCGCTGACTGGGGATGGTTTGTGATCCTGTCGCTTCCGGTGATATTTTGATTGTCACTGTATGACAGTTACTTAGCTCATTTTACACATGAATAACGCTGGGAGACATCCATTTGATAATGTAGAATAGTCTTGAACAAGGAAACTAATGATCGATAGGAATTCTTTTTTCTATGTTTACACTTTTACTAAGGCTTACCACTGAAAAAACACATTTAATCAATGAGATTTCTTGGTGGTGGCTGATGTTCAGCAAAATAATGACCCATAAGAATTTCCATACAACTCCTCTTAATCATTGTGTCTTTGTTATGGTTTGTGTTGAATATGAATGATAGGCTTTTAGCTTGCTGCTTTTCATTTGTAGAGCTAGTTGCGTAAATCACTGAATTTAGTGTGATGTATTAAGGCTTGTGCTTGTGAGCTCGAGAAATAGGATGACCTATTCTATGGCAAAGCAAATCGTAGCACGACAACAAGGAGATGATTACCAAGCTCGATGGTTCTGGTTAATGGCCTGTGCCTTGCTTGATGATTTTTCCAAGGTCGAACGAGTCGTTTATGAGGACAATGCGATCAAGTCATTTGATGACGTTGCGGTTTATTATTGCTCCGGCCATACAAGCAACCGGGGCATGCCCCTCGATGCCG
This sequence comes from Desulfocapsaceae bacterium, assembly GCA_963674815.2. Lineage (GTDB taxonomy): Bacteria > Desulfobacterota > Desulfobulbia > Desulfobulbales > Desulfocapsaceae > MADRE3. The sequence continues at coordinate 97,976 of CAXXTV010000007.1, forward strand.
ATTTCTATCAGGTAAAATTCCACGTTACGTCAAATGGTGCACTGACTGGAGAGTCTTTCTGCGTTCCAGGGTTCATCGGCGCAACTACTGTTTCTCTGCTTCAACGGATGATGAGTGCATATGATCATTGCTATAGGGAAGGTATAAACCATCAATTGCTTCTTTACACCCCCTGGGCCATCCATCCAGATGACCACCTCGCAACCGTGCATTCTCTTCGTGATGGAAGCATTAGGTGGGATGCCCTTGCAACCGGCGGCGACAGATCCAAATCTGGAAGACTGAGAAAGTTGTGGAGAGACCATCTTGGTCTCCAGAGTGACGATGAATTACGTCAGCTTCTCGCGAATGTCCTCATAAAGCAAGGCCCTGCGCTTGATGATCTTGCGCGGTGCCTTAACTGGCGCCTAGAAGCCAGAGGTCTCAAGCCAGTCCAAGAAAGTTGTCTGATTCATCCATATGACGAGCTGACAAGAAAGATGCTCGCAAACAACATGAACGAACTGACGGCCAGATCGTTGATCGAAATATGCGGTCGGGAAGGACTACTTGTCACAGCCCCAACAAGATCTGGAAACATTACTACGTTGGGGATCAGAAGCTTCCTCCGGTGGGCTGAAGATTTGCATAACCAGACCCAGTATATGATCTGCTTGTCGCACCACTTTGAGGGGCGGAGAATCGTCAATCAGGATGACTGGAATAACGAGATTCCTACTTCTTTGAGGATTTTTATAGAGCAACACATTGCTCGTGGCGGTTCCTACCGCATTCACCTGGATACACATTCCAGCATTGCGTTCTTGGCAGGATGTTTCTTGCCGGAAAAGATGGGAGTCCAAGTTGAAATTGTCCAGCATTCCGGGCAAGGGATCAACTCCTGGAACTTCACAAATGGGCAAGGGCAAGGGAGGGATTTTGATTCGTTGGAATTCGCTGAGGAAACGTTCCAACAAGGAGGAAAAGAGTGGGCCTTGGCGATCGGCCTTACTCACAACATCAAGAATGATGTTCTGCATTATATCAACAATTCTTTGCCTTCTATTGGCCATGTGATGTTGGTCTTCCCCGCTGATGGTCCCTCTTCCTTTTCAGTTCGTGATGGGAAACATGCAGAGTACTTAGCCAGCCAATTGCTTTATCATTTACGTACTCGAGGTGCTGACATCGGGGTAGAGACACGTGTCCACATATTCTCTTCTGCGCCCAACGGCTTCAATTTCTGTCTTGGGCGGAAGATGCATCCTTTTCACCGTTGGACATTGTACGAATTCGATTTTGGCTCTGGAAAAACAGGAGCCTACACCCCATCAATCACACAGGACAGTAGGAGGTGAATTCATGCCAACGTTGCCGTCGTATTTCGACCAATACCTGAAGGATATCCGCCCAACAGAGGGACAACGCGATGAGTGCAAAACGGGCCACGAAACGCTTCGGAAAAGACTTCACGATGACGAGTCGCTCAAAAATATTGTTGTCGGTACCTTCCTGCAAGGCAGCTATCGTCGAGTCACTGCGGTTCGTCCAACGGGTGAGTCAAAATCGGATGTCGATGTCATTACCGTTACAAACCTTGACAAGACGAAGTATACACCACGCCAGGCCATGAATCTCTTTGTCCCTTTTCTAGAGAAGCATTACAAGGGGAAATGGAAGCCCAAGGGGCGGGCTTTCGGCATTGGCCTCAGCTATGTTGAACTGGACCTTGTCGTCACAGCGGCTCCCTCGGAGGCTCAAACCTTAAGCTGGCGTCAACTGGCAGGGCTAAACGAGTCGGATATCATTGGTGAAACAAAATGGGAACCCGCCGATGTATGGTTTTCGAAAAGTCTAGCCGATTCATCGATAACAGAGCGTGCAGCCGCCTGGAAACTCGAACCATTGGACATTCCTGACCGTGAGGCCAATGAGTGGGATAAAACGCATCCTCTCGCGCAGATTGCCGCGACCTGGACCAAAAGCCACGGAACGAAACGGCATTACGTCAATGTCGTGAAGGCGATTAAGTGGTGGAAAGTTTCTCAGCAGGCCGACATAGATTATCCAAAGGGTTATCCGCTTGAGCATCTGATTTGGATATCGTGTCCAAAAGGCATTTCCTCTATTGCCGAGGGCGTGGTTTCGGTGTTAGAGGATATTACAAGTCGCTATCGGGCATATGCTGATGCTGGCCAAGTGCCTTTTGTCCCGGATCATGGTGTACCGGAACACAACGTCCTGGGGCGACTTTCAGTGGAGGACTTCCAGGAGTTTCATCGGAGGATTTCCGTCGCCGCAAAAGAAGCGCGGAACGCATATGACGAATCTGACGTATGCGAGAGTGCTGAAAAATGGCGTCTTCTCTTTGGCTCAAGGTTTCCTCAATGCCCAGAATACGCTAAAAAAGGCGGATATACACCTCGGGTAGCGGCCAGTATTATTCCTGGAGGTCGTTTCGCCTGATGGACTGGTTGCGTGAATGCCCAGATTCATTAAGCAAGGCTAAGCTGTCCTTTGAGGTGGCTGAGGGATTCACATCTCTGGAGACGTTTAGATGGAATGAACAAGCGAAGAAGTGGACTGTAAGGTTTCAAGTTTCTTTATCAGAACTCGATTCAGACAATCCTTTTAGGACCACGGACTGGTATCTGACCGTCGATGAAGTGTATCCACTTGGGTGTATAGGCATCTATCCTGCCAAGGAACGCGGGATCACCGGAACTTACCCGCACCAGAGCTATAACGACGAGGGCAACCCTGATTTACCGTGGCGAGCTGGTAAAATCTGTATAGACACGCAAGCGAAGATAATCGGACGTCATGGGTACGACGTGGAGCCGTATTCTATTGAGGACCGACTTTTGTGGCACTGCCATCGTGCAATCGAGTGGATTCGCTGCGCAAGCAGGGGTGAGTTGGTCCTCCCCGGTGAACCTTTTGAACTCCCCCTTACACCTCCATCATGCAGGGGCTCCGAAGCATTCCGATTCTCCGAAAGGGTTATTATAGATTCGCCATTGTGCGATACTTCCCAGACGTCTGGGCGCGCACGAGTATTCAATCTCGAAAACAACGAGAAGTCATGGTTTTTTGATCTGCTGATGGGGCCAAGAAATGAGAAACTTGTTCAGGTTCATTGGGGGGAATACGTGACACTTCATCGAGGAAAAACGTGGGATGGGGCTTGGGTTCGGCTGCAGGCCATACCGGCAGTAAAACCATATCGATTTCCTGAGACGTGGGGGGAGCTTAACCAAGCACTCTCTGAGCAGGACTCATTGCTAAGGTCTATCCTTAGTTCAGTCACCAAGCATCTGCGTGACGGAGAGATTCACTTTCTCCTCCTCGGTTTCCCAATTCCTGAAGTTCTGGGAGGCCCGCCGGCGGTCACTCATTGGATTGTACTAGGTTTGCCGGCTCTCTCAAGCGGTAAGGTTTACGCCAATGGATTCCGAGCGAATGAAAAGGGTTACTTTGAAAATGATATGCGTACGAGATTTGTAAGCAATAATAGACTCTTATATATACCAGCAGAGAATTGGCATTCTGACCAGATTCAGAACAGAGGCAGTTTTCAGGAAGGGCTGCGTTCTGCTCGTGTTGCAGTAATTGGATGCGGTGCCCTTGGAGCGCCGATTGCGGAGATGCTTATTCGGGGAGGTGTTCACCAGATGACAATTTTCGATGGGCAGAGAATAGAGATTGGAAATCTTACGCGACACACTTTGTCGTTGAACGACATTGAAAAGAATAAGGCTGTTCAATTAGCGCAACGGCTCAATTCTTTGACTCCACATGGCGAAGTCGCGTCTGTTCCCTCGAACGTCGATTTTACGAGTCAGGATGCATCACAGAGGCTCTTGGAGCACGATCTCATTGTCGATTGTACCGCGAATGATGAATTACTAAACATTCTGGCAGACATCTCATTTTCACATGATACCCATTTCTTTTCAATCTCAATCGGTTTCCGCGCCAAACGGATGTTCTGCTTCCACGCCAAGGATGAGTCATTTCCTGTCGATGAATATATATCGGAAGTATCTAAATGGATCGAGGCGGAGCAGTATGAATTCAGAGGCGAGTCGTTTCCGCGTGAGGGGATTGGCTGCTATAACCCCGTATTCCCTGCCCGGTGCGACGATATGTGGCTTTGGGGCAGTATTGCCGTCAAAGTAATCGCGAAAGGTATTGATTCGTCGCCATCAAATCCCGTGCTCCATGTATATGAACAGAATGAAGAGGAAGATGCTTCTTTTTCGATACGCCGAGCCATTGAGTTGCCCGATTATGAGTGATCTGTTGCTCTGGTCCAGAGATCGAAAGTTTGGATTGTCCCTGAAGGAACACCTTCTGCAGCAAGGCTTAAAGGAGTGTTTGGAATCCGCGCCCCGGGAAACAGGAGGCATTCTTGTAGGCTATTATACGCCTGCACACGATTGCGCTGTTGTCACTGCAATGACCGGGCCGCCGGAGGACTCTTTTCGTGGGCCGAGGCTCTTTAAACGAGGAACGAAAGGTATTAAACGTTGGATTTCTGGTTTATGGCGGGAGCAAAGGCACTACTATCTTGGAGAATGGCATTACCATCCGGGAGGAGCGCCTGTCCCAAGCCCAGACGATAGGGAGCAGATGCAAAGATTGAGCAAGGACAAAAAACTTAATTGCCCAGAACCTATTTTGCTAATCATTGGCGGCGACCCGAATGGCGAGTGGGACGCGAACGCGTATGTATTCCCTGCGTATCAAAAATGTGTGCAACTGGTTGATGACAATGACATTTTTCAGTTTCAATAAGCCTAACTGGGCGCTACAATGGGCGGCAACTTCACTGTACCGCCAGAGAATATGGTTGTTATAATAAATGAACCCAATCGACTGGCTTAAGAGGAGAGCTCCAGGGTTTTCCGATCTATCAGAAGATGAACGACAGGCTATCATGCATTTCTCGTTATTGTGGAGCTTCTTTGAGGCTGAGGCTCTAAACACCAACGCGTCTGCAAATCGAATTCTCAAACTCACTTACGATTGGGCTAATACAAGTCGTTTGCACAATGAATTGTTCACTAACCCCCTGGCATACTTTCAGGAACGATATTTTCAGAATGGAAACTTCACCGAATATTTCCATGCCTTGAATCTGCGACGAAATGATAATCCGGATCTGGTAGCCTCGGTTTTCAACGGCGATAACACCGAGCCTGCCGACCAAGTTGCTGCCTTGTTAATTGTTGTGCTTAGGTTACGCAACAATCTCTTTCATGGCGTTAAATGGGCCTATGGTATTAGCGGACAATTTGAAAACTTTACTTATGCAAACGCCATACTTATGGCTGCGTTGGAAATTCATAGTAATTTTTGAGCAGTACATAGCCAAGCTCATGCAGTAGCTCACAAATAACTGTGCCCAATGAATAGTAACGGAAGTATTGCCATCATGGAGGTTTGAATAAATTACCAATGCCTATGCTTAAGCAGTCCTACTGTAAACCTCTTGCTAGTCTCGGATGCAGGCGATTATTGGTTTCCTGTTTATCTCTAGTCTAAGCCAAGCTAACAATCACATTCATTTAATGGCTAAGGCAAGATCGTGTAGGTAAAGCTTTTTCTGCATAAGTTGCTTGATACTGCTTTTCAGCCCCACAGCGTTTGCATTTGCCATCAGGAGTTAAATCTCTCAGATGCTCAGGGTATGGTTCATTAGCCCTTTCCAGCATAGCATCCAGCACATCATCAGCAGTAAATCCCTTGCTGCTCTCCTTGTGCAATTCCATGACGAGCTTTGATTTTTTCTCCAGGAGTGATCCAGCTGCCCGAAGACTTGCTGAGTCACCAGCGGAGTGAAGTTTATCTATGGTTGTGTCAAGCTGCTCCACGGTGCTTTCAAGAAGAATTATCTCGTTGTCTTCCTTAACCCTCCGGTGTTCCTTCTGGATATCAGGAATAGTCAAGATATGATTAGCTACCAGCATCAGATGATCAGGGTTCGTCTTCTGGTTGCTGATAATACCTGTCAGGAGCACAGCGTCTGTCTTGGACTTCCCTAGGACATAGATGCGAAGGAAATCATGTATCCGTGGGTCCTCTAGTGTATACTTGGTCCTGAGGGCATCAACGATCTCGTCAGTATTGCCGTTACAGGTACATGCACCCAGCCTTTTTAACTGATCGCTACGGATAAGCTTCTCGCTTTTACAATGTGAACATCTCAACTGGTAATATCGCTGGGATTCAGTCTTGTCGTGACGTTTTAAGATACGGATGGTTTCATAACCTTTGTACTTCTGGCCTACCCGCAGGGCTCCGGATGCGGGTCGCTTGGGTATACTGTTTAGCTGTTTCTCAGATACAACTGATTTGTTAACCTTAGATTCCATGGCATATCCTTAGCTTGTATAAAGGATACCAATAGACTTACCTCTTGTTTACAAAGTTATGGTGACTGACGAGGAACGAGTCAGGTACCTGATAAGGCAAGAGAAAATGTCTAATAGTATTAAGTATAATAAATCCCCTGAAAGGGATTTGACTCCACAAATAGGCACACAAAACGTATTTGAGCATCCGAATAGGATGATCATTTCTAAAGTCAAATACAGAATATTTGTGTTGCCTTCAAATATCCCGAAGCAGTTTTCTCGAAAGGACTGGGTCTTCCGCTTACGCTCCAGACTTAGAAGGGTATTTATCCCTTTCGCTTTTACCAGGTTCCCCCGCTTCGCTTCGCTCGCGGACTCACCATCCTTGTCCATTGACTTACGTGAAGGAAAAGAACTTCACAGTTTCCAATGGAACCCTTCATTCCTTCTCAGCAATTTTCTTCCAGTGCAATGTGCTCCATCGAACAGCTCAATCCATCTTTAACGGTTTGCATCTTAAACTCTTTATTCATAGGGCTTCACAACGAATTGTACAACACCGTCGCTGTACACATGTTAGGCATTTAACCAGTTAACCAGGAGTCCCCGCATACGTTTACTCGGAATATATACCCGGATCTTCTCTCCATTCCTGACAGCTGACCTCCAGATCCACTGGATAAGTACAGACAAAGCATAGGCATCCTCGTTGTAGTTTAAACCATCGTAACTGTTTACTGTTCGCACAATTGCAGGATTCTGATATACATTATACAAATATGCCAGATTGTGTATGTGCCCATAGCCATTGACTCCCCTCTCCCCGTATTGCACCCATGTGTTTTCTCCTATGAAAGTAGCAGGGAGATTTTTCCCTCTGTTGGCCCAGAGACCTTTGCATTCTGATAAGCAAGTAAACATGAAATCTTCTGGCTTCACGACCCCTCTTCTTCTGTTTCTGAAGTGCCGAGCGAGGTCCCGCTGGATTCCTTTTTTAAATTCTTGTTTGCTTCTGTTCTTTGATTTAAGTCCTCTTGAACACGTTGCAGATAAGTGATTAGGTCTTCGACCATAAGAGCAGCCCGGCTCCAACACTTCAACAAGGCTAGCAAATTGTTTTCCAGTGTATTTTCCTTCATGCTTTTTCAGTTCTCCTTCTTCTGTTAGTTCTTTATGATCAAACTCGATCCCGTTCATGTTGAACCAGCAATACATATCACTGTCCCTAAACATATAGGTCAGAATCGTTACTGACCTGAAGGCTTCAAGCCGCCTCTTATTCAGGTTAAAGATAAAGAAACCTTGCTCTCCAGTATCCTCAAGCATCAAAAGTTCCTTGGTTAACGACTGTTTAAGCAATACTTTTTCAATGTTGCTTACATGGAATGACTTAAGTAGTAGATATGCTTTAACTTTACCATATTCAGGGTCAATCCTGCTCAAACCCTCATTCACTTTCTGTATTGTAACAATCCCGTTAACAACCCATCCGTCCACTATTGTTTTGCTCAGCCCTTTGATCGGCTCAAACGTGCTAATCGTTTCGTCCAGTATAAGATGCCAGTCACCTTGTGAAACGAGCCTGAAGACATTGGGCTTTAAATAATCTTCAAACAGGCAATGAGTTATCAGAATTACTCGGGCATCCTCAAGTGCCTCTTGGAATCGTTGTTGTTTACTTTTAGCTGCATCTTCATGCAAGGCAACAACATCTTCCTTGTAAATCATGCCTTCCAGATATCTTTCGATTTCAGTTAAACCTGGAAGGACAACAATGTACCGATTATTATCGTTTGCATTTATCCTCTCAATAGCCCACGTGCTCTTACCTCTACCCATGACAGCGTCGATAATACTTACCATTAGCCCAACTCCCGGTTCAGGTAAGCAATTAAATTAGCATGGGTAAGTGCCGGACATTTTCCAACTCTTGCCTGGTACGGGTATATCTCCCTTTTTTTTGTAATCCACCAATTCAGAATGGCCCATTTGATCTTGAGCAAATCGGAAATCTCATCTGCCCTGTAATTCAGCTTCTCCATAACTACCTCCATCAATAATAGAATGTATTAACACCGGGCTAACAGTTTATCTGTTGCCTTTATTACTATTTCATCTTGAAGGCAGTTTGATGATGGACACACCCAGGGGACGAGTGTCAAATGTCAGTGGGAGCAACGATTCGGTGCGTTATTAGGCTCACTCTAAATTGGATCAAAATAATATAAAAAGAGTTTTCTAGTTTGATGGGAGGTTTTGGTTGTGAGATGGACAAGATGTGTTTTGTCCGACGAAAAGCTATTGTCGTGGAATTAACTCCGCGTTGATTGTCATAGCCATTGCTAGTGGGTTCAAATCAGATGAACCTACTTGGGTGGATGATAATACCAGTCCTTTGGTGTTTTTATTTCCTCGCGTCCCTGACTACTACTGCTGTCATCTGGAAACTTAAAACCTTCTGCGGATAAGGAAGGGTAATATTTCCAGTTGTGCATTTCCTCATGGATTTTATCCATAAGATCCTTGGCGATTGAGAGCTTTTTTAGTGGGTTTGTGACGATATATCCAGCTGTAACATCTCCAGTCTTGTGATTAACTAGTTGTTTTATACGATGATGATCTATTCCTATTTCATCAGCTACTGATATGAAGGTTCTTCGGAAATCGTGCAGCGTGTAAGAGGTACCCGCCTCTAAAGAACTCTGTAAGTAGATACTAACTGCTTTGTTTGGGTTATTTAGATGCTTATCGGGATTCGTCCTTTGGGGAAAGAGCCATTCAGATCTTGGATTGTCTTTGAGAGCCTCCTCAATTATCTTAAATAAATTGTCTGTAATCGGTATGTGGTGTGCTTCTCTGTTTTTAGTGTCGTCAAGGATTATATGAGGGATTTTACTCTCTAGCTTAATATCAGCCTTCCTAAGTCTGAGGATTTCAGCTTTCCGTGTTCCTGTCAGCGCTAACACATAGATAGACCGGACAGCGCTACGAGAAACTTTCAACCTGTCACCCCGTTCTAAATCATATCTTAACCTCCCAAGAATCTGAGCCATATCCTCTGGAGGGATTCTTGTTTGCCTTCGAGGTAATGTCCTTCTGACTTTTAGTTCTCTCAGGATATCAACGGGGTTCTCTGTCAAGGCTCTACTGCCGTCGCTAAGCTCTATAGCTTTGGCAAAGGTACATATACTACTTAGAACTCGTGTCCCCTTTGCGCTTACAGCTTTACTTCTATTGTTATACTCGAAGAATCTGTCTTCAACCATCTTGCGACTAATTGATGCAATGGGAAGGTCCAACCAGTCATCGTAAACATTCTTCATTACTTGGTTGTAGTCAGCAATAGTACCTGGTTTTAGGTCCCTTTGATGTTTGAATTTCTGATAAACTGCCGAGAGTGTTAAGCTCTCGATCTCGTCCTCCTTGGCTAACCGATGAGCCTGCTCTTTTCTTGGGTCGATTCCTTCAGAAAGTTTCTGGAGTAGTGCCTTGGCCTTTTCCCGTGCCTCTTCAACTGTGTATGTTGGAAACTTGCCTATAGTTAGCCTAACTGGAGACCCGCCTTTACCTCTAATTCTTCCTTCTGCGTAAAACGCAACGTCTCCATTACGCGAGCACCTACAGCCAAAGCCTTTGATATCTGTATCTCTTATATGGGTTACCCGATTTTTTATCTTGGTATGATAGCTCTTTACTAATCGCTGAGTAATTTTCTGTGGCATATGACACCTAAGGCATGAAGGTTAAGTATTCTCTCTGAGTTGTTGCTTGAAAGAACAGTATTAAATAGTACAGGGAAAGTCAATGTAAATAGTCATCAGGTAGTCGCCAAGAGTCAATCTGGTAGGGAGTTTAGTTCAGATGGATAATTGTTGATAATTTCTCAAGAATATATATTTATATTTATATCAATATGTTAATGTGAAAATGAATGGATCACAGTACATAGAGCACAGGATTCCTAATCCTGGTGTCGCATGTTCGAATCATGCCGGGGGCACCATCTAATTTGTTTATATCATATACTTTTTTATTCATGTTTTGTTTGGTAGAAGCTTAATCAAAGTTAGTGTGTGAGAGTTTATGTGTGAAGTTTGTTGTCTGGCATTACTCTCCCTCCGGTATATGGGCCTAAGTATTTTTGGTGTATATGGCCAAACTCTGCATTAACTTTTTCCATAGCGGCAACAATTTCGTCAAATTCATCGATGCTCATTTCCCCAGATTTTGAATTGTTAGATGGTGATGAATTCCGAAAGTGAAAAAACTTATGTGAATCGTTTTTTACTAATATTTGCCATTGCGCATGTACAATATCATTTCTCAGGCACTTAACCTTCAATGCTTGGGTGGCCCAGCCATTGATGTCCTTTAGCAGGTTATCTTTGCTTTTCAGATGTTCGCTACTGAAAATCTTATTTAAACTATCGATTTTTTCATGGGTTGTGAGTTTTGTCACTAATGGGTAAGCCATATAAGGAGCACCACCGGAAACGACCCAACCAAGAGCAAGAGTGAGGTTTTGGTCGAACTTGTTAAATGCATTTACAAATTCAAAAAATTTACGAAGAAATCTTTGCTCGTGTTCTGGAAAATCATCTAATGGCTTACTCATGTGAATTGGCCTCATAAAAGAGGTTTTTCCTAATCTAGGTAGCGTAAGTTCGAACTCTGCTGAGTACCAATATGCTGTTGGATATTTCTTATAATTTCTTGAGTGGTTGACTCAGTTTTCGGATATCTGAAGCATAATATCTTGATAGTCTTTGATTATTTGGATCTTAAAATCTCTCTTACAAAGCTTGTCGCTTTCATAAAAACCATAATGATTGAATATTTTTTCGAGATATGAGTCTAAATCAGAAACCATTGGTATAATTTCCATTCTGTAAAGATCGTTCATAATTCATCCTCTGTATTTATTAATTCCTTTACTGTTAAATAAATCCCTAATCCTGGTGTCGCATGTTCGAATCATGCCGGGGGCACCATGTAACTCTTTAATACGTATATGCTTTTTGCTGTCTATTCTTTTTGGCACAATAGGGACTCCTGAATTGTGTGTGTATATATGTGTGAAATAGTCATGGTGTTAGTATCAGGATTGTGGTTTCAAGGGAACGAATACCAGCTTTGCCTCCATCTTTTCATATGAAATATCTTCAGGCATAGGTGGGAATGGTGCCATGTTTGCCAATGCCCTGATAGCTATTTTATTAAATTCAATATTTCCGGAGTGCTCGCCTATTCTCCTTCCAACTACATAGCCATCACGATTCAGTTTTATGTATATTACACACCTCAGATCGGTACTGTCTGAGGTGTATGTCCAATTTTCTTTGAAGTGTTGGGAGAGAGAGTTCATCCAAATGACTTCTGGTGAGCTAGGATTTGCCCTCCTTCCGACTGGGAGCTTAGGGCTTAGGTCGTTATATGAGTAGACTTTCCGGCTGACTGAGTTGTTTGGGTATCTGTGGTTGATTGTGATTGAGTCTGATGATGTCTCGTATGTTATGACATCATCAGATTCATGTGTCCGCCACCTACCATCATCCGCACCCCAGATTATTTGATTGCCTTTCACTTTACATTTGTATGACAAGTGTTCGCCATCATCTCTACGAATATATGACAGATAGTGTACTTCACCCTTAATGCTATCTAATGATATTGTTCTCGGAGATTGTAAAAAGATATCTGCAAGACTTGCCTTACATTTATCTGTTTCACTGAACTCATATGCATTTGCAAATGATGCTTGAATGATGAGCAGTGTCATAACAAAAAACAATTTCCTAATCCTGGTGTCGCATGTTCGAATCATGCCGGGGCACCATGTAATTTATTGAAAATAGGAGATAATGTTGATGGCCTAATTTGTCCTGTCATTTTATTTTTGTCTTATGTGATAATCCTTGTGTGAATCAGTAACTCGCTTATCTCAATATAATTGAAAATATTATATACCTAATTTGTTACTGATCAGCCCTTTCTCTTTTAGATAATATTTTTTGACATTAGGTATAAATGGTCCACAAAAAAACGGTATATCCGCATCTATTCCTTGTTCTGCTAATTCTTGAATTTCTTCTCTTTCGAGGTAATCAAGAAACTTCTCTACTCTGTTGAATCGTATTTCCATATCAGTTTTATGAATTAAAGATTTCATTTCGTCACAAATACCTCTTTGGCTGAAAGCTGTATCATGCCAAACAAGATCGCAATATTGAAATGAGTTTACCATGAATTGAAGATAATATATTCCAGAGGCAGTAATTCGGGCTGAACTCGCTCCATCTAATGTGTCTGGTCTTCGTGAATCAAGCTCAACCAACTGACGGTCGACAGAGATTAAGTTTAGAATAGTTTGTTTGCAATCAGATTCGTTTTTAAAAACATCAACTATATCGGTAAGTAACGGTTGAAGGTTAATAAAGTCATCACTTTTCCCTTTTCCTTTTGCATGAAGATACTGGAGTATTCTTAATGCAGTGAAATGGCTACTGTTAGTATGCTTAGTAGTGTTAAAGAGGTTGAAAATTAAACTTCTTTCTTCTTTATAGTATCTATAGTCACCGAGCATTACACTTTTTATGAATTCATGGAATGGGACTACGTAGTTTCCAGATTCTTTGTATGCATTTAATATTTTTAATACATTAGTTGCACCTGATGTTATAAAACTGTTAAATAAATCTAGTGCAAGACGCATGTTTCCGTATGCAATAGAGCTAACAAGTCGAATAATATTTTTATTCTTTCCTAAAATAGATTCTCTTAATAATCCAAATAATTGAACAATTCCAGCATATAATTTTTCTTCTTCTTTTGCATCTTTATTATCTGCCCTGTTTACTGCTTCACGTACAGCTAAATTTATTCTTAATTTTAATAATATGTCAAATTTAGGTGATGATAAGTGAAATGGATGTACTGTGTAAGCAGTTAAGTGTTTCTTCATTATTGCAGTTGAATATGATTCTTCTCTTAGTACGATTATAGACAAGCAACCAAAATTACTTGATAGGTTGTGTGCCGATGTAAATATTTGTATTTGAGAATTAAAATTCAATTGATCAACATTATCAAAAACTACAATAGGTAATTTTTCATTCTTTGCAGAATAGTACAAAGCTGATTCAACAAATTTTTTACCATTTTCATATAGACTTAGTATTTTGTCATTTATCTTTTCATCTATATTTTTATCGTTAGCATATATTTCCTCTATTATTTGAATATCAGCTTGAAAGATCTCTTCAAGCTTTTTCCTTTTTACATATGAGGGATTTGACCGTTTGATTGAGTTTGCAGCGGTATCCCAGAGGTGACTGTTTAGTTGGTCAGGGTTGTCTGGTGCACCTAAAAAGTCAAGGAATAGAAGCATTGCTGGCCCATTTTCTTCTATTATATCCGAAGCAACTATCTTAAAAAATCGTTTGCAGAATGTGGATTTTCCTGAACCAATTCCTCCCATTATTAGTACTACTGCGCCATTAGCTGGTCTTCCAATAATAGTCTTTTGTATTTTTTCTCCGACTGATCCTCCATCTCTTTCATCATTTAATTGTATTTGTTTTGCTATCGATACGAACTTTGGGATTTCATCACGTATCGATAAGTTTAGACTCTTGTCAATAGCTTGAATAGGTCTTGAATACACATAACAGCTTTTTAGAACATCTACTGTCTCCTGATTCGCTATGTCTCCAAAAAATTGATCTAGAAATGGCCTCAAAGCAGCATTGAACGGATTTCTTTCGTAAGTTGCATCTGAGTCCACTATATATTCTATCGGTCGATAAAAACTGCGTATTCTTGACGAGTGCAACCGAAATTCGTTATCTAGTTTTCCATCCTTTACTGCTTCATAGCTTAGAAGATTCCAAAACTCTGTAAAGTTAGAAACAATATCGTTATAATCATTGAAAATTATCGCTTGACCATCTTTCCAAGGTCTACCTTCGGAGATTGCCCTAAAAATTATATAAGTAAATCCATTTGTAACAGCCGCAAAACGACAACCTATATCACTGCAATATCTTTGAACTTGGCTGATGGCTGAGTTTATAGCTTTATCAGTAGTGAGAGACCCGCTGATTTTGTAATTTCTTCTTGGATTCTTCTTGTAAGGCATTATAAAATACTCTCCCTCTGCCTTTGCCTCTAATAAAAGTACAGGTCTTCCTTGAGTGAACAGATAATCAATAAATCCTGGGTTAGCGAATGGTTCTCTATCAACACAAGCTCTTGGCCATTCTAAAATTTCATGAATAACACGATCAATAACATTTGCCCTTGTATCGGCTTCGGTAGTTCTACCTCTATGCTTGCTTATAGATGGATTTTCTTTATAAATTTTTTTAAATTTATCCAAGGGGTCATTATTCATGTTATTCCTCTTTTATCAAAGTAAGAGTGCAATTGTATCAAATCTATATACTTACTCTTGATCTTTGTTGCTTATTTATTGCCCGCGAACATTTTGGTATCTATTTATAGCTTCAACCTTTGCATTTCCTAGCGAGTGAATATATCCTTCCGTAGTTTTTCGATTTTCATGTCCTAATATTTCTTGAATATGCGATATTGGAATTCCTATTTTTTCCATCAAACTTGCTCCGGCATGTCTTAGTGGGTGAAAGCGAAAATATTTTACACCAGCTTTTAAGCATAAAGACTTCATGAATCTTTTTCGATCTGTGTAAGGTCCTACAACAACCTTGCGCTGTTTTTTTGAGTAGAATTTGTGCCAAAAAACCCATTTAATTGATTTATTTTTGTGTTCGTTGCGGTTATTGAGAATATTGTACAATTTCTCAGTCATCGGAATGACCCTAGGTGTCTTTGTTCCATGCTTCTTCTTCCTCGTGTACAAGGTGATTGTCTTGTTTTTAAAGTCGATATCATCCCAAGTAAGATTATTGATCTCCCTTGATCGAGCGAATGTATCACGGAGGCACCACAGATAATCTCTTTGGTTCTTGGATGCTAATTTGAAAACTTTATCAATATCAGCCTCAGATGGAACATAAACAGCCCTTTTTTCTACCCTCAGAGCATCTACCCGAACCGCTGGATTATCTGATGTGTATCCTTTTTTGATTCCCCAGTTAAACAATGAGCGTAGATATCTGAGTTCTTTGTTAGCGGTTTGATTGGAAATTTTACTTCTTTCATCCCTCAGTATGGTTATTAACTCAATTGTTATTTCTGAGCAAGTTAATCCTGACCAACGTTTAACCCATCTTCTTGCATGATAAACTGTGTCCATATAATGCTCATGGGAGAGTCTTTGCTTAACTTCATCAAGTCGAAGTTCAATCAGATCTAAAAAGACCATGTCGGTCGGTTTTGGCCTTTCTAAATGGTTTTTCATTTTCTGTTCTTCTTTTTCTGCTTCTCTTTTCGTCCTGAAGAATGCTTGAGTGTATCTCTCGCCCTTCCTCATGAAATCGTATCTCCAACCCTTCTTTTCCACAAAATAGACGGTCATATAATATCTCCTTTGGCGGGAAGAACACTCTGCCACCAATCTTGACACCATGTAGTTTTTTGTAGTTCTTACTGACCCAGGCCAAGCTTTGGTTGAACATTTTAGCTATGTCAGCAGGCTTCAAAGGTGACTGATCAGACATACAAAGCCTCAGGCGGTTCAAAGGTTCCGAATGGTGTTGGCATAAATCCAGATTCAGGGTGAACAGGCTTCAACTTATGAAGAGCTGATACACTCTCATATATTTCACGTTGTTTTTTTTCGAACCTTCTGATGAATTCAGATTCGTTATCGAGATAAAATTTTGTGAGATCCTCTTCTATAATTTGCCTGGTTATGTCCATGATATGATCGAGATCTGTGGGATGTGCATTATGGAAAGCTGCCAGAGACAGGCCAATGCCGGCAAACTGTTTTCGCAAAGCCACATAGTCTTTCTTAGGTCTAGGCTTTTGTCTGGAGCAGGTTTGATCACCACTCCACTCGATCTTTGAAACCAGATCCCAGAATTTAGAATTGATAGCTCGCCCCTGGTGGTTCATTTTAAAATCAACTTTTTCTTTGCAGTGTCTTGTCCACTTACAGGCGCAGTAACTCCATATTGCATTTAATGAAGCGTTGAGATCTTCTACAGTATCAATACCGGAAACAGATTCTTCTGATTTTTTAAGATCTTTTAGAATTTTTCTTCTGATCTGGAATTCCACTCTGGTCACAGGTTTTTCGTTATAATTCTCCACACCCCAAAACTCTGAATAAGTATCCTGCTTTGTTCCAGATCGTTGAATTTCTCTAACCTTGTCATAGACACGAAGCATTAATGAGTTTTTTCCGATTGCAATACCCGTCAATTCTCTATGCTTCTCATACCTAGTGAAATGCGGGGCCTTGGTTATCCAGTAGTCTTTTTCCTGGATATTAAGGCTACTGATTGGCAATCCGATAAGATCTGCGGCAAGGTGTACCTCAGAAATTATCTCTTTTTCTACAATTCCGTCGAGGAGCTTGAGCCAAACGATAAAATTTTCATAAATTTGTTGATACCCAGGTGCCCAACAAGATTCGGAGCCTATCTCAAGCATGACATTGGGAATAGTGCTGTCGGATTTCCTATTGTTCAGGAATAGACGAAGATCTCCGGCAAGAAGACGGAAATTGAAAAGCTTGATACCAGTTCTTTGAACATTCCAATTAAAATCACCAGGGCAGTGATACGGTTGTTCATCGAGAAGTGTAGTGTTCTGAATCGACTCTTTGATTCCGTCAATTTCGGCTAGGAATGTATCACTGAGCCAGTTGACCCAAAAAGAAATCTTAATGGTGTCGATGTTGTTGGCTAGTGTAGGGGGGCATGTTATTCGGGCTTGCCCCTTAGAATCATTGCTTTTCTTGACTTTCAGTACTTTGTTGTCTACATTCATTTTAAATTCTCCATGTACGGGGGATTTTGCCCTGTAATCGCAACGATTCTCCCCAGAATTCTCTACGATTACAGGGCTTTTTATTTTAGGGTTACAGCAACCCTTCAAGATCCTTTCTGTTTTTCATTTTCTTTGACCAAGTCTGCAAATATTCACCCATATTTCTGATGAGCAAGGAGACTTGGAATAATCCGATTTTCTGGCAATCTTCTAAGGTTTCAACACCTACCTCTACAAGATTGGCAATCAGTCTGGATCTGGGAATGTCGCCTTTTTTTGCCAGCTTGTCCAACCGCTCGAGCACTTCATTACTGCAATCAAAAGAAATCTTTTTTGTTTCAGTAGCCACTCGACACCTCCTGTTGATTGTAGAATACAATGTATTATTTAAGATCACAAATAATACTTCGAGGTGTGTCTTGTCAAGAAACTTTTTTAATGGTTGTTGGTAGGCGAGAGCTGTCTTACAAATATCAATCTCGCTGGATGGCCTGGGTCGTTGTCGGGGGGACCTCTTTCGAGGGAGGTCCCTTACCCCGACCCCGCCCTGGGGTAATAAGTCGTGTCCGGTCCAGGGTAATTTCTTTGGGTCAGATGTGTGTGGGAATTCGTGTGTAAAAAGTGTTTGGGTTCGGGTCAATTTGCTCTCTCTTGAGCATATTTCCCCTTTTAGGCTGGGAATATTGTGTTGTGATGTCGGTAGCTTATTTGGTCCTAGTGGGGTCGGGTAATGATTCCTAATCCTGGTGTCGCATGTTCGATTCATGCCGGGGGCACCAATTATTTCAATTGTTTACGTTGTTAATTTCGGATGATCGCGGCCGCGGTTTAGCGTTTTTACCCACTCCTGCCCCACCTTTTTTATCCAGCACAATCAATTCAATCATCCAGAAATTGAAGGATGCAAGCATTTTCTTGGAATATTTATGCCCCCCCACCGAGCCCCACCCCGGTACCTTGATTTGGGAGGATAACACCCTCGCGATAGTCAGATAGAAAAATAGAAACAACATGCTGATCAGAAGAATGACGGTGGCGTCTATTCCGCCATGGTCCTAAGCAACCAGATGCTGTCTTCGATCCCCACCCTGGAATTTCCGCTGATGTCTCCGGGAACTGCAGAACAGCTGTTTAGGTTTGTGATTTGACCGCTGATGATTTGAAGTATTGTCAGTACATCCCGCAGGTCAGACACGCCATCACAATTTGCATCTCCATTTGCCGCCACAACTTCGATGTTGAGATAGTTTATGTATCCTATCCTCTCATACTTGCCCATCACCATGGTCAATTTCTTATCTCTGACCGTCACCTCTTTAGTGCGGGTGATCCATTCGTTATTGGTTAATTCATCGTCCATAAAGGGGACACCTTCGATGACAATGTTTTGATACCGTGGAGAGCTCCGGGAGCCAGCACATGCTGTGACATTATAGGTGCCATTGGGGAGGTCGAACTCGAACACCTCGTGCCGTCCCCAGCTGTCAATAACTGAGCTGCCCAGAAGCTCCTTGGGTTCGGATTCAATCCATTGATCCCAATTAGGGAAAAAATCTGTATCGGGTACTTCCGCGGCTTTTATCCAGCCATAACCGACGGTTGGTTCGTAAAGTGAATCACCGACTTTCATATAGTTGTGGCCGTTTACTATCAAGGGATCTTCTATCGGCTGTCCAGCTGGATCTTGAAAGTTGATGTAATAGTTTCCCGGCAAGCTGTCTGATCGTGGATGTGCAGATGGTGGTGAGAGATCGGGGATATCAGCGATCTCACCACCTAATTTTTGGCCAATGAATTTTCTCAGGTTATAAATAAAGGTGCTGTTCCTGCTGTATGCCACCGTGTCGCCGATCACTTTATCGACATGCGTATCGGCAGGATTTTCCTGGTAAGGCTGGGGTGAGCTGCCGCCACTGAGCAGATACAGGTATTCGTAATCTTCAAAGCCATCCCGGATCATTTCCAACCGGATGGAGGGAACAAAACGGTGACCGTTTGATCCATAGGTTATGCTGTCATTGGATTGGGACGGCGGATACATCAGAAATCGGTTCCCGTTCTGACCATAACCAAGCGTGTTTGTCCAGGGGTTGACCGACCAGTTGTTAAATTGATAATAGGCAATACCACGCAGTCGATATTTCCATAGAAACCAGCCTGTTAGTTTCCCCTCTATCCCTGGATGGTCTATGGTTATCGGGTTGAATCGAGGAAGCTGGGTGGCATGCAGGAAATAGATCCAGGTCTCCTCACCAAAGTTTTCCATTCGCTCCCAGGAAATTAATGGGTCGAACTGAAGCCCAAAATGTGCCGTCCATATATCAATTTTGGCACCCGTGTGAGTGAGATGATTGTAAATCTCAGGCTTCGGTTCCTCGGTGACCATGAGCTTCAGGTTTGGAGCAACCTTCTTGAGTTCTTGTGAATACCATGCCACTGCGTCGTAATCCGCCTGATCCTGGGGCTCATTGGCAAAGTAATAATAAGCCTGGTCAAGATAGTTCAGATTCTCTAGATATTCCTCAAGAGCTGCCAGGTAGGTAAACCATTTCTGGTTGTAGGGAGAAGCAGGGTTGGCAGCAGTGTACCAGTCATTATTCGTTCTCGCCTGTCCACAAAAAGTAGATGGCCGCT
Source organism: Desulfocapsaceae bacterium (assembly GCA_963674815.2). Classification (GTDB taxonomy): domain Bacteria; phylum Desulfobacterota; class Desulfobulbia; order Desulfobulbales; family Desulfocapsaceae; genus MADRE3. Next base: position 117,868 of record CAXXTV010000007.1, read on the forward strand.
GGTCCTCTGATGCATCATTGTTCTGAAAAGTAGCCGCCATAAAAGAAGGAAAGCCAATGCCCTCGTTGAAAATATCAGTATACACTTCATTCATCAAACCACTGCCACGAAGATACCTTTCTGCTGGGGCTTCGAATCCCCAGATACCTTCGTTGTCGGTCAAGGTTTCGGAGCAATCGTAATCGATATAAGGGGCACCGCCGTTAAACGTTAAACCTCCAGACCACAGTGGACTTTTTGGTGTTAAACGGTGGTCGATAAAGAACTGCTTTATTTTATCGAGATAAAACCAGTAGTCGCTGCCAACGCCTGAAACACCATACTTGGTCAGTATGGTCGGATCGCTGAAATTCATTTGCGATTTAACATGCAATTCTTCTGGAATGGTAAAATCAAACACGTGCAGGGTTACAGGAATCGAAACATCCCCTATAGTAACATCCACGGAGTAATCACCTGCTGGAGTTGTCTTCGGAACAGCCAGATTGAACCAGAAGGCGGTATTCTGGTTGGCAACAACACTAACGGTGGTTCCATTTGGCAGGGGCCACAGGGGGTCAGGATTATCACCTACACGCCCAGAGTAATCTGTTACCGTTGTGATCGGAACATATTTGACCTGATAGACTTCGGCGGTAATACCTGCAGCAAAATCTGAAATACTCACCGTAACGGTACCTGAAGCGGCTGGTCTAACTACAACCTGAAAGGGCTCAAACTCATTTTTAGCGGCATAAACTTTTATCTGAGAGCCGATTTCAAGAGGGACTGCATCATCTTTGAAAACACGTTCCGCAGGAGGTGTGGTCCAGAATTGATATGTGGGAGTGGACTGGAGTAACTTGAATGTGAAATTTTCCAGAGGTTCTGCCCATGCGGGAAAAACACCCAAAAAGTTGGTCAGTGTGACAAGGGACAATAAAGAAAAAATCACCGGACGCGTTGTTGCCGCTATCATTTCTTACCTCCTTTTGAAGAGGCTCAGATTAGTAGATATTGTCGAGTTAATCAACGCCTGATCTTGATTGTTCTAGGCTCGGTCGTCACTAAATGAAAGGGTGCTGACATTCATCTTTTAACAAGTTGGAAAGGGGAAAACTTAACAATGTGAATTAACTGACTGTCAGTAATGGCCCTTTTTTTTAAAAATCTTCTCTGGATATGCATGGAAATTCAGACTTCTGAAATTTCCAATTCAAGCATAACCAATACACTTGCTTACTTTATGATGGGAATACATAGAAATATCAATGAATTCAGAAGAAAAATGACTTTACGGAAAAACAGCTTTGAATCTTCTTAATCCTGGGGATGCATGTTCGATTCATGCCGGGGACCCCAAAAAATATAGCTATTTTAAAAGTTAATACCTTGCTAGTCAGTACCTACCAGTACGGTTTATTCTACGCACCTCATCCCCCCAATAGTCCTTTTTAAACTCACCTACGTTTCGTGAGTGGTTCCTGTGGATTGGAGACCTGCTTGTTGCAATGCCTGAGAAGATATGCCGTCTTCGTTTAACTGACGGGCAGGTATGCCTGCATGGGGGGGCGCTATGATGCTGGTCATCCCATCCAGCAGCCAATCAGGTCATATCTACAATCTTTTATCAAGACGGCACTGGCAACTGTTGCATCAGTTTGTCATGAAATTCTGAAAAGATTTAAGCCCCAAAGCAAAACGGATGACAATATGCTGGATCGTTTTGACGGACAAACCTATCTGCCGAGATGGCATTGAATCGGTCTGGGCACGGCCCTAGACAGATTTGGTTTTCTGCAGCATCCCGTCTGGTGAAAAACAGGGCTTGGAGGTGTCAGAGTGCGGGGGATTCGCGCATGATCGACAGGGTCTCGATATATTCGTTCTGGCCCTGGTGTAGCCGGGTCATCTCGATGGTCAGCCCGGCGATTTGGGCCAGGGCCTGCACAAAGTTCACATCACCAAGAGTGAACTCCCATTTCTCTGCCGTGTAAACCCGGACGGCGCCGATGGCCTTGTCTCCCACCATTATGGGCACCGACAGAATTGAGGCGATCCCCTCGGCTTTTGCCTCCTCAGGGTACTGGATGCGGGGGTCGTCGCTGACATCGTAGACGGCGACCGGTTCCTCTTCGAGGGAGTCGGAAATGGACTTCAGGGTGCTGATGGCGCCCTTGTTCAGGTATTTCTCGCTCAACCCGCTCGAAGCTGCGACCTCCAGTTCCTTCGAGTTGCGATTGATCAGATACAATGCACACCCCTTGATGTCCAGAACGGATTTGATGCTGTCTACCGTCATCTGGATGACCTCTTCGGTCTTTCTCGATTTGCTCAGGGATCTGGTGATTTTGATTAGTGCTTCGTAGTTAAGCCTCAGATTTTTCATGCGCACCTCCAGCTAAGTCGGGATGATCAACGTTGGAGCGGGAAAGACCGTCCTTACCTCTCTGATCTGATAGTCTCTAAAATAACCGCATCCGTATGCATCGGTGCCGTTATGCATTGTAGACGCAGGCATACCAGCAAAATATGACACGCCCTGGAGCGTGTCAACAGCCTGTTAGAAAGAGATACACCTGCTCGACATAATTGCCTTGATCAAGCGCATTCGCGCACGTTTGGGCGGTGATAACTGCTGGATAATTCTCTCAGAAAAGGAAAAGGCGCTGCCTGGCTACTCAAATGGTATCGGTTCAAAAGTAATCGGTTCTTCACTGTCTTTATCTGACTGGAAGGGTGGCGGCGGAGCGATACGGTGCCCGTCTGGTTTCGACTTCGTGGGCCCGGATCTCGTGGGTTCCACGATTGGAGCGGCAGCAACCGGAGGAGCCGGCTGTGTTCTGTAGACGAGCATATTCCCTTTAATTCGATAGCAGGTCGAGATCCAATCAGGTTCTTTGATCTCGGTGAGCAGGATTGCATCGGCTCCGACCTGACACCCTTTTTCTTTGGCCTGCTTGATGACGGTTGCCTGCCCGCAGCTCATGGTCAGGCCGCTGTCTCCTATCAATACCGAGCCGATAATATCGTAACTCCTGGCGATCGATGTCCCTGGCAGGTACACCTCGATGTCGCAATTGTCCGGACGCGGGCTTTTGCCCGAAGAATTTGCCACATAGTCAACCTGGGTTGCGCAAGCGGCGGTCAACAGCGCCAACAGTGATGAAATGATCAGCATTCTCTTCATTGGCATTCCTTTGGGATGGCTAGGGTTAGTAACGCATTAATCTATTGTATCTGACACATTTGACTAGTCAAATGGAATTGGCTCGAACCCGTCTGTCCTGCCTTCATCCTGATTGCTGTTATTGACGCGTGCTTCTGTTATCTGCTGCAGCCTGACGGCAAGCTCCTCATTGTCAGGCATATACTCCTTTGCCTTGAGGTAGTACGCTCTCGCCTTTTCCAGATTTCCGGGAATGCCCAGATTCTCGGCAGTTGCCTGGTAATAGTTGCCGAGCATGAAGTATGGCACGCCCCATTCCGGTTCAGCTTCCTGTGCCCTCTCGTAACTGAAAAGCGAATACTCCAAGACTGCCATGGCATCCTGTTCTGATATCGGTAAATCCTGCAAGACGGCTGATCGGGTGCCCCTGATGGACATAGGCCTGAGCCAGGTATTGTGCCGACTCATCAAAAGTGCCTTTTAACAGTTCCATCTGAAATTTGAGAAGGGGGAGGTGGCAATCTGCCGATGTTGCCGTATCGTAATCAAATTCCCCGAATATCCATTCCATTTTCTGCTGTAATTTCGGTTCGTCGGACAAACCGTAGGAAGCTGCACGGGTCGGAGTCGTAGCGATAAGCTCCAGGCAGAAGACGAAGGTGAGTGAGACGCGAGTATTCATTTGGCAGTCTATCATAAGTGTTTAGAACGTACGCGGCACGTTTTTGACTTTTGTCCAATCTTTGTCGGGAAAAATCTCAATTCCCCGAATCCATTCGTCTATGTATTCATCAATGCAATTGGTCGTGGCCGGAGAAAGATTGCATCCCAGACGGCCGGCCTGTTCGTATAATGATTCGCCCAACGGTACGTTCCTGACTCTGCAGGCAGCAAGCAGTTTGGAGTCTATCTGGGTGCACGTCGCAGAGGCTGATACGGGTTTTCCGATGGGGGAACCGTTCTTCGGCTTGGTTTGGTATTGCGTCGGTTGTTGACCCGGTTTGCTCGTGCTTTTATTCTGAAACTGCTGCTGGATTGCCTGGTTCATATACTGCTCCGTCTGCTGCTGCATCTGGGCCTGCATCTGCTGGTTGTACTCTTCCAGCCCCTGTGCCAGGGATTGCCCGAAGGTTTCCCAGAATCCCGGGTTTTGTTGATTGTTCTGCTGCTGGAGCTGGGCTGCCCGCTGATCTATCAGTCCTTTCAGTCTGGTGACATACGAGCAGTTGTTGCTTTTCCCCCAATCCGTCCAGGAGGATGCATTGTGCAAATCTCCGCCGTTATATGCTCTCAGGGAATTGTATTCACCTTCTAAACAGGGCATCATCGCAGTGGCTCTGTCATGCCAGGCACAGTTTTGAGAAGAGGAGAGGATGAAATGCAGCTCAGATGGATCCAATGTATTGTTGGCCTCGGCAACCGCAGCATCGAATCGCACCGCCAGATCCTGACAATAATTTCTTAATCGCGCTTCTTCGAGCCGTACCTGAGTGTCATTATAGCGTTGTTGAGATTGAGCATAATGAGCTCGTGCCCGTTCGTACCAGTCACATTTCTGAGCCTGGTCAAGGATCTGCATCCCTGCGGAGAAATCGACTTGCTGACCTTCAGAGGCCATCTTCTCCTTGTAGGAATCGTAGAGTTCTCCGCACAACCGTTCGGTTCTCAGCTGTTTTTCTTTTTTGAATTGTTCATATTTTACAACTGCTTCCGCATAATGCTGCTGAGCTTTCGCCGTCCAGTAACAACTGAGATGATCTGCCGTGGCCAGGATGCTCTTGCCGACTTTCGGCTCAGGCTTCTTGCTGGCCATCGCATTGCGATAGCGGGTTTTAAGCTGTGAACATGGCGTCGGCATGGCATCAGGATCGTAACGGTAGAGAATCGCGGTAACAATGCCATTCATATCGGCTGTCGAGCCCCCTCCCGGACTCTGCTTGCGGACATAGGTGGACTCTTCTTTGTCAGGGGTTGCCCCCTCATAGTCCACGATCATCCGCAGGGTGTTCTTGCTCAACGCTGAATGCGCCGCAGATGTTGTCAAACCGCGGATGTCAGGAACAGGCACGGAAAGATTTTTTTCGACAAACGGGCACCCCAGCTCGTTCAGTTGGGCCAGGACTTTGCTGGCCGACAGATAGTTTTTTTGAACCTTGTCTGATTCATATTTCCCTTTGACGGAGGCGCATTGGGCGATGCAGCCTTCGAGTTTCATCGAGCGCCCGCACTCAGCCTCGTTGTCCTCGACAGCTGCCTCGAATCTCTTGAGTCCCGCAAGCTGCCTGTCGCGTTCGCTGACGATCTGTTTCGGGATATCGAGCAAATAGTCCAGGTCCGCGCGCATGTTCCGAAGTGCCGCCACGTACCCCTGAATGGAGTCAAAGGGCAGGCGGGGAGGCGAGTATGAAGTAACCCGATTCTCAAGACCCTTGATGATCGTGTTTGCCCGAATGCGGTCAGAAGGCGGGTTCCAGACGATTTCCTCGACACGGGAGAACAGGAATAAGGTGAGGTTTTTCAGGCGTCCCTGAATGCGTCTGGCATTGTTCTGATATTCCTGCAGGTGTTCTTCCGCGTCAGCGAGCGCTTTTTCGGCCTCATCGAAGCGGGTCAGCAGTTCTTTCAGGTTCTCCGGGTTTGCCGTTTCTTCGCGCAGCTGTTTCAGCAGCTCACGGCAGTTTGACTGCTCATGTTGATAGACTTCGCGGTAGGCGGAGATATATCGTTTTGAATCGTAGGTGTTTTCGGTAAAGAGAAGGCCAATTTGTTTGTCGGCCCGGGCGATGATGGCAGCGCAGCCGCCTTCTGCCGGTTTGGTTTGGGAAGCGTGCTGCTGGTTGGAGCATTGTGTTTCCGCCCTGGCTGTAACATTGGCTGCGCGATAGCTTTCAAGAGCCGATTCCAGCTTCGGCCTGACCTCTGTCTTGATGATTTGTATCTTCCTGTCAGTGTCGTGCCAGGAACGCAGAAGCTCGTCGGCGATCTGTTCCTGGGTGGTGGTATATCTCGTTTCAAAAGAGCGTGACCATATCTTCGAGTTTATCGAGCCTTCCATCCCAGTTGGAGACGTCGGCACTGTCGTTGGCAGCCTGCTGTTTCCTGGCCTGTTCGTAATCATCCCACATCGCCGCCGTCACTTCGTAGGCTTTCATGATATTCTTGATCGCCACATAATCTGCATAGGCGAGGGAAAGCACCACGCCATGGGTTACCATTCCCGTCAGCTGCAACACCTCAAACATCGCTCGTGCCGCGGCCTTGTTGAGGATGTAGGTCTTCGCACACTCACGGACATCTGATCCCTTATTCTTACAGTCAATCAGATGCTGGATTGTCTGCAGGGTGGAGAGCACTTCCATTCCCCCGTCGTGGAGCTTGGGATCACCGATATATTTCCTGACCCTGGGTGCGTTCCGCTGATAGAACGTCATGTCGGATGGTGATGTTTTATTGATATTTATCGTGTTTTCCTGTGGGAATGAGGGAGCCGGTCGGGGAGGTTCCGGGGAACCCCCTGTCAGCCATTTGCTCGCCGGTTTGATAATTTTGTTGTGAACAGGCGCCTTGCCTGCCTCGACGGTTTTCCCGACAGGGTCTGTCGCATAGGGCGTTGACTGGTCGGTCTTTTTCAAAAATTCGAGAAACTGGGTTTGCTTGGTCGGGGAAGAGGGCGCGTGACCGGCGCTGAGGCGATTCGCGTTTTGACCCGGCTGGCTGGGTAGGTGATCCGGGTCGGTTTCACTGCGATCCCCCCTGATTCTTTGCTCCCAGCGGTCAAAAACGGTCTGGTTGGCTGCTCGGGCGGGGGGTGCGAGGTCTTCCGTTCCCGCGGCACCATACCACCATTCGTTTTCAATATCGTTCTGATCTTGAGAATTCGAAGTGCTTGGCCAAACGAGAAATACCGTAAGAGATAAGGCGTAGACGATAGATATTATTGAAGACTTGCTGATTCCGTATAGCATTGTTCACTCTCTGTAAGATTTCTGAGGTGTCGACACCAATGTTCCTTACGAACCAGATAAAAAAATTCTATCATAAAACGCATTTCAAGTAAATCCAAGCTATTGAATGCTACATCGTGGTGGATTTGAGTCGACTGAAACGGTCCAGGTCAGAGATGGTTCTTTGAAAAGGTTGGAGGATAATCTGCGTGTCCCTAGCGTGGATGGTTGACATCCCTTGTCTTGCATTAAGAGACTCACCCGTCCATATTACAAGGAACTGCTCCGCTCGATCTGGAATACACCCCTGTATTGTGGCTTAAAGAGTGGTGCGCGGAGAAAAAACGGTTTTAAAAAGTTCCTATTCTGCTTTGTTTCCCTGCAGCATTTTGTCTGCGCTGAGGCTTGCCAGCATGGAGAGAATCACATAGGCCAGGAAGAAGTAGAGTCCGACCTGCACCTCGGCTCGGCTCGTTTCGCCGTTGCTTCCGGAGAGATAGACGAGAAAAGTTGCCACGATGAACACATCGGCCATCGACCACTTCCCGAGCATCTTGAAAAACCGTACCACCGTACGGGCCGATTTGTTTTTTATAAAAAGAGCGAGAAAGAGCATCGAGAGCGTCTTGAGCAGGGGTAATATCATAGAAAAAAGCAAAAGCGCGCCGCCGACAACATAATCGTGGCTCTGAAACAGTTTGGCGATCGATCCAAGAACCCCCTTGGATTCCATGGTCAGCACCACCTCGCCAAGATACTGCACATCCGTGTGGATGCTCATCATCATGATAGGCATTAATAATCCGCCTGCCAAAGCGATCAGGGCTGTCAGGTTTACCGTGACGTTAAACGCCTGCAGATTCATGACAAAATAAAGCAGTAACAGCGAGACGGCTGCAGTCATCGCCCAAAGCGTGTATTGGACTGCTCTTTGTTTGAAAAGCGCCTGCGTTTCGATCAGCCTCTTCTGCTCCTTGAGCACCTTGTCATAGCCATCATAAAAACCCAGCGAGAGGATATCACCAAGCCTTTTGAGTTGATTAGTACTGAGTTCTGTTACATTGTGTTTATCGACAATGATATATGACAGCTCTTCGTGCGATTTGGCATTCCGGTAGGCTTTGAAAGCAAAAAAACTCATCCCGAACAGCAATGAGGCCGCAAGAATAATGGCGGTTATCTGTTTCATGGCGCCATTATAACTGATCCGCAGGAGTTTCAAGCGTCTTTTTCATCAGGTGAATCAGGCTTGCGTTGGCCAGTCGTCCGAGGAAGCGGCTTTGACCTGCTGTTAAAAACCCGCTTCATTTTTGTACTCATCTTTCGAATTGAGCGTTTTACCCGTTTCAACCAGAGCCTCGCCCAGGCAAATTCAATCGCCAGAATGGCAAGGCCAAGAGGGATCATCAGGGTGCCGGGACCTGGCAGGACGATCATGGCGACCCCGACCAGCACGACTGTCGAGCCGACAATCAGAATGACCACGCGGCGGGCCTGCCGGTAGCTGATATTCGCCAGATCTTCAAGCTCGTCAACCAGGGGAGAAACCAGTTCGGCAGTGTCTCTGTTCGCTGCGAGAAGCGAGGCGCCAACCCCAACCGCTAAGATGCCGCCGATAATTGCCAGTGAAACAAGATTGGGAATTGGATGATGGTGGGTGAGCAGCACCTTCACCCCAATGTAGGCCAGGAGGAAGGCCAGGCTTACCTTCAGATAACGGAATCTGTCCATCATCCCGGCAAGTGCGAAGTAGAGCGAGCGGAGCCCGAGAATGGCGAAAACATTGGAGGTAAAAATCAGGAACGGATCACGGGTGACAGGCAGAATGGCCGGGACTGAATCGATTGAAAAAATGATAACGCTCGCCTCTGTCAGGATCAGCGCGAGAAAAAGCGGTGTTGCCACCCTGGTTCCCTGCTGCATGGTAAAGAATCGGTCGCCGTCGAAAGCGTCAGTGACTGGGAACAGTTTTTTCGTCCAGCGGATCACCAGAGTTATGTCAGGATCGAGCATATCATGACGAATTACCAGCATTTTGACGGCGGATGCAATTAACAGCATGGCCAGCACATAGATCAGCCAGTCGTAGCGATCAACCAGGGGAATCCCGCCGAGAATCATTACACCCCGCAGGATGACTGCTCCCAGGATGCCCCAGAAGAGAACCCGATGCTGCTCAGAGAGCGGAACCTTGAGGTAGCAGAAAATCATGGCAATGACGAAAATGGTGTCAATCGACAGCGATTTTTCGACCAGATACCCGGTAAAGAACTGCAGCGCAGCCTGCTCACCGTTCAGGTGGTGAGTCGAAACAGCGGCCCAACCGAGCCAGTTCTGGCCGTAAAGCAGGTAGATGAACAGGTTGAAAATCAGCGCAACACAAAACCAGACAGCCGTCCAGGCAAGCGCTTCCTGAAACTTTATCTCCCTGTAATTTCGATTTAAAATCCCGAGATCGAGGGCAACCAGCGCGGCAACAAAAAAGAGAAAACCGATCCAGACCAAGACTGACATAAATGTTCTTTTAAAACCTCAAGCCATTAATGCCGGGTAGAGGATAACAACCATTATACGATATCAGCCGATTATAATCAGTCAGCCTTCTTCAATCAATGGCTCACCCTATCAGCGTTAACCGAATCATTTCCTGATTGCTTTTACAGAACAATACGCAGCACACCTTGCCAGCGCTCCTTGTCCAGCCGTGGAAAGGGCGGTATACCCTGTGACCAGCGGAAAATAATTGAAGGCCATAATTGTCATGTCAAGAGGAAAGAGCGCTCCAGTATGCCCGGTAGGCGGTTAAAGAAGCAGCTTCAGGCAGCAGAGGTTCTTGGGGGTGCAAGCAGGGGAATGAAGAGTGGGACGGAGGCAGATAAAAAAACAGAAGAGGGGGAATAAAAAATCGAGCCTGACTGTAAAGCCAGGCTCGACAGACTAGTCGTTAATTTCAGGCACTGTCCTATGGGAGCAACACGGTGTCAATAACATGAATAACACCATTACTTGTCATGACATCGGCCTGGACAACTTTGGCCTCGCCAACCATCACGTCATTGCCTTCCACCTTGATCATTAACTCCATGTCGTTTGCAGTCTTCGCCGAAGTCAAATTTACCACATCGGCTGCGCTCACCTTGCCCGGAACCACATGATACAGCAGGATGGTTGCCAGTTTTTCTTTGTTTTCCGGTTTCAGCAGATCATCCAGCGTTCCTGCCGGAAGCTTGGCAAAGGCCTCGTCGGCTGGCGCGAAAACAGTAAACGGGCCGTCACTTTTGAGCGTATCGACCAGGTCCGCAGCGGTGACTGCGGCAACAAGGGTTTCAAACGATCCGGCAGCCACAGCTGTGTCCACGATATCTTTTTCGTGGGAGTCACTGAATGCCGGGGAAGAAATAACCATTACCATGGTGACTATCAACATCTGAAATAGTGTTTTCATTGTTCTATCCTTTAAAACTGTATGAGTGGTGGTGCCGGCTGTGATTGAAGGGAAATATTCAACCTCTACTGCAGTTGAACGCTCAACTGCACCAAATAACTCCAGCAGGCACGCTTGCTTTGTACCTCTCAAATGACGTTCATCAATGTTATTTGGGGTATCCACACAATAGGGAGGTTATGAGGAAGTGCAATGATTGTAAAACAGCAGATTAATGATAGTTAATGCTATCGAAAAAGCGCCAGCGGATCTTTTTTAAGATGTTTGGAATGGTGCCGTCGCCGTCAAATAACGCTGTAAAACCTTCTAACCGGCGGGCCTCAAGGTTGAGCGGCCACCATCGATGCTGATGATCTGCCCGCTGATCCAGCCAGCCTCATCAGAGAGCAGGTAAGCGACGAGGTTGGCGATATCTGCGCTTGTGCCGAGTTTCTTCAAGGGATGAAGTTCCTTTACCGCTGAGACAACCTGCTCATTTGCCAGAATCGATTCAGCCAGCGGGGTTTTCGTCAAAGAAGGGGCAACGGCGTTGACCCGGATTTTCGGTGCCAGCTCCGCGGCGAGTGAAAGAGTCAAACCACTTACCGCACCCTTTGCCATCCCCATTGAAACGTGGAAGGTGAAGCCCTGGAGAGCAGCAACACTTGAGAAGAAAACGATTGAAGGACTGCCATCACTTTTCTTAAGAGACGATAGCCCACCTTTTACAGCAAGTGCCGCACCCACACCATTCACCTGAAAATCGTGAAGGAATTCAGTGCTGCCCAACCGTCGGATACTGCCGAGGGTAATCGTGCCGACGCTGTAGACAAGTCCATCCCAGGGAGCACCAAAGTCCTGGGATACCCGGGGGAAAAGGCTTTCTTCGCAGACGTCCCCGACCGTGTACCCCGCCTCCAGTTCCGCCGCGACTGAGGTAAGCTTCTCCTTATTCCTGCCAACGAGGTGGAGTTCATGCCCCGCTGCCCGTAAAAGCCTGGCCGTTGCCGAGCCGATCCCGCCAGAGCCCCCATAGATTACAATCCGTTTCGCCATGATTCGTTCCTCCCTGATTGTTTGTAAAGTTCTCGAAGTGAAACAGCGTCACCATTGAGGCAAACTGTCTGCTGATCAATGAAAATCAAAGCGCTGCTGGGAAGCCAGTTTTTCTATCCGGATGAGTGCCAGCCAACAGACAGGTACGTAGGCAACGGCCCACCACGGCATATCAAAGCAGAGCATTGATGATGTATCGCCTGTCCGGACGAGTTTATGACCGGTTGCACGGAAAGGACCGATGCGCCAGCTCCAGTATTCCTGGTCCCTGAACTTGGAAATCGTGAAGGGAAGCCAGAGATAAAAAAGCGTCTGCACCCGGCCCCTGCTGCCGGGCCGGATATATCGATCCTGACCGTCGACACGAAGGAGCGATGGGCCCCACAGCGGCCAGAGATGGGTGTCTGTCAGGACCATCCAGATGGTCTCAGGCCGCGCAGCTATTTCTCTACAGATTGAGATTCTGTTGTTTTCAAAACCCAGCATCGCTTGCTCACGCTCTTGCCATGTGCAGATACTGTGCAGTTAGAGCAGCGGCTTCGGCCGATGAAAGTGACCGTATCCGTTGAAAAAGGGTTCTGCAATGTTCAATTGAAAGCTTTTTTACCGCAGCTATCGACTCAATTTCATTGCGAATGTGAGGAAATCTGCCATCTGCACTCGATATCTCTTCCTTTGTTACGATCTTTGAATATATCAGGGACCGGGCGCAACACGACTGCCATTTGTGCCGGCTGACCGTGCGGCCGAAAATGTAGTCAAGCGTCAGCTCATCTCCGGGGCTGAACAGGCTGCCATCGAGGTTCAGCATTTTCACAGTTTCTCCGTCAATGTCGCGGGCTTGCAGACGCCATCCTGTCGGGAGATTTTCTGCCAGGAGTTCCCTGAGCAGCAGATGTATTGAACCTGCCTCGATGTAGGTGTTCTTCCCGGGAGCCAATACTTCGAAAAGGCGTTCTGCCCGCAATGAATCGCGAAGGGCAAAACGTTTGGCATCTGCAATTGCAAAGGAGTTCATGGCGGCCAGTATTTCGAAGAAATTATCGCCGCGGACTTCCCTGTAATAGGTTATCAGCGTTTTCGTCGCATCGCGCTCAGCGCAGTATACGGCATGGGCAGGAGTGTTGGGCAGAATGTCATCCGGGCTGTGATCTTCGGCCAGAAAATGTTGGATCCACAGCAGGAGATCGAAATATGGCTCAATCTGCAGTATTTCTTTTCCAGCCTTGAAAAATCCCTGGAGCAGTCGATACTGTCCGAGGGTAAACGCTGGATATTCTCTATCCAGTTCGAGCAGATGCTCCTCGAGCTCGACTTCACCGCAAAGTGCCTTGTGAAAATCAGGGTGAAAAGGCTCCTCAAGAAGAAGCACATCATGATCCTTCATCACTTCGGCGGTCAATGCCAGCGTTTCCGGACGGTGAGAAGAATGACACAGGGTTATATCATGCATACTCTCAGGATAATCACGATACTCGCTCGACTAAACAAAATATCCAGACGTCTTTGAGAAAATGTCCTCACGAAGGAAAGAAGCGACGTCTCCAGGCACGCCGCTCGAGGCGGGGGCTTGATCATCAGAACGCACGTACCTATAGTAGTAATAATCATTGGAAATATCATGATAGGGAGCTTTTGTCTCTTGCCTCAATAGAAAGGCATTGTGCAGTTATAGCAAAAAGATGCTTCAACAGCCGCGGAGTCTGCTTTTCCAGTGACTCTCAAATAGTGTAATCGTAAAACATGGAGGAAGTATGAAAGGCGAAGTAATTTCAAAAGAATTTCAGAAAATGGTATGGGTTCAGGATAAAAACGGCAAAGAATATGCCTGTTATATCGATGACCTCAAAAACATCAAGAAGAAAGAAGATCTGAGTGAAGAAGAAAAGGCAAAGTGCACGGACCTGAGCACTGTTTTGGGCGATAGCTGGTAAAGAGCGCCTCAGATTATTCAGACTGGGATTTACACAACCGCCCTTGTCGCCTGATGGGCAACAAGGGCGGTTTTTGTTACTTCGAAAACGCCGAGCGCTTTGTTAAATCCATCTGGCTACGCACCAATGAGTGGGAGTTCCTTGTCGAGAATGAAATAGACGAGAAATAACGGCTCCTCCTTGTCATCAGTGTATTTTCGGCGTTTGATTTTACGGATCAGTTCCGGGTTGTTTTCTTCGCGTATCTTTTTCAGGTAGAGTCTTTTTCCGCTGAAGCCGGTACCCTCTTCCACGAAAAGGAAGGTCGCCGAGGGATTGGATTGCAGGTTATGGTGCGTCAGCCGGTCTCGCATGATAAACGCCAGTGTACCCGCTTCCAGAAAATGCGGACGTGAATATACTGCTGCATCGACTGATCCATTGCTGTCCGCAGTCGCCAGGACACCGAATCCTTTGGTGCTCTCGAAGTAATCTTGTAAGTCTTTCATATTGTTTCCTTTTTAGTTGGTGGTTTTCCATCAGTTAATTCTTCTACGATGGCTTCTGCTGTTTTACGCCCTGAGAGCAGTGCCCATTGCGTTCCCGGCAGGCTCCCATGCTCGCCGCAGGCGCGTACGTTCTCACGGACAGGGGCTGGAAGCATGCAGGGGTTTGGCGTAGGAGGCTCCTGACAGGGAAGAGCATGCACGATATTGTAGGTGTGAAGATGATCCCAGTCTTTGACAGCATTGCCAAACCAGCCATGGCACTGACTGCGCACCTGGCTTTCCAGGTCTTCTTTCCCGAAATAATGCTCCCCCAGGACAACGACGGCAATCAGCGTCTTGCCTGAGCCGGAATAGCCGGGGGCCACCTGGCTCGGGAAGGCCAGGTTGTTGATCGGCCCGTTGCCGTCTCCGTTTAAAACGAGGAACGGATCTCTAAACGGTGGCCGCCAGTCACTGGCGAAATACAGACAGCTCTCGCCAATCGATACATCTGAGGATGGCAGCCCCAACAGTTTCTCAAGAGCTGGTTGAGACGTTGCTATTACCACCCTGCGGCCCTCTATTTTACTGCCGTCGGCAAGGGTCACAATGGTGTCGTCTATTGCTGTTGCCCGGCTGTTGAGATGCACGGTCTCGGGGGGAATCTTGGCCGCCATCTGTTTTGGAATGGCTCCCATACCCTTTGCAGGAAGGGCAGCATCTCCGGCGGCAAACACCCTGAAAATATATTGAAGAACCCGGCTTGAGGCCTGAATGGTCGGGTCCAGGCAGGCTCCGGCAAAAAATGGTACGAAAAACCTCCGGATAAACCCTTCTGAAAATCCCCGGTTCTGAAGAAAATCTATGGTTTTTTCTTCCGGTTGGCTGAATAGCTGGTCAAAGGTCCCCTGGCAGACCGACCTCGCCAGGCGCAGCATGCCAAGGCGATCCTTTAACGTACCGACGGGTGATGCCAGGGTCGAGAGAATATAGCGGGGATGATGACGGGGATCGGCAATAATGTGGAATCTTCCGTCGTATCGTACCGCAACCCCTGCGGGGAATTTTTGCAGCTGTAAATTCTCGAAATCCAGCATCCTCCGGGCTTCAGGATAACCGGTCTGCAGTACCTGGAAGCCGTGGTCAAGACGAAATCCATCTTTGAGGTCGGTCTGTATTCTTCCACCAACACTATCTCCTGACTCAAGAACGGCAAAGGTGACGTTATTCTTCTGGAGCGTCAGGGCGCAGCTCAGCCCGGCAATTCCGGCACCAATTATCACAACATCAACCTGCATGGAAACTGACCTCCTGTGCTGTCTGAAATGGCAATACCAGATCGTTTTTCATTGTTTGAGCAGGACAATTGGCGGAGGGTGAAGCAAGCCGTTAATCCACCGTGAGGGCCAGCCCTGCTGCCCATTCAGTGCTCCAAGAAGAGCGCCCAGGATAGCACCCCTGCCAGCATTGTCGCCGCCGCACATGGTATTTGCGATCAAGCCATTCTCCGGAACATTCTGATATTTGAGGGCGAGATAGAGTGTCGCCGGTACCGCTTGATCAACATAACATGCCGATGAGAAATGTCTGCCGACAACAACCGAATCCGGGTAGTCGGAAAAGTGCTTGAGGTCCTGTGCGTCAAGATCAACAGAGGATTCTTTCGTCCCTGCACCAATTGCCTGGCAGAGTGATTCTCCCTGCAGGAGGTTGAGGAGGGTCACGGAAAGCAACTCACCCCACTGCTGCATGGCTGATCCGCCATGGGTTAAGGCGAGGTGCTGCAGTGAAGCTTCGCGGGCATAGGCAGGGTTTTCAGAAAGGGCGATGGTCAAGGGGAGCATCAGACTGTATCCGCCAATATGGTTTTCGTCCACCCGGCCGCATTTGGAAGGTTCCCGCCCTTTGCCATAATTGCTGAAAAAATGCCTGAGATACTCCTCGATATAGGTGTCATTATGGCGGCCGGGGGTGGTCATGAACGCTATGAGCCTGTCAAGCCAGGATGCGGTTGAGTAGCCGCCTTTGTCCCGGAGCATCAACAGAAGCTCTGCTGCCAGTTGAAGGTTGAGGGTGTTTTCCCCGGCCTGGAGAAACTGGTGGTAGTGGATGTCCCTTTTGCCCCAATAGTGCGCCTGATCGTGGAGAATATCAGCGCTTCGGGAAGGTGGCGTGTAGGATGAGCGCCAGAGAATAGAGTCTGGATGGGGATTACGGGGGCGCTGGTAGTCTGATACTGTCCCATAATCGTTTGCCAGGGCCGTGGTGTTGTAATACCAGTGGACAGGCATTGCCAGGGCATCTCCAATGAACATGCCGAGAAGCGCGCCTGCAACCCGGTCCATTGATGAAAGGGGGGTGCTCATGCCGCTTTGCTGCTCCATTATGGTTTCGGTTCCTCCGGGGGGGATGACGGCGAATTGGTTTTACGCTCAAACCATGGGAAAAACCCGTTGGTTCTCGCCTTGTAGGCCTGAAACTCCGGATTTTCCCGGTACTTCGCCTCGAGCATGGGTATCCCCGAGACCTTGAGCAGAAGAAAGGCGATGGCCAGCGGGCTGATCAATCCATAGATACCGGAGGGTGCAGCCAGGCCGATGAAAAAAATGCCCCACCACAGGGTTGCCTCACCAAAATAGTTTGGGTGGCGGCTGTAGCGCCAGAGTCCGTGCATGATGATTTTACCTCTGTTTTTAGCGTCTTGCTTGAAAGCAATCAGTTGCCAGTCGCTGATTGCCTCGAACAAAAAGCCCAGAGAAAAAAGCAGGATGCCGAGAAGATCGCTCCAGGTCGGGGCGCCACCCGGCGCCCCGATTGCCAGCAGGACCGGGGTTGCGACAACAAGAACAACCGCACCCTGGAGCATATAAATCTGGAGAAAGCTGCGCCAGATTATGGTATTGCCCCACTCCTGACGGAATTTTCGGTAGCGGAAATCCTCTCCCCGGCCGCGATGCCTGTAGCCGATATGCAGGCCAAGGCGCGCCCCCCAGAGGGTGAGGAGGGCAAGGAGCAGCAGGGGACGAAAGTGAAGGGTCATAGCCCCGCTGAAAAACCAGGTGCCCCAGCAGGCGACCAGGAAGGCGGGTCCGTAGGCGATATCCACCAGACTGTTGTCACGGGCGGTCATACCGATGATGAACATGCAGCACATATACACAAACAGCAGCGCTGCGGCGGTGAGGAAGATGGCAGTCATGAGAGCCAGGTACCTATCAGGTAGGAACCACCGCCAACCAGGGTGCAGAGCAGCGTCCCCCAGGCAATATCGACGATGACCACGGTGATCGGCCAGTTGCGCAGTGTTGCCAGGTTGGTGAGATCGTAGGTGGCGTAGGTGAAGAAGCCGAAAAGCGCTCCCAGCACACAGGTTTTGAACAGAGACCCCGCCTCAAGCCCCGGGCGCACGGCAAAAAAGATAATACCCATGATGTAGACGAAATAGAAAAGAAAGGCGGCCGGCCAGTTCACTTCCGGGCTGAGCAGGTGGTGCAGTTGCGTCTTGTAAAAATTTCGTGCTGCATAGCCCAGCCAGATCATGTCGATGGCGAAGAATACCGGAATGGTGAGCAGGTAGAGTTTTAGCCAGAATAGAGCGCTCATGGCGCGTACCCCTTATACGGAGGAGAATGTTATTTCGAGCAAGGCCCCGGTTTCCCGTCCGAATGTTTTAGGCCAGGTGTTTGAATACAGCGATTGCGCGAGATGACCTTTTCTGTATAATTTCCTGGCGAATGAGCTTGAAAAATCTTGTCATTTCCCTCTTCTCTCTGATAATCATTATCGAGCGGCCGTCAACGTTCGATGCTCCCGTTGACGGACACCTTTAATGGAGGACGACAGGCAATGATACATCGGCTGCAAGGAATCATACTTATCAGTGTTGCTGCTGGCATGCTGGTCGGCTGCACCGGGGAAAGGTCAACCCAGCTGGGAATTTCGGGCGGGCGGCTGAGAGATTGTCCCGGTTCTCCGAATTGTGTTTCCAGTCAGGCAGGGGACGCAGCTCATCACATCGCACCGCTGGCTTTCAAAGACGAACCTGAATCTGCCTTTGCCCGCCTGAAGCTGATACTGGCAAACCGGGGGGATACTGAGATTATCGAAGAGCACCCCGGCTATGTGCGGGTTGAGTTTCATACCCTGCTGTTCGTCGATGACGGGGAATTCCTGCTCGCTGGTGAGCAGGGGCTGATCCAGGTTCGCTCGGCCTCCCGGATAGGATACTCTGATCTGGGTAAGAACCGCAGTCGCCTGGAAGAGATCCGGCAGCAGTTTTCTGAACGGCAGAGCGGCCAGTAGCCGATCCACAGGCAGCAAAAGACTGGCCGTGGTCATCTTTCAAGGAGTGCAGTGAATACGTCCTTGGGGGGAACAGCGGGTATGTCTCTGGTCGAATATGAAGGACTCGTTTTCAGCGTTGCCACGTTGTTTTCCGGTCACGGAACATCTATCCAGGGAGATGAACAATGAAAAGAAAAAGCCCTTCAACGTTGTTAACCAGCTTCTTGGAGTTAGAGGCGGCACAGCAGCAGGATACGATACCATTGAGGCAATCATCAAAACTCCTGCTGAGCATAAAACACCTCACCCTGGAAGCGCTGGTAGTATGGGGTTTTTCAACCCATCGCTCGACAACCGACAAGCCGGGGAGATTGCTGAGACAACTGAGTATCAGCAGATCAGGGGTTTGGGTAAATCGAAAAATTTATAAAGAAACTCATTGATTACCGGAATGGAGGAGTACCTCGACCATTTCATGGTAACCCCGTTTTTGGGCGAGTTCCAATGGGGTTTGACCGTTTCTGTCAGGGATGCGGAGGTCGGAACCGGCTTTAATCAGAGCCTTTAATGTTTCAGTATGCTTTTGGTCTCCATCGCCAAGCACAATTGCTTCAATTACTGCAGTCCAACCGAGGTTATTGATGTGATCCAGTGGGGCGCCAGCACGGATGAGTGTTTGTACAACCTCAGTGTGCCCCAAGTGTGCGGCGGCGATCAAAGCTGTACCTTCATAAGGGCTTGTTATATTGTCCGCTCTGCAGCCCAATGATAAAGAAAGCTCGAGAGTTTTAATATCATTGGCGACTGCCGCAATTGTTACGATATCGTAGCGATCATTTTCAAGAGCGTTGGGATCTGCACCGGCTGCTACTAAGGCTTTCATCGCTTCGTGATGCCCGCCGAATGCCGCAATGTGCAATGGGGTACGACCATGCGAGTCCCTTGCCTCGACTTTTTCACCAGAGGCAACCAGATCTCTGATTTGATTCGCATCTCCATGTGATGCAGCGGCAAATAATCCTGAGTAACTCAATCTGTCCATTGAGGAAGGAGAAACCTGAGCGTCAGAAATATGTGATGAAGAAAGAATAACCCAAAACAGAAATACAAACAGAGCGGCATTTTTCTTCATATTGTAATAACTCCCCGTTAATGAGTGCAGAATAGACTGTACCATCAGCATTCGATTTTTATCGATAATTGTGTTCCATTTGGCATTATTTGTCTTGAATTTTGTATCGGTCACTCTTCAATTCTATTCATTGTAATCTGTAATTTAAGTCTGCTGAATACAGAATCTTTTAATAATTTTATATGAAACTCTCTGGTTGAAGGGGCAATAAAGCCCCTTTTATCAATTCGTCAGACGCAGCCTCTGGAAAGTAATTTTTATATTCGTAGTCCCGTAAAACGGGCTGACAATTCGTTGTGCAGATGGCTGTCGGTCATGTTAGTTCCGCGCTCAATGGCTCCAGTTAAAAATCGACCTCTGCTGACATTTTTTCTTCTCGAGTGTGGTTACGATTTTATGCAACCGGTACCAGCTCAAAACCAAGTTCTTTTGCTCTTCTTCTCAGGATTTTCACGTTGTTTACGGCATTTCTTTTATGGAGGTAATCTTCACCAAGTTCCCGGTACTCGTCACCATTCTTTATAACTGCATAGATTGCCTTCAGCACTTTATGTGCTATCGCTACAACTGCTTTTCGTGGTCCCAACCGTGCCCGAAGGCGGTAGTACTTGTCACGATAATAGGTCCCTTTGGTCTTTACCGCAGCCCAGGCAATTTCAACCATGATGGCCTTGAACACATGTTTTCTGACCGGTGACTTGCCGCTACGTCTTTTTCCCGCACTCTCATTGTTTCCAGGACACAGGCCCGCCCAGGCCGCAAGGGAACCCGCTTCAGGAAATTCCTCTAAAGTCGGACCTAACTCGCCAAGCACGTACTGGGCAGAAAGTTCATTTATTCCCGGTACTTCATCAAGGCGTTTGATTATATCCATATGCTCGACCATCACCGATTTCATCCTATCGACAATGAGCGCCATTTCAGTTTCGATTATGTCGATCATTCTCATCAGGCTCAATAGAAGAAAACGATGATGCTCTTCAAAAAATCCCTGAATACTTCTGTGCAACTCGGTCACCTTCGATTTCAGACTGCCCTTGGCACATTGTTCTATCTGCTCAATACTGATCTCTTTCTCATTCGTTGTGCAGAGAAGCTCAATTAAATTTCTGCCGGTCACCCCAAACAGATCAGAGACCACACTGTCAATTTTGATGTTGGCGGTCTCAAATATCTTATGAACCCTCCTCTTGCAATCTCCCAGGCTTTGGCTGTATTTCTTGCGCCCTCGACCAAGTTCACGCCAGTGACGAACAGCTTTCTCAGGAATAAAGCTGCCACGGACAAGACCCACCCGCAGTAACCCTGCCAACCAGCGACTGTCTTCAATATCGGTCTTACGACCGGGAACATTCTTGATATGCCGCATTGACAAGAACAACCTTCAGATATCCTTCGATGATATTGTGGACTGGTCGCCAGACCCCCGTGCTTTCCATAGCAACGATGGGGCAGTCGTTATCAAGCAGCCACTCCCTCAATTTGATCAGTTCCGGTAAAGGTGCTCCCGTATTCGTATTCCTCCTTTCCTGATTGAATCAGACAAGCTGATATTCTTTCTTTGTGAACATAAATCGGGTGAATCACTGACAATAATCTGGTATCTTTTCTTTCCGGGCCATGGTTATCCTCCTTTTTTTGCGGAAAAAATCGAAAGGGTAACTATGGCCTATTTCTCTTTATGTTTCATCCTTCGTTGTTCCTGGCCCGGGGATGGAGGTTAGTTAACAGGAACACGCGACCATCTATTGATAACAAGCCAATACAGATTGCCCCATTCCTATCATATGCTTAAACAAGTTGCTTTCCAAGAACTGCTGTGCCAAGCAATATCGCGCTGACGAAACTCAGCGGTGACAAGAAGTACGTTAGTTGCTCCTGCTGTTGAGAGAATGCGAAAATAAAGGATATAAGTTAGTGCCGTTGATAAAAATCCAAAAAGGTCGCTTTTCCAAAAAGGGGCAGGAAAATCGTAAAATCACGTAATCATAGAGCGTTGTTTTACACTGTCTTACGACACGGACAGATGGACATCAACTCGTGCGGATGACACAATGTTTTTTATCTGCAGAACTGACAGCGTGGGATTTGTCTCACAGAGGCACGGGAATCAATCGCTGCGGTTTCCTGGATAACCGGCCGCAGTCGGAGGGAGATTATATGAATACCATTGAAAAGCAGCCGTTTGGCACTACCGGACACTCAAGCAGTCGCGTAATTTTCGGATCGTTTGCTGTCGGTCACACGAGCCAGAAAAATGCCGATGGCGTGCTGGATCACCTTTTCAAATATGGTATCAATCATATCGATACTGCGCCTGCCTACGGTGATGCGGAGCTTCGCGTGGGGAACTGGATGGTGCGGCACCGCGATCATTTTTTTCTGGCAACCAAAACCAACGAACGCACATACCAGGGTGCCAGGGAGCAATTTTACCGCTCCCTGGATCGACTTAAAGTGAGTCATGTCGATTTATTGCAGATGCACAATCTCACCGATGTAGTCTATCGCGAATATGCGATGGGGCCGGGCGGTGCCCTGGATTTTTTGATCGAAGCCCGGGAAGAGGGGCTGACGCGCTTCATTGGCATTACCGGTCATGGAATACTTGCACCTAAAATGCACCTGCAAAGCCTGCAGCGATTTTCCTTTGATTCGGTTCTTTTACCGTGCAACTATTTGCTGATGCAGATGCCGCATTACCGCAATGACTTCAATCGCCTGATTTCATATTGCCTGGAGCACGGTATCGCAGTTCAGACCATAAAGTCAACTGCACGTGGCCTGTGGAACAATAAACCGAAAACTGCCACCACCTGGTATGAACCGTTGGATGATGAAAAATCGATCAGAAAGTCGGTACAGTGGGTTATGGGGCACCCCCGGATATTTTTGATAACCACCGGGGATACGCAGGTCCTGCCAAAATTTTTATCCTCGGCAGCTGATTTCACAGAACCGCCGACAGACAGACAGATGGAAGCTCTCGTGGCGGAAAAAGGGATGCAGCCTCTCTTTAATCAGTAGGTTATTGCTTTTTTCTTGTGCCGTATGTGAGCAATTATTTCAGTGCTCTCCAGCTATGATCAGTGAAGAGGGATCGAGTGAGACGTTGAGCCCATGAACGGGTGGGGCTCTTCCATGTGGCTTGTGTTTTAGGCAAAAGATCCAGGGCCATCGATGGTCGATTACAGGCAGAGCGGCCAGTAACGTAGCTTCAGACAGACAGAGAAAACCATTGACATAAAGGGTTGGGTCCCACGCTGTATTCACCAAATTAAAACCGTGCACTTTTGTTTATTGTGTGTATAAATGCGCTCCGCTGTTGACAAACATCATTAGAGAGACACCCGAAAACGACAGTCCAGCGTTTTTTCTGCCCGCAAGAGTGAATCCCGCCCTATGTCATTGAATCTGAAAATCCTTTTCGCTCTGACCCTCGTTCATTTTACCGGGGATTTCTACACTGCCTTTATCAACCCGCTGTTTCCGCTTTTTGTCGACAAGCTCGGTCTTTCTCTGACCCAGGTGGGTATCATTGCCGGTACGATGCGTCTACTGGCTTTCATCATCCAGCCGACCGTCGGCTACCTGGCCGATCGTTACCAGTCTCGCGTTTTCATCTTTACCGGTCTGTCACTGACCGTCGTTTTTATTCCGCTCGCGGGCATTGCCCCTAATTTCTGGATACTGCTTCTCTGTGTCGCGCTGGGCTCAGTTGGCTCGTCGATGTTCCATCCTTCGGTCACCGGAATGGTACCCCTTTATGCGGGGACCAGGGCCAGCTTCTCAATGTCCATATTCAACACCGGCGGGACTCTGGCCTTTGGCCTCGGCCCGCTCTTCATTACCTGGTACGTGGCGTTGTTCGGATTAAAGGCCATGCCTGCCAGTATGCTTGCCGGTTTGCTGGTCATCGCCTATCTGCTGACGGTGATACCGCCTCCCCAGAGCGAAGGCCTGCGGCGCTCCGGATTTTTGGGTGCTCTCAGGGAAAGCCTTGGCAGCGCCTGGAAAGTCATCGCCTTGATCTGGCTGGTCATGTTCCTGCGAGCGGTGGTGGGTCAGTCTTTTCTGACGTTCATGCCGGTGCTTTTCGTGCAGAAGGGTTTCAGTGTGATTTCTGCCGGGGGGATTTATGCACTCTTCCTTGTTTCGGGAACCATCAGCGGCCTGCTTTCCGGATACGTTTCCGACCGCATCGGCTTCAAGCCGGTATTTATTTTTTGTTTTCTCTTCATGGCTCCGACCCTCTGGCTGCTCCTGCAGCTCAACGGCAGCTGGGTCTATCTGGGGGCGGCATTGGCCGGCGGTTTCGTCCTGGCCCCTCTGCCCCTCGGGGTTACCATGGCCCAGACACTTGCTCCCAGGGGGCGTTCCATGGTGGCGAGCCTGATGATGGGCTTCGCTTACGGCCTCGGGGGAACTATTGCCCCGATTGTCGGGAAACTTGCAGATATCTATACAATCCGTCCGGTTCTTGGCTTTATGGCCTGTATTCCGTTGTTTGTCATTCCTGTTATCATGCGATTGCCGAGCACGCGCAGCAATGGCTGAGGCGAGCCGTAGGCGGGAACAGGTGGAATACGAAAAGATCATACGCACAGGAACACACTTTCGAATTCAACTTCCAGGCTCGCCTGGGCATCACTTTTTTCTGGATAACAGGTATGAATCCGATAAATGACATTTTGAGCAGGTATCCACTGATGATTCTGGATGGCGCGTTTTCCACAGAACTTGAGCGCCGCGGTTGCGATCTGAACGATCCATTATGGTCCGCTAAAATACTCCTGGAAAATCCGGAAGCGATCGGCGCTGTGCATACCGATTATTTTGAAGCGGGAGCTGACTGCGTCATTACGTCGAGTTATCAGGCAACGTATGAAGGTTTCATGAGCCGTGGTCTCACCGAGGAGCAGGCCCGCGAACTGATCACATCATCCGTAACCATTGCGGCTGAAGCACGCGATCTCTTCTGGGCGAATGTCGCTAATCATGGTAATCGCCCAAAACCGCTGGTAGCCGCATCAGTGGGCCCATATGGAGCGTATCTGGCAGATGGCTCTGAGTACCGGGGCGATTATGCACTGAACAAGGCGGAGTTGACAGCTTTTCACCGCAGACGCCTGCAGACGCTTGTCGATGCAGGTCCGGATATCCTTGCCTGCGAGACGATCCCGTGTCTGATGGAGGCGAAGGCGATGGTCGAGCTTCTCAAAGATTACCCGGACACCTGTTGCTGGCTGAGTTTCAGCGCTAAAGACGGTCTGCATAACAGCAGCGGCGAGAAGGTGGAGGATTGCGCCAGGTGGCTTGACGCCTGTGAGCAGGTAGCAGCTGTCGGCATAAACTGCACCGCATCGATATACGTCGCCTCATTGATTACTGAACTTCGCAAAGGAACCGATAAGCCGCTCATCGTCTACCCCAATTCCGGTGAGCACTATGATGCGCAGAAAAAAATCTGGAGCGGAAATCCCGAGGGCTTGTCCTTCGGGGAGCGTGCCCGGCAATGGTTTAGAGCGGGCGCGCGGATAATTGGCGGCTGCTGCCGCACGACACCGCAGGACATTCGTGCAATAGCGGCCTGGGCGCGCACAGCAAGAGCGTCAGGGACATAGTCTGACGCATTCTATCTCTGCTGCAGGCCGATGACCTGCTCGAGTGGAGCCTGCTAAGGCAGTACCGGATTTTCACGTAATTCACTATCGGCCCGCCGGTACGATTCAAGTGATCCGATATCGTAACGGGGATAGTGCACCCGTGCAGCCATGACCGTCTCCCTGCCGCACAGGAACCTGATAAAATATCCCGGGGCATCATGGTTTCCGTCAGATTCCAGGAAACGTTCAAGCGTGGTGATGACGGAGGGCTGAAAAAAATAGAGGGGCGGGCTGATCCAGTGAGATTGCGGTTGCTCGGGCTTCTCGTCGAGTGTCAGGACGCGATCATCTTCGTCAATCTGTAACACACCGGTGTTTCTCAGTTTGTCGGGGTCTGTTTCCCGAAGTGCGGTGATCACATGGTGCTCATCCTGCAGAAACCTCTCCCAGACTGGGTTGAGCGAGAACCTGAAAATATTGTCTCCCCCGGAAACGAGCATTCTGCCGGGCCGCTCTATTTCTTTCAGCACGAACAGCAGGTCAGCCGCCGCCCCAAGCCTGCTCTCGTTGTCGATACAGCCGTCATTATGGAGATGAACGGATTTGCCGCAGAAAAAACGTCCTGATTGTCGTGCCCGGTACCATTTTTTGAAATGGCCGAAAAATTTCGCATTGCTGACGATATGGATTTCCTGTATTTCAGGAAGTCGTACGACCTGTTCGACCAGGTAATCCAGTACCGGTTTGCCGGCGACATCCAGCAGCGGTTTGGGAAAATCCCTGGTGAGCGGATACATCCGGGTTGCAAAGCCTGCGCAGAGAATGACCGCGTTCACAGCAACCGTACTCCACTGTCGGACCGGGCGAGATAAACCCTGGTCTGCTCGGCCACCTCCGGATGCAGCTGCCGATAGGCAGTATTTATATGCTGAACCGCATCTCCAGCGAGTGACGGCTTGACAAAACCGACAACGCAGCCGCCAAAGCCACCACCCATGAAGCGGGAGCCGAACATGCCTTCAGTCGAGCTGACGATTTGCTGCAGATCATGAATGGGTTGAATACCACACTCGTATTGTTCCATCGAGCTTCTGCACGATTCGTTCATTAACCGACCGAACGTTTCAATGGCGCCTGATTTCCACGCCATTACCCCGTCAGCCACCCGTTGCGTTTCACCGAAATAGTGACTGCTTCTTCTGGCTGGAACCGGATCAAGGGCTGCACTGAACTGCCGATAGTCCTCCACAGAGACATCGGATAAAATGGTTGCAGTTTTTTTTCCGGCCATGGCCGAGATCTGCTCAGCTGCCATACGGCATTCATCGACTCTTGAGTTGTAGCCCGATGTGGTTAGTTCCCGTGAATGTCCTGAAAAAGCGACGACAATGCGATAGTGCTCATCACCGAGACGGTCAGCCAGGTAACTGACGGCCTCACCTTTTGTGTCGATATGCAGCAGGTGATCTTTTTTTCCGAAGACGATACTGGTCTGGTCAAGGATGCCGTTATTGAGGCCGATGTACCCCTGTTCCGCCCGTTTGGTTAAATGGACAAGTTCCCATGCTTCCAGGTGCAGCGAGTTGACTTGGGCAAGCGCATACAGGTAGGCCAGCAGGACCGAAGCCGAGGAACTGAGGCCGCAGCCCGGGAGCATGCCGTCAAGAAGCCCGACAACCCCTGCTTTGATCTCGTAGGTTTCCTTCAGCGCCAGGGCGGCAGCCCGTGGGTAGATGCCCCAGAAACTGCCGGTTGATTCCGGGATTTCATTGAGGTCAAAAAATACATTGCCGGTATAATTTTTACTTTTCAACCTTACGCTGCTGTCGCTGGAAGCACAGAACGCCATGAGCGTATAAGCGTTTATGGTCATGCCCAGGACAGGACCACCCTGGTGGTCGATATGGGCTCCAAGGGGGCAGATTCGATATGGCGAGGCAACAACCGTCACTTCTTCAGCCGCTGCGCCATATTCTCGACAGAGGTTCTCTATCAGACGAGCCTTCTGTTGCTTGATATCAGGAAATTCCAACGCTGTTCACCTCGGTGTGTACGGTAAGATGAAAGATTCTCTGCTATCTGCCCAGCATCCTGGCAAAGACATCCCCCTGGTCCTTGCAGAAGCGGTAGAACACATTCAAGTCCCAGCCCACGCAGAAATGCTTTACTCCCCGTTTCAGGTAGTGCTCCGCGTCCCTGAGATCATGCACTTCCACCCGCGGGGCTACCCCTTTGCTCAAGGCGGCCTCGATCATGCGATACTCGGCCTCCTGTACATCCGGATGTTTGAACTGACCGGGTATGCCCAGGCTCATTGCATAGTCGGCGGGGCCGAACTGAACCATATCTATGCCCGGAACCGCAAGGATATCTTCGAGGTTTTCAAGAGCGGTTTTCTTTTCAATCATGATTGCCACAACCGCATCCTCGAGCTGCTCCACGTAGCTCTCCGATCCCGGTCCCAGCACATAACCGACATCCCTGCGCATGCCGGCACCGGCGAGCCCCGCAGTCCGGGGCGTTTCAGCACGTGTTGCTTTGACGCACTCTTCAGCGTCTTCAGGGGTGCGCACGTCGGCAAAGAGCAGATTCTGGAATCCTGAACCGATCGCCCGTGAAGCCAGGTAGAGGCGCGGGTTCTGGTCGATTTTCATCATGGCTGACATGTGGCTGTGCAGGTCCACGGCGCGGCAGTAATTCTCCAGTTCATAGAGATCGTGGGGAGCGTATTCGCCGGAAAATTCGATGTAATCAATGACGCCGCTGTGCCCTATTACCTCAACCAGTCCCGGCCATGATATCAGGGTATGAGTGCCAAGCGTGGGTTGATCGGCATCGAGGTGTTCACGCAGAATGTTCTTTTTTTTATTCACGGTTTGTCATCCGCCTGTTTTGAAATGCATTTTGGGAATGTTTCCCCAACCACCAGATCGGGGAACCTGTCGGAGCCGGAAACGTGATACATGTATCTGTTACTATCGTAATTCAGTCCTCTTTACCTGCAGAGTGGCCTCGAATACTGCATAATCAGGCGGGCACCGTTTATCCCGTGAGCTCCTTGTCATTTGGCTAAATTGGGTAAGTAAAGCGTTATGATTGGAAAGGCGATGAGAATGGCAAGGGTCAATACGTCCATCAGGATAAACCAAGAAACACCTTTGAAGATCGTATGAAGTTTAACGGTATCACCAACGGCTCCCTTGATGACATAGACATTGAGCCCGACCGGAGGTGTAACCATACCGATTTCAAGCATTTTGATCAGCAGAATTCCAGCCCATATCATATTGATATGCATCGATTCCATGATGGGAATGATCAGCGGGAGGGTAAGCAGCAGTATGCCGATGGAGTCAATAAACATACCCAGGATAACATAAACGAGTCCGACAGCAATAATGAATTCGATGGCCGAGAGATTGTTGCTGATTATTGCTTCCGTGAGCAGGTCCGGCAGGCCGCTGATGGCAAGCATCCGCGTCAGCAGGTCCGTGCCGATCATGATTACAAAAATAGTTGCAGTGCCCTCAAGAGCCTTAATTGACGAAGTTTTTAGCAGGGAAAGACTATAGTTGCCCTTCAGAAAAGCGATTACGATCGAGAAAAAGGCCCCGACACTCCCTGCCGCTGTCGGGGAGAAAAAACCAAAGAAAATTCCGCCGATCACAATGAGGATAAGCGTCGGCAGGGGCCATATTTCCTTGAAAGACTGTGTAAAATTCTCCCAATTGAACCGGTCTTCCGAGCGGGGGGCGAGTTTCGGGTTGATGATGGTCCGTATGACAATCATTGCAGTGTAGATCAATGCCGAGAGGATACCGGGAATGATTCCGGCGATGAAAAGCGCACCGATCGGAACATTGGCCGTAACGCCAAGCAGAATCATCAGGATACTTGGCGGAATGAGCGAACCCAGGGTTCCTGAAGCTGCGATGACTCCGGTTGCCAAGCCCTTGTTATAATTGTACTTTAACATCTCCGGCGTGGCTATCTTGGCCATGGCCGAGGAGGTGGCGACACTTGATCCCGAGGCGGCGGCGAACAAAGCACACGCACCAACAGATGATATGGCCAGGTTTCCCGGCAATTTACATAAAACGATGCGCAGGAAGCGAAACAGACCATTGGTGAGCAGACCGTCGGTGCAGACGAAACCCATGAGCAGGAACATGGGAACGGCGCTGAAATTCCAGTTGCCTATTAAATTGAAGGGGGCAGAAACCAGCAGACTCAGAGCTGCCTGTTCCGAGAGCATGTGGACAATTCCCGCGAAGGCCACGAGGCCAAGCGAGACACCAATGGGAATGTTCACTGCGATCAGCAGCAGTCCTGCACAGAGATAGGCTAAGCCGATGTATTCATTTTCCATTGGCGGTGGTTCTTATTTCTTCGGGTTGTTTCGGATATTTTGAGCTAAATAGAGCATGATTACTGCAATTGCACATGCAAGCCCGAGCACAACTCCCCATCGTGCGGGCCAGATATAAAAGGTGAAATTGGACATTGCCGTTTCCAGGCTTTTCGTTGACTTGATTGCCTGGTTCACCGCAGCATAGGTTAAAAAAGAGTAAAAGAGCGTCGTAAGCAGTTTCCCGATAATATTGAAAATATTCTGAACTTTTGGACTGAACCGGGCAACGATAAAATCTGCGGAAATATGCGAATGCTGTTTCTCAAGATAGGGGAGGGTCAGAAACACGACAAACACCATGAAATAATAAGAGGTGACCTCGATTGTTCCCTGGATAGGCCGGCCTGCAAGTTTGTTGAGGATGACATCCAGTGTGATCAGCAGCATCATTGAAAACAACGAAAACACCGCCAGAAACGTTGAGGTTCTGCTAATTAGAGTGATCAGTTTCTCGGTTACAGGTTTTGCTGGCATGGTGTGTTAAGCATGGTCTGGCTCGGCTGCAGGGGCGACGGGCACTGTCGTTTCACAAACAGAGGGGGCATCGCCTCCCGTGTTTCCGGCAGGACGTGCTGGAAACACGGGAAACGGGTTTTCTGCTACTGGTTCATCTCAGTTTGGATAGGTGCTGACATCAACCTTGTCATAAATTTCGGTCATTAGAATTGCTGCGACTGCTTCCGAGTTGTCCCGGTCTACATCCGCGAGCAGTTTAACCCATTTTTCGTAGAGATTCAGGAAGTCGCCAATGAACTTTTCGGGATCGGCAACCATTCCCTTTTCTTTGCCGACAGCGATGGCACGCTGAATATTGTTAACCTCGAACTCCTTGATAAGATCTGACATTTCCTGGCTCGGCTCATGGAAGGTGACTCCATGGTCGGCAGCTTCTCTCATTACGGTTTCGTTACTGGCTTTGTATTCCTGGTAGATGCGAGGCATGCTCAGAGCGCATGACTTCAGGAAGGCTTTTCTTGCCGGGACATCCATTTTTTCCCACAGGCTGGTGCGAACGCCCCACTGCGGCCCCACATAAAAAATGCCCAAAGAGATGAGCGTGGTGTGTTGCGACACGTCCCACAGGCTGCGCGCTTTCAGGTCACTCACGGCATTGGCGGCGCAATCAAGAATTCCTTTTTCCAGGCCACTGTACATTTCACTGGAGGGGACGTTAACGGGGATTCCGCCCATCTGTTCCACCAGCAAGGCGCTTCCGGCACCGAGTGTGCGGATCTTCTTCCCCTTCATCTCATCCAGCGTGGTGACTTTTTCTTTGCAGAAGATCCGATACTCAGGGGTAGAATAAGCGCCGGCGAAAAACAGATTCCACTTCTTGTACTGGTCCTGCAGCTCTTTGTTGGTGAAATTGTACTCAGTGAGTGCTGCCATTATGGCCAGGCTGTCGGTAAAGTTTGCAGAAAGTTCATGCAGTAAATTAGACACGGGCAGATCAGAAGGCGTATACATTGCCGGGATATGTCCGACCTCAGCGACACCATCGCTTACTGCGGTAAGGCTGGCATTGGGAGGGGCAAGAACGCCGCCGTAGAAGACCTTGGCCTCCAGGGCGCCGTTGCTCTCTTTTTTGAGGATTTCGGCCCACTCCCCGTAGCCGACACCGGACATTGGCACCGCCTTTTCATAAAAGACGTTGGCGTTGAATTTGATGGCCTCGGCGAGTGCAAACTGCGCTGAAGACATGAAGAAGAGCGTTAGCCCAAGGCCCAGGATTTTCTGGGATATCGATCGATTTGTTTTCACTCCGGTTTCCTCCATACGGTTATCCTTCAATTTGGTGGTTAAGACAGCTCCTGACGTTTCATAAACTGGCCGCCCTTCATGATGATGGGCATATGGACACCTTGTTGAGTCAGGAGCGACAGCTTTTCAAGCGGGTTTCCATTTACGACAATCAGGTCCGCGTAGGCACTGGCTTTGACCGTGCCGATCAGCCCTTCCATCCTGAGCAGTTTTGCGGCGTTGTGTGTCGCCGCGGCGATAACCTCTTGAGCAGGAAGAACCTGGCCGCGAATGACAAATTCCTCGGACTGATGGCAATGCATGTCTCCCAGAAGGTCGGATCCATACGCCATGGCTAGCCCCGCTTCGCGCATGATGGATAAGGAGTCTATACCGGCCTGGTGAACCATCTTTACCTTCTCGAGGGAATCGGCCGGAAACCCTTTTGCGGCTCCCTCGCTTGCCAGCTTGTCGTAAGTGACGAGTGTTGGAACTGCGATTGCGCTGCGACTTGCGGCCAAAAGGGCGGTTTCCTTTTCAATCAGGTTGCAGTGCTCGAGGGAATGGACTCCGCACTCCACACAGCGGCGTATAGCCTGATCTGTGTAGAGATGTGCCGATACATAGGTGCCGGCATTGGTTGCCTCTTCGACAACCGCCAGCAGCTCCTGTCTGGAGAAACCAAGGAAGTGAATCGGGTCCGTCGGAGAGGCACAGCCGCCGTTTGCCATGATCTTGATGAATTCGGCACCACCTTTCAGTTCTTCCCGGGCCGCGATCCTGACAGCATCCTCGCCGTCGCAGATACGGCCAATTGCGCCCAGCGGGATTTTTGGGCCAGGGAGCGGATTATTGTCATAACGTCCGCGGAAATCACAGTGGCCACCGGTCTGGCTCAAAGCCTTGCCTGAGGTCACAACACGTGGTGTCGGGAACAGACCTTCCCTGGTAACCTGAACCAGGCCATGATCGGCACCCCCAACGTCACGTACGGTCGTAAACCCGCGCATCAGCATGTCACGCATGATGCCAAGAGAGCGTGCCATGACAAGCGAATCGGGCAGGCAGGCATTGGCTCCCAGGTTGGCGAGCGCAGCAACAACGTGGACATGACAGTCGATAAGTCCAGGCATCACTGTCCGCCCATCAAGATCGATGACCTCGGCTGCAGCGGATTTGAGGCCGGGCCCGACCTCCTTGATCTTGTCATTTTCGATAAGCACATCAATTAGATCACTTTTATCGGAAGATGTACCGTCAACTATATGACTGTTTTTAAGAAGTATGCAGTTCATCAGATTTTCTCGTTATATATACGGGGCAAGAGGGATTGATATCGAATTTAACCAGTTTTTGCCGATAGAGACGTTCCTGGCTGTGTTTGATTTTCTGCTAAAGAAAACCACCAACACGAAACAACAGTTATACAAAGCAGCAGATTAGTCAAGTATTACCGGAGAGGGCAACTGTTCTGGTTTCGTGCTCGTGATTTCTTTAAGGTAACGCATGATGTCCTGGCTGAAAAGGAAGATAGGCTGCAATTTCCTGAGACAATCAGCCGGTGTGTCTGCGCAGAACGGGGCATGAGGAACACGAGGCCGCAATAATTCGGCATCCGCCAGAATATTCAGATTTAAGCTGATATGCAAACCCGGCAGGAATGGCAGCTGCCATCCCCGAGCGAAGTTCGATCCAGCCATGCTGCTTCCAGCGAAGTGATACCGCACCGGAAATGATATAGTAAACGGTCTCGCCTGCATGGCTGAAGTGAGCTGCCGGTATGGGACTGTTGCTGAAAAGAAAAGAGAGTTCCATAAAAGAACTTTCTTGAGATGCGGGGGAAAAGATCGATTTCTCCTGAAGGTGTTTCAAATGATTACTCGCGGCATCCGCTGCATCCAGAGATTTTGTGAAGATATCTGTTCTCGTCTCTGGCGGATTTTCATCGAGGTGCGGGCAGTCATCGCAGTAAAAACTGAGTCCTTTCCACAATCCGGCAGTTACAACGGTTGTATGATCTGTGTTGGGTGGAATGGCAATCGCCTGATACCTGCGCAGGTTGAACCTCTTTCTTCCCGAGTAGTTTGCATTGCTGCCCTCCAGAGTAAAAACGAATTCGTCCCCCGGATGCGTGTGCGTCTGGCTTGCCGCGTCCTTCATGCCGTTCACCGCGCAGAATCTGATAGTACAGTTTTCCGTGGTCAGCGGTGAAAAGACTGTTTTTCTCTGAAAGTCGTAAATCTTTTCTTCTGCTATGGAGGAAATTGATCGAACGACAGGTTGGTTAAATGCTTTGTGTTTTGCCATCTGCTAAAAGTCATGAATGAACGATTCGATACGATCCAGCGCTTCAGCTAGAATCGGCCGGGGCCTGGTACAGGCAATTCTGAAGCAGCCTTCTCCGGAATCGCCAAAAGCGTATCCGGGAATTACGACGACTTTTTTATCCTCAAGAAGCCGCAGGGCAAAGACCCTTGACTGGCGTGTAATCCGGCTAATATCGACAAAGACATAGAAGCTCCCTCCGGGTCTGGAGACCCGGACCTCTTTCATGGCTGCAAGCCTTGAGCAGACAAGCTCCACACGAGCCGCAAACCTCTCTTTCATCCCCTCCACAACCGAATAGTCAAGATCAAGGGCGGCAATGGCTGCACGCTGGCCGATGCTGCTGACACATGCCGTAGAATAGTTAACCACCTTGAGCATCTGTTTTATCAAAAACTCAGGGCCGTAACAGTAGCCAACTCTCCACCCTGTCATTGCATAGGTTTTTGAAAATGATTTGATAATCAAAGACCGCTCCGCCATTTTCGGCCTTGTGTAGATCGATTCGAGGGCAGGACCATAGATGATGCGGTCATAAACTTCATCGGAGATGACAATGAGATTGTGGCGAATGGCTATCTCGGCGATAGCGTCAAGTATATTGCCGGGGATAACGGCTCCTGTCGGGTTATTAGGAGAGTTGAGAATAATGGCCCGGGTTTTCTCAGAGACAGCTTGTTCAATCGTTTCGGGTTGGGGGATATAATTGTCTTCCAGCCTGCAGGGAACTTTGATCGCTGTTCCTCCTGCGAAGGCAATGTGTGCCATGTAGTCTGGAAAATGAGGCTCAAGGAGAAGAACATGGTCGCCAGGTTCGAGAATCGTGCGAAGAGCTGCCGTAAGGGCACCCATACCGCCATGGGTAATGAGAATTGATGACGGCATTACCCTGGTGCCTGTTGCAAAACTGAGCGTTGTTGACAGTTTTTCAATGAGCTCAGGGTCTCCCTGGGAAGGAGTATAGTGGGTGTGCCCGTTTCTTGCGTCCTCGAAGGCCTTTTGGGTGATACGTGCGGGCGTGTTGAAATCCGGCTCGCCGATGCCCAGAGAAATTACGCCTTCTTTGTGAGCTGCCAGACCGCTCATTTCGCGTATGACGCTATAGCCAAGAGCCTGTACACTTTGCGATATCGCTCTATTCTGCATGCTCATCTCATTTTCCTGTTCGAGAGAAACAGATATCTCCAGCCTTGATGACGTGGCGCAATTCCCTGAGATGGGAAACCTTCTGAACGGGATTTTTCACCAGGATTATGATGTCGGCTTTTTTACCGACCTCCAGGGAACCGATTTCCTGCTCCATACCGAGTGCCCCGGCGGCAGAGTGTGTGGCGGCCTTCAACGCCTGAAAAGGTTCGCATCCGTACTCGACCATATATTCAAGTTCGTGAATGAGGGACCCATGGGGAGTGCCGGGTGAGCCGGCATCAGAGCCGGCAGCGATGGCAACCCCTGTGCTCAGGGCAGACGTAAACGCCTGACGATGGATATTGACGATACTTTTTGCTTTCTTCACCGCGTAAGGGGGAAGGTCCTTTCCCTCGGCAATCTGCCTGTATACATAAAGTGTCGGAACCCAGTATATGTTTCTCTCTATCATTTTCTGCATTGCTGCCTGAGTCAGAAAATGACCGTGTTCAATGGTATCAACCCCTGCTTCAATGCAGTTCCATATGCCCTCTTCAGAGATGGCATGAGCGGCAACTTTGAGATCGAATCTGTGCGCTTCTGCGCAGATTGCCCTGATCTCCTCTACAGTCAGTTCGGCGGTCCCGACAGCTTCATTTTCCTGTTTTCCGTAAACGCCGCCCGTCGCCGACAGCTTGATTACCTTTGCACCTTTTGAAACCTGTTTTCGAACAGCTTTTATCACCTCTTCCCTGCCGTCCGCCTGTTCACCCCAGAACGGATCATGCCCCCCGGTCATGATGATCGTGCAACCGGATGAAATAATGCGCGGCCCAGGCAGGTAGCCATTTGAGATTGCTGCGCCGAGCGCTATGGTCATGTCGTTGTTCGATCCCAGGTCACGAACACAGGTGATCCCGCTTTCCAGTGTCTGGCGCGCATTATATGCCGCATGCAGCAGAGCTAGCTGGAATCCTTCTTCTTCGACAATTTTGACCGGATCAGTTCCTGCACTCCAGATCAGATGCGTGTGCAGGTCGATTAATCCGGGAAGCGCAAAACAGCCGTCACAGTCGATTGCCTGATAGTGTTGAGAATCAAAAGGTTTATCCTGGTGGAAAATATCGACAATAGTGTCGCCAGAGATGACGATGTTCAGGTTGTTCTCGATGCGCTCATTGACGACATCGATCAAGCTGAGCCTTTTTAGAATCATCTTCACGTTATCACCTGTGCAAAAAAGAAAAACAGTGTCATCCTGGCTGAAATAGTGCTTTCAATAAACACCCTGAGAAGGTTGAATTATAGAGATTATGTTTCTGTTATTACAGCTAAATGAAATGGAATGCAAGGTCCTGGCGCTGCACGGTACCCGATGCTCGGCAGGTGATCCGCAACGGGGACGGTTATCATTCTATTTTATTTTTTCGAATTACGGCATATTATGAAAGAGACATGTATGAAGAGCGCTTTGAATATTCTTCGGAGCAATATCCCTTGAAAAGCTTGTATCGGATTATGCCGAGAATGGTGTCTGCCCACATACTGTGCTGCCTCATCCTGTTTTTTGGCAGTGCTCCGAACGCGGCTGCTTCAACCTGCACAATTGAGACACAGGCTCAGGCGGAGGATAGTTCTCAGCCCGACACCGTTGTCGGAGATGGTACGCCCGAGAGTTGCACAGCAGAGGCTTTTGTTGAAGCTGTAGCGGGCGGCGGGGTCATCACCTTTGACTGCGGTCCCGCTCCGAAGACCATCACGCTGAGTGAAACGGCAAAGATTTTCAACAATACCGCCCTGCCGGATATCGTCATCGACGGTGAGGACAAAATTACCCTGAGCGGTGGCGGCCTTGTCCGGATTCTCTACATGAATACCTGTGATCCTGATCAGGTCTGGACCACGCCCCAATGCCAGAACCAGGATCACCCGCGGCTCACCGTGCAGAACCTGACATTCAGGGACGGCAACGCGACCGGATTGGCCGGTGACTCGGATCCGGGTGGCGGTGGGGCAATTTTTGTCCGGGGCGGGCGTTTCAAGGTGGTGCACTGCAGGTTCATCAACAATGTCTGCGACAGCACGGGGCCTGATGTCGGCGGCGCTGCGATTCGTGTGTTCAGTCAATACAACAACCAACCGGTCTATATTGTTGACAGCGTGTTCGGAGGCGGTGAGGGGCTTGGAAACACCTGCTCGAACGGCGGCGGAATCAGCAGCATCGGTGTTTCC
The DNA here is from genome assembly GCA_963674815.2 of Desulfocapsaceae bacterium. Taxonomy (GTDB): domain Bacteria; phylum Desulfobacterota; class Desulfobulbia; order Desulfobulbales; family Desulfocapsaceae; genus MADRE3. The sequence continues at coordinate 154,699 of CAXXTV010000007.1, forward strand.
TACACTGTCATAAACAGCCTGTTCAGCCATAACAGGGCGATCGGTTACGGGGCAAACCCGGCAGAAGAGGGAACACCCGGGGGCGGAAGCGGCGGGGCTATCTACAATGACGGCAACACCTTTACCCTCAGCCTTTGCGGCACGGCGATACATGACAACCGGGCCAACGAAGGCGGTTCAGCCATCTTTTTTGTGAGCAATAACCGGACGGGTTCCCTGCTGATTGATAACTCCGTACTGACAAACAACCCGAAAGGCACATTCGAGACATCCGGGTATCCTGGAATATTCTATCTTGGCGCCGGTGATCCGCAGGTTGCCGGTTCGCTTATTGGTGGAGAACCGATTCCTGACTACAGGGCTGCTGACGCCAACGGTGATGAGCGATTCGGCCTGGCCGAAATCATCTACATCCTTCAGGTGGTCTCTGAGTTCAGGTCCCCGGAGTTCACCGATTATGCACGGAAAAAAGGCGATATCGTCTACGATCACAATGTCGATATTCTCGATGTACTCGCCGTCCTCCAGGTGCTGACGGAAAAGCAATAAGCCCAGCAGTCGACGTATGGAAATCACCACCATCAGCTCAGATCTCGATCTGTGCAGATGGGGTGCTGACTGATCAAGGGGCTGGCACAGCGCGGAATCGCAGTATTGGTAAGAACCTGCCCAGGTTGAAGATGTTTAAAAAATCACAGCGGAGCATAAATCATGGCACATCCTCTCAGGCGAGGCGTGGTGAAGGTTCTCACCGGGGAACCGGTGATCGAAGGGGCCGGAGTACATTTGCGCAGAGTCTTTGGTTTTCAGGAGACAGCACTGTTTGATCCATTTCTTCTGCTCGACGACTTCCGCTCTGATTCTCCGGAAGAATTCCTGAGCGGTTTTCCCTGGCATCCGCACAGGGGAATAGAAACAATTACCTATGTCCTGAGGGGTGATGTCGAGCACGGTGACAGCCTGGGGAACACGGGTGTTATTTCCTCAGGTGATGTGCAGTGGATGACTGCGGGCAGCGGAATAATTCACCAGGAGATGCCAAAAGGCGACGGCAATGGTTCGATGTATGGTTTTCAGCTCTGGGCCAACCTGCCGTCGAACCAGAAGATGATGAATCCCCGGTACAGGGATATCGGTGCAGAAGACATTCCAGAGGTGGAACTTGAAAATGGGGCAAAGATCAAAATTATTGCCGGAATGGTATCCGGGGTTTCGGGTCCGGTTGACGATATCGTCACAGACCCTGAATACCTCGACTGCCTGCTCCCGCCTGCAGCCCGGTTTATCCATGAAACCAAACGGGGATACACGGCCCTGCTCTATGTAATAGATGGAACAGGCAGTGTTGCAAATACTCCTGTCTCAGATGGGACGCTCGTGCTCTTTGGGGACGGCGACGAGCTGGCGGTTTCGGCCGGCGGCAGCAGCGGTCTGAGGTTCCTGCTGTTCTCTGGAAAGCCTTTGCAGGAACCCGTTGCCTGGAGAGGTCCGATTGTCATGAACACCCAGGAGGAACTCGAAGAGGCCTTCAGAGAGTTGCGGGACGAGACCTTTATCAAACATCGAGACGGAGGGGGGAGATAGCCAGACGGATCAGGTAAAATGATTATAGTATGATGAACAGGGAGGCGACGATGAAAAATGATGATCAGCAGCAGTTGAAACATCTGCTCTCGATTTTTACCGGCTATCAACTGGGTGTCGCTCTTGCCGTTCTTCTCGGTATCCTTGTCGTAACCCTCTCTTTCCTTCCTGGTGCAGTTATCCCTTTGATTATCCTGGTGATAGTCATCATTGTTCCCTATTTTTTTGTGAGAAAATAAAGCTGCGGGCTGCCCGCCTGCACAGAGTGGCCGGCAGCTGCAGCGGGAGGATGTCCCTGGCCGGGTAACGCGGCCTGCTTCCCAGTTCAGCAGAGTGTATAACTCTGGAAGAATAGATATCCGCCTGAGTGGATTTCCGCAGGCACCTTGAAACCTGCCGGGCAGCATTGAGATGAGGTAATCGTCAGGTTTCAGGAAAAACCAAAGGTGCTGTGTTACTCGATAAGCGGGGCCAGCATGTAGAGGATATCACTTTCCCGTGAAGGGTAGGGCGCCATTATGTTGTTCCGGTGCAGCTCGGCAACCGGTGTTCCGTCGATCATTGCCTGTTTAAAGGTGTTGATCAGTCCTGTTGTATTGTCAGAGAGGAGGTGTGCGCCTACGATGCGGTCTTGTCTGTCGACAAGAATCTTGTAAGCGGCATGCTTCAGCCCAACTCTGCGATACGTCGGCCAGCCCAGGTGGGTATCAAAGCTTTTGTAGTACGTGATGTTTTCCTCTTTCAGCTGCTCCTCGGTTTTTCCCACCATCCCCAACTGGGGATAGGTAAAGAGTATGGAGGGTACCGCACGGTAATCAATGCCGGCAGGTGTTTCTCCCTTGTCTTCAGCAAGGAGTGATTCTACCGCTACGTGTGCTTCCATGTCGGCCACCCGGGCGAGTTGGATGGAGTCTGCACAGTCGCCGACGGCAAAGATGCGCTCGTTTGAGCTTCGCATGTTCCTGTCTACCGTGATCCCCCTTTTTGAACAAGCGACACCGGCATCCGGAAGATTCAGGTTTTTAATATTGGGCGCGCGACCGGCACCATTGACGACAAGGTCAACCTCCAGGTCCTCGGCGGACTCAAACAGAAGAGAGTAGCTCCCGCCATTCTTTTTTATCGACGTGACAGAGACGTTTGTCTGAATTCTGATTCCATCACTCTCTGATGCCTCGATTAGCTGGCGGACCAGGTCCTGGTCAAAAGGCGACAGTACGCGGTCAGTGGCCTCGAGGATTGTTATGTCTGCATTACTGTCCCCGAGACGAGCCACGAAATGAGCAAACTCAAACGATATGAACCCGCCGCCGACAAAAGCGATCCGTTTCGGCAGGGCATCGAGCTCGAGGAAATCGTCACTCGTTATCATGCAGCTGCCGCCCTCGAAGGGCAGTGGCGTCGGCAGAGCGCCGGTGGCAATAATAAATGTCCGGGCGGTGTATTTTTTATCGTTGACAACGACTGTTGACTCATCGATAAACGATGCATCACCTTCTATATAGGTGATTCCATTTCCTTTGAGATTCTGCACCGTATTTTCGGGAACCGTGGAGGTGAATTTGTTTTTTTCTCGCAGAACGTGCTGCCAGTTCACCTGCGGAGGTGCAGAGACTCCGATGCCCTGGAGGTGTCGGCTGCGGGCAACGAGTTCAGCAGCCTCGTAGAACCACTTTTTCGCCTGACAGCCGCGCAGGGCGCAAACGCCTCCCGGACTGGCGCTTCCCCCAACAATGGCGACACGGTAATCTTCCACTGCAAGATCAAATGCAGCGGTTTGCCCCGCTGTACCAGCTCCAATGACGATGACATCAAATCTATCCATGGACGACCTCCTCTCCTGTTCTATCTAGTTCCGGGGACAGTATACGTAATTGTTGCTCCCCTGGCTCCATTTCCATAATCACCATCAATTTGCAGGCGGCAGGCAGCGAACGGTACTATTAATGAACCGTAATAGTAACAGCAGCATCTCTTTTTACAGAACTGGTTGTGCTGCCGGCTGCCTTTGCTCCCAGGAACGAAAGGTAAGGGCAGTGGCTGGCAAAGTAAAAACATGCCGACACTGTGACGTGAATATGGATATTTTGGAGATATGTATACTGTCCCCGGAACTGAACTGTGGTTCCCGGAACTGTGGTGTGCTGCTGTTATTTTTTGCCCTTGAGCTTTTTGTCTCTGTAGAAAAGTCTTTTTCCGCTGGAGCCTTCTATCTCCATCTGTTTGATGTCAAACAGTTCGGTTTCTTCTATCATCTTTGAAAGCTTTTCATAGCCGTAATTCCTGGAGTCAAAGTCAGGGTACTGTCGCTTGATCAGCGATCCGCTTGCCGACAGAGATGCCCAGCCGTTGTCATCCGAACATTCCTCTGCGGCATTGCGCAGGATGCTGATCAATTTTGCATCCATGCAGAGCTGCTGGCGAGTGTATTTTTTTGATTTTCTGGGCTGGCTTGTTTCCTGGCCGGCGATATTGACAGCTGCCTCGGTCTCTTCGGAATCAAGTGTTTTGAGAACGTCGATATAGATGAAATCGTCACAGGCATTTCTAAAGCCGACCGGGGTCTTCCGTTCGCCTACACCGTAGACGAAAATTTGAGATTCTTTTAACCTGGTGGCCAGCTTCGTAAAGTCACTGTCGCTTGATATCAGGGCAAAGGCGTTGAATTTTTCCGAGTAAAGCAGGTCCATTGCGTCAATAATCATTGCCGCATCAGATGAGTTTTTGCCCTGGGTGTAGGAAAATTGCTGAATCGGCTGGATTGCCAGTTCGTTCATTGTCTGTTTCCAGTTTTTCAGATGCGGCGAACTCCAGTCGCCATAGGCTCTTTTTACAATGACATAACCATTTTTTGAAATCTCGGTGAGAATCGCCTCCAGAGAGGAGAGCTGGGTATTTTCAGCATCGATGAGAATTGCGATTTTCTTTTCCTTGTTGTTCATAGGCACCTTTTCCGGCTGAGGATATACTGGCTGAGCTGCTTGAGGTTCTGCAGCCATACCTGATCTTAGCGAATTCAATGACAATTACAACTTGAAAATTCTGGCCTTTGGGCAAATAAACGTTTAAAGGTGAAGACGTATTGACGATTCACACTACAACGACAACCGTTCAGCCTCTCTACAGGGTGCATAGATGTATAGATATCTTTTTGGTCCCGTCCCCTCAAGGCGACTGGGTATTTCCCTCGGAGTTGATCTCGTTCCCCACAAGACCTGCACGCTCGACTGTATCTATTGTGAATGCGGCAAGACAACCAATCTCACCGTCGACAGACGGGAGTATGTTCCGGTAGATGAGGTGATAAAGGAACTCGAAGATTATTTCAGGAACCACCCCGATCCCGACTACATCACGTTTTCCGGCGCAGGGGAGCCCTGCCTCAACTCTCGTATCGGCGATGTGCTTGCCTTTATCCGCAAACGAAAACCCGATATTTCCATTGCTGTCCTGACCAACGGTACGCTTTTCAATCGAGAGGAGGTCAGGAAGGAACTTCTCGGGGCTGATCTGGTCATGCCCTCTCTTGACGCGGCTTCGGTCCAGGCGCTGCAGACGGTGAACCGGCCCCATGAGTCAATCGATCTGGAGACGTATATCGATGGTCTGGCTGCCTTCAGCTCAGAATTCACGGGTAAACTGGCCCTGGAGATCTTCCTTCTTCCGGGATGCAACAGTTCACCAGAAGAACTCGCTGCCCTCAAGTCTGCGGTTGAGAGGATAAGGCCGGACATCATCCAGCTCAATACCCTGGATCGTCCCGGAGTGGTTGCCGATATCAAGCGGGCAACGAGAGAGGAACTCGAATCTGCTGCTGAATTTTTCAAGCCGTTCGAGGTGGAGATTATTGCTGCAGCACCCCTGCGAAAGGGCATTGGCTCTTATCGGAACGATATGGAGTCGGCGATTCTTGAAACCGTGCTGAGAAGACCGTGCACACTGGATGATCTCGCGGCAATATTGGGATCCCATGTAAACGAGATCAACAAGTACCTGGGCAGTCTTGAGGAGGCGGGTAAAATTGAACCTGTTCGCCTGGAGAGAGGTCTTTTTTACCAGGCGAAAAATAAATTCAGCGAAAAGTAAACAGGTAGCAATGAGCGGAGGTGCGTCCCCCACAGGTACTGTCTGCCTCCACCCTGTTTGATTGCGGGTCTGTCGATCGTTAAAGAGGCGAAGAGATGGCTTTATCCTTTATGGAAGGCAATGAGGCGCTGGCCAGGGGAGCAATCGCCGCCGGCTGTAATTTCTTTGCAGGGTATCCTATCACCCCGGCAACAACGATCTTCAACAATATGCTGAAGATGCTGCCGAGCCGGGGCGGCATCTGTCTGCAGGGTGAAGATGAAATAGCCTCCATTGGCTACTGCATAGGGGCGTCCATGGCCGGGAAAAAAGCATTCACGGCAACGTCCGGTCCGGGAATCAGCCTGTACAGCGAGCAGATTTCTTTTGCCATCGGCAGTGAGACGCCGCTGGTCATCGCCGATGTCCAAAGGCTGGGCCCTTCGACGGGTTCTGCCACCAGAGGGGCGGACAGCGACATCATGTTTCTGAGATGGGGCAGTACCGGAGGGGTGCCGGTAATTGTTCTGGCGCCAAAAGACGTGTTTGACTGTTATCTTCTCGCCGTTCATGCCTTTAACCTGGCTGAAGAATTCAGGTGCCCCGTCTTTATTGCGTCAAACAAGGAAATCGGCCTGACCAGGCAAAGTATTGATCTTGACAGTATCAGTTTGCCGCCGGTTATCAACAGGAGATTGTTTAGCGGAACGACGTATCTGCCTTTTGCAGCGGCAGCGGGGACGGCCCCTCCGTTTCTTCCCATTGGCGGCAAGACGCTGGTGCGGATCACCTCTTCGACCCACGGTGCGGATGGCTTTATCACGAATGATCCGGAGGTGATTGCCAGGAACCAGGAGCGGCTGCGGGAAAAAATAGAGGCTGCCGCCGGGCGGATTACCTTTTTTGAGGAAGATATAAAGGATAATTCAGACATCCTGATCATCAGTTATGGTGTCACCTCCTGCGCAGTTGCTGACGCTGCTGCAATCCTGGAGGAAAGCGGCGTCGCCGCCTCAACGCTTGTTCTGAAAACGCTGTGGCCGGTACCTGAGCAGTTACTGCGTGAAAAAACGGGACCGTTTCGCCGCATCGTGGTCTTTGAAATGAACCTGGGACAGTATATTCGGGAGATCAGGAGAGTTCTCGGCGATAAAACGGTTGAATTTTACGGACAGATGGACGGTGTGCTGATATCTCCCCGGAAGATTGTCGAGGTGATTGCCAATGGCTAGTTTTCTCAACAAGAACCGCCCTCCGGTTTACTGCCCGGGCTGCACACACGCAACGATCACCGCCAGGCTCGACAGAGCCATGGTTGATCTCGGCCTGCGGGCGGACAAGACGGTCATTGTCACCGACATCGGCTGTTCCGGGCTCTTTGATACCTTTTTCAATGTCCATGCAGTCCACGGTATCCATGGGCGGGCCCTGACCTATGCAACCGGGCTCAAGCTCGCCGACCCGGAACTCACGGTCATTGTCACGATGGGCGATGGCGGCCTGGGAATTGGCGGCGCACACGTCCTTTCGGCGTGCAGGCGGAATCTCGACATCACCCTGCTTGTCCTGAACAATTTCAACTTTGGCATGACCGGCGGGCAGTTCTCTTCGACTACTCCAACCGAGGCAGTCGTGAGCACGGATTTTCTCAACCAGGCAGAGTGCCCGATCGATATCTGTGCAATCGCTGAAAGTGCCGGAGCGACCTATGTAGCGAGATGCTCCGGACTGGATCGGGATCTCTCTGAGCAGATAGTGCGTGCTGTCAGACACCACGGCTTTGCGCTCGTCGAGACCCTTGGCATGTGCACCGGACGATATACAAAAAGCAATCGCCTGACCCCAGCCAAACTTGAGCAGCTGAAAACAGAAATGGCACCAACCCCGGGAGTGGTCAGACAAAATCAGAGACCGGAGTATGGAGACAGATACCTGGAGCTGTCTCGCCAGAGCAGCCCCTTTCCTGCGCCGCTCCGCTTCGAAAAAAAGATTGATCTTCCCCTTTACCGGCACCATGGCGTGGCGATCCTCGGCAGTGCCGGGATGCGCATTGTCACGGCGGGTGATATTGTCTGTTATGCCGGGATGGCTGCCGGCATGAATGTGTCGATGAAAAGCGACTACGATATAACTGTCCTCCGCGGGCCGTCCGTCAGCGAGATTTTGATTTCTCCCGATAAAACAGGCTATTCGGGGCTGGAGTCGCCAACGGTCGTGCTCGCCCTGAGTGATGAGGGTGTGCAGCGGCGCAGATCGGTTTTTGCACGGTTGCAGCCCGATAGTTACATTATAAGAGAGCAGAGTATCATGCTGCCTGAAACGGATGCCACGGTCCTTGCTGTTGAATTCAGCAAGCGAAAGATCAAGACGCAGGACTGGGCTCTTGCAGCAGTCGCTGTCATGGCAAAAAAAACGGATGTTCTCACCCGGGACATGCTGCAGCTGGCCCTGCAATCGCGATTTACCGGAAAACCCTGTCTGGACGCAATGGGGATAATCGAGACCATTTATAACGACAGCGCCATTTAGCGGGGAGGACGTGTGATGGATAGTGTACGCGCTCTGGGTATAAAAGAGATGAATCCGGGGGCCTCGACCGGTCTTGACTGGCATAGCGCCGAGCAGGCTGGCACGCTTGAGGTGTTTTCCCCGGTCGACGGCCGCTTGCTTGGCTCAGTGGCCCTGGCTTCAGAGCAGGATTATCGAATCTGTTCAGCCGCTGCCGCGCAGGCGTTTGCCTCCTGGCGAGCGGTACCGCCCCCCAAGCGGGGAGAAATCGTTCGCCAGGCAGGCGATGCACTGCGCGCCAGGAAAAGAGAACTCGGCACGCTGATATCCTGGGAAGTGGGGAAATCCTTGCAGGAAGGGCTGGGCGAGGTACAGGAGATGATCGATATCTGTGATTTCGCCGTCGGCCAGTCCCGGCAGCTCTATGGTTTCACGATGGCTTCGGAGCGGCAGGAGCACCGTCTCTATGACCAGTACCATCCGCTCGGCGTGGTCGGCATCATCAGTGCTTTTAATTTCCCGGCCGCAGTCTGGTCCTGGAACGCAATGCTGGCGGTGGTCTGCGGTGATACCTGCCTTTGGAAACCATCGTCAAAAACACCGTTGACGGCGATTGCCATTCAGCATATTTTTGCCGGGGTGATCAGGGAAAACAACCTTCCAGAAGGCATTTTCAACCTGGTTATCGGCCCGGGATCAACCGTCGGGGAGCTGCTGCTTCATGACCCGGCTGTTGCCCTGGTGTCGATCACCGGTTCCACGCCGGTCGGGCGGCGCGGGGCGGAGGTTATTGCTTCACGCTTTGGCAGATGCCTTCTGGAGCTTGGCGGCAACAATGCCATTATCCTGACCCCGCAGGCAAACCTTGAGCTGGCCATTCCCTCAATCGTTTTCTCGGCGGTAGGCACTGCCGGTCAGCGCTGCACGACTGCCCGGCGGCTTATCGTGCACGAGTCAATATACGAAACGGTCAAGACGGCGCTCACCAGAGCATACGCCTCAGTCCGCATCGGCTCGCCGCTTGATGAGGATAATCATGTCGGTCCGTTGATCGACAAATCGGCCGTAGCTGCCTACCGGCAGGCGCTGGATGAGTTGCAGGCTCAGGGCGGAACGATTATCTGCGGCGGTACCGTTCTGGATGGTCCCGGTTTTGAGTCCGGATGCTACGTGGAACCGGTGATTGCCGAGGCGGAAAATGACTACCCGGTCGTCCAGCGGGAGACCTTTGCTCCCATTCTCTACCTGATTAGATATGGCGGTGGAATAGAAAACGGTATCGCCATCCATAACGATGTCGCCCAGGGGCTGTCTTCCGCTGTCTTTACCCAGGATATCAGGGAGGCCGAGCTTTTTCTCTCGGCTGTGGGCTCTGACTGCGGTATAGCCAACGTCAATATCGGTACCTCGGGCGCCGAAATCGGCGGGGCTTTCGGCGGCGAAAAAGAGACCGGCGGCGGCAGGGAGTCGGGATCTGATGCCTGGAAAAGTTATATGCGCCGGCAGACCAATACCATTAATTACGGCACCGCAGTGCCGCTTGCCCAGGGCATCAGGTTCGAACTGTAACATAATTACGTTGCTCAGCGTTTATCCTAAAGGAGCCATCGCATGCAGACCACGAGCGAGTTTACTGATTATATGAATTTCAGCACGCTGCTGGACGATGAAGAGAAGCTGGTCAGGGAGACAGCCCGCAGTTTTGTCAATGAGCAGGTTATGAGTATCATTGACGGTTGTGCCCAGGAAGAACGTTTTCCCCGCCACCTGGTTCCGGTTATGGGTGAGCTGGGCTTTTTCGGCCCGACCTTGCCGGAAAAATACGGGTGTGCCGAGCTCTCCAATGTCGCCTATGGGTTGTTGATGTATGAGCTCGAGCGCGGCGATTCTGCATTGCGGAGCATGGCTTCCGTCCAAGGCTCACTGGTGATGTACCCGATTTATGCTTTCGGCAGCGAAGCACAGAAAGAACACTGGCTCCCCCGGATGGCACGCGGCGATATCATTGGCTGTTTTGGCCTGACCGAACCCGACCATGGCTCCAACCCGGCCGGCATGCGGACGAGGGCTGTCCGCGAAGCTGGCGGCAAGTGGCGGCTGAACGGCACCAAGATGTGGATAACCAACGGCAGCCTGGCTGATGTTGCCCTGGTCTGGGCCAGAACGGAGGAGGGAATCCGCGGGTTTCTGGTGGAAAAAGACACACCAGGTTTTTCGGCACCGCAGATGAAAGGCAAGTGGAGTCTGCGGGTATCGGTTACCTCGGAGCTTATCCTCGACAATGTGCTGGTCGATGAAGAAAAGAGTCTGCTGCCGGGAGTGATCGGCATCAAGGGCCCGCTTCAGTGCCTGACCCAGGCCCGCTATGGTATTGCCTGGGGCGTGCTCGGTGCGGCTGACAACTGTTACCAGACAGCGCTTGCCTACGCCAAGGAAAGAATCCAGTTTGATAAACCGATTGCAGCTTTCCAGCTCCAGCAGAAAAAACTGACCGAGATGGTCACCGAACTGACGAAAGGCCAGCTCCTGGCGCTCCAGCTGGGAAGACTGAAAGATCAGGGGATATACAGCCCCGCCCAGGTTTCGATGGCGAAAATGAACAATGTTGCCGTCGCTCTTGAAATCTGCCGGGCTGCCCGCACGATACTCGGTGCCAACGGGATCATGGGGGAATATCCAATAATGCGCCATGCCAACAACCTGGAGTCGGTTTACACCTATGAGGGTACCCATGACATGCACACCCTTATTGTCGGCCAGGAGGTGACAGGAATTGCTGCCTATCGCTAGATAAGCGTCTGCTCCTGTCTGTCGTTTCAGATGCTGAGGGGGAAACCGGTGATGAAGCGTATAAGATCAGTTGTTGTGCTCGGGCTCGGAAAGGTTGGTTATCTGGTGGCAACACTGCTCCACGAAACAGGGTTTGCCGTGCTTGGCGGCGATGTCAACCCTGCTGTCCCGGCCCCCTTTCCCGTCAAAAAAATCGATGCCACCAGCGAAGCAGAACTGAGCCAAGTTCTTGCCGGCACAGATGGTGTGGTCTCTTGCCTGCCCTACAGCTTCAACCTCGGGGTAGCCCGGGTTGCTGCAGCGAGTTCCACGCACTATTTCGATCTCACTGAAGATATCGCAACCACAAACGGGATCAGGGAGTTGAGCCGCAGCGCGCCCTGTGTTATGGCTCCGCAATGCGGCCTTGCACCGGGTTTTATTGCTATCGTCGGGGCCTCTCTGGCCTGCAGATTCGAGACGATCAGGTCGATCAGGCTGCGGGTTGGTGCTCTGCCCAAGCATCCTACCGGCCTGCTCGGCTATGCCTTCAACTGGTCTCCTGAGGGGGTGGTCAACGAGTATCTCAACGATTGCGAGGTGATTGAAAACAGTGTGCGGAAGTGGGTCTCTCCGCTTGAATGGCTTGAAAAGATCGTCATTGACGGTCTGCAACTGGAGGCGTTCACCACCTCGGGCGGGCTGGGGACAATGTGTGAAACCTATGAGGGGCGGGTTGAGAACCTTGATTACAAATCAATTCGCTATCCGGGGCATGCAGCACTGATGAATTTTTTTCTCCACGAGCTGCTGATGCGTGAGAACAGGGCGGAGGCGGGCAGGATTCTGGTGAATGCAAAACCGCCGGTGAACGATGATGTCGTCTATATCCACGCCTCGGTGGAGGGTCTCAGAGCCGGGCAGCTTTCCCGGGAAGAATTTGTCAGGGTTTACTCCCCGCTCAAGATCGTCGGGCGCAAGCAGAGGACAATTGCCTGGACAACAGCCGCCTCGATCTCAGCAACGGTTGAACTGGTGAGTAACGGGTCGTTGCCGGAAAAGGGGTTTCTCAAGCAGGAGACGATTTCATTGGCCGCTTTTCTTGCTACCCGCAACGGACGTCTGTACGCCGGAAAAAACCATGGCGGCAGGGAGCAGCCGTAATTATTGCTGACCTGCCGTCATCTGCCTTTTATCCTGCGGCGCTGGGGCCGCAGGGACTCCTGAAAGCGGCGCGGCCTGGCAATGATGGGCTGCCCCCCATGAGGCGGGCAGATTCAAATCGTAAGGCTGCAGTACAGTAACCGGCAAGCATTCCGTTTGCATGGTTCAGGCTGAGTGCCATTGATATTCCTGGTATCAGGGGTGTGGGGCCGGGTCGATCAACGAGTATGGAATCGAAGTATCTGTCTTCAGGATGACGATTGCAGCTGTCAAGCCAGCGGGTGTCGAAGCGGAGTGTAAATGATTTTAGCTGAGAGCGGACATTTTCTGCGATTCCGTAGAGAATGACCTGCTCCCGGTCTTGACCTGAAGTGTCTTTTTCATAAAAGAGGATTTCCAGCCGAGCCGCACCGAAGGTGTTAAATTGTGCCTGCTCGTGGGCGGCAAACCTGGTTATTGCTAGCTCAAGGGTGTTATTTCCTGGGATAATCACCTGTTTCAGGTACTCGTTGACAATCCGTATGGAGACTGGAGCAGAGTGTGCCGACAGCGTCCTTGATTCTTTTGTGAGATGCATTGTCTTCATGTTGAAATCCTCCCTGTCTGGCATTGTGTCATTGAGTCAACGGGATACCCCTTTCGGACTGCAGTCCTGTTTCTTCTCCCAAGCCAATAGAATGGGCCTGGCTATCGCCGCTTAAGTCTTTGCGTGTATGGTAGCCCAGGCGTCTGACCAATTTCTTACAACAGGTAAAACGGTGCGGAGCTTATAGTGTCGGGATAGAAACAAACACGAAGGGGGCGGCAGCCTGCAGACCAGACAATGATGTTTTTCTCCATGCCTGAGGCAGGCGGTTGGACAGAGCAACCGGCAGCTGTCCGCCGTTACCGCTCATCATCAGGCGGCTTGTAGGGCTTTGTCATTGTCGACAGCAGAGAATACTATGCCTGACGGTACACCGGCCATGGCGCTGACAGAGGGACCATCCTCATCTGCTGTTCAGCCAGGGAAAAATCATGATAAAACCTTTAAATACCTGACAATTGACCGATATATATGATACAAGGAGAGAAACTGGAGTACGGTTTTATGCAGGTGTGGAGTAAAATCGGATCGGGACGACCTTCATTGACGGCAAGAGCGGGCCTGCCTTCTTTGTTTGAGAACGGCGCAAACGCAGGGTCTGCCGGGATTTGCTGAAAAACAGACAGGTACGAGTGTGATAGGCAAGACAAAAGAGTTCAAGGTCTTTAATAAACGCTTTCAATTCAGATGCCCATTCTGTGGCGCCAGGAGGAGTTTTTTTATCAGTAATCTCCGCAGAAAGAACATCAAGTGTTTTAATTGTGGGGAAAGCGTTCGCTGTCTGTTCAATCGCCGGAATGACAAAAGGAATTACCAGAGCGGTAAAATTATATTGAGCACACATGCTGGAAAAGAAGTTGAGGTTTACCTCAAGGATTTATCGTCCAAGGGCGCTGGCGTGGAAATCCCGGCGGGCATTCCGGCAAATTTTCTCTCGGTTGGAGACGAGATTTCGTTAAAATGTAACTGGAATTCGCAGCTCATTACAAACAGACGCTTTGTCATTCAGAACATAAACGGGCAGCAGATAGGGGTGAGGAAAGCGTATCGGTCGTGAAAGTAATCGGCCAGGACAGTTTTTTGGAAATAAAAAGACTGCCCTGAAAAACAGCTAAGCCAACAGGTAGGAAAGAGAATTTATGGATACATCACTGCGTTCAAGAACAAGAATCAGCTATTCGGCCCATGCCTTGATCAAATCGGGTTCAAAGGGCATCAGTAAGGGTGTTGTCCGGGATGTCAGTATTGATTCCATTTATCTCGAGTGTCAAACCAGGCTCACGGTCAACGATGAAGTAAGCCTGGAAATCATTCTGCTTGGAAACGAGAGCGAGCTCATTATTAAAACGGCGGCCCGAGTTGCAAGAACAGATCATGACGGCATCGCCCTGTGTTTCCACAAGCCGCTGGAATGGTGGCCTGTTTTCTCTCAATTTCCCTTTCATCAGGTTGAGCCGAGACGACGCGGCTGAGTGGCTGCAGCTGAGTTGAGACTTCCGCGCTCTGGAGCTCGGAAAAAGCGGCAGAAAGCCGGGCAACGCCTCGTGACAGGGGCGCCTATCCCCACTTTTTTGCTGTTTTTTCTAGCGGTGTGATGATTCAATCACTGCAGGTGCTTCAGCACTGTCTCCAGGCTGTCCTTGGCATCACCAAACAGCATTCTCGTGTTTTCCTTATAGAACAAGGGATTTGCTACGCCTGCATAACCCGTCGCCATTGAGCGCTTCAGAACGACAGTGGTTTTCCCCTTCCAGCATTCAAGCACCGGCATCCCGGCTATCGGGCTGTCCGGCACTTCCTGGGCCGCAGGATTGACGATGTCATTGGCCCCGATGACGATCGAGACATCGACGTTCGGGAAATCTTCGTTTATCTCGTCAAGTTCAAAGACGATGTCATAGGGAACTTTTGCCTCCGCCAGCAGCACGTTCATATGGCCCGGCATGCGGCCGGCGACCGGGTGAATGCCGAAGCGGACATTGATCTTCTTTTCCCGCAGCCTGCGGGTGATGTCGTTTACCGTGTGCTGTGCCTGGGCAACCGCCATGCCGTAGCCCGGGATGATCATGACTTCTTTGGCATCAAGGAGCAGCTCCGCCACTTCCGCCCCTTCGACAGCGATAATTTCTCCCTCCTCTCCGTCCGGTGCGGCAACGGTTTCACCTCCCGACGTCCCGAATCCTCCGGCAATGACGGCAATGAACTTTCTGTTCATCGCCCGGCACATGATGTAGCTGAGGATCGCGCCGCTGCTGCCGACCAGGGCTCCAACAACGATCAGCAGGTCGTTGCTCAGCATAAAGCCGGTGGCTGCCGCCGCCCAGCCCGAATAGCTGTTCAGCATCGAGACCACAACCGGCATGTCGGCTCCGCCGATCGCCATAACCATATGGACGCCGAAAGCAAAGGAGATCAAGGTCATGAGAACCAGGGAGAGAGTGCCGCCTCCCGCCGCAGACTGGCTGACAAAAGTAAAACAGAGCCAGACGGAGGCGATCAGCAGGCCAAGGTTAAGCCAGTGTCTGGCCGGAAGAAGCAGTGGTTTCCCGCTGATCCTGGCACTCAGCTTGAGAAAAGCGATGATGGAGCCGGTAAAGGTCAGGCCACCGATCAATATACCGAGATAGGTCTCAACATCGTGGATCGTCTTGTCTATTCCGGTTAAAACGCTTGTCTGGTCGAGGAAGTTGGCAAAACCGACAAAAACTGCAGCCAGTCCAACCAGGCTGTGCAATATGGCTACCAGTTCCGGCATCTGGGTCATTTCAACCTTTTTGGCAAGGACCAGTCCGATCGTGCCACCGATGAGCATCCCTGGGAAGAGGATAAGATAGTTGTCGGAGACGATTCCAATTATGGTTGCCAGCAGTGCCAGTGTCATTCCAAGGATGCCGTAGAGATTTCCCCGGCGGGCGTTTTCCTGGTTGCTCAGTCCTCCAAGTGCCAGGATGAACATGACCGTCGCAAAGATATAGGCCGAGGTTACGATACCTGGTGCCATCTGTTTTCTCCTATTTTCTAAACATCGAAAGCATCCGCTGGGTTACCGCGAAGCCTCCGAAAATATTGATGCTGGTAATCAGAACTGAAATCCCGGCAAGGAAGATGATCAGGGCGCTGCTCGATGATATCTGCAGGAGTGCACCGATGATGATGATCGAGCTGATGGCATTGGTGACGCTCATCAGCGGTGTGTGCAGGGATGGGGTGACATTCCAGATAACCATGTAGCCGACAAAACAGGCCAAAACGAACACGGTGAAATGGGACATGAATGCAGGCGGCGCGACACTTCCAACAGCGAACAGGGCGATCACGCCCGCTCCGATGGCAATCAACGGAGACAGGGAACGTTTCTTCTCCGGTTTGGCAACGGCAGCAGCCGGCGGCGGCGCTTTTTTAACGGGAGCCGCCGATAGTTTCGGCGCCGGCGGCGGCCAGGTTATTTCGCCGTCTTTTATGACGGTTGCCCCGCGCATGATTTCATCATCCATGTCGATGACCAGCTTTCCGTCTTTTCCGGGAGTCAGGTCGGTGAGCAGGTGGCGCAGATTAGTGGCGTAAAGTTGACTGGACTGGGTTGCAAGCCTTGAGGGCAGGTCGGTATAGCCGATAATAGTGACTCCGTGTCTGATTACCACCTTGTCGGCTTCGCTGAGCTTGCAGTTGCCACCCATTTCTGCTGCCAGGTCAACGATGACACTGCCTTCCTTCATGCTCTTCACCATATCCTCGGTGATCAGTTCAGGCGCCGGCCGCCCGGGAATCAGTGCAGTGGTGATGATGATATCCACTTCTTTTGCCTGTTCGGCAAAAAGAGCCATTTCCGC
Source organism: Desulfocapsaceae bacterium (assembly GCA_963674815.2). GTDB lineage: Bacteria > Desulfobacterota > Desulfobulbia > Desulfobulbales > Desulfocapsaceae > MADRE3. Next base: position 171,205 of record CAXXTV010000007.1, read on the forward strand.
CTTGATGAATTCATCGCTCATCACCTTGGCATAGCCGCCTTCGCCGCTGCCGTCCTCATCGGCAAAATCAAGCAAGAGGAACTCACCATCCATCGATTCAACCTGCTCCTTTACCTCGGGGCGGGTGTCAAAGGCGCGGACGATGGCCCCCATGCTCTTGGCTGCTCCGATCGCGGAAAGTCCGGCTACCCCGGCACCGATGACCAGGACTTTGGCAGGTGGAATTTTACCAGCTGCGGTTATCTGACCCGTAAAGAATCTGCCGAAGTGCTGGGCAGCTTCCACAACGGCACGATAACCGGCAATGTTAGCCATTGAACTCAAGGCGTCCATTTTCTGCGCTCGTGATATGCGGGGTATTGAGTCCATGGCAAGAACGGATATGTTTTTGGACGACAGCCGTTCCATCAGCTTCTCATTCTGTCCCGGCTGGACAAAGCTGATAAGCGTCTGGCCCTCACGCAGCAGAGAGGTCTCGTCAAAACCGCCGTCTTCACCAGTTCCCGGGGCCCGCACTTTGAGTATGATGTCGCACTGTTCATAGAGCGATTTGACATCGTCAATGATTGTTACCCCTGCATCCCGGTAATTGCTGTCGGTATATTTGGCTTTGGCTCCGGCACCCGCTTCGACAGCAACCTCGTAGCCAAGTTTTTGCAGCAGTGCGGCGACCTCAGGTGTCGTTGCGACACGATGCTCACCCTGGTGTGTTTCTTTTGGTACCCCGATCCGCATAATGAATCTCCTTTTCTGCAGGACATCGAATGCTTTTTCTCAATAAGTTTGCGCTACATTAATAATCACGATCTGTGAAAACACACCGTTGTTCATGAAAAAAAGAGATCAACCTGCAAAGAGAAAAACCTCCGCAAATACCTTCATGGTGTTTGAACCTGGCGATACAGGCCTGTTTGCAGACAAGAGCACTCCGTCCGGTCCTGTCGCAGGGATATGGGGGGATACAATGGTCTGCTGCTTGTCAGCGTAGAAAGCCGAGCAGACGCTCCAGGAATTGTTCCGGTTGTTCAATGTGCACCAGGTGCCCCGCATCATCTATTCCTGCAACCGTGGATTCAGGGAAGAAAAACTGCCGGTCCGGCTCGTGTTCAGCGAGGTAATAGGATGAGCGGTTACCTTTTACAAAGAGTGTTTCTACCGGGCAGGGCGCATGGATTGACAGTTCTTCCAGGCCGATATGGATATGGTCGAGGAACTTTTCCAGTACCGCAGGTTGAATTTCCAGCCAAAGGTTCCCGACGCCTGCTCCCTTTGAATACTCTTGCTCAGAAAAAGCGCCATGGATTGATCACCGATCCGCTCCGCAAGTTCCTTTCGTATTGAGCCCCTGCTCGCGTGAGCGGCCGGATTCGTCTGCTTGAGAGCCCGGATAATGGCTCGGTGATCAGAGTTTTCTGCTGATTGATAAGCCGATGGTGCAATATCAACGACAACCAGCCTGGTAATTTTTTCCGGTTCGAGCAGGCCAAAGACCATCGCCAGCTTTCCGCCCATCGAGTGGCCGATGATGCCTGCTTTTTCAAGATGATGCTGATCGAGATAGGATAACAGGTCTTCACACATGTCGGGATATCTGTGGGTATCTGCATGCGGGGACCTCCCATGGTTTCTCAGGTCCAGAAGGTGGACGGAAAACCCATGTTCAACGAGCCTGTTGCCGATGGTCAGCCAGTTATCCGACATGCCGAAAAGGCCGTGGAGAATAACAAGCGGCTCACCTTCGCCGATTATGCGGGAGTATAGGTTCATGGGCCTCAAATTCCTGGTGATTGGAGCATTTCATACACGAGTATCACCGTTTTGACAACAGGAGCGGGTGAATTTCTGCTGCTGCAGAACGCTCTCGGCAGGGCCTCACGGGATATGTGACCGAAAAAAATAATGCAAATTGTCCGGACAGTATATACGTTCTTGGTTACAGCGGGCTGCTCTGGCAGTGCAACGGATAACGAGATGACCCCGCTGCGAAACGGGGAGCGCGGACAATCCGGGATATGTAATCGGAACATTTGTGCAGCATAATGGAATGGGGAGCGTCGAATGGAAATCAGCAAACTTGAGCCGAAAGAAAAACGGGGCCTTGTTGTCGTCCTGACCGGCTATGGAAAGGGCAAGACAACGAGTGCCATGGGGATGGTGCTGCGGGCGGCCGGACACGGCATGAAGGTCTGTGTAATCCAGTTTATGAAAGGGGACCTCTACTCAGGAGAGTGGGACGGGGTAAAGATGCTCGGTGATCAGGTTGACTTTACCTCGACAGGCAAGGGATTCTGCGGGATTCAGGGAAATCCCTATTCGCACGCTGAACATCGGGCAAATGCCCAGGAGGCGATAGAACTCGTCCACCGGAAAATGGCATCAGGGGTATTTGATCTTCTCGTTCTTGATGAGATCAACAATGCGCTTCAGCTGAAGCTGGTTGACCTCGACCAGGTTTTATCGATACTGGATAAAAGACCGGAGCAGCTGCACCTGGTGATCACCGGCAGGGACGCTCACCCGCAGGTTGTCGATCGGGCTGATACCGTCAGTGAGGTGACGGAAATAAAACATGCCTACCGCAAGGATATCGAGCCTCAGCCGGGGATCGATTATTGATGTGCGACACTTTTCAGGCCAGACGGCGGGGTTTTTGCTGGCTGATATAGACACCGAGAAGGACCAGTGTCGATGCACAATACTGGGTGATGGTGAATGTCTCGTCTAGAATGAGGAATCCGAGAATGACCGTAAAGACTGGGATAAGATTGACATAGGCTGAAGCTTTATTGGCCGGAATTTTGCTGACGCCGAAATTATAGAGCAGGTATGCCCCCAGGGTAATAAAACTGCCCAGGTAGAGGACTGCCAGTGTTGGCAGGAAGGGGAACCGGGTTGGCATGTTTATGTCCGGAGAAAGGAAAAAGAAAGAAAAGAATATCGCCCCGGCCCAGGACTGAAACGCCGTTAAAAAGATGGCGGAGTAGCGTGCCGTCAGATGTTTCAACGACAGGGTGTATCCGGTTGCTGCCACCATTGCCAGAAATTCAAGGAAATTACCGAGCGGCGGGTTCGGTGCGGCCAGGGAGCTTTCACCGCTGAGGCTGAGCACGCAGGCCCCGCCAATGGCGATAGAAAATCCCAGGATGGTTTTCCCGCTGATTGTCTCCTTGAGGACCAGAAAAGCGCCAAGCGCAACCATCAACGGCAGCATCGAGGTGATGAGGCCCGCCTGGGAAGCTGTTGTCAGCTGCAGTGCTTTTGCCTCAAAGACAAAATAGATGCACGGCTCACAGACGGCCATGAACAGCAGGTATTTGAGGTCACCGCGGTGAAAGGTCACCGTCCGCAGCCGGCTGCTGAAAAAGATGAAGCAGAGGCTGCCGATCACCATGCGGCCCCAGATCACGACCATCGGGGAAAAGCCGACAAACGCGAGTTTCAGGGCGATAAACGAACTCGCCCAGAGCATCATTGCTGTCGTCAGGCTCAGGGCGGGAATCCACTGTTGAAATTGTAATGGCAAGGCTGATCTTTCCTCAAAGGTGATAACGAGGCGGTGACTGTATCACGGCAGTTGTTTTATCGCTACAAGAAACGTCTCCCGCGCCTGACCTGCAGCACTGAATCGGCGGATCGGCCATCAGCGTCAGTAGTGGAGATTCGCTCCCTCTGCCTGAGTTAAGTCTTGACATGGCGGGTGATCCATAGAAATAGACAGAGGAGGTGGAATGGGCTTCCGGCATCATGGTTTCGTCTGGAGATGACCGTTCTCTGCCTGGATGTTCAATAAGGTGCGACAGCACAATCCTTGTCAACAGGTGGCCGGATTCCTGCTACCTGTGCGAGCGCGTTACATCGTGGTTTTCTCAGATAACTTCAAAAAAGAGAGGCACAAGATGATGAAAAACATTCTGGCATTTCTGGCAGCAGTAGTGATGGTGGCAAGTGTTGCTTATGCAGCAGATGACTGCAAAAATCGCGGCACGCTGGATGAGATGTATTGCGATGAAGATATGGATCTGGTTGCAGATCCTCCAAAAGATCCCAAGGACTGGAAGGATCCCAACACCCTGGTTTTTACTTATACTCCGGTTGAGGACCCGGCGGTCTACAAGGATGCCTTTGCCGATTTTCAGAAGTATCTGGAAGAGGCGACCGGCAAAAAAGTCGTTTACTATACGGTCCAGTCAAATGCCGCAGAGGTCGAGGCAATGCGCTCCGGCCGCCTGCATATTGCCGGTTTTTCAACGGGGCCCACCGGTTTTGCCGTAAACCTTGCAGGGTATGTACCTATTGCCGTGAAAGGTTACCCGGACGGTTTTCAGGGATACAACCTTATCGTGGTTACCAGAAAAGACAGTGACATCAAAACCCTTGAAGATATAAAGGGGAAGCGGATCGCGCATACCTCGGCCTCGTCAAATTCGGGCAACCTGGCGCCGCGGGCAATTTTTCCTCAGGAGGGTATTGTACCGGATAAAGACTACACGGTCGTCTATTCAGGAAAGCATGATCAGTCGATCCTCGGCGTCGCCCATGGCGATTACGATGCAGCACCGGTCGCCTCTGATGTTTTCAACCGCATGGCGGCAGCAGGCAGGATCAACGGAGATGATTTCCGCACCGTTTATACAAGCCCGAAGTTCCCGACCTCTTCGTTCGGCTACGCACACGATCTCAATCCCGAACTGGTAAAGAAGATTGTCGACGCCTTCTATTCTTATCGGTTTACCCCTGCGATGCAGGAAACCTTTGGCAAGGCTGATCGTTTTTATCCCATCACCTATCAGAAAGACTGGAAGGTGATTCGTGACATCGCCGAATCCACGGGCACATCTTATAACCAGGCAGGTCTGAAAAAGATGGCTGAAAAAGATGCCGAGGAGGCTGCGGCGAAGGCCAAGAAACAGTAATCTGCATTTTTCGGCAGGCACCATTTCATCATCATTTTTATGAGTATGGTGCCTGTATTGTTCCTTCAATTCACATCAAGCGCATCATTATGAGTTCACACTCAGCCGCTTCCCTCGGTGCATCGCCTCAACGCTCGCTGCGTATTGAGAACCTGAGAAAAGAGTATGTTCGTGGAAAACCGATTCTGAAAGATATCAGTTTTGAGGTGAAAGGGCACAGCAGCGTTGCCATTATCGGACCATCGGGAACCGGGAAAAGTACCCTGATCAGGTGCGTCAACAAGCTCATACCGCCGACATCGGGAACTGTTTTTGTCAGCGGTGAGAATATTACTGAACTCCAGGGGAAAAAATTACGAAAAGCCCGTCGGAAGATTGGCATGGTCTTCCAGGAGTTTAACCTGGTAGAACGACTGTCAGTAATGGAGAATGTGCTCTGCGGAAGACTCGGGTATGTCTCGCCGGTACGGGCCTGGTTCAGAAAATATCCGCAGGAGGATATTGACCGGGCATTTGAGCTTCTGGAATCTATCGGCCTGCTCGAATTTTACAGGCAGCGGGCGGACAGTCTGTCCGGCGGTCAGCGGCAGCGGGTCGGCATTGCCCGTGCCGTCATGCAGGAGCCCCATGTGCTGCTCGCTGATGAACCGACCTCTTCGCTGGACCCGAAAACGAGCGTCGAGATCATGGACTTGCTCGTGTCCCTGTCAGAGGTTCATGGTATTCCGCTTATTATAAACATCCATAATGTTGAGCTGGCAAAACGCTTTACGTCGCGGGTGATCGGCCTGTCGGGCGGGATTATCGTCTATGACGGTCACCCGGATCAGTTGAGCGATTCTGACCTGCTGGAAATATACGGAGGGGAGGCCTGGCTGAAATGAGCGAGCAAACCCTTTCCGACCGGGTTGCATTCAAGCCTGACTGGCCTGCCCGCATCGGCTGGCTGCTGGCGCTGCTCTATGCCCTCTACGCTGCTGATTATCTCGATGTCTCCTGGTCGCGCTTTGTTGCCGGCCTCAGCAACGGTGCCGATTTTCTCGGCGAGATGGTACCGGTTGATTTCTCACGCTGGAGACTGCTGGTGGGCAACCTTGTGGAAACAGTCGAGATTGCGATCATCGCCTCGGCATTTGGCATATTTTTCTCGCTTCCTGTCGGGCTGCTTGCCGCCAGGAACCTGATGCCGCCCTGGGTGACCTGGCCGTTCAGGACCTTTATCGCGCTCTGCCGATCATTTCACCCGGTTATCTTTGCTATTCTCTTTGTCAAGGCAGTCGGGTTTGGCCCGCTGGCCGGAATATTGACGCTTATTTTTGCATCCATCGGCTTCATCGGCAAATTGTTTGCCGAGGCTATCGAAGAAATATCATTGAAGCCGCTTGAGGCGCTGCGGGCCGCAGGCGCACCGTTCTCCAGTGTCATCATTTACGCCGTCCTGCCTCAGGTGCTGAATCGCTTCATCGGCTTTTCATCCTATCAGCTCGATGCCAACCTGAGGAACTCAACCATGGTCGGCATCGTTGGCGCGGGTGGCATCGGCGGCACATTATTCGCCGCCTTTCAGCGCTTTGACTATGACTTCCTCGCCGCCATTCTTATCTCGATTATCGCGCTGGTCATGGTAAGTGAGTTTCTCTCCGTGCAGGTCAAGAAGGTGTTCCAGTGAACGAGATCAAGCCGCAGAGATGGAACCGGTTTACCTTCGGGGAGCGGATGCTGCGCTTTGGCGTGTTTCTCGGGTTCGCACTGGCTCTGTCTGTTTCCTTGAGAACCGTTGAGGTCATCCCTGAATTTCTCTACGACGCACCGACCCAGGTTGTCGATCTGTTAACCCGCATGTATCCGCTCGATCTGGCCTATTATCCCAAAGGGATCCATGCAGCGATGATGGAAACGCTCCACATAGCCAGCCTCGGAACCCTGCTGGCCATAGTCATGGCGATACCGGTCGGTATCATGGCCGCAAACAATATCGTTCATTTGCCGATATTCAACTGGTTTGCCAAACTGATTCTGGTTTCATCGCGATCGGTCAATTCCCTCGTCTGGGCGCTGCTTTTTGTCGCTGTTTTCGGACCGGGAGCGCTTGCCGGCACCGTCTGCATCGGTTTCAGGTCGGTCGGTTTTGTCGGCAAACTTTTCGCGGAAGCGCTCGAGGAGGCAGACCCCGGACCCATCGAAGCATTGACGGCAGCAGGTGCTTCCTGGCCGTCAATTTTTCTCAAGGGATTCTGGCCCCAGGTCGCGCCCGCTTTCTGGGGAATATTTCTGTTTCGCTGGGATATCAATGTACGGGAATCTGCGGTGATCGGGCTGGTCGGTGCCGGCGGCATCGGCATGGTGCTCGATACCGCCCTCAACCTGTTCTTCTGGGACCGGGTTTCGGTCATTCTGCTCAGTATCTTTGTCGTGGTTATCCTTGCGGAACTGCTCGTTACCTCTATCAGAAAACGAATCATCTAGACGGCAGCAGCGCTTCTCCGGGAGCGCTCTTCCTCACCGCTTATTCTGGTGCGGAAGTGATGTCAGGAAGCCTGTATCGGTTGACTTTCTTTATTGCCGTACGGGGGAGAACGGTCTTGATGCCGCTTTGAGACATGATGGTCACCAGGTCCGGTTCGATGGTAATGGCTGTGGCCTCGAGATCTCCCCCATCGTGGAGTTCGATGACGTAAAAGAACCGAGCGGGCGGCGAACTCCCTTCACCCGTTTCGTATTCACGCACCCTGTCCGCCCGCAGCTCCTTCATCGCCGCCGAAATCATTTCCGGGGTGGCGGTAATATGAGTATCCCCTAGATAATCGTGGTTTTGACCTGTTTTCTTTTGCCCGACAGTTGTCAGTGCTCGGCTGAAAAATGATGTGATATCATATGGGTTGATGGCAACAACGAGGATAGAGAGAAAGACAAAAGCGGCGAGCAGTTTTTTCAGGGATACTCCCAAAAGGGATAGCGGGCGGTGGTTGACTTCCATACTGTCTTCTGCTCCATTGTCGATCGTGCGGATACTGTATTCTAGCTTACTTTTTGCCGTTTGCCGAGAAAAGCTGCGTGCAGCTCCGTATTTTTGACTCTGCTGATAAAATCATCTGGTGGAAAACTTAACCCGTACGCTTCAGACCTTTATTTCTGGCAGAGACCAATTAGCTGCTGGTTGCCGCATGGTATTGTGCATTTGCACTTAAACGCTTGACAGGGCTTCAGCCCCTGAGTAGATTCTTGCCACAAACCTATTTAATTATTACGTTTACTACTTGAAAATACCGCCAAAGTGGCGGCGTGGCGCACTAATGCTCCTTTTTTTTGGTATGTTTATTCTATTTTTTGTAGTACATTGCTGGTGATTTTTTACGATGAGCGGGCAATACATGAACGACCAAACGCTCCTGTCAGTGACGGGGGCCCTGCATATACAGGAGTCTCCAAGGTCGTGGCTTCACCTGTTGTCAGGAGAAAAAACCTCGTCCAGGGAGCTGTGGTGTGATCAACTGGCCTTATTGGCTGTAATTACATAGAGAGCAAGATATGAAGATTAACGAGCTTGAAAAAATGAGCCCCGAGAGTCCAGAGACCCTTCCTTCACGGGAACGGAGGTCGCTTCTACAGATCGGTCTTGCCGTCACCGGCGTTTATCTTGGCGGCACGGTGCTGTCCTTGACCTCAGCCAGGAATGTTCTTGCTGATGATGTTGTCCCGAAGTTGGGCAAATATCCATACAGCCCGCATTATACGATGGTCATACGCGAGCGCTTCTGCATCGACTGTGAACTCTGCATGGAAGCCTGCGTCGAAACGAATCATGTCCCTTCGTACGGCTTCCGGACAAAAATTCTTGAGAAGCGCAGGGATATCGTTGGCGGAGAGCAGGAAACCATCTTTATGCCGGTACTCTGCAATCACTGCAATCGGCCGCCCTGCGTGCGGGTTTGCCCGACGACCGCGACCTGGAAGGACAAAACGACAGGTATCGTGGTGATGAAGCCGGACCGCTGCATCGGCTGTAAAACATGTATGACCGCCTGTCCTTATAATGCCAGGTATTTCGACGAAGAGCTCCGGGCCGTAGATAAATGTAATTTCTGTTTTGATACGAGACTCTCAAAAGGTGAGACGACAACGGCATGCTCTGAGGCCTGTCCTGCCGATGTCCGGGTTTTTGGAGATTTAAGTGACAGTTCCAGCCGGGTGTTTGCACTGGTTCATGCACCGGAGACCATCGTCTGGGTTTTGAGGCCTGAGACCGGGGCACTGCCGAATATCTTTTACACGAATGCATAAGCTGTCGAAGACAAATATGCGTCAGACAGAAAAAAGCCAACCCGTGGACAGTCACAGGTCGCGGGTCTATGGGAGATAATAATGAAAAAGATTGTAATGATGATCATTCTGGGGCTGGCCGTGTTCGGTTATGTCGTTCTTTCAGCTTCTGATCAAAAAGGTGAGGAACAGGAACCCTACGATGAGGATACATACGGCCCGGAAGCCCCGATTATCTGGACAAAACCGGTAAAGGCGGTGATCTTCAACCATAAGACCCATACCATGGATAATGATCTTGACTGTGACTCCTGCCATGATGACCTGTTTTTAATGGAGGCAGGCGCAGCAGAGGAAGAAGAGGACTTTGTCATGGAGTCGCTTTACGATGGCAACTATTGCGGCGCCTGTCATGACGGCAGTACCGCCTTTGCTTCTGATACACGGTGCACGGCCTGTCATATCGGCGTTCGCGGTTATGCCCGCCTGACCGGTGAAAATGTATCTTCCGGCAGCGATTCCGGCCATTAAACATCGCTTCCGGCGGGCCAGGATACTCTTTACAAGCGTTTCTGGCTCGCCGGTTCTGCTGGCTCTGACCTGTTGAGCAAAATCCCCCAATACATATTCAAATGAGCTGAGCTGCAGGACGTATTTTGCGTCCTTTGTTTCGGCGATCCCAATTATCTGAATTCACAGATTATTTTTTCTCTCTCAAGTTTTAAAATTTAATTAAAGACTTTTTTAGTGGTTGTTTTTCATTTTATATTTCTCGTAACATATTGAATATACATATTATAATAACATCAAGCGCGATGGGCGCATTCTGCGTCCTCCGGAATAGTCATAAAGGCGCAATCTGCGCCATAGGGGGTAAGAGATTATGGAAAGATGATCCGATTACGCGCCTCCTGAAAAAAAAATAAGAAATATATATGCTTTGATAACATATATATACATGTTTTCGCCTTTTCTCCCAGAGAGATTTCAACTGTTGGCACATCGCTTGCTTTAAAGAGAGTAAAGCGTAACCGAAATCACTCAAAGAGGAGATCATCATGGCTGCTGCGTACATAGAGACAACAAAAGGTATTACCAGGGGCAATCCCGGGTTGATGACAGGTCTGCGGGATAAATTGGCCGAGGGGTTCTGGTTTTCCCTCTGTCTCATGCTTTTTGTCATTCTTGGACCGTTCTCCGCTCCTATTGTCCTGGCGTATCTGTTTTTCAATGATCACCTGAGCAGTGAGATGCAGGAACCGGAATCTCTGACCAATTAACAAGCAAACAACCCATAGAATTCAGCACGTCACAAATCGTACGAAAAGGAGAAATCATGTCTAGTCAGTCTCGAATCGCAGTCCTTCAGGATCAGCACTTCAGCAAACCACAGTTCAACCTGCTGTTATGGGCAATGCTTGCCATGACGGCTATCGGCATTTCGGGTGGACTGTATGCACTCTATGTCGGGCATCACCAGGCCTTTGGCGTCTCCCGCGAGGTCTCATGGGGAATCGCCATCAGCACCTATGCATACTTTGCCATCATTTCCACGGGGTTGTGCGCGCTGGCAGCTCTCAGCCATCTGTTCGGCGGAAATAATCTGGCACCGCTGGCCAATCGCATGGTCTGGCTGTCGATTGCCGCAATTCTTGCCGCATTTCTCGTTATCGGCCTTGAGATTGAAAATGTCTGGAGAATGCCGCTGGGAGTAGTCCTGCATCCCAATCCCACTTCAAATATCTGGTGGATGGGTACCCTCTACGGTATGGCGGTGGGGATAATGTTTGCTGAACTGTACCTGATAATTGCCAGGCGCTACAAGCTTGCTGTTATTCTTGGTGTCTGTGCGGCGGTCACCGAACTGCTCGCCAACAGTAACCTTGGTTCGGTCTTCGCCTCGCTGAATGCCAGGCCGTTCTGGTATGGGTCGCAACTGCCCATCTTTTTCCTGGCGTCTGCATTTCTTTCCGGTGCAGCTGCTATCGTGCTGTTTACCCACGCGTCCCATGCCCTTAAAAAGAAGCCGGTCAGTGGGACAACCCTGGAGGCCATGCAGACTGGCGGCAAGGTGATGGCCTTGATGATTTTTCTGATTGGCATCGCGACCGCCTGGAAGTTTCTCAACGCCTTTGTCGGTTCTGAAGCTGTTGAAAGCGCCGCAAAACTGCTCACCTCCGGATCAATGTCAACCAGCTTCTGGCTTTTTGAAATCGGGATCGGACTTGCTTTCCCGTTTGTGCTGCTGATCGTGACACGCCTTGAGTCGATTCAGGCACTTTCCGCAGCAGCCCTGATGATTCTGGTCGGACAGTTTTTTTCAAGACTGAACCTTGTTGTCGCGGGTCAGCTGATTCCCCAATATTCAGGTTATGAAGGCGTGCCGGAGCAACTGACCTATGCCCCGACTGCCCCGGAACTGGCGGTGGTAATGAGCGGAATCGGCCTGATAGGTGTCTGCTTCCTGGTCGGTGAATATTTTCTCGGTGACCGATTCAGCCATCATGACGAGGAGCATTGAGCCATGTACGTCGATCCGGAAATCGGGCAAGGAGGATGCAAGATGATATCTCAGGATGAACCAATTTTCACCATCGGCATGGCCGCCAAAATTCTGGAGGTCCATCAGCGTACCCTCAGGAATTATGAGGACAGCGGTTTAGTAAAGCCGGCGCGAAGAGGCAAGTGGCGCTATTACTCAATGCGCGATATCAAGTGGATTGAATGTCTGCGCGAAATGATCCATGAGCACGGTATAAGTATCAACGCCGTCAAGAAACTTCTGGCCTACACGCCATGCTGGAATATTATTGATTGCCCGTTCGAGAAGCGTCAGCGCTGCAGTGCTTTTTTCTCCAATACCCTTGTGCCGAATAAAGTGGTGCGGCTCAAGCCCGTTCCAAACAGAAAGAAAAAGAGTGTTGTAAACGTCTAGTCCCAGGCCCCATAACGAGCCGCAATTGTCTCTGTGAAGCCTTTTATCGATCTCGATCGATAAAAGGCTTTTTTTTCGATTTATTTTCAGCTGGTTCCCTCCCTTTGTCTGCCCTCTTTCACTGTTTTCTGAGCGTCGTTATACCGCGCTATAAAAGGGCGCAATGTGCGCCATAATTATTCAGAGCGATGTGGCGGGCTCAAAATTCGTCTTGATATAATTTTTTATAACTTTGACATTAACATATTGTTATTAAACACTAAATGTGTCATTTTGCTCGTCTTCTTTTGATTTTTTTTGATAGACCTATGTGTAAATGACTTGACAACAGCTGCTGGTAACTATATTTTCTGTTCAGTTTTATTTCAAACGCAATTGAGCATTTCAACTGAATCGTTATAAAGAGGCTCGTATGGACGCAATAGTATTTTTATGTTTCTGGCTGGGTGGAGCATTGCTTCACACGTTTTATGATCTCAAGATAAAACATCTGTTCAAGACTGATGAGCGCGCTGGGCAGTCAAGCTGACAATCAGGCGCCGGGAAAACGCAGAAGTAATAACAACGAGAAAGGAGTAGGAAGATGAACAATTTATTAGCAGGGGTATTGCCACAGGAGGGCGGGCTTGATTCAACAAGTTCGTGGAAATATTCTGCAGCAGTGTATCTGTGCGGTCTGTTGACCCTGGCAGGTGTTGCTTTCGGGGTGCATTCAATTGCAGTGGGGCACGAACACACGTTTGGTGTCAGCCGTGATGTGCCCTGGGGCATTCTGATTGCTGGCTACGTGTTCTTTGTCGTGACCTCCACGGGGCTCTGCATCGTCTCATCGATCGGCCATGTGTTCGGTTTCAAAAATTTCAACCCGATTGCCAAGCGGGCGGTCTTTCTGTCGATAGCGACCATCGTCGCCGGTTTTCTTGTCATTGCCTTTGAGATCGAGAACTCCTGGCGAATGCCGGTCGGTAATGTCATCGGCGCAAACCCGACATCCAACATCTGGTGGATGGGTACGCTCTATGGAGCATACCTGTTTTTCATGATGATCGAATTTGTCATGCTCCAGAAGAATCAGCACCGGAGCGCAACAATGTTTGGACTTGCCGGCCTGTTGACCGGTGTTGTGGCCCACTCCAATCTCGGGGCGGTTTTCGGGCTGCTCAACGGCCGTGAATTCTGGCATGGGCCGTACATGCCCATCTATTTCATTACCTCTGCAGCCATGTCCGGCTGTGTGGCGATCATCTTCTTTACCTATCTTGCCTACCGGGCAAACAACTGGAAGATGAGTGATGATATGAAACATTCACTGGAAAGCGTTGCCAAACTCGGTGCCCTGATGATGGCAATCATCCTGTTTTTCACCAGCTGGAAAATGATAACAGGCGTTACCGGCAACCCTCCAGGCAAATACACCGCGATGATGGCACTGATAAACGGGCCGTTCTCGATGAATTTCTGGATCGGGGAAATCGCTCTTGGTATGGTGATTCCCTTTGCCCTGATCCTCGCCGTGCGGGGACGGAACATGCCGGTTCTGTTTATTGCCTCGCTGGCCGGCATGATCGGCATCTTTTTCATGCGCTACGACCTGGTGATTCTCGGCCAGCTGGTCCCGCATTATCATGGTATGGGGCTGGTCGATTATCCTGAACTGTTTACCTACGTGCCAAGCCTTCATGAGTGGATTATCACCATCGGCGGTATCGGCTTCTGCGGTTTTCTTTTCCTTGCCGGAGAGAAGCTGTTCCGCGGTCATCTGAGTGAAGAGCACTGAGCGACTGGTCAGGACCAAAACTGGCTCCGGGCCGCCCCTTTGGTGGGTGGGCCGGAGCTGTAATTACCTCTCTGGCAATCTGAAGACGAAACAGGTTGAGTCCAGGCAGGGGCGAAAAATATGGTCAGAAAAAAACTTGAAATTCAACCAATTACAGCGGAGACGCCCGTGTATTCGATTGGTGTTGCAGCGCAGCTGGTGAACGTTCACCCGAGGACTTTGCGCATTTATGAGGATGAGGGGCTAGTCAAACCGGCTCGAAGTGGAAACAGGCGTATTTTCTCTCAGAACGATATCACCTGGATAAGCTGTGTCCGGAAGATGATTCACGACGAGGGTATTTCCATACCGGGCATCAAAAAGCTGCTGCGCTATGCCCCGTGCTGGGAAATTACTGACTGTCCCCGGGAGGTGTGTGAATCCTGCACCGCCCAGATTGACGTCGCGGTCCCGAAAACCTTGAGAGTTGCCGGTGATAAAGAAGCCGAGAGGCTGGCAAAAGAAAAAGACGTGGCTATGCGCCGGAAAAACGCCCAGCTAAAATCCGATAAAAAATCCTCATCGAGTTGACCCTGTTATCTCTGTCTGCTCCGAGTCCGCCAGGCATGACGGAATACCCACATTTTTCACCGTTTTCAGGTGTTCTCCTGAACCGTTGTTTTTTACCAGAAGGATCTCACTCATGATGCTTAGGGCAATTTCCTGTGGCTCGACTGAGGCTATATTGAGACCCATTGGGGCATAGACTGAAGCAAGGCGCTCCTCTTTTACCCCCTTGTCGAGCAGCTGCTGAAAAATACGGGATATCTTGGTCTTACTGCCGATCATGCCAACGTATGAGACATCTGCCCTCAGCACTGCCTCCAGGATGTCCCGGTCAGTATCGTGTGAGCTGGTGGCAATAGCCACAAAGCAATTTTTTTCCAGAGGATAGCTTGCCAGAGCAGCGGGCAGATCTTCAGCATGGATAACTTCAGCCCCGGGGAATGTCTCGTTATCAGCATATCCGGCCCTGTTGTCAAAAAGCACGACCTGAAATCCCTGGTGGATGGCCAGTTTATAGAGTTCTTTGCCGATGTGTCCCGCTCCTGCAATCACAAGTCGGGGGCGTGGCTGGAATATCCGTATAAAGAGCCTGACGATGGCGGCGCACTGTGCGCCGGTAGCATCTTTATCGGCGAGTCTGCAGATCATCTCCTTGTTCTGTCCAGCCCTCAGGCAGCCTGATGTTTCCTCGAGAACCTGATGCTCCAGGCTGCCTCCGCCAACCGTGCCGGCCACTCTGCCGTCTTCACTTACGACCATCATCGCCCCGGATGTTGCGGGGGTCGGGCCGCTGGCTTCTATGACGGTGACCAGGGCGGTCGGCCCCTTCGCCTGTATCCTGGCGGCAAGTGCTTCGATTATTTCTGTTTCCATGTCCAGCTGGGCTCCTGTTTGACGAAGCTGCGTTCAAGTGCAGCACTCAGCGGTTATTGTGGATAATTTCTGCTCTTCGGGCAAGGTTTTTCACCACGGAGCATGCAGATAGTGATAATGAGCTGTCATTGCACAATACTGTTTCTATCTCAGCCTGCACACCTTGAAAAATGCTCTCAGGCGTGAAAAGAAGGAAACCAGGGACATGGTGCTGGGGAAAATCTGCTTTTATCATCCATCTTTTCTTATTATATCTTAAAATCTGGTGTAGTATATCGGCTCGCTTTGGATGCAGATGGAACTTTTTGCTGATATCTGGGGGAGTGATTGGTAACACAGTGGAAATTACCATAATTCAGTTCATGAGGAGATTTTCATGGAAGAGCAATCATATGTCATCACCATGCTGGTGGCAAACAAACCGGGTGTAACTTCCAGGGTAACCGGTCTTTTCTCCGGCAGAGGGTACAATATGGAGAGTATCTGCGGGGCCCCGACGCATGATCCGGAGGTATCCAGGATAACCATAAAAACCAAAGCGACTCCGGACCAGTTTGAAGAAATCCAGAAACAGCTCAACCGGCTCATCGATGTAATCAAGTTGCGCGATATGACCATTGAGGACAAGGCGGTGAAACGGGAGATGGCCCTGGCCAGCGTCGCTGTTACCCCGGAGAACAGGACAGAATTGATTCAACTGGTGGAAATCTTCAATGCCAAGATCGTTAATGCCGGGACCGATTCCTATATTGTTGAGATCACCGGAACCGAAGATAAAATTGACGCGATGGTGAAACTGCTCCGGCCGCTGGGGATAAAAAAACTGACCAGGTCAGGTATCCTGGCTCTGTACCGTGAACTTGACGAGACACACCGGGCAGCCTAGTTCTCGCCGTTAGAAAATCAAGATAACAGTCGTTATGAATCAGAAAAAGTGTGCCGCCAGGATGGATAAGATTGTGCCGTTTTATGTCATGGATCTGCTGGCAAAGGCAAAAGAGCTCGAAGCGGGTGGCAGATCGGTTATTCACATGGAGGTTGGCGAACCCGATTTCGTCACGGCAAAGCCGGTGGTTGAAGCCGGGAAACGCGCACTGGATGCAGGTCATACCGGCTACACTCCCGCCACCGGTATCCCTGAACTGAAAGAGGCGATAGCCGGGCACTACCGCACCTCGTTCGGGATACCTGTTGATCCCCGGCGTATTATTGTCACCCCGGGTTCTTCAGGAGCACTGCAGCTGATCATGGGGGTCGTCCTTGACCCGGGCAGGGAGGTGCTGATGACCGATCCGGGCTATCCCTGCAACAAGAATTTTGTGGAATTTTTTTCAGGTGTGCCGAAACCGCTTCCCGTTGGTCCGGAAAATGGCTATCAGTTGAGCGGTGAACAGGTCGCCGATGAGTGGAATGAGCTGAGCTGTGCCGTGATGGTGGCGACACCTTCGAATCCGACGGGAACATTGCTGCCCCGGCAGGAACTGGCGCGGATTCTTGACGTTGTCCGGTTAAAAAACGGGACGCTGATTGTTGATGAAATCTACCAGGGGCTGGTGTATGGCGCTGACAGCTATACAGCCCTGGACCTTGGTGATGATCTTTTCGTGGTAAACAGTTTTTCGAAGTACTTCGGCATGACCGGCTGGCGGCTCGGCTGGCTTGTCGCCCCGGACGCCTATGTCGATCATCTCGACTGTCTGGCGCAGAATATTTTCCTGTCCTGCTCGGCTCCAGCCCAGTATGCGGCTCTTGCTGCTCTGAGCCCTGAGTGTCATGACATTTTCACCAGGCGGCGCGATGAGTTTAAAAAAAGAAGAGATTTCCTGCTGCCAGCTCTGCAGTCAATTGGTTTCGATATACCGGTAAGCCCCGAGGGAGCATTTTACCTCTACGCAAATTGCTCCAGGCTGACCGATGACAGTTTCAGGTTTTGTTATGAACTGCTTGAAGCAGAAGGCGTAGCGACGACTCCGGGCAGAGATTTTGGCTGCAACAGGCCGGAGGAGCACATCCGTTTTGCCTATACAACCAGCATTGAGCGGATGGAGGAGGCGATACGGAGGATAGAGCGGTTTCTCGGCTGATGTACCAGGATCGGTACTTCGCCTGGTCCGGTAATCACACAGGCAGGCGACTTGAGTCCTGCATATCCGCCGGGGAGTAATAAGGTTATGGCCATGCACACGGTTGCTTTTCTCGGTTTTCAACACGCTGTGCTGCCCATTGGTGCTAATGATACGAATGAATTCAGAGGAGATCCATGATGAATAATGCCCAGATTCTGGCAAAAAGTTTCGCTGACCTGGGTGTCAAGCGGGTTTTTGGTTTTTCCGGTGCGACAATACTGCCGGTATTTCACGCCATTGAAGAGTACGGGATAGATATTGTTGTCGATGCCAATGAGCAGTCCTGTGCTTTTGCTGCAGGCGGCTACTCCCGGGGGAGTGACGAGGTGGGTATCGCGGTTGTTACTTCAGGCCCGGCAATAACAAACACACTTACCGCGGTGGCAGATGCAAATGCCGATTCGATTCCGCTGCTGGTGTTTGCCGGTCAGGTTGCCCAGACCAAGATGGGTACCGACGAGTTCCAGACGATCAATGTCGCAAGCATTTTTGCAGATGCTGCAAAAAAAGTTATCCTGGTTACCGAGCTGCAGAATGTCGAGGAGATTGTCAAGGACGCCTATTTCCTGGCAAAATCAGGGAAACCTGGACCGGTAGTCATTGATTTTCCCTTTGATATCCAGAAAGCAGAAGGTGAGTACCGGGGAATTGAGCCGCAGCGGTTTCGCCATAAATATGATGAAGAGCGACACCTCGGAGAAAACCAGTGCCGCCAGTTCTTCGATCTGCTGCAGAAAGCCAAGCGTCCGCTCCTCTATATCGGCGGCGGGCTGAACTCCACCGCCGGCAGTGAACGGATTCGTGCATTTAACCGCCGTTACAAAGTTCCTTCCATCTGGAGCTTGATGGGCAAGGGCATATTGAATGAAGAAGGTGACTGGGCTCTTGGCATGCTCGGCATGTTTGGTGTTCCGGCTGCCAACATGGCCATCCAAAAAACAGATCTGTTTGTGGCCTTTGGAATCCGCTGGGATGATCGGGTTTCCCAGAAGGTGGGCGAGTCAGGACTGGCCGCTGATATCGCCTATTTTGATATTAATCCCGAAAAAGTCCAGGAGGTCCGTTTTTCCCGAAGCCCGAAATTTTCATTTATCGGCAAGGCTGAAACGGCACTGGACGATCTCCTGAGATATGCGGAGGAACATGATATCAGGCTTGATATCGGTGACTGGCAGGAATATACGAGCAGTTTGAAAAAAGATAACCCGCTTAATTTCGACAGGGCGGCCAGAGACATCCAGCAGGCTGAGGTCATGGAGATGCTGTCTGGCCACATTACCGGGGAAACCAAGATTACCACCGGGGTCGGGAATCACCAGATGTTTGCGGCTCAATACCTGCTCACCTTGACTCCGAAATCATTTATCACCTCTGGTGGTTACGGAACAATGGGCTTTTCTCTGCCGACCGCGATCGGCGCCCAGTTGGCCAACCCGGATGCAACCATTATATCGATCGATGGTGACGGGAGTATGCTGATGAACCTGGGCGAGCTGTTTACCATTGGAAAATATGAGCTCCCGGTGAAAGTTCTGCTGCTGAACAATCATGGTGACTGCATGGTCAGAAACATTCAGGATCTCGTCTATGGCGGGAGCTATGTCGGCACAAAGAAAATAACCTCCGTCAGTTTTGCCAATGTTGCCAAAGAACTGGGCTTTCGGTTTGCCCGGCGGGTGGAAGAGCGACAGGACCTGGAGGCGGGTCTGAAAGCGTTTATCGAAGCGGATGGTCCGTCCTTTCTCGAGGTGGTCACCGATGTCGACGAGATGCTCTATCCCCGGATTCCCGCTGGTCTCGGGTACAAGGATATGATTCTCGGGCCACATATGGAAAAGAAAGAATAGAACGTTTTAAAAGAGGAGCAGGCAGTGCTTCTCTGGGCTCAAATGCGGATGCTGCGGACCATTTGCAATTGGGCCCTTTTTTGTGGCGCTTGTTCCTGCTCTGCGCCCGCAATCTGGAAAGGGTTGCGCCGGGAGGTCATTCTGGCCCGGGCATCCAGAGGAATTTCTCCAGGTCGATCCTGCCGGCCTCAAGAAACACTGCTTCCTGTTCGAGTAGATCCCTCTGGGTAATATGGCCCATTGATCTTCTTGGGGAAATTTCACCTTTTACATTTACCACCCGATGCCAGGGCAGCTTGTATTTATCCGAGCTCGAGTGAAGGATCCGTGCGACCTGGCGGGCACCGCCATAATTTCCGGCCGCGGCGGCAATGAGCCCATAGGTTGTTACCCTGCCGCGGGGAATCCGCGTGATAACTGCAATGACTCTTTCGGTGAAATGCTGCATTGGCAGTAAATCCGAAATACTTTCGGATATTGGAGCCGACAGGCTCTGAGTTTCCCGGCTTAAAGGATTATGGCGAATCAAGCGGGTTTTCAAGGTTGTATCGTTCTATCTTCCTGCGCAAGGTATCCTTGGAAATGCCGAGTTCCTTGCAGGTCATCATCTTTTTCCATTTGTTGCGCTCAAGGGAATTGCTAATTGCCTGCTGCTCGATCTGTTCGAGGGTGTTCCCTGCGTTCATATCAATGCCGCTCCCGTGTCCTTTTTGAGAATCGGGCAGGAAAGACTCGGGGAGGTGCTCCTCCTGGATGAATCCGCCAGTGCAGAGAATAAATCCGTATTCAATGATGTTCTCAAGCTCCCTGATGTTGCCGGGAAATGAATGGAGCATCAGCTTTTTCAGGACAGCGTCACTGACGCCGACAATATCCTTTTGTTTTTCAGCTCTGAATTTGTCGACGAAATGATCGATCAGCAACGGAATGTCTTCCTTTCGGTCACGCAGTGGCGGCAGGGTAATATCGGCGACCTTGAGGCGATAATAGAGATCGTCCCTGAACAGACCGTCGTCAACAAGCTGTTTCAGGTTACGGTTGGTTGCAGCAATGACCCTGACGTCGACCTTGATCGATTCGTTTGAGCCCAGCGGTTCATAGACCCGTTCCTCCAGGACGCGCAGGAGCTTGACCTGGAGGGAGTGAGGTATGTCACCGATTTCATCGAGAAACAGTGTCCCGCCCTCTGCTGCTGCAAAGCGGCCTTCGCGATCTTTCCTGGCATCGGTGAAAGCGCCGGAGCGGTAGCCGAAAAGTTCCGATTCCAGCAGCGTTTCCGGAATTGCACCGCAGTTCACCGAAATAAAGGGCCGGTCTTTGCGAGCTGAGGCGCCGACGATGGCATCGGCCATGATTCCTTTGCCGGTGCCGCTCTCCCCAAGGATCAGCACGGTGCTGTCACTGGTGGCGATATCGGGCAGTATCTGGAAAATTCGCTGCATGCTTGCACTTTTACTGATGATCTCATCAAAGGTGTAGCGCTGCATCAGTTGCTTGCGCAGTGATTCCATGGCCGTCAGGTCTCTGAACGTCTCAACGCCGCCGACCACGTTGCCGACCAGATCGACAAGCGGTGAGGCACTGATGCTGATCGGTTTTCTTTTGCCGTTGCTATCCTCGATCATGATCGAGCGGTTGGCGACTGGTCTGCCGGAGTAGAGACTCTCTGCGATTGCACAGTTTTTGCCGCAGATCGAGGAGTGGAACACGTCGCTGCAGAAACTGCCGATGGCATCTTCCCGCTCCCACCCGGTGATAACTTCAGCAGCCATGTTGAATGAGGTGATCCGCCAGTTGCGGTCGACCGTGAAAACACCGTCGGCGATGGAATCAAGGATCAGTTTGTTCTGCAGCGAGGCGGTGTTGTCCCTGAAGGTCTGGACACAGCCGATCGGGCGTTTCTTGTCATCGAGCATCGGTGTGATGGAGACGAGAATCGGGATGTTGAAGCCGTCCTTGTCGGTTACAAACCCTTCCTGGTCCAGGACATTGCACGGGTCATCTCTATTTGAGGCGGTAATGGGGCAGGCGGATATACCATCTGCTGCAAAAAACAGCTCATCGCATGGACGGCCGACAACGTCCTCCTCCAGCCAGCCGGTAATCCTTTCAGCACCGGCATTGAAAGAGGTGATGATGCCTTTGTCGCTGAAGGTGACGACTCCGTCGGCCACCGCATTTATGATGATGTCGCTCTTGATCGTTTCGCTGATGTCGCGAAAGGTTTCAACACCGCCAATGACACGATTTTCGCTGTCAATGAGTGGTGCCGCGCTGACGCTGACCGGAAAGGGTGTCCCGTCCTTCCGGTATATATAGACATCGCGGTCTTTGACAATATTCGTGTTGTTCATGATACACGAGGAGACTGCGCATGATGAGAGACAGATATTTGACTGAAAAATGGTTTTACAGGGCCGGCCGAGGACTTCATGCTGCTGCCAACCGGTCATTTTTTCGGCGGCGGCGTTAAACGAGGTAATCTTCATGTCGCCGTCGACGGTAAAGACGCCTTCGGCGATGGAGTCAAGGGCGAGCTGACGGGGCGTCACCACCTCTGAACGGTCTATCAGGCCGATATAAATCCCGAGTACATCATTATCAGCATCCGGTAGAACGACAATGCGGACCGTCAGGTGGTCCAGTGGCTGCTGGTGCGATCCGGACAGGAATAACTGTTCGTTTTTTATCGACTTAACCGGTTTTTTCAACCGTTCAATCAACGGGGCGAAGCGCTTGTCTGCCTCCAGCAGCGTCGGCAGATGTTTGCCAAGAAGGTGTTCCCTGGCAGAGCCGATAGTTCGGGCCGCCTTGTCATTGCAGGAATTAATTGTACCTGAGCGATCGATGGTGATATAGCCGTTATCCGGCTCGCGCAAGCGTTTGTCTGAAACTGCCATGGTTGAACTCCGCATCTTGATGATCTGCTTGTCCTCTCAGGTTATTTCACTATAATCTAGAGTGAAAACTCTGCAATAATTATAAGCGGTTCAGGTGATGCTTGAGCATTGCCCAGGCCCTGAAACTCATAGAAAAGTCAACGGCAGCGTCGTACAAATGAAGTGAAAGAGTGCTGAATAAATGCTAGATTGAAGTCAGTATGATACTACTGGGTGAGAGGTGCGGTTGAACGTGTGGTCTCCTTATGGTTATTGACAAGGGCAGAGGATGAACTCAAGTGAAAGCAACCACCAGCCAAACAATCATCTGACAGCGAATGGACCGTCTGTTCAATCCGTTGCCGGAATTGAGCTCTTTCACTCCATACAGGATCCGGTTTTTATCGTTACGCCGCAGGGCATCATCATCGATGCCAACAAGGCGGCTCTCCTGGCAGCGAGCAAATCCCGGGACCAGGCCGTTGGCAGAGGAATCTGTGAAATTATCCACGGTGGCCGCTGGCCCCATATTAAGTGCCCGCTCGAAGAATTTCTTCTTACCTGTACAAGTAGAAATGAGGATACCCGGCTTCCGGGACTGGGCGGGGAGTATCATCTGGCGATTAACCCGCTTGTTGATCCGGACGGTTCCATTCGCTCAATCCTTCTCCAGGCGCGCAGCTTGACCACCGAGGAATCGCGGAAAGTAGAGACGATCAGAACCGCTCAACTGGCGGCAATCGGCGAGCTGGCTGCGGGCGTTGCCCATGAGGTTAATAATCCCATTAATGGCATTATTAACTATGCCCAGTTGCTGCTCGACGATGCCGATAAGGCATCACCGCAGGCTGAATTGCTCGGCCGGATTGTCCAGGAAGGGGAGCGGATCGCAACAATCATCTACAGCCTGCTCTCCTTTGCCCGCGAAAATGAAAATGAATTCAAACAGATTGATGTGCGGGAGGTGATTCATTCCTGTGTCGCTCTTGTTGATCACCAGTTAAAACGCGAAGGAATCCAGCTCGATCTGGAACTGGCGGAGAGCAGCTGTACGATTGTCGGCAACTACATGCAGCTCCAGCAGGTTATCCTCAACACCGTCAATAACAGCAGATATGCGCTTAACGAGCGCTACCCGGAAAGCAGTGCCGACAAGCGGCTCCAGATACAGTGCGGTCCGCTGCAAAGCGAAGAAGGGAAGATGGTCAGGGTGACTGTCAGGGATTTTGGGACCGGAATCCCCCAGGGTATACTGGACAAGGTATTCGAACCGTTTTTCACCAGCAAGCCGGCCGGAAAGGGTACCGGTCTCGGTTTGAGCATAAGCTACGGTATCATCAAGAACCATGGCGGTACGCTGTCGGTCGACTCGATTCTCAACAAATATACCGATATGATTATCACCATACCCGAGGTGTAAGGATTGGTTGAAGCATGTTTGATCGAAATATCCTGATCGTTGATGATGAAGAGAGCCTGAGACTCACCTTTGCAATGTTTCTCGAACGGGAAGGATACCGCCATGTGCAGACAGCAGCAACCTATGACCAGGCCCGTGAGGCGATCAGTAAAGGAAATTTTGACCTGATCATCAGCGACATCGTCCTCGGGGGTGAAAAAGGCACCGAGCTTCTGCGCTTCATACGGGACAGCGGTATCTCATGCCCGGTTGTCATGATAACCGGTTTCCCGAACCTGGAAAGCGCCTCGGAGGCCGTTCGGCTCGGCGCCTTTGATTATCTTTCCAAACCGGTCAACAAAGAGAAACTCCTGAAGCTTGTTCGGCAGGCGCTTGCTTTCTGGGAACTTGAATGCGAAAAGCAGTCGCTGATTCTACAGAATGAAAAATATCAGCACTACCTGGAAGCAATTTTCAGCTCCGTTGAAGATGCAATTATTGCCGTCGATAATGACTGTTCGATTCTCAAGTTGAACCGAACTGCGGAAACACTGCTTGCAGAGTTTCGCAATGGCCATGCCGCTGATGACAAAAAACTGCCGGGAGAAATCGGCAGTGCCTGTTTGAGAGACGCGCTGCAGGTTATTGAAGAAGGGACCATTGTCAGGGAGCACGTGATTGAATGTGTCACTGTTGACGGTGCCTCAAAAATGTTTTCGATCAATGCTGCGCCGCTCGATATTGATGGCCACGTCGCAAACGGTGCCGTAATCGTTGTTCGGGATATAACCAGAAACGACGAGACCAGGGGCGTATCCTCAAGAATGCAGTTTCATGGTTTTGTCGGCACCAGCAGGGCCATGCAGTCTATTTACCGGCTTATTGAAAATGTCGGCAAGGTTGAGACAGCGGTTCTGATCAGTGGCGAATCCGGTACCGGCAAAGAATTGGCGGCAGAGGCGCTGCACGCCGAAAGTCCGCGCAGCACGATGCCCCTCATCAAGGTCGACTGTGCCGCCCTGCCCGAGGATTTGCTGGAGAGTGAGCTGTTCGGTCACCGCAAGGGAGCTTTTACCGGGGCCGACCGGGACAGGCCCGGCAGGTTGCTGCAGGCCGACAAGGGGACTCTGTTTCTTGATGAAATCGGTGATATAACGCCGCGTCTTCAGCTGCGGCTCCTTCGCTTCCTTCAGGAAATGACATTTACCCCAGTCGGCATGGATTTGCCGGTCAGCGTTGATGTCAGGGTCATCGCAGCCACGAATGTAAATCTGAAAGAGAAGGTTCGCGCCGGCCTGTTCCGCGAGGATCTCTATTACCGTCTGAAAGTTGTCGAGGTCGTCTTGCCGCCGCTTCGTGAAAGAAAAAGATGCCTGCCGCTTCTTGTTGAACATTTCCTCACCTTTTTCTCCCAGAAACACGCACGACATGTCCACCAGGTTTCCGACCGCGCCATGGATGCACTGCGTTCCTATTCATGGCCGGGCAACGTCAGGGAACTCAGGCATATACTTGAACGGGGGGTCGTGCTCTGTCGAGGAAATAACCTGCTGCTGGAACATCTCCCGGAGGAAATACTCGAATACATACAGCCGCATCAACCCGGAGAAAATGCTCCAAAGGAGGGCATGCTTCCCCACCATCTCAGCGAGCAGCAGCTATTCTCGGTACGCCAGAATGAACTGGTCGGGGCGCTCAGGCGGGCCGGCGGCAATAAATCCAAAGCAGCCCAGCTTCTCGGCATCGATCGTTCGACCCTGTACCGAAGGCTTCGCCGTTTCAAGATCACCGCCGACCAGTAGCGTTGCAATAGTGTAGCGATAGCGTTGCAAAAACGTGTGGCTGCGCAACAGTATTGCAACAGTTCAGGCTGGCTGTTGTCCCCTTTGGTGATGATTCTTTTCGCTGCGACTGTCGTTTTCCTGCTTTTTAAATATCGTTATTTCAGTATTTTGGAGATAAAATATCGGTTTCCGGTGGTGTTTCACGACAATGTGGCACAGGTGATGCAACGGGATAGAGAAAGAAACGACTGCAGCACACTCCACCAATTCTAACCGAGGGCGATCATGAAAACAGCTATCCTAAAAAAGACAAGAAACGAGACAAGAACGGTAGGCAGGGTTGACGAGCAGGTGTACAAGGTCGGAATTGCCGTCGTCGGAGCATGTTCACTGGCAATCGGGATTTGGGCAACGGTAGCGCTGGTCAGCGGCATGGTGGCGAGCGGAGGACCGGGAGCACTTGTCAGCAACTGGTTCAGGGCGATTATCGGTTCGTGATCGACTTAATACTCCAAGAGAGGGCAACTGTCATGATGGAAAAAACACGGGTTCAGGAGCGGAATAAAACAACGGCACCTGCGACCACTGATACTGCAACCGAGGTCTCGAAGGTCGGGATAATAACGATCGCTGCATTTGCCTCACTTGTCGGTCTCTGGTCGGTTGCCTGTATCATCGGCGGCATGGCCGCAAGCGGTGGGCCGCTTGCCTTTGTCGGCGCCTGGTTCAAAGCGGTAACGGGAATGTAGCGTCGAGATACACGCTATCTTCTCTGACCTACGGGGCAACGGAGCGAAATGAGCTCTCGTTGCCCTTTTTTTTGTAATTATCCCCAATTATACAGATACCCTTTCCTTTAAAATTTGGCCAAACAGGTGTATAACGTATGTTGTTGTGTGGGGAGACGCGCTAAATGATTCCTGCTTCATGGGGTACCTATGGCAATTCTGGTCAGAAATCTACTGATCTATTTTATCATCTGTTTTGCACTTTTTATTTCAGGCCTGATTTATCATCTCGAAACCCGGCTGGTACAGAAGGATTATTCCGATCTGCTGAAGGATATCGATAACAGCATCGTCAGTGAAATTGCCATTCAGCAGGACATTGTCGAGGTTACGACAAAATCCGGAGCCAGGTATAAGACTGTTGTCCAGGAACCAGCATACCTGGCCTCCAGCTGGCATGCCGGCGATATTCGTATTTCCTATAGAAAGGATTACAGCTCATTTCTCTTTATGGGTACAGGCCTTATCTTTATCACGTCTCTGTTTCTTGTTTCATGGCTCTCCCTGAAAGCCGGAGAAAACGAGGCAAAGCCTTCGGAATTCGCCAGCGAAAAGCTTATTTCACCTGGGTCTGAACTCAAGAAAATTACCTTCAATGATGTCGCCGGCATTCCCGAAGCCAAAGAGGAACTGCGTGAGATTGTCGGCTTCCTGAAAAATCCCGAGCAGTATCGGGAGATTGGCGCTTCGACCCCCAAGGGGGTTTTGCTGCAGGGCCCGCCGGGAACTGGTAAAACCCTTCTGGCCAGGGCGATTGCCGGAGAGGCAGGAGTACCTTTCTATTCGTTCAGCGGTTCTGATTTTGTTGAAATGTTTGTTGGGGTCGGCGCCTCGCGGGTGCGGGACCTGTTCAGCGAAGCAAAAAAGAATGCGCCATGCATTGTTTTCATTGATGAGATTGATGCGGTCGGCGCAAGCAGGAAGAGTGCCGCCACGGATGGCAACGAAGAGCGGGGGCAGACCCTCAACGCCTTGCTTGTGGAAATGGATGGGTTCAGCCCGTCGGATAATATTGTTGTTCTTGCCGCAACCAACAGACCTGATATTCTCGACCCGGCACTGAAGCGGTCTGGGCGTTTTGATCGGCAGATAACCATTGTACCGCCTGACGTGAAAGGCAGAAAACAAATTCTCGACGTTCACTGCCGGGCCATCAAAATGAACCCGAGTGTCAATCTTGAAGAAATTGCCACCATGACCTCCGGATTTACCGGCGCCGAGCTGGCAAGCCTCGTGAACGAGGCAGCGCTGCTTGCTGCCCGCCACAAGAAAAGCAGCGTGGAGCAGGATGACTTCGATCTCGCCCATGACCGTATTCTTTTGGGTGTTGAACGCAAGGGTATGGTTATCCTCGAGAAAGACAAGCGAGTGCTTGCTTTTCACGAGGCGGGGCATGCAATTGTGGCAAAATTGCTGGCAGATTCCGATCCGGTCCACAAGATAACGATCATCCCCAGGGGCCGCGCCCTTGGGCAGACCCAGCAGCTGCCCATCAACGATCGTCAGGCTTACAGCAGAGTGTATCTCAAAAACAGGATCACTATTTTGATGGGCGGGCGTGCCGCGGAGGAGCTGGTTTTTGGTCTGCAGACAACCGGCGGGCAGTCCGACATCCAGCAGGCAACTGCCATAGCCACGAACATGGTATGCAAGTGGGGTATGAGCGAGGTTCTCGGCCCGCAGGTTTATATTGTCGAAGACGGCGATTTCCTCGGCTCCTCAAGCACCAGGCTGGCAATGGGTGCACGGACGGAGGCGCAGATAGACCGGGAGATAAAAAAACTTCTCGATGAATGCTACCGGGAAGCTGTTGTCATCCTCGGTAACGAGAGGCTGTTTTTATCCGTTCTCGCCGATATTTTAATGCAGGTGGAGACCATAGACAGCGAAGAATTTGATATTATCTACTCCTGCTCACTGAAGAAGAAGTATGAGTTTGAAATGGATGAACCACCTGAAGCCTGAGTCTCTTCCCAGTCATTAGATCTTCCCCCATGCTGAAATCGACTAAATTAATAATGTATGCGAGCTTCATTGTCGTCGGGATATCACTCTCCGTTGTCATTGGCCTGGGGGTCCGGCAGGTTCAGTTGAACAGGAAGTACTCGGACATCAGCGCGCTGAGCGAAAAAACGCTTTTTACCTTTTCAACGGTGCGGGAACAGGTGACGGAGGCGCTCATCAGCCGCAATGAGTCGCTGCTCAAGGCCGTCATTCCTGAAATTGAAGAGCTGAACAACACCATCAGCAGATTTTTTGACAGCGATGTCATACCCGGCCAGTATAAACTTGCTCTGACAGACAGGGTCGATCTGGCGGGGCTTGTCATCGCTCTGAGGAAAGTCGGCTCAGAGTCCGAATTTCCGGATACGGCACTCGGGCTCCAGCAGGAATTGCGGTTAATTGGTGATAACCTCCTGAAAATTGACCGGGTGATTACCGGTCAGATCAGGAATGGTGTCGTTGGTTTTCAGCTCTCCATTATCGGTGTCATGGGACTGCTCATCAGCAGCCTCTGTTTTATTCTCATTCTGCTGTACCGAAGAACAATCAGCCCACTGTTTGAGCTGGGAAGGCGGATTGAAGAGACCCAGGCAACATATGACCGCCTTGACTGTGCTGCTGAGGCGGCCACCGAAATTGCGGAGATCACGGATTCGGTGAACAGGATGACGGCAAAGTACAAATCTGCTCAGGCTGATTTGTCACAACCGCGCGAGGACAGGGAAACGCTGGAAAGAATGGTGAACGAGACCACAAATGGCCTCAACGGTATGATCAACTACTCTCAATTACTGCTGGAATCGGAGGAGCAGCTCTCCGAAAACCAGCGGCTGATGCTCCAGGAGATCATCAACAGCGGTGAGCGGATTGCTGATCAGTGGCAGAAACTGAGTCGGCATTTCAGCGCTTGAACCAAGGCTTGCTGGCAATTCACCTCTGGCAGTCGATATCAGCCAAAACGCCCGGTGATGTAGTCTTCGGTAAGCTGATGTTTCGGGTTGGTGAAGACCTGATCCGTGGAACCGACCTCAATCAGATCGCCAAGGTGGAAATAGGCGGTGCGTTGAGAAACCCTGGCAGCCTGCTGCATGGCATGGGTGACGATAACGATCGAATACTGCAGCCGCAGCTCATTGATCAACTCTTCTATCTTTGCCGTGGCGATCGGATCAAGCGCCGAACAGGGTTCATCCATCAGGATGACCTCGGGACTGACGGCAATGGCGCGGGCAATGCAGAGCCGCTGCTGCTGGCCGCCCGAGAGACCGGTTCCCGGCTCACTGAGCCGGTCCTTCACTTCCTCCCAGAGCCCGGCTTTGATCAGCGATGTCTCAACGACCTCATCAAGCTCTCCCTTATTGGCGGTCAGGCCATGGATCTTGGGGCCGTAGGCAATGTTGTCGTAGATGGATTTCGGAAAGGGATTTGGTTTCTGGAAAACCATGCCAACCCGTGCCCGGAGCGGCACGACATCAACGTTCGGGTGATGGATGTCTTCCCCGTCCAGACAGATCTCCCCCTCGACCCGACAGCCGGCGATGGTGTCATTCATACGGTTAAGGCAGCGAAGAAAGGTGGACTTGCCGCAGCCTGAGGGCCCGATCATGGCAAGCACTTCATTGCAGCCGACATCGATACTGACCTTGTTGATTGCCCTGGCTGCACCGTAATAGACAGAAACTGCTCTGCATGTCATGCGGGGCTGTTCGACATACGGGTTGCCTACGGTTTTCCTGCTCATGGTTTCAGAGGTGATTTCCGACATGATCTGATCCTGTGTATCTATCTGGGAAATTCCTGGTTGTGCAATATCCAGCGTAGCGGTCATGACAGCTCTTGAGTTGTGGGTTTTTCTTGAAATACGCAATCGGTCATCAGGCGCAGGTGCCTGATGACCGATTGACTGTAATCGTGATTCGGGTATCACGTTTCCATAGGGGTATTTATTTTGCATCTATCGGTTTGAGTTCTTTGACGTTTTCTGCAAACATTCTGCGCTCGGCATCGGGCATCGGGATCATGCCCTTGTCGGCCAGATAGCCGTCGGGTCCCCAGGCTTTTTCACTGGTGAATTCGGACAGATATTCAGCTATGCCGGGAATGGTGCCGACATGTGCTTTTTTGACATAAAAAAACAGCGGCCTCGAGACCGGGTATTTACCATCAGCGATGTTCTCAAATGTCGGGGCTTCGCCGTCGACAAGAGATCCCTGAACGACATCTGCGTTCTGGTCAAGAAATGAGAAACCGAAAATGCCGAGTGCATTCGGGTTAGCCTGAAGTTTCTGGACAATGAGGTTGTCGTTTTCACCTGCTTCGACATAAGCGCCGTCTTCACGAAGGGTATGTGCTACGGCCGTAAAGGCTTTTCCATCTGATTTTTTCAGGTCGGCAAGCGACTCAAATTCTGCCGCACCGCCTTCCATGGCCAGCTCAACAAAGGCGTCACGGGTACCTGAGGTCGGGGGAGGGCCAAGGACCTCAATAGCTACATCCGGCAGCTCTGCGTTGACATTCTTCCAGGTTTTATGAGGGTTGGCCATCAGTGTACCATCAGCGCCGGGGACGTCTTTGGCAAGCGCTGCAAAGATATCCTTCCGGGTCAGTTTAATCTGCTCGCTCTTTTTAGAGTTGGCCAGCACGATACCGTCATAGCCGATTTTCACTTCGACGATTTCCTTGACGCCGTTTTCCATGCATCTCTCTATCTCCGAACTCTTGATGGCACGCGAGGCATTGGTGATGTCGGGATGTTCGATGCCGACGCCGCCGCAGAAGAGCTTGAAGCCGCCGCCTGATCCTGTTGATTCGATTTTCGGTGTCTTGAAATTGGTTGTTTTCCCATACTGCTCGGCAACCACGGTCGCAAACGGGTACACGGTCGACGACCCGACGATGGAAATGTAATCGCGGTTGGCATGGGCAGGCGATGTTGCGAGTGCAGCGGCGGTGAGTGCACAGGCCGCAAACAGTCCTTTTACTTTCATTTTGTTTCTCCTTGTAGTTTTCGTGTTTGGTTTTTCCAGATGATTC
Organism: Desulfocapsaceae bacterium; assembly: GCA_963674815.2. GTDB lineage: Bacteria > Desulfobacterota > Desulfobulbia > Desulfobulbales > Desulfocapsaceae > MADRE3. The sequence goes on from CAXXTV010000007.1 coordinate 202,369, forward strand.
TGGCTGTTTGGATCGTTACCATTTTATTTCAAACTTGTTGCGCATATAAACTGCAGCAGCGTTCATCGTCATCAGGAAGCCGAGCAGGACAATGATGGCCGCAGAGTTTCTCTCAACAAATGCCCGTTCCGGGCTGTCGGCCCAGAGATAGACCTGGACCGGCAGGGCAGTCGCGGGGTCAGTCAGGCTCTGGGGTATATCGACAATAAAGGCAACCATGCCGATCATCAGCAGCGGTGCAGTTTCGCCGAGGGCCCGCGCCATGCCGATAATCGTGCCGGTGAGCATGCCAGGCAGCGCCAGCGGTAGCACGTGGTGAAAAACTGTCTGGATTTTCGAGGCTCCAACACCGAGCGCTGCTTCCCGGATAGACGGCGGTACCGATTTGATCGAGGCGCGTGCCGCGATGATGATGGTGGGCAGTGTCATCAGGGTGAGGACAAGTCCGCCGACAAGCGGAGTAGAGCGCGGTATTCCCCAGAAATTTATAAAAATAGCCAGTCCCAGCAGGCCGAAGATGATGGAGGGTACGGCGGCAAGATTGTTGATGTTTACTTCGATAAAAGCAGTAAAGACAGTATCCGGTGCAAACTCTTCAAGATAGATGGCCGCCGCAACCCCGATAGGAAAGGCAAGCAGCAGGGTGATAAGCAGGGTGTAAAATGACCCTTTTGTCGCGCCCCAAATTCCGGCAAGTTCCGGCTCCCTGGAATCTCCAGCAGTAAAGAACGTGGTATTGAATCTCATCTGGATCAAACCGCCGCGCTCGAGTGTTCTGATCCATTCATACTGGATATCCTTGATGCGCCGATTGCTCTCCGGCTCGCTGATATCTATGGCCCCTTTCATCAGCATGTCGACATCGTCATTTGCCGGAACCCACACTTTGAAACGGGTGGAAATCAGTTTCGGGTCTTCCTTGACCATATCCATCAGCTTGAATGCGGCACCGCTGCTGACAAGGTCGTAGAGCATTTTCCTGTCCTTCCTTGAACTGGCGTCAGGGAACATGTCTCGAAGCGAGGCCTTGATGATTCCCCCATAATCTGCCCGTGACAGATCAGGATCGTTGAAATATTCCTTATCCAGCTTTACCTCGAGCTGAACGAACGTCTGCCTGAACGCGGAATAACCGTTTCCGACGATGGAGATAAAAAGAAACGCAAGGAACGTCAGGGCAATCGAGATTGCCACTATACCGAGCCACTTGAAGCGGATTTCAGACACATAACGGCCTCTCAGCCGTTTGTCGTGGTTGGCGGAAAGCAGTGATTTCTTCTGGGTTTCCATAATGCTGTGTCTCTGTCGGAATGATGTTTATTCGTATTGTTCGCGGTATCTCTTGACGACCCGCAGAGCTATGACATTTAAAATCAGGGTGAAGACGAATAACACAAGGCCAAGGGCGAACGCTGCCAGCGTCTTCGGACTGTCGAATTCCTGGTCACCGACAAGAAGCGTGACAATCTGTACCGTAACTGTTGTCACTGCCTGAAAGGGATTCGCCGTGAGGTTTGCAGCCAATCCTGCAGCCATGACCACAATCATTGTCTCGCCGACTGCTCGGGATATCGCCAGCAGGACACCACCGACAATGCCGGGCAGAGCTGCAGGGAAAATAACATGTTTGATGGTTTCGAATCTGGTTGCCCCAAGCGCGTAGGAGCCGTCTCGAAGGGCCTGAGGTACCGCGTGGATCACATCATCGGAGAGTGAAGAAACGAAGGGAATGATCATGATACCCATTACCAGACCGGCAGCAAGGGCGCTTTCAGATGCAACCGACATACCAAAGAAAGCCCCCGAGTCACGGATCAGCGGGGCAACGGTCAATGCCGCAAAAAAACCATAGACAACGGTTGGAACTCCGGCGAGAATCTCGAGCAGGGGTTTGACAACGGCCCTGAATGTATCGCCGGCATATTCCGAGAGGTAGACGGCGGCAAGGAGGCCAATCGGGATGGCGACCGCCATTGCTATTCCTGCAATCATGAACGTTCCGGTAAATATCGGAACCGCGCCAAAGGCACCCGAGGAACCGGCCTGGTCCGGCCTGATTGCCATCTGCGGGCTCCAGGTGAGACCGAAGAGAAATTCGTGCAGCGGGACAATCTGAAAAAAGCGGATTGCTTCAAAAAGAACGGAAAGAACAATGCCCAATGTCGTCAGGATCGCGACTCCCGAGCTGAGCATCAAGGTTGCTTTGATCACCGTCTCGACAATATTTCGCGCCCGAAGCGCGGGTGCAATCAGCCGATAGGTAAAAAGGGAGAGCGATATGATAATAATGAGGATTGCCGAAGTGATGACAGTCCTGTATTTTTCTCTGATTTCCAGATAGCGGCCTGCCGCCTCTTTGACTGATTCATCCGGGCTCAGGCTGATGTTACCGGCAATGGTGTTTTTGATATCATTGAGAACAAGCGAGTGCCTCGATTCTGGCTGACTAGCCAGCAAGGAGGGTAGCTCGTTTATGATCCGGGTGTCGAGCAGCGTCGTTTCAACCGCTGCCCAGATCCCATAGACAAGAAGCGCCGGCAGAACCCCTGCCAAAGCGGTCATCGTTCCGTAATGGCTGGGCAGAGAATGAAGACTCCTGCCTCTGCCCTCACCGGCCGATATGCTGATTGCCCGGTATCTGCCCAGCAGGAAGGCGCACAGGCTTATACCGATGATGAAGGCAGGAAGGTAATCGTATATCATTGTTGTTTCTTTCCCTGAATAAAGGGAGGATTAAGAGATGTTTTTGGCCACGATTCCCTCGACCAGGTAAATGACTTCTTCTGATATATTCGTTGCCCGGTCCCCGATCCGCTCCAGGTGGCGAGCCAGCAGGTAGGTGTTGATTAAACATCCAGGATGTTCAGGGTGAATCCGGATAAGGTCTTTGACTTTGTTGTATATGCTGTTCCTGAATTCATCGATTTCATCGTCAAGCAGGAAAACCTGGCGCGCCTGAGATGGATCACGGTTGATCAGCGCATCGAGGCTCATTTTCAGCATTTCGATTGTTTTTTCAGACATCAGTGTAAAATCAATATGTTTCACCAGGTGCTTTGCTTTTGATTTTGAGATTGCCTCGACACCCATGGCGATATTGACGGCCATATCTGCAATTCGCTCCATCTCGACATTGATTTTAATGACGGTTATGATGAAACGCAGGTCGCCGGCCACTGGTTGATGGAGGGCCAAGGTTTTTAAACAGTCTTCCTCGATTTCAACTTCCATCTCATCGATTTCATAATCAGAGAGAATAATGGACTTCACTTCTTTCTCGTCCTGTGTCTTGATAACTGCTGTCGCACGTCTGACCCGATCTTCGACCATCGCCACGAGATCAAGAAGTTTCCTGTTGAGGTTCTGCAGTTCTATGTGGAAGGTGTAATGTGGCTGCATCAATGGGCTGTCCTGTGAATTCGTGTTACCTACCGGTCACTATGGTAGAGGATTTATTCCTGAACTGAACGTGTCGATAAAATAGGCGATATTTATTTTTGCTTGATTAGGAGAATATTATGATTGTGTTAGCAGTCGGGAAAGAGCTTGCGGTGGGCATTAAAATGCTGAACATTTAAGCGCAAATGATCGAACTCATGCCATATTGAGTTTGGAACTTTTTTTTCAAGCGGTTTGCCAGGGACACAGGTGGCATCTCATTTCGTTAATGAACGTATGCGCAAAAATCAAAGGGCAATGGGAAAGGTAAACATACTTGTGGTCGAGGACGAAATGGCCATTCAGCAGTTGGTCAGCTACAATCTCATCAAGGCTGGATTTCACGTGACCTGCGCCGATACTGGGGAGGAGGCTCTTGAACATCTGCTCAATGAGGATATTGATTGCATCCTCCTTGACCTGATGCTGCCGGGAATGAGCGGGCTTGAGGTGTGCCGGTCGGTGAAGGCGAAAAACTCGAAATCCGGTCATCATATCCCGATCATTATGCTGACCGCAAAAGGCGAGGAGGAAGATGTCATCGTCGGGCTTGAAAGCGGTGCCGATGACTATATCACCAAACCGTTCAGCCCCAAGGTCTTGATTGCCAGAATCAAAGCCGTGCTGAGAAGGGGCGTAAAAAAGAAAAAGTCAAAAAACGAGGAGCAGCAGGATGTTATTGTGGTTGATGAGCTTACCATCAACAAAAATCGCCACGAGGTAACCCTAGGAGGCGAGACGCTGCAGCTCACCATGACGGAATTCGGGATTCTCGAACTTCTGGCCGGGAAGCCAGGGTGGGTCTTTACCAGGCAGCAGATCATTGATTCAGTAAGAGGATACGATTTCCTGATTACCCCTCGCGCCATTGATGTGCAGATCTTCGGTTTGAGAAAAAAAATGGGGGCTTCCGGGCAGTTAATCGAGACCGTCAGGGGCGTCGGTTACCGTTTTCAGTCTTTTCGACACTAAAGGGATTATTCCATGATTTTCAAGCAGAAAAAACTTTTCTGGCAGATTTTCCCGGCCACCCTTATCATCATACTGCTGTCAATCCTCGCAGTCGGCTGGTTCAATTCGCATTCGGCAAAATCATTTTATCTCCGTGAATCTGCAGTAAATCTTCTTAACCGGGCAAACATAATCAAATCACACATCGCTGAAATCCTGGAGAGCGGAACGAGTGCGCAGCTCCAGCAGCTCGCTGTCGAATCCGGAAGGGCGTCAACAACGAGAATTACGGTTATCGACGAGGATGGTGTCGTTCTGGCCGATACGGAAGAAAACCCGCAGAGCATGGATAATCACCGGCAGCGTCCGGAAATTAAAGCGGCATTCAGCGGCACTCCGGGCAGCTCGCTCCGGTTCAGCAATACCCTTGGCGAGCGAATGCTCTATTCAGCAATACCCGTTACGTTCAAACAATCAGGCGGTAACGGACTGGATCCTGCTGAATCCACGGCGGTCCTTAGATTGTCGATGCCGGTCACGGCAATCGATTCAGCCCTGAGTGCTCTCAATGGGAGATTGTTGTTCGGGACAATCATCGCTGTTCTCGTGGCGTTTCTTGTCACCCTTTTTGTGTCAAGAAATATCAGCCGCCCGCTCGAAGAGATGACGGAACGGGCAGAGTTCTATTCGCGGGGAGACTTCAGTCGGAGGATGTTGATCAAAAAGGCAACTGCGTCGCGGGAGGTGACAATGCTGGCGATGGCGATGGACCGGATGGCCGATCAGCTTGATGATATGATTAAAACCATCGTCAACCAGCGCAATCAGCTCGAAACAGTCTTTTCCAGCATGGTGGAGGCCGTGATCGCTGTCGACAGGCAGGAAAAAATCATCAGCATCAATTCAGCTGCGGCAGCGATGTTCCAGATTGAACGGGAGAAAGCCGAAGGGCTTCTGGTACAGGGGGTTATCAGAAATGCCACAATTCACCAGCAGATTAGAAAAGTTTTGAAGAGTGGTGGAGTTCTCGAAGAAGAGATAGTCCTTGCTGGTAGCAGCAGGCAACGGTATCTGCAGATTCATGTTGTCGCGCTGGCGGACGGTGACGGCTCACGCATCGGTGCCCTTGTTGTTTTCAATGATGTAACGCGCCAGCGGCGGCTGGAAAACGTGCGCAGGGATTTTGTTGCCAATGTCTCCCACGAACTGAGAACACCGATCACATCTATCCGGGGCTATGTGGAGACACTTCTCGAAGGTGCCATGGATGACCCCGAAAACGGGCGAAAATTTCTTGAGACTGTTCTGCGCCAGTCGGAACAGCTTAGTGAGATCATAGACGACCTGCTTGTTCTGTCCAGGATTGAGCAGGATGCGGGCAACAAAGAAATGAGGTTTGATCGTCAGCTGTTGCTGCCGGTCCTGGAGGATGCGATTCAGACCTGCTCGCACAAAGCCCGTGAGCGCAACATCTCACTGCTTCTTGACTGCGATGATGACATCCAGGCGAATATCAACCGCACCCTGTTCGAACAGGCAATCGTAAACCTGGTGATCAACGCCGTGACCCACAGCAACCGGGGCGACAGCGTAACAGTTGCAGCCAAACGAAAGATGACTCATGATCAGGCCCAGGTGGAAATCCGGGTTATCGACGACGGAGTGGGAATTTCAGCTGATCATTTGCCGCGCCTTTTTGAACGTTTTTATAGAAGCGACAAGGCCAGAAGCCGTAAAATAGGCGGTACCGGCCTGGGGCTGTCGATTGTCAAGCATATCGTTCAGACCCACGGCGGCAGCGTCGATGCTACAAGCACACTTGGCGAGGGCAGCACCTTCATGATCAGGCTGCCGGCAGCCTGATCGTCTGGAAGCTGAAGCGGCAAAAACCCGCTCCACCCGTGTCAACCAGAACAACCTGTCGGGACGACAAAAAGACAAGAGCGCGGCTCTGCCATCTTTTGACAAGATCAGGCATTGCTTTTCAGCACTGACTCCGAGAAGGTCAGGAACAGGTTTAAACCTCTCTGCTCGTAGCCGCGAACAAATTCGATCACGTCTTTTTTAATGCTGTCCCGCATATCTCTTATTGCCTGAAGCCGTTGGAGCCGCCCACCGGCTATCCGGGCTGGGTTTTCGTAGGGCCAGTTCAGCCGTATGCAGTGACCGGGGAAAACAGGAAAGAGTTTGTCGGCCTCTTTTGAGCAGACTGAAATGACGATATCGTAGTTCCGGTTCATGCCTATCAGGTCATAAACAGAGTGAGCATTGTTCATGCCCTCTATCCTGTATCCTTCCTCCCTCATTACCAGAACAACCAGGGGATTGATTGGTTTGGGGTCCAGTCCACCGCATTCTGTGGTAAAGTAGTTACTGCCATAGGCGTTGAGATAGGTACAGGCAATCTGGCTTCTACCGGAATTGTATTCACAGGCGATGAGAACGTTGAGCATCATAATCTCCTTCTTGCCTAAGCGAATCTGAGAATTACTCATGCAGCTCGTGCGATGCCGGCATGGGGCAATCAAGAAAAATAAGCAGGTTGAGCACCGGCTGCCAATTCAAGGACGCACCCGCTATCGCGGGTTCTCCTGGATTCCTGAAACGGTTGTCACCGTAGCCCGCTACTGACATCTTACCCTTATTTTACCACCACGATGTGGTATGTGTCAAGGAGTGGTGCTGGTCATCTGAAAAGAGATTGCTCACAGAAGTCGATCGACCGGGTGGCTAAATTCAGCGTTTGCGTCGCGCCTGAATTCGATTATAAAGATACCCTGTTGCAGCCGGTGACAGTGAAGTCGAGACGAGAGCCGCCTTGAAAGGCGCTGTCTGGCCTATCGGGGTTGCTGCCACGGAAAACGGGATGGGTCTCGGCAAAATGGTATTAGTGCTCGACAAATGAATTTATGATTGCCATTGTTAAACCGGATGTACAGAGACTGAACTGGACAGCGGCAACACTCCTCTTGGAGCGTGCAGAGTGCTGTCTGTGATAAAGGACCTCGATTTTTTTGTATGACAGGTGAGCACCTATGAATGAAGAGATCATTAAAGAACTTGCCGGAATAGTCGGTGCAGGCAACATAACCACGGAACGCAGTGACAGGATAACCCATTCCTATGACGCAACCCAGAAAAAATACCTTCCCGAGGCAGTTGTGTATGCTGTCAGCACCGACGAAATCAGCAGGATAGTCAAAGTGGCCAACAGAGAAAAGATCCCGATTATTCCTCGGGGTGCAGGGTCGGGGTTCAGCGGTGGAAGTCTCCCGACACGGGGGGGAATTGTCCTGGTATTGACCAGGATGGACAAGATCATTGAAATTGATGCTGAAAACCTGATTGCCCATGTGGAACCCGGCGTCATTACCGCGGAGTTGCAGCGCCAGGTTGAAAAGATTGGACTGTTTTACCCGCCCGACCCGGCTTCCAAGGAATTCAGTACACTTGGCGGGAATGTTGCCGAGTGCGCCGGTGGACCGCGCTGTGTCAAATATGGGGTTACAAAGGATTACGTCCTCGGGCTCGAGGTTGTGACCCCCACCGGTGATATCATCAGGACCGGCGGGGAGACCCTGAAGAATGTCGTCGGTTATGACCTTACCAAGCTGTTTGTCGGCTCGGAGGGAACACTCGGCATCATTACCAGGATTACCCTGAGGCTGCTGCCGAAACCTGCTGCCAAAAAAACCATGCTGATACTGTTTGATTCAATTGACGGGGCCGCCCGCTCGGTTTCAGCCATCATCAATGAAAAGATCATACCGACAACCCTTGAATTCCTGGACAACGCGACAATTAACTGCATACGGGGGAAAAGTGATATCCCGATCCCAGAAGATTGCCGGGCGCTTCTCATTGTCGAGGTGGACGGCGACCGTGAGGCTCTGACGAAGCAGGCAGAAAAAATTCTATCTATCATTGCTCAATTCGGTATTATTGATACCCGGATTGCCGAAACACCTGAAGAGTCGGAAAAGATATGGCAGGTGAGACGCATCGTCAGCCCGAGCCTGCGCAAGATAAATCCCGACAAGTTCAATGAGGACATTGTTGTACCACGCTCAAAAGTGCCCGACATGATCAGATCACTTGAGAAGATTTCAGAAAAATACGCTGTTCCCATTGTCAATTTCGGTCACGCCGGGGATGGGAACATCCATGTAAATATCATGGTTGACATGAAGCAGGATGGGATGGCTCAGACAATCGAGAAGGTGGTTGACGAGGTCTTTGGAGCTGCCATAAAGCTGCGCGGTTCGATTTCCGGAGAACACGGCATCGGACTGTCCAAGGCGAAGTATATGGAGATGGAACTGGATGCGGCAACAATCAGTTGTATGAAAACCATAAAACGGGCAATGGACCCTCTTGGTATACTTAATCCGGGGAAAATATTTTACGAAACTGACAAACAGCTGTAGTTCTCTGGGTTAACGGTCATTATGGATAAAAACAAGCGCTTAAAAGATTTCGAGGGACTCATCAGGGAGTGCGTCAAGTGCGGCGTCTGCCAGGCCCATTGCCCGGCATATCTCGCAGAGAGAAAAGAGGGCAGTGTCGCCCGGGGCAAGATTGCCCTGGCGGCCGCTCTGCTTGACCAGGAAGCAGGACTTGAAAAGCGACTGCAGGAAGATATCAGCATGTGTCTGATGTGTGGTTCCTGTGTTGACAAGTGCCCCAACAAGGTCCCGACGAATGAAATCGTCGGTGCCATACGTCGGGAAATAACAGAGAGTCAGGGGCTTTCTCTTATCGGCAAAGGCGTATCCTCTCTTCTTTCCCGAAAAAGCCTGATGAAGGCGCTTGGCAAAGGGGGAGCGCTTTTTTCCCCGCTTCTGCTGAAAAAAGTTCCTGAGTCCAGCGGGTTGCGGCTGCGCTTTCCTTATCCACTGATGAAAAACAGAACGGTTCCCAGGATCCCCTTTAAAAACCTCTTCGAGCACGTTCCCGAATACACGGTTGCTGACCGGGAGAAGGGTGTTGTCGGCTTTTTTGCCGGCTGCGCCCTGACGTACATCTATCCAGAAATCGGCCGAATCATGGTGGATATTCTGCAGCGTCTGGGCTACTCGGTACATGTTCCGCGAACCCAGGGCTGCTGTGGCATCCCAGCTCTTTCATCGGGAGACGGACGGCTGGTTACAGAACTTGCCGAAAATAATGTCACCGCCTTTGAAAACAAGAAGATCGAACATATTGTCACCGCCTGTGCATCCTGCAACGGTGGCATAGGGGAGCACTATAAAACGATGAACGGTGATTTTGACGGTTTTACCGGCAAAGTGGTCGATTTCAGTGTTTTTCTCAAGCAGAATGGTTTATTTGAGGAACTTGCCGCGATGAAGAAGCGGCCGAACAGAACACGTGTCACCTACCACGACCCCTGTCATCTGAAAACCCAGGGTATTGTTGATGAGCCCAGGGAGCTGCTGAAAAATTTACCCAATGTCGATTATGTCGAGATGGAGAAGGCCTCCACATGCTGCGGCCTGGGAGGGACTTTTTCCGTTTATCATTATGACACCAGCAAACAAATCGGGGCAGCCAAGCTCGACGGAATCAGGGAGAGCAAGGCAGACCTTGTCGCCACAGGATGTCCCGGCTGTATCATGCAGCTGCAGGATATTATCAACCATGGCAACCTGAAGGTGAAAGCCGTCCATATTCTCTCATTGCTCGCCCAGGCCCTGGAATAGCCTGTCAATCCCGCTCCTCAGCACACCTCTCTTTTTCTGTCTGCCGAGCATACGTGAGCATGACCTGCCTGTTGACAAATATTATAATATATGGTGATATGCTGGTGTACTCCGTCGGACAATCGGAGCGTATGCTTGCCAGAGAGGTCTTTTTATCCGTATCAAATTCAGAATAAAAGAGAAATTTAATAGAGTAGCGAATGACAAAAATATTTGCGGCGGCAAAGAAGGAAGAGAAGGTAACCGATTATATCATTTCCCAGGTCAGAGACGCCATCATGTCGGGCAAACTGCAGCCGGGCAACCGTCTGGCCTCGGAGAAAGAGTTGATCGAGGAGTTCCAGGTGAGCAAGGCGACGCTGCGTGAGGCGCTGCGCAGTCTTGAGACCATGGGGTTGGTGGAGATCCGCCAGGGGGCGACGGGGGGGATTTTTTTAACCGAGGTCAATTCCCAGACACTCATGCACAGCATGATGAACTTTATGCACTTCCAGCCAGTGTCTGTGCGTGAGATCACCATGCTGAGATACCTGCTCGAGCCCCATATCGCCCGCCTTGCCGCCCTCAAAATTACCGCCGAGGAAATCGCGCAATTGACCTCCTGCGTGGAAAACGGCGAGTCGGCTGGCTGGTCGCCCCGGGAGAAAAACACTCGTTTTCATCACTACCTGTCCAGGATAACAAAAAATCCCCTGTTGATTCTCATCGTTGATTTCGTTGATCATCTGCTTGATGAAATGAAGCAATCGCTTGATTTGGGGCCGGCGTTTCACACGATGGTTCAAGAGTCACACCGGAACATTCTCGACTGCCTGGTGCAAAAAGACGCAGCGGGTGCGGGCAGGGCGATGGCAGAGGATGTTGTAAAGGTAGGAGCGTTCATGTCAGAGAAAATGGGCGAGGAATCCTTTGACCCTGCCAGGTTTGCCCCTCCGGGCGAGGCAATCCTGAGGACGATCTCTGCTGACGGTGGGGCCAAAATCCTCAAGGATCTTGGCAGTGCCGATCTTTACCTGGTTGTCCCGCATGGCAGAAAAGATGAAAACGGCAGGTGATGTTTTCAGGCTGCCGGAGAAAGTTGTCAAATATTATAATATATGTTGACGAGTCAGGAGCTATACCCTACTATTGAGTTCCGGAAAGGTTTCCTGCGGCTGGTTATCAGCCGAAAACGATTAACAGAATTGACGGGAGTTACTCATGGACAAAGAGATTGGATTTGAAATGGCAGCATCCAATATCAGGTTTGGCAGGGGGATAACTGCAGAAATCGGGATGGATCTCAAGGATCTCGGGGTGAAAAAGGTGATGGTCCTGACCGACCCGAATATCGCCAAACTGCCGATGGTCAGCATCGTTGTTCAGTCGCTCGAAAAGGAGGGGGTTGATTATCTCCTCTACAAAGATGTCCGTGTAGAACCGACCGATGGTTCGTTCAAGGATGCGATCGCCTTTGCGGTGAATAACAAGATCGATTCATTTGTCGCCCTTGGCGGTGGTTCGGTGATTGACACGGCCAAGGCCGCTAACCTTTACGCCACCTACCCGACGGATGATTTTCTTCTCTACGTCAACGCCCCTATCGGTAAAGGACAGCCGGTTCCCGGTCCGTTAAAGCCGCTGTTTGCCATCCCGACAACGGCAGGCACCGGGAGCGAAACAACCGGTGTGGCGATATTTGATCTGGAGGAGATGCATGCCAAAACGGGCATAGCCTCACGCGCCCTGAAACCGACGCTGGGAATCGTCGATCCGCTGAACATGATGACCATGCCGCCGATGATCACCACTTCGACCGCTCTTGATATTCTGACCCATGCGGTGGAGTCGTACACTGCTATAGAATATACCAACCGGCCAAGACCGGAACGGCCAATCCTTCGCCCCGCATACCAGGGAGCAAACCCAATCAGCGACATGTGGGCCATAAAGGCGATGGAGATCATGGCAAAGAATTTCGCCACGGCCGTAGAAGAGCCCGCGAACGAAGAGGCTCGGGGCATGATGGCTCTGGCAGCCACCTTTGCCGGCGTCGGCTTCGGCAATGCCGGCGTGACACTGCCGCACGGTATGTCTTACCCGGTTTCCGGGATGGTCCGGGAATACATCGCGCCTGATTATATTTCCGATCACCCGATCATCCCGCACGGCATTTCCGTTGCAATCAATGCGCCATCGGTATTCAGGTTTACCGGTCCGTCCAATCCAAAGCGGCATATCGAGGCCGCCAAAGCGCTTGGCCTGGACACTGAAGGAGTCAAGGATGCTGATGCCGGAGAGATTCTGGCCCAGGCGATGATCGGCTATTTCAAGCGTTTTAACGTGCCAAACGGCTTGAAAGCGGTCGGTTTCAGCGAAGCTGACATTCCCAAGCTGGTGGAGGGCACACTGCCGCAGCATCGCGTAACCAAACTATCACCAAGACCTGCAGGGCCGGATGAACTGGCAGAACTGTTCAGGGGAGCCATGCAGTATTGGTAGAAATGCTTTTTTAGCGGAGACAACCCACTTATCACTTCAAGAAAGAGGATCAAGATGTCAGACAACAGTGCAGACCGTTACTTCTCCGAGGAGAAGGGAAGCGGCCTCAGGAAATTAAAATTCTGTGTTAACGGCGAGTGGAAAGAATCGAAAACAGAAAAACACATGGATTGCTTTAATCCATCAACCGGCGAGGTTATCGCCAAAGCGCCATGCTGTACCAAGGAGGAGGTCGAATCAGCCATAGAGGCGGCAAGCGCGGCTTTTCCCGCGTGGTCGAATACACCGGTTTCAAAACGGGTGCAGGTACTCTACAAGATGAAGCGCCTTGTTGATGACAACCTAGAGGAACTGACCCGGCTGCTGGCCACGGAGATGGGGAAAGACTGGCTCGGGGCGATGGGTGACATACTGAAAGTCAACGAGGTCGTGGAGTTTGCCTGCGGTGCGCCTCACCTGATGAAAGGTGAGTCGCTGATGAACTGCTCCACCGGCTACGATACGGTCTTGTATCACCATCCGATCGGCGTATTTGCCGGAATTGCACCATGGAATTTCCCGGCGATGATTCCGCATGGCTGGATGACCCCGATCTGTATCGCCTCCGGCAACTGCATGGTCCTGAAGGCGGCGAGCCACGTGCCTCAATCTTCCATGCGTCTGATGGAACTGTGGAAAGAGGCGGGGCTTCCCGATGGTGTTCTCAACGTGGTGACGACCAGCCGGGTGGAGGCGGAAATCCTGCTGGAGCATCCCGATATCAAAGGCGTTTCCTTTGTCGGCTCGACAAAAGTCGGGAAACACATTTACAAGACAGCCGCTGCCCATGGAAAACGAGTGCAGGCACTGACGGAGGCGAAGAACCATGCACTCGTGTTGAGGGACTGCAAAGTCGAGCGAACCGCCCGCGGCATTATGAATGCGTTTTGCGGCTGCGCCGGGCAGCGCTGCATGGCGCTTCCCGTCATCGTTGTCGAGAATGCCATAGCGGATGAACTGATCGCCCACCTGGTAAAATTTTCCGCGGAATTGCCGGTCGGCCCGGCTTACGAGAAATCCTCACTGATGGGCCCTGTGGTTACTGCCGGACACCGTAGATTTGTTCTTGACTGGATTGAAACCGGCATCAGGGAAGGGGCCGAACTGATCCTTGATGGACGTGATATCAAGGTTCCCGGCCATGAAAACGGCTTTTATATCGGTCCAACCATTTTCGACAAGGTGACCGAAGAGATGTCTGTCGGCCGGGAAGAGATCTTCGGCCCGGTACTCTGTATCAAGCGCGTGGACAGTTTTGAAGAGGGCTTGAAAATCATGAATTCCAGCCGCTTTGCCAACGGTTCGGTAATTTACACGCAGAATGGCTACTATGCCAGGACCTTTGCCAAGGAAACCGACGGCGGTATGGTCGGAATCAACGTCGGTATCCCGGTACCGCTCGGCATCTTTGGATTTACCGGTCACAAGCAGTCGTTCTTCGGTGATCTTCACGTGATGGGACAGGACGGCTTCAAGTTCTTTACCGAGTCAAAAGTCGTCACCAAGACCTGGTTCTCTGAGGAAGGTGAGGTGGATGGCAAGGTAGATACCTGGGATGGTACGATCACCTCAATGCCGGTTGACGACAAGTAACTGGGACAGGCACGTTCATCCCCTTGAAATTGGATCAACTGACCCCGCAGATAGCCTGAAGGCTGTGGGGCAGTTGATTCATCTGGTTCCTGTGTTCGCCGACGTTTTCTTTTGCTTTTTATTATTTGCAGAGCTCCTCGTAGCTGGTCTCGATGATACCGGCGCCGGCCAAGCAGTCTTTCCTTTCCCGCCCCTTTTCCCCGTGCTTCCGGGTGATTCTGCTGCGGGGATGCCCGAGAAAAACATTTGACCGATGCGGCTGGAATTTTTACGTATCGACCCTATTGTATGGCTTTGAGGGATTGTTTTGTTGTCGCATTTACCTGACCAAGTCCTGTTGTATCCCTTATGAGGCGGTTCGAAACCGATGAAAGTTCCATAGAAAGCAATAACCACATGAATAGCAACGCCAACCTGGGGGAATCTTTTTTTCAGAGCCAGGGATACAAGCCTGTTCTCAAACAGTTCTGCTGGTACATGCTCTGGCCGTTGTTAACGGTGCTGCTGGTCTTTTCCATCTTTTATCTTGACCGGGTGTATACCTTCGAAACGCAGACGCTCCGCCAGGAAGACATACGGCTGGAATCCATGCAGCTGCTCCTGCAGGACCGCAATCAAACCATTGCTGCCGACCTGCAGTTTCTCGGTAACCACCAGGCCTTGAAAACATATCTGGATGAAACCTCAGCACTCTCTTCAAGGCTGGTCACTGAGCTGTTTGAGCAGTTTTTGTCCGGAAAAAAGCGCTACGCCCGCATCCGTTTGCTGAATCGAGGCGGCAAAGAGTTGCTGGCCGGTTCAAATAACAGCGGCCGTTTAGAAGCTGCCGCCAGCTATCTCAGTTCATTTGAAACCCCTTCTTTCATCGAGATTCTGCTGCAGCAGCAGAGAGGAAAAATCTACCAGCTGGCAATCTCTTCGGGAAATACTGAAAACAGGCCTCAAGCGGTCCAACTCGGCACAGTTCAGCGTTTGTATTACATCATCGGCGACAACCAGGACGAGCCGGCGGGTTTCGTTACCCTCGACTACGACAGCCTCGATATCTTCAAGCCCCTCTACGACACCGGCCAGGAGCGAATCGGCCGTGTTCTTCTCCTGGACAGGGACTCTGAGCGGGTGATAACCGGCGAAACGGTTGGGGCAGAGTCAGCAGGAGCCCGCGCAGGAAAATCCTCAATAGCAAATGGCAAGCCTACCCTGTACGCGGACCTGCTCGATGAGCTGTCTGCCCGGAGCGCTCTGCAGCCCTCAGGACATTTCTTTATGGGCAATACGCTCTATGTGTACAGGTTCCTGCGTCCATTTCCCCCCGAGGTTATGGATGTGCATGCCGGCAGCCCGGACAAAGCTCATCTGCATGGAGATGATGACCCGGATCACTGGTTCTTGATTACAGAGGTGGAAAACAGCTATTTTGCCGCCCAGAAGAGATACTACCTGAAGCTTCTGGCGCTGCTCGGAGTCGTACTGCTTGTTCCCTCCTTTGTTGTCTGTCTGTTTCTTGCCAAGTCCAGGGCTCGCGTAAAACTGGAGGCAGCGCTGCGCTATCGTGAGCATACCGACCATCTTGAGCAACTGGAAGAAAAAGTTCGACAGCGAACGCAGGAGCTCGATGAAATTAACCAGCAGCTCAGTGCGGAGATTGTTGAACGCCTTGGTGCCGAAAGACAGATGAGGCTTACTAACGAGCTGTTGTCAGGCATAATCGGCAGCATCGACGGAATCGTGTATGTTGCAGATTTTGACAGCCATGAAATCCTTTTTGCCAATGAATACCTGAAAGAACTCTTTGGTTTTGATCCTGTCGGCAGGCTGTGCTGGCAATTTCTTCAAGCCAAGCAGGACGGGCCCTGTTCGTTCTGCACAAACCATAGGCTCCTTGACGAGACAGGCAAGCCGGCGCCTCCAGTCCAGTGGGAGTATGAAAACCCCTACAACAAGCGGTGGTATGCCGCCAAAGATCAGGCGATTCGCTGGTCCAGCGGCAAATATGTCCGGCTGGAAATCGCCACTGATATAACCGAACAGAAGCGGCTGCAGCATTTCCTCCAGGAAGCGCGGAGGCAGGCCGAACTGGCCAGAGGCATCCACAGCAGATTCGTTGCCCTTGTCGCCCATGATCTGAAATCGCCATTTTTCTCTATCACCCAGATGCTCCAGAGAATTCTGGACAGGGAAACCTTTACCTATCGGATCCATCGGCAGTTCCTGGAGAATATTGTTGAAAACGGTCACCGGATGCTGCAGATGATTGACAACCTGTTGTCAATCGACCGGTTTGAAACCGGTGAAATAAAGCTCGACAGAAAATTTTTTGATGTGTCACTGATGGCGGACGAGGTGCTGCAGAATTTCAAGCATGCCGCAGCGGAGAAAAATCTTACATTGAGCAACGAAATTCCGCCAGAGACGCTCCTCTACGCGGACAGATATCTCTATTATATCGTTCTCAACAACCTGGTATCGAATGCGATAAAGTTCAGTGAACGGTATGGGCGTATCGATCTCTCTGCAGATACCAGTGACCGCTCGGCAACCATCGTGGTGAGAGATAATGGCAAGGGCATGAGTCAGGAGTATATCCAAAATCTTTTCAGGGCGGACGTCAAGACGAGCCGTCAGGGAACCTATGGAGAACAGGGGAGCGGCCTTGGGCTTATTTTCTGTCTGGATATCCTCAAGGCCCACCTCGGCAACATACGGGTAGAGTCGGAACAGGGGCTTGGAACCAGTTTTTATGTGGAATTACCTCAATGCTCGAGCCTTGAAGCCCATCAGCAGAAAAAAACAGAAACGGCGTGAACGCCCCTTTAGTGGAACAGTGCCAAAATCAGTGAGGGAAAAAGAGGTATATGCAAGAGAGAATCAGGAAGGCAGTTTTCATCTCGTTAATGGTTGCGGCAGCTTGCCTGCTGACAGGTGCTGCCGGCTATACCGCCGATAACGATACGTTCAGCATGGAGAGGATGATCGCTGAGCTCAACGACCAGCTTGCCTTGTCCAAAGAACAATGGGAAAAGGTGAAGCCGGTACTCGGGGAAAAGAGTGAGGAGCTGAAAAAAAGCATCAGCGAGTATGTCGATAAAGGCTATCTCCAGATGGAAGAGATGTCCCGGAAGCTGAAAGGCGTCAGCGAGGATACAGAGCAGAAATTAACGACATTTCTTAACAGTGAAGAAATGGAGAAACTGAAAAGCTATCTCGATAAAATGGATGAAGATGCCATGCGGGAGGCAAGAGAAAAGCTGGTTGCCGAACTGGCAGATGTCCTGATACTAACCGAGGAGCAGCTTGACAAGCTCAGACCAGTCCTCGAGGACAGCATGAGCCAAATGAGCAGGCTGCTAGACGGGCTGGCCGACCAAGGCAAAAGTGGCTGGGAGGATTTCAAGAACGAGTACAAGGTGCTGACTGACGAGCTGAAAAAGAAATTGGAAGAGATGCTCGAAGACCAGCAAATGGACCGCTTTGAGGAATATGAACAGCGTCAGCAGGACAAGATTGAGAGGGCGTTTGCCTGATTGGCATTGGCCAGGCGTCCTCGGCGGATAGCCTGGAGAAACCAGTAAATTTTAATAAACAGCGGATGACAGGAAAAACAATGAAACTGAGCAAAGTCTGGACAATCTTTTTTTCGCCCACCGGAACATCTAAAAAAATAGTCACTGCGATTGCTTCCTCCTTTTCAGGGCTCGACAGCTCTTCAATTGACCTGACATATCCAGGAACCGCTGTCCAGAAATCATTCAAAGCGGATGAACTTGTTGTGATCGGGGTGCCGGTTTACGCGGGCAGGGTGGCGCCGCTTGCCGCCAGTCGTCTCCGGGGAATAGAGGGTAACGGTGCGCCAGCTGTCCTTGTTGTTCTCTATGGCAACAGAGAATACGAGGACGCGCTGGTCGAACTGCGAGACATCGCCGCCGCAGCTTCTTTTATTCCTTTTGCCGCTTCAGCATTTATCGGTGAACATTCATTCTCTGACCACCACATGCCAATAGCCCAGGGCAGGCCGGACCAGACCGATCTGGCTTCAGCGGCCTCATTCGGCAGCCGTGTTTTTCAACAGATTAGTCACCTGCAGGATTTACATCCGCGCCACCTGCTGCAGGTACCCGGCAATACGCCATATAAAACAGGTATGGCATCACCACCGGTGACTCCGAAAGTGGACACGGCAACCTGCACACTTTGCGGGCTCTGCATCACCACCTGTCCGGGCGGCGCCATCACCATAGAAGATGGTCTGAGCATGGATGTCGAGCGCTGTATCTTCTGCTGTTCCTGTATCAGGACCTGCCAGGAAGAAGCGGTTTCAATCGGTGCACCGCCTCTTCTCGAGAAACAGCAGTGGCTGAATAAAAACTGTGCACAGCGGAAGGAACCGGAGCTCTATTTTTGATCCGACTGGACGGTCCAGGGTTACGCGCTCGGGGGAACCCCTTCCGGGTCCCAGCCTCGCAGACGGTAATAGTCCTGGAGCATGTGCTCCATATCCCCTTCACTCAGAGACCCGCCTTCCGGCAGGGCTTCTTTATGGAGTCGCTTCGGCAGCCGGTCGTCCTCTTTTTTCAATCCTTCCTGAACATTGAACTGCCGGGTCATCGTGGAGATATGGGCAGCCAGGCTTCGCAGATCCTCTTTTGATCTTTTTACGCCGGTAACCATTTCCAGGGTTTTTTCAAGTTCCTCCCAGGAGTAGAGATCCCGGTAGAAACGGCAGAGGGTCAAGGTATCAAAAATGTTCAGGCGGTCCTCGTAATCAACGAGCATATCGGCTTTTTTTTCGATCTGGCCGGGGGGAATAAGGCCGGCCAGTTCCGGTTTATAGAAGGTGGTGCGCAGATGGCAGGCGCCGCGGGGAGACGTGCCGAAGGCGAGCCCCATTCCTTTGAGAACACGCGGGTCATAGCCTGCAGGCTCAAGTCCCTTGACGTGAATGGCAAGGTCTTCGAGACCCCATTTTTTTGAGGCGGGTATAATTCCGTCTGCCAGAATATCGCCGATTCCGGTTCTCGAACCGATTTTCTCGACCAGGGCAATGGTCTGCTCAACATTGCCGTAGCTGATATCGTAGTCAATACGCCCCTGCTCATGGGCTTCCATCAGCAGTCCGCATAGGTTCCCGGTGGTGATCGTGTCGATGCCGAGTCTGTCGCAGAGATCGTTGATGTAGGCTATTTCTTCCATCTCCTTGATCATGCACAGGCCGCCGAATGAATAGATCGTCTCATATTCGGGGCCTTCGATTTTCAACCCTTCATGCCGGCCGCTGCTGATTGTGGTGAGACGTCCGCAGGCCATAAAACATTTGGCACAGGCATGGGGGTGAACGTCGTGCTGCTGATGGTAGCGTTCCCCGCTGATTTCTTCCACGTGGTCACAGGTCCCCTGTCTCCAGTACCTGGTGGGAAGGGCACCGGCGTTATTCATTACCGTCACCATCATTGTTGTTCCCATCTTGCGGTAGGCTTTGGCGCCGGGATTTTGAAAATTTTCCTTGGAAAAGGCTTTGGCATAGTCGGCAATGGATTCCGGGTCATGATAGATGCGTCTGCGGTCACCCTGAAAGACGAGAGCCTTAACCAGTTTGGAGCCAAGAACCGCTCCGATACCTGTTCTCCCCGCACAACGCCATTTATCATTGGCGATTATGGCAAATCTAACCATTTTTTCCCCTGCCGGTCCGATAACCACGGCACCGGGTTTCCCGAAACCCTCCCTGGACGAGGCAAAGCGCTTGAGCGCTTGCTCTTCAGCCACGATGGTATCCATGCCCCATAAATCGCCGGCTTCGTGAAATTGGACGCCGTCCGGCAGGATTGAAAGTACCGTGGGCCGGTCAGCTTTGCCGTTTACGACGACAGCGTCAAATCCGGCAGAGTCGATTGCCTCGGGAACTTTACCTCCGGAGTATGATTCTGCATAATATCCGGTCAGGGGAGATTTTGTGTAAGCGCCATAACGGCTGCCACCCCAGAGTCGGCCGCCGCAGAAGGGGCCGGTGGCGATGATGAAGTTGTTTTCAGGAGCAAGCGGATCGACTCCTGCCGGATTTCGCTCAAGCAGGAGATGAGTCGCCAAACCCTTGCCGCCATTGCATTCACGCAGCAGTTCGTCTGATATCTCCTCGATCATGAAGCTTTTGCTGGTTAAATCGACAGTAAGAATACGGTTGTAATAGCCGTGCATGAATATACCCTCCCGCAGGTGAACGTCCTGTTCCTGTTATCTGTCCAGCGCAGCCAATCCGCCTTCCACGGTTTCAAGGCCTTTTCCTAGCTGCTCAGGGGTAATGACAAGGGGCATGAGAAAACGAATGACATTGCCATAGGTGCCGCAGCTGAGCACGATGACACCTCTTTCATAACAGTAGGAGACGAGCGCTTTGGTCTCTTCCGTGGCGGGCTCCTTGGTACGCCTGTCCCTGACAAGTTCCATCGCGATCATTGGTCCCAGCCCGCGAACATCGCCGATGATGTCATATTTCTGCTGGAATTCAAGGAGTGCCTTCCTCAGGGTTTCACCCAGCTCTTTTGCTTTGCCAAGCAGGTTTTCAGACTCAATAATATCGAAAACCGCAAGTGCCGCTTCACAGGCAACCGGGTTACCCCCGTAGGTTCCGCCTATCCCTCCCGGATGCACCGCGTCCATTATCTCCTTTTTGCCGACGACAGCACTGAGCGGCATCCCGGCCGCGAGGCTTTTTGCAACGGTGGTAATATCGGCTTCCACCCCGTAGTGCTCCATGGCAAACATATGACCGGTCCGGCCGATGCCGGTCTGAATCTCATCAGAGATCAGCAGAATATTGTACTTGTCGCAAATCATTTTGAGTCTCTGGAAGTAGTCCTGCGGCGGAGCAATAAAACCCCCTTCACCCTGAACCGGCTCGACAACGATTGCCGCAGTCTGTTCGGCGGCCACATGGTTGATGAAAAAATATTCAAGATGGTCCGCGCACTCCAGGCCGCAGCCGGGATATTCTCTGTTAAACGGGCAGCGGTAACAGTTTGCAAATGGTGCCCGGTAGACCTCGGGCGCGAAGGGTCCCATGCCGAATTTGTAGGGTTTTAATTTGGAGGTCAGCGTCATTCCCATTAATGTCCGGCCATGGAAACCATTGTCAAAGGCGATAATACCCTGTCTCCCGGTGTAATACCGTGCGATTTTTACTGCATTTTCAACAGCTTCGGCACCGCTGTTGGCAAACATCACTGCCTTGGGTGAAGAGCCCGGAACCGCTGCGCATAACTTTTCGGCAAGGGCGACCGAAGATTTGTAGGGGGAGACCATGAAACAGGTATGAGTGAACTTCTCTGCCTGATCCTTGATTGCCTTGACAACTTTCGGGTGTGAATGACCGACATTCATCACCGCAATGCCGCCGCCGAAATCAATGTATTCTCTGCCTTCCACATCAATAAGCAGAGCGCCGCTGCCATGAGAGATATAGCAGGGGGTGGCGCTGCCGATCCCTTTGGCAATATATTTCATCCGGGTTTCCTGCAGGGCGGCATTTGATTGAGAGGTTTCCATGATTGTACCTTTTGGTTGAGAAATTTAATGAATGATGAGCTGGTGTCGGATCGTCTGATAATACTCTGTTGTCATAAGCGTTTCACTAAAAACAGTAGGTCCTGAATACAATACTCCCTGAGCCGGCAACAAGTATTATTTTGGCTCCGCTTCGTTATCTGTCTGAAAATAAAAACCTTCAGGAAGGTTTTCAGGTATCGTTTTTAACGGTTCCGGTCCCGCCCGCTGTCCCATCACTGTCAATGGTCGAGTCAGTTGCGGCCCGAACTGCACCAGCACTGACCTTGCCCCCAAAACTGTCAGGTGTGACCGATCCCAGAACGGCTTCGATAATCTTTCTGGAAGCAATTGATTCTGTCGGCATCGACGGCATCAGTTTGTTTGATTCTCTGGCATGGTGAATAAAGCCGGCTGACACCAGGGTATCGCTGGCTTCCTCCAGCTGCTTGATGGTATAGGCAGGCAATTGCCGGCTGGCGGCGTCGAGGTCGATACCGGCAGCATCCTGAAAATGCTTGCCGACCAGGGAGCACAAATCAAGTGCGGCACTGAGCTTGATGGAGGGTGCATCAGGTTTTGCAACCAGCTGATAGCGGTCATTTTTTTCTATTGCATAGGCGACCTGAGCACCAAGCAAGACAAAGAACCAGCCAAAATAGATCCAGACCAGAAACAATGGAACCGTGGCAAATGAGCCGTAGATGGCGTTGTATTTGGCCACCCCGATCTGCAGGCTGATATAGATATTCTGGGTAATGAACCAGAGGGTGCCGGCAAGTATCGCCCCGATAAGCGTCGGCACCGTTTTCGGTTTGGTGTTTGGGAAAAAGAGATAAACAATATAAAGCGTTATGCTGAGGAAGAAAACGGGGACGCCCTTGAGAAGAACCACCTGTATCCAGTCTATCGGGATGAATGTGTCAAGGTGGATGCCCAGGGACCTGCTTTCCATTATGGTGCCCGCCGCCAGAGCCACATTTATCGAGATCGGCATCAGTACCATCAGGGTCAGGTAATCGGTCACTTTCCTGAGCAGAGAGCGGCCCGCTTCCACCTGCCATATGGTATTCATTGCCGACTCGATATTGTTTAACACCAGGATAACGGTGAGAAAAATACCGAGCATGCCAAACGTCCCAAGCGTGGCAAAACTTGTCCGGTCGACATAATCAAAAAGCTGGTCAGCGGCCGATCGCAGATGACTTGTCAGACCCGCTGGCTCTGCTTCGCCGGAAGAAGTGAGCGGTTCGGTGCCTGTCTCGCCTGCCGGAGGAACCGTCAGCTCAATCGGCGAACTCTGTTCCAGGGTATCGATGTATTTGTAAACGACTTCCTTCAGCTGGTTGCCGCCGCCGAGTCCTTTTACGACCGCAGTACTCATTGCCAGCATCGGAACCATTGACAGCAGAATAGTATAGGTAAGGGCGCCGGAACGCAGGGAGAGATTGTTTAATTGAAATTCCCGCATGGTAATCATTACGATGCGGCACAACGTGTGTACCCAGGCAACAGGCAGGAAACCTGATGGCGGGGGGCTGTCCACCCACCTGATCAGCCTGTCCAGGTTTATGCTCTTTACCGTCTGCTTTATGCCCATAGGTTTCTCAAGTTCCCTGATCAGGTGTGCTGTCCCTGCAGCTGCTTTGCCTGCAATACCCGATTGTCGAGACGGTTCCTGTCGATTATGGAACGTTCAGGGCCCAACCGTTCCGGGCCATTCGCGTTTGCTGACGGCCTCTGCTTTGATTCGTTCGAGAAGCTCAGCCAGAACAGGTTTTACATGTTCCCTGATATCGCCGGCGACAACGATAAAAAGAAGATCGTCGCCAGGTGCGAGCACCCCCTCATTCGCCTCGATAATAATTTCATAAATTCCTTTACACTGCACATATTCATCGCGCAGAGCCATGATCTTCTGTCGATCAGGGACGACCTCCAGGTTTTTTACCTCTGCATGGTCTTTTCTTGACCATGAACGGACGGTACCGTTGTGGATGAGGAGCATGCCGACATGCTCTGCAAAATCCGGGCGGGCTTTTAATTCTGAGATTGTTTTACTGATATCCATGTATGTCTCTCTTGCGGCCCGAACTGGCAGCAGCGGCTCTCACAAACCGGGGTTTCACTAGATCTTCCTGAGCACCGGAATCTGCAGGCTGCTTGATGAGGCGAGCCTGTTGTAGTTGAGCGTTTCATTATATTTTTTCAGCAGCCAGAGCGGTACATCAAACCTCTTGTGGCAGATATCCCAGATGGTATCCCCATTCAAAACCTGGTATGTGATAATGTCATCGACACTGTAGGAGTTGAAGAAATCTTCCTGGATTTCCTGATGAAAATCAAAACGAAGCAGTTCGAAATCCTCAGCCGTCACATTCAGAAATTCCAGGACAATGGTTTGACCGGGATGGATGTCCTGGCCAGGGGGGATATTGTTGCTCAGCCGAATTGCCTCAGGGGTGACTTTAAGCCAGCCGGCAAATATGCCGATTGACTCGTCGGGCTGGACCTCGACGATGCCGCTGCTGAGATCGGCTTTTTTCTGGTGCTTGAGTACTTTCAGGTTCCCCGAAACTGCGAGGTCTGCTCCTATTTGTTGGGGCGCGGGCGAGCTCTTCTTGGATTCTCTGAGCACAATTTCGCCGGTTTGCCGTGCCTGCATCAGCGGAGCAGCAGGCAGATTATGAAGAGAATCGGGTATCCTGAGATTCTGGCCGACGCGGATCAGCCCCTGCGGGTTAAGCTGGTTGGCGGTAATGAGACTGCCAAGCGGAATACGATGGGCGGCGGCTATGGCACCTGCCGTATCACCGGGTCGGACCTGGTAAAATCTGCTTCGTTTCTGGTGCGAACTGAACATTGAGTCGGGTGCTTTGCTGAGAAGATCACCCTTGCCGAAGCTCTGCGGCAGTTTCAGCACAAAATCTTTGGGGATGTATTTGGTTCCGTTAAAGACCGGCTTTCTCAGGGACGGATTGTAGCGCTTCAACTGATCGGCGGTGATCCCAAGATAGGCACAGAGCTTGGCTGCGTCGGCATATGCCGGCATGGTTACCGATACGGCAGCAAGCGGCTTGTCAAAGCGGACCGTTCCAGCCTGCTCCTGGGTCTTGGCCACCTTGACCGCGGCGAGGAATTCCGAATAAAAATTTCTCGAGGCAAATTTGAAATGACCTTTTCTGTAGTTCTTGAAAATATTCTCATAGCCTCCTTCCTGATTCAAAGCCCGTCTCATCCCTGATGCCCCGTAATTATAGGCGGTGAGCGCAACCGGCCAGGAGCCGAGGAGATTATGATTTTTCTTGAGAAGCCTGGCGGCAGCCTCAGCGGCCAGAATAGGGTCTCGGCGTTCATCGATGATATAATCGATACGAAGGAATTCTTTACCGGTGGACATGGTAAACTGCCACATCCCTGATGCCCCGAACTTGCTGAGGGCGTTGGGATCAAAGGAGGACTCAACATGAGGGAGATAGGCGAGATCTTCAGGGAGGCCGTGGCTCCTGAAT
The DNA here is from genome assembly GCA_963674815.2 of Desulfocapsaceae bacterium. Lineage (GTDB taxonomy): Bacteria > Desulfobacterota > Desulfobulbia > Desulfobulbales > Desulfocapsaceae > MADRE3. The sequence continues at coordinate 227,621 of CAXXTV010000007.1, forward strand.
ATCTGCTTTATTTGCCCCATGTACGCTCCGGAACGGGCGACCCCCTCGGAAAACCGCTCCTTCAAGCCTGTCTGTGCCCTGATATTTTCAGCGGCGTCTCTAAATTCTGCCTGAGTCTGTCTGCTGCCGAAAAGTGCAGCAACTCTCATTTCCTCGGGTGTCGCGGGTTTTGTTTTTTCTGCCAGTTTGAGAAGCAGGCCGGTGTAAATCTCTTTTGCCTGTTTTATCCGCAGGCTGTTTTCTTTCTGCGCCCCCGGAACACTCGTGTCTTTCAGGGGGATGGTCGCGTAGATAATGTCCAGGTTGTCCTGGTCATGAATAATTGCGGTATTAACTGAATAGCGTGAGTATACTTTTTCCCAGAAAACAATATTTGGCTCAATTGCCTGGTAAGAGGGAAAGTGCCTTGGGTCGGCTTGTGCATCCGCGGGGCGCGGCAGGAGGCAGGACAGCATCAGAACGAGAGTGAAACGGCAGACAGTTGATAGATGATGGGATAGAGACATAATGGCAGAAAGAGTACTCAGGCAGATGGCTGTCTTTTTGTCGTCATAACGATAATGTTTGATTACATTATACAGCAGTTCAAATAGTCAGCATAATGTACTGCATAATAGTGAAATAACAAGGAGTGAGTGTGTACACACCGATTTTGGCAACACTTGGCTATATTTTATCACCTGACCGGCAGAAAACATTGCTTGTCCACCGGAACAAGCGACCGCAGGACCAGCATCTGGGGAAATATAATGGGCTTGGCGGTAAAATGAAAGCGGCAGAAGATATCCAGCACTGTATTTATCGTGAGATAGAAGAGGAAGCTGGAATTATTTGCGAAAAGCTAGTATTGAGAGGAACGATCAACTGGACCGGTTTTGGTCCCAATGGAGAGGATTGGTTCGGTTTCATTTACCGGGTTGATCAGTTCCGGGGGAACCCGCGCAGCAGCAATGAGGAGGGGGAGCTTATCTGGGTTCCGGTGAAGGATATCTTGAGCCTGCCAATGTGGGAGGGCGATAAATATTTTTTACCCCTTGTCTTTGATGATGATTCCCGAATCTTTCACGGTTACATGCCCTATGAGGGCGACAGGCCTTTGGACTGGAAATATACCCGCTGTTAAGGAAAGATCCGGCCAGTCCAGCGAGGCGGTCTAATGATGTGTTAGCAACAAATAGTTTTGTCCGGTTTTGTAGCAAATGAGTTGTCCACTTTTTCCTTGCTCTCTCAGACCTGGCTGAAGCGTAGCGAAAGCCAGGTCTGAGAGCGCTGCACCCCCTACGCTACTTTCTTCTGTGCCTCCACCAACAACACTCCTTCGGCATCATAACTGGCAAGTTTTCGAGGACCATGCAACAGTGACAGCGTGCCATCAATATGACGCAATACACGCACTTTCGTCTTCACATAATGGTAACGGTAGCCATCCTCGGGGATCTGCAGTATCAAGGCTTTATAACTGATACAGTTATCATTGTTCACGATGCGCTCATGTTGTTCACACAAGATATCGTCCAGATCATTTCCGCACCACGGGACAAACACGCTCTTCCCGCCGGGAGGCGGCGATGAAAATTCTTCATTGAAGGCAGGAAGATACTCATCCGCAAGATACCGATTGGCTGCTTCCATCTCAGTGATGCCGGCCAGAGCCAGCTCCTTGACCAGGCGATCCTGATGAGTGCCAAATGCCCGTTCACTTCTACCACGTGCTTCCGGGGAATAGGCTGCTATCATTTCTATACCGAGCCGCTGCAGAGCTTTGCCAAATTGCGTTGGATTTGTTTTATCAACCTTGCCACCAGCTTCGGGCGTATACCAGTAATGACTACCCCGATCCGTGTACAACGAGGAAAAGACCCCCTTAGATTCAATCACATCACGAACTCCTCGAAAACTGCTGAAGGTTCCTTCCTCGTTGACAAAGAACATCGAATAATGCTCATTAGTCGCATCATCCATGGTTACGATCAAATCCCACTTCTTACCTGGCACCCACTCATGGGTTGAACCATCCTGGTGCAGCATCATCCCTGAATACGGTGCCCTGGCTCGACGTTTTCGGTGCTGACCGCGTTTTCTTGCTTTTCTTACCAGCCCCTTACTCTGCAACGTATTCTTGACCCAGGTATAACTGCGTTGGCCTTCATGATGACGGATATACCACTTGTAAAAATGCTTTACATTAAAGTCGCTGTAGCGCTCTTTGTACAACTCACAGACCGACAATACTTCATCCAGCGGAGCACGCCGGTGAGATGCCTGATTCAGTCTCTTGTCCAATAGCCCTGCAATACCACCCTCCTGGTAGCGGGGAATTAATCGACGGAATGTCCGATCGCTTATCCCAAGGATACGTGCCGCCTGCTCCTGGGTTAGTTCTCTTGATTTCCATCCGGTATATACTTGTTCAAATCTCATCTTCCGGTACTCCTGTAGCACTTCGGTCCGTCTCATAAAAGCCACCTCCTTGGCTTTTATAGAAACCGGACACATTATGTGCTACAACTCCGGACATATTACTTGTTACTAACAGGCGGTCTAATGATGTTGCGCGGTTTTACTGTCATGGTATAGTCAGTTATCAATTTTTTTACATTCAGAGGAATAAAAATGGAACATGAGAGTGAAATCAAGCGCCTTGAGGAGTTTGTGGAGCGCTTGCTGTCCGGGTATACAGGACTGAAAACCGAGAACAAGCAACTGAAACAGACCATCGAGTCGCAGAAATCTGAAAATGAGAAGCTGGTGCAGAAGATGGAAGAGATGGCTTCGGAGCGGGGTGATCTTGGCGGTCGGGTCAGCGCCCTGATCGATCGGATCGAGGTCTGGGAATCTGAGCTAGAAACGACGGAACTGGATGAGGATCAACCGGCAGACCTGGCTGAGGAGTTTGAGCAAAAGCCGACGAAATCTGATAAGCATGCAGCTGAACAGTCGAGCAACGACTCGAGCGGAAAAGTCCAGGGCAGCCTGTTTACCGCCAATTCAACCGCGCGGTGATCTCTGGGCTGCGGCACTGGCTCAGTTTGGAAACTAAGCGGAGGGAAGCCTATTCATGCCCGATTCTGAACGACTGGTTAAGTTCAACCTCCTAGGACAGGAATTTGCTTTTTATACGGGTGCATCAGAGGACGAAATGGAGGCGATACTCGATCTTGTCCGCCGGCAGGTCGAGGAGAGCAGCCCTGAGTCGGGAAAAACAATACCGGTCGCCAAGGTAGCTGTCATGGCTTGCCTCAACCTTGCGTCCCGGTATGTCAGGTTGAAGCAGGATTTTGATGACTATCGAGTGGGAAGTGAAGCCCGGCTCGGTCTTTTGTGTGAGAAAATAGAACATCATTTTCTTCTGGAAAAATAGCTTTACCAAGAGTTTTTAGCTGCTGTTTCCGGCAGATTTTGATAGTATGTCTGTAGAGAACTGTTTTTTGCAGTATTTTTTTTCTCGTAAAGAATGTGAACAGTAACCGTAACGTCTCGCCGGGTTTTGACTGGTGGTTATATGGCGGGACAGCAGGTTTTTCCCTGCGCTGTTGGTGATTTGTAGTGTTGTTGGGCCAACTCTCTTAAAAAGGGCGCTACCACTGTCTTCAAATGGAAAATGTAATAATTTCCCAGATGTTGATATGCGGCACCCACCTATTTCAATAGGTTTAACTTGTCCTATAGACACGGCAGGGTGGGGAAAATCGCTTGTATACAATGTCCGGACGACGGCTGGGCATTGTTTGATATATAGGCAGCTTAAAATTACTTTTCGGTATTTGCTGCTGCTTTGTGCTACAAAACCAAGAAAAATTGCAAAAGTGGGAAGACCCCTTAATAGACGGTAAAGAAACCTGACAGGTTGTTAACCAGTTGTAATTGGGCGATGCACATTCAAAATGTATTCTTGCAGCCGAACCGGCGACTGGATAAAGATAAATGGTGGTGTAGAGCTCCGATGCATGTTTTTTCGGCGTCTTTTCACTATACAGTAAATAATGCAGACAGCTGGTTTTTCTGCAGTTATACAAAAAAATACCTGGAAAGATGACTTATCCGGGTAAAATCTTACCTCCCTGTCGATTTCCCTGCCCTATACCTGATCAGGTGCCACGTTCCTGAACACCGTCTTTCCTCGTTGTAATCTTTCGAGACTAAAAGGATCTCGGCAGCTATGGATTTACTCAACCATCCATCAATATTTGTTTTTCTGGGGCTCCTGCTGGGAGTTGCCATCGGGGCTTACCTGAGGAAGCGCATTGTTGAGGGACACCGACAGAATATAAAAGAGCAGGCAAGGCAGCTGATAGAAAATGCCATTGTTGAAGCTGAACAACTGAAGAAAGAGGCGCAGCTGCAGAGCAAGGAGGAAGCCTACCAGGTCAAACAGGCTGCTGAAGATGAACTGAAGGCTGACCGGCGGGAGCTCAAGGATGAGCGCAGTCAGCTCAACAAGAAGCGTGATCTGCTGAAGAAGGAGTGGGAGAGTTTCGATCGGAAAAACTCAGAACTGCAGAACATTGAGGAGCAGTTGAGAAAAAAAGAGCACCAGGTAGAGGAAAAACATAAGGAAGCCGACAACCTGATCGGTAAACAGCGCTATGAATTGTCCCGGATTTCCGGCATAAGCCAGGAAGAGGCCAAAAAGCTGCTGATGGACTCTCTGGAGAGCCAGGCTCGGATGGAGGCGGCAAAGCGTCTCGTAAAAATTGAAAATGAAATGAAGATGGAAGCCGACCGCAAGGCAAAAAATGTCATAGCTCTTGCTGTCTCACGGTATGCAGGTGACTATGTCGCCGATAAAACGGTTTCTATGGTGCCGTTGCCAAATGATGAGATGAAGGGGCGGATTATTGGTCGGGAAGGGCGAAATATCAGGGCTATAGAAGCGGCAACCGGAATAGATATCATCATTGACGACACCCCCGAGGCAGTAATCCTGTCCGGGTTCAACCCGGTGAGAAGAGAAATCGCCAGGCTTGCCCTGCATCAGCTGATTTCAGATGGCCGTATTCACCCAGGCCGTATTGAAGAGGTGGTCGCCAAGGTAACCAAGGAACTGGAAATCAACATGCGCGAAGCCGGCGAACAGGCCACCTTTGACGTCGGTGCGCACGGCGTTCATGTCGAGTTGATCAACATTCTCGGCCGTCTCAAGTACCGCACCAGCTATGGGCAGAATGTCCTGCAGCATTCTCTTGAAGTTGCCTTTTTGTGCGGCATCATGGCCGCAGAACTGGGGCTTGATGTGAAGCTGGCTAAACGCGCAGGTCTCCTTCATGACATAGGAAAGGCTGTTGATCACGAGGTTGAAGGGTCGCATGCGATCATCGGCCGTGATCTTGCCAAAAAATATGGCGAGCAGGAGGAGATTGCCTATGCGATCGGTGCCCATCACGAGGATTTACCTCCACAATCGGTTCTCGATATTCTGGTCCAGTCAGCTGATGCGCTGTCAGGAGCCCGTCCGGGCGCCAGAAAAGAAATGCTCCAGAGTTATGTGAAGCGGCTGGAAGACCTGGAAGGAATCGCAAATTCATTCACTGGCGTGGATAAATCGTATGCGATTCAGGCCGGCAGAGAGCTGAGAATAATTGTTGACTCTGGAAAAATAGGAGACAGTGATGCCCTGCTGATGAGCCAGGACATCGCCAAGGCCATTGAAGAAAAACTTACCTACCCAGGCCAGATACGCGTTACCGTCATACGTGAAACCAGGGCAGTTGAATTCGCCAAATAAGAAGTTGCATTCCATGTAAAGGACAGTGGCAAGGATATGATTGGAGTTGACGAACAGATCGAACTGATAGAGCGTGGTGTGGTTGATTGTATATCCCGCGAAGAGTTAACCAGTAAACTCGAGCGCTCCCTGCAGACAGGAATTCCGTTGAAAGTGAAGGCAGGGTTTGATCCGACAGCCCCTGATCTTCATCTCGGGCACACGGTCCTGCTTCAGAAACTCAAACATTTCCAGGATCTCGGACATGATGTCTATTTCCTTATCGGCGACTTTACCGGACTCATCGGTGATCCCACGGGAAAATCTGAGACCCGTAAAGCGCTGACCCGTGACGATATTGCCAAAAATGCTGAAACCTACAAAGACCAGGTCTTTAAAATCCTCGACCCCTACAAGACAAAAATTGCCTTCAACAGCAAGTGGCTCGGCAAACTTGACTCCTTTGAAATGATCAGGCTGGCCTCCGAGCTGACTGTCGCCCGGATGCTTGAACGAGAGGATTTCAAAAACCGGTTTGAAAACGGAAAACCAATTTCCATTCACGAATTTCTCTATCCACTTATCCAGGGGTATGACTCCGTTGCCATGGAGGCCGATGTAGAACTTGGCGGCACGGATCAGTTGTTTAATCTGCTGATGGGCAGGGACCTGCAGCGTTCGAGAAACCAGGAGCCGCAGATTGTGCTGACCCTGCCGCTGCTTGAGGGACTTGATGGCGTCAACAAGATGAGCAAGTCACTGGGGAATTATATTGGCATCACCGATGCTGCCAATGATATATACGGCAAGGTCATGTCGATCGCAGACAGTCTGATGTACCGCTATTATGAGCTTCTCAGTGATTGTTCCAGTGTAGAAATCGCCGGCCTGAAACAAGCTGTCGAGGCCGGGAAGCTTCACCCCAAAGCGGTAAAACAGCAGCTTGCCAGGGAACTGACGGCCCGTTTTCATTCAGATGAGGCAGCGCTTCAGGCAGAGCAGAATTTTGAAAACGTGTTTGCCAAAAATGATCTGCCGGATGATCTCAGTGAGTATGTCCTGCACAGCGATGAGGCTGTCTGGCTGCCGAAGCTGCTCGCTGAAGCGGAACTGGTGAGCTCAACCTCGGACGGCAGACGGATGATCAAGCAGAGTGCGGTAAGTGTCGATGGGCAGAAAATTACCGACGTGGATTACCGGGTCAAGCCGCAGGGTCAGATGATTCTGAAGGTTGGTAAACGGCGCTTCTGCAAAGTTATTTTCGATTGAAATTGGGTTGTTTTTCGACTCGTAACAACACGGGGCGCTACCCTCTTGCAGGGTAGCGCCCCGTGTTGTTACACCTCTATAAAGGGAGCGTGTTTCAGTTTGCAGTAGGCCGCCCCTCCGCAGAACTGCACTGCTCGCAGGTCCCCAGAAACTCGATATGATGGCTCAGGACCTCGTAACTGGTGTTTCGTGAGGCAATCTCGTTTATCTCCTGCTGCACGGGCAATTCAATGTCATCAACCCTTCCGCAGGAAATGCAGCGAATGTGGTAATGAAGATCAATGCATGCATCGAATCGTTTCTGGGTTCCCCCAACCTCGAGCTTCAGGATTATCCCGTTTTCCGCCATTAATTCAAGATTTCGATACACGGTTCCCAGGCCAATACGTGGCAGACGCCTGCGAACCATGTCATATACCTCATTGGCCGTCGGGTGAGATTTGACCCTGCCCAACTCTTCCAGGATAATCTGGCGTTGGGTGGTAAGCCTCATATGTGCTTGTTCAACAGTCTGATTCATAAGGTGTTCCGGTATTAAAAGGATAAATGATAAACCTTCTCATCTGTTATCTTATTAAACTGTCGGAAAATTACAATTAAAAAATAATATTCAGCAGATCACCTGAGTGTGCAGGAGTTGCGGGCGATCAGAAGGGGTCAGCAAAGTCGGGTAAATAGGGGTTGTAGTAGCCAAACCTCAATTTTGGGAAGGCATTTTTTATACGCTGGAGCCATGCCCTTATTCCAAGACGCTTAATTCCTTCAGGAATTTCAAGTTCTTTCCGGTACCAGTCAGGGTCAATATTGAGGTTGCGCAGCTGGATGAAATCGGGGCCGGTATGTTCAATGAGGTTGCAGAGCGCCTCAGTTTCATCAAGGGAATCGCTGAAACCGGGAAGGATGAAATAATTGAGCGAGACAAATTTGCCGGCCGCTTTCATCGTTTTTATTGAAGCCAGGACATCCTCGAATGCATAGTTGACCGGCTGGTAATAACGGTTGTAATACAGTTGCTGTGCTGAATTGATGCTTACCCTGATACTGTCCAGTCCAGCACCTGCCAGACGTCCGACTGACTCGGGCAGGCTGGCGTTCGAGTTCAGGTTGATGGTTCCTGCAGATGTTTTTTTGCGCATCAGCCTGATTGCCTGTTCAATCAGGGGCGCTTGCAGCAAAGGCTCGCCTTCACACCCCTGGCCAAAACTGACGATCGCTCTGTCCGCATTTTTCAGGTGGGGTATGCCGATTTCCGCGATTTCCTGGGGTGAGGGAACAAAACGTATTCGCTCCTGTGTCGAGGCGCAGCAGCCGGACGGCTGGAGCGAGATACAACCGAGGCAGCGCGCATTGCATGACGGGGATGTCGGCAGCGGAGCCTCCCAGCGCCCAAGGAAGTAATTTCTGGCTGCTGGGCAGTGGTAGGTGAGACAACATTTTCCAAGATGCTGGATGAGTCGGTTGTACCGATGCCTGGACAGTTTACTGCGGGTTTTTTTGGTGATGGCCGACTGCTTGAATTGCTGATGATCCTGCCGCCGGTCAGGGTCGCTTCGAAATCCGGCAACCCAGAAACGGTCGTCATGCCAGCCGACGGCCGTATAGGCGAACAGCGGGAGCAGGACCGGGTTTGCATCTGCCTGGTAGGACGCCGAGTAAACAGCGGTATGGGCGGGCGCCATGAATGCCGCAACAGCTCTGATATCCTTTCCTTCAGGGCTTTTTTCAAGAAGCAGCGGTTCTCCGCTTAGCGGGTCAGTCCCTACTGGTTTTCGATCCGGCAGCGTGAACAGTTCACTTCCCTCGGGAAGGGGGATCAGATCCTCGAGCTCCGGCTGGAAATGCTGGCCGTTAGAACTCCCGGCCATCGCCAGGTCTGGAAAGTCACAAATAGTTCCCCCTTCGTCAGCATAGACGAGCGATGGCATGCTCCCGGGATGAATCACTTTGGCCTGAGGATTTTGGTAACCGAATCAACTGCCCGGTAAATATCGAGATCTTCCCCATAAATATCCTGAATGTCCAGATGATTGACGAGGTCTTCGACGATATACTGGGTCAGGCAGAGCGTGACGATATTCGGGTCCTGGACCAGTGTCCGCAGTGGTGCAAGCTTCACCTGGAGGTCAAATTCATCCAGCATTGCCAATGATCTCAGTTGCTTTTCAAAAGCACTCTGCATTGAGTCGATAGATGTCGTTTCTATGATCTTCTTGTCTATGAGCCGCTGCACCAGTTTGATTGCCAGCATTTCAGCATGGTCCCTGGCATGTATGAACATCTTCTTGCGTTCCTGCTCTCTTTTCCTGTCTATCGCCCGTACGGTCTTATCCGTGGCGCGATTTGGATTGACATGCATTTTGGCCATATAGTTCTCCCGGTTATTACCTCACTGACAGCGACAGCTGCTTTCATGGGTACGGTAATCTTTATCTTGGGAATTGTCAGCTGCTCGGGCATCACTGTTTTCCCATACAGCAATGTCGGTACTTCAGTATAACAGGAGCCTCGCCTGAGAGCTTTCTGAAATCGTTCTACTTTATACCGAAACATCAAATATCACTAGGGTAAACTTTCTTCTCTTCGGGAACATGGAAAAGAATGGAAAGTGGCGGGTGAATTTCCACGCCAGCCGGCGTCAGCAGACGGATGTGCGGTCATAAATGGTATGTTTAAATAAAAGTTTCAAATAGTTGGTGAAATCTTTGTGAATATTGAAAATATTTCTTGTATTTTCTGGTATTTCTTCTATATTTAGTACGCTGATAAATAAGCGCTTCGGACGATCTTGACTCCGGAGATTTAACAGTATTTATGGAATAAAATTTTTTGTCGATAACGACAAATATCTCAAACGGAGGTTTTTACTATGCGTAGCAGAATACAGGCCCTGTTGCCTGCATTGTTGATCGTGAGTTTTTTAATGGTTTCCGGCTGTGCGAAGAAAGCGGTTGATGAAGCAGTGATGCAGCCAAGTACCGACACTGGAGCAATGGGTAAAGAGGAGCCTCTGGAGTCAAAGCCCATTGGAATTTCCGAAGGCCGCACATCCGATGGGATGCTTCCGGTTTATTTTGATTTCGATAACTCCAATATCCGCGCTGACCAGGTGCCTCGTATTGAAGTGAATGCCGATTTCCTGAAAAAGAATCCAGAGTACAGTATTCGAATTGAAGGCAACTGTGACCCGCGCGGCACCAACGAGTACAATATGGCGCTCGGTGAAAGACGTGCTTTGAGTGCCAAGAAGTATCTTGAAAATCTTGGTGTCAGTGAGGCGAGGCTGACAACCATCAGTTACGGGGAAGAGCGTTTATTGCTCCATGGCCAGGACGAACTTTCCTGGGCTCAGAACAGACGTGATGACTTTGTAGTTGTGGAATAAGGTCGTACATTCACGATCAGTCCGGAAGCAAATGTACGATGCGGGCCGAAAGGCCCGCATCATTTTTTTAAGGAGTACCCATGTTTAGAGCAAGCAGTTTTTTAACCTTCTTTTTCTTGTTCTGTTTCAGTGTTTCTCTTGCTGCGGTCGATTCAAGCAGCGCGGCGGACATGAAAATCGGGGTGATGAATGTTCAACAGGTCCTGACTTCATCCGTTGCAGGAAAGGCTGCAAAAGAGAAGTTTGATGCAAAAATGAAGGAACTTCAGGACAAGTTCAAGCTGGAAGAAGAAGAACTCCTGGCCATGCAGAAAGATATTGAGAAAAAGAGCAGCGCGTGGAGTGAGGAGACGAAACAGGAAAAAGTGCTTGAGTTTCAGAAGCGGCGTCGGGAATTACAGAACAAGGCAGATGATGGCCGTACTGAGTTGAAGGTCCTTCAGGACAAAGAGCTTGCCCCTATTCTCAAAGCCCTGGAGAAAGTTGTCGACACTTACGGTTCGGCAAATGGTTTCACCGTAATCCTTGATGCCAAAAATCATGTCATTTATTTTGATGAGAGTATCGATATCAGCGATAAACTAATCGTCGAGTTGAATGCTGCCATGAAAAAATAGCAGCACACCCACTGCTCATCAAACGATGTGTGGTTTTATTGAACGATGCATGGGCGTTTTGGCTCCTGTGCATCGTTTTTTTTTGTGTTGAACGACTTTTAACGGAACAGCGAATAGACAGTATGAAATTGAAAAGCATGACCGGATATGGTCGCGGGGAAGCAGAGAAACAGGGCAGACTCTTCAGTGTTGAGGTACGCTGTGTCAATAATCGCTATCTTGATGCCAAGATAAAAGTGCCCAGGGACTACTCGGCACTTGAAGACCCGATCAGGAAGATGATCTCTGTCTTCCATAATCGCGGGCGTGTTGATTTATCCCTCAGCGTGACGGGTGATTTATCAGATCTTGTCGATGTCCGGATAAACAGGGACGTAGCCCTTGCCTACCAGAAATCGCTGAGCGGTCTTGCAGACCTGCTTGGTATCGATGCCGACCTGAGCCTGTCCCAGTTTGCTCAGCTGCCGGATGTGCTCGTGCGCGAACAGCGTGCTGAAAACATTGATGAGTTGATGCCCGCAGTCAATACAGCTGTCCTCGATGCCCTGCAGAGCTGCGAGCAGATGCGGTCGCGCGAGGCTGCCGCCCTGGGCGAAGATCTCAAATTACGCCTGGCTTCATTTTCCAGCGTTTTGGACGAGGTGGAAAAAAGAGTACCGGTATTGATTGAGCAGCGCGAGTCCTCAATGCAGGAACGGCTCCAGAAATTACTGGGAAGTGTGGAGCTCGACCCGTCAAGGATTGTCCAGGAAGTAGCTCTTCTCGCTGATAAAACTGACGTTACGGAGGAGCTGGTACGGTTGCGGAGCCATATCGTCCAGTTTGAACAGATGCTCCAGGACACAGGCGCTGTCGGGCGTAAACTTGACTTTTTGATCCAGGAATTCCTGCGGGAAGTCAATACTATGGCTTCTAAAATCAATGATGCTGAAATCGCCCACATGATGGTGTCCCTGAAAAGTGAACTTGAGAAAATGAGGGAGCAGGTACAAAATATTGAATAGCCGAACGTTATTCAGGATTTCTACGGAGTGTAATCATTCATGCAGTTACTCAATGTCGGTTTTGGCAATACCGTAATGGTTGATCGGATTCTGGCCGTAATCCATACCGGTTCGTCTCCGTCACGAAAAATTAAAGAGTTGGCAAAAAGGGCTGAGCGGCTGATAGATGTGACCGAGGGGAGGCGAACGCGCTCGATTATCGTCCTGGACTCAAATCATGTGGTTTTATCATCCGTCCAGCCTGATACGATCGCCCAGAGGATCTCTGCCCTGCAGCCGAAACAGAACCTGGAAGAGTACCGGAACCTGCTGAAAGCTGATCGAGCAGAGGATATCCCATGAGCGGCAGGCTTTTCATAATATCGGCACCTTCGGGTACCGGCAAGACGTCATTGCTGAAGATCGTGATGTCGCAGGTTCGGCAGCTTGTTTTTTCTGTTTCCCACACGACAAGGCCGCCGCGCGAAGGTGAGCGGGACGGCAGCGATTATTATTTTGTCACACGGGAACAGTTCCAGGCAATGATCGCTGCCGGAGCCTTTCTCGAATGGGCAACGGTCCATGACAATTACTATGGCACCGCGCTTTCACCGCTGGCCTCAGAGCTGGAGGTGAACCGGGATGTCATTCTCGACATAGATGTTCAGGGAGCTGACATTGTTCGCCGGGACAAACGTCTTCCTGCCTCTTTTATATTCATTGCGCCTCCCGGCATGAAGGAGCTCGAGAGCAGGCTCCGGGGCCGCGGCACGGAGAAGGAAGAGACGATCCGGAAACGACTGCAGAACGCTCGTCTTGAGATGGGCAGCGGCGAAAAATATGACTATTTTGTTATTAACGATGATCTCCAGAACGCGGCGAAAATGGTCAGCGCGATCATTTATGCAGAACGGGCCCGTGAGCGGAGGACGATAGAGGGCCTGGTGATTGATGTGGGGTCGATCAAGTGAGAGAAGCAGCCAAAAACAAGCGCTCCAGACCGGAGCGGCAGATCCGCTTCAGTGATGATCTCATCTGGGGTGTTCATCCGGTAATGGAGGCCTTGGAGGCTGATGAGCAGCGGGTGACGGAGGTAACCCTGCAGAAAGACAGGCGGGGAAGCAACTGGGAAGCGCTGCTCGAGCAGATAAAAAAACTGGGTGTCAGATACAGCTTTGTCGAGCGGATCAGGATAACGGGAGCAACCGATACCCAGATTCGTCACCAGGGAGTTGTTGCCAGGGTGGCATCGGTGGCTCTGACGTCCTTTGATGATCTGCTCGCCCAATTCGCAGAGGCGGTGCGACACGGCGAAAATCCCCGTATCATTGCCTGTGATTCCATTCAGGATCCCCACAATCTGGGGGCGATTATCCGCTCAGCACATGCCGCAGGGGTAAACCGGATACTGCTGCCCCGTGAACGTTCGGCACCGCTTGGCGGTATTGCGGCAAAAGCATCAGCAGGAGCCCTGTTTCGGGTGGATATCTGCCGGGTAACAAACCTCTCAGATGCGCTGGGTTCAATAAAAGCAGCGGGCGGCTGGATTTTTGGTGCGGTAAAAGACGAGCAGGCGCAGTCTCTTTACGATACTGATTTTGCTGTTCCTGCATGTATCGTGATCGGTAATGAAGGTCAGGGGATCAGGCCGCTGGTGCGCAAAAACTGTGACGTGCTCATTTCCATCCCGATGGCGGGAACCCTTGATTCGCTGAACAGCTCGGTTGCCGGCGCTGTGATCATGTTTGAGATGCACCGGCAAATGCTTGCAAACAGGGAAGGCTAGCCTTTTTTTTCGTCAAGCTTCGCCTTTAACATCTCTCCAAGCGTTCCCATCGAGGTTTTGGCCTTACCGGTATTCTTGTCCGAGTCCAGATAGCTGGAGAAATCCTTGCGCTCCTTGTCCGCCTTGTCTTCAGCAGATTCATAATCTGCCGGAGCAAGTGATATCCTCTTGCTCTCCAGATCTATGGACTCGATGAGTACCTCGATATTCTGCCCTTCCTCGACTGCCTCCCGCGGGTGATTGAGCCTTCGGCCCTGTCCCAGTTTGGAAATGTGCACGAGGCCGTCTATTCCCGGCGCCAGGTTCACGAAAGCTCCAAAGGGAACCAGCCTGTTGATGACGCCGACATGGCTGGTGCCCTCTGGAAACGAGTTTATTGCCGCCTCCCAGGGGTCTTCCAGCGTCTCCTTGATCGACAGGCTGATGCGGTCGTTTTCCCAGTCGAGGCTTTTAATGACGACCCGAACCGGCTGGCCGCACTGAAATTGTTCTTCCAGGTTTTCGACACGGCTCCAGCCAACTTCAGAAAGAGGGACCAGTCCGTCAACGCCGCCGATATCGACAAAGAGACCAAAGGAGCGTATTGCCGATATCGTCCCATCAACACTCGCTCCTTCCGTGAGCGTTGCCTGGAGTTCTTCCTTCTTCAGCTGCTGTTCTTCTTCCTGGAGCGCCCGGGCCGAGACCACGATGTTCCTGCCGTTTTCGCTGTACTGGGTGATGCGAAATATTTTCTGGCTGCCAAGATATTCACTGGCCGGGTCCTCAACCCGTCTGAGTCCCATCTGTGAATAGGGGCAAAAGGCCCGAACCTGGCCTGACAGTGTCACTTCAAACCCTCCCTTTATCTCGGCTTTAACGCTACCCTCAACCGGCACACCGCTGCGCCAGGCCTCTTCAAGGTGAGCGCTGCCGGCTCCTGAGCCGAGCCTGGTGGTGAATAACTGTTCGGACCTGCCGGACTTGAGGTAATAGACTGAGATGGTGTCGCCGATCTGAACAGTGAGTTCTCCCTGCTCGTCGATAAATTCCGAGGTGTTGATTATCCCCTCACTTTTCAGGCCAACATCAAGAAACATGGTTTCTCCGTCGACCCCGACGATTGTGGCCGTGGTCTTCTGGCCTGGCGAAAGCCTGCGCACAGGCTTTTTCTCGCTGGCCTGTAGGAGTGATTCAAAACTGTCGTTGTCGGAAATCATCTGAGGTTCATCCTGTTGTCTGCTTGGTTGCCGGTTGGTTATTGTCTGATTATTTCAGTCCCGTAAGGAGGGGTAAAGACGAACAGCTGCTCGATTTCCTCGGGAGTCTGCGATTCAAAGGGGTTGATGGATACATCTGTTATCGTGATGGTTGTCCTGGTCTCAAAATGATCAACGAGCTCGACTAGGCGGATACGTGCGTCCGGCGTCAGGTAGAGATGGATGAGGGCGAGTTGAGAGTCGGCGTTTTTCGGCACAAGGTGGAGAGCGCTTTCTTCAGTGGATGCGGCCGCGGCTGCTCCGGTCTGCTCAGGATCTGAATCGAGGATGGTAAAACTGTTTTCAAGAGGATCCTGCCCTGAAAAGAAAGAAAATAAAATATCTGCCTGGCCCCGGTTGACCGGGGCGATGATCATTTGATTCAGCTCCTCGAAATACATGGATATGGTGTCGCCGTCGCTGACGAGCACCTGATGGTCAGGGCTGTTGTAGTTCCAGCGCATTTTCGGGCCGCTGGCGGTTCTGGCAAAAATACCGTTTCCCTTTCCTGTCTTCGGCCTGCCGATCATCTGGCCTTCGGTTGCCTGGACAAAAGAAAATGAAAGACTGTCAATCTGGCGGTAATACTCCTGAAGTCGCGCTGCGACCTCTGCCGGTGTTTCAGAAGCTGGAGCGGAAACGACCGGGAATGCTTGTGCTGCCAGCACAAAAAAGAGCATGAGTGCACGGCATGATGGAAGAAACGAAAAATAATGCTTCATGAAATACACAGTTTCAGGGCAAAAGCCGCTGGGTGTGCTGGTTGATACTGCATAGGCGATGAGCGTGACAGTTGCAGTGGCACAAGGTTCCTGACTCCAGAGGTGCAGCCCCAGCTGAGATCGTGCGGGCACGCTGCCGCGCGCTTATTTTTTTACAGCCCTTTTTCTTGCTGCCGGTGGAGTGGCTGCGGTAGAACCTTTTTTTCTTTCGGCAATCGCTTTTTTTAATGCCTCGGGTATCCCTCGTGCCTTGCCGGATTTCTTGCGCTTGTCGGAGAGTGCTTTGGCGCAGAGCGGTTGGCGGAGGGAAAAGCCATATTTAACCCGGTATTCTCTTCCCGTCAAGTCGTGTGAACGAAGATGTTTCGGGGAGAGCATTTTAAATTCTTCACCACATTCAAGACAGATGATTTTGTTTTTTAAAATGGATTTCTGTGGACTGATCTGAACTGCTGCAGATGACTGCTCTTCATCTTTTTCACCTGATTCAATTTTCTGCAATCCCTGCAGTGTTTCAAATGTTTTCTGCAATGCAGACTGCATTTCATCAATTGACATGTCCTTTGTACTTCCTTGAGCCTGAATAATCTCAGCAGCCATCTCTACGAGAGTTTTTGCCATGGTAATTACCTCGACAGATTGAATTAATAGTGGAAATAACGAATTAACAGATAAGATAATAAATCGTTAAGAAGATAAAATCAACCAGATCAGTATTATTCAAAAAATTTATTTAACCCGTTCGGCAAGTCATGAAAATATGGAGATAATGATATAGTTTTATATAGTTAATTGAAAATCGTTTGATTTTCTATTCAGATATTGACATCGAATTGGACAGGAATTAGATTGACGACCGGAAAATTATTAACCTGAACCGGCCATGACGACGCTATAACAATAGTGCATGGCCTGAATGTGTGGAGCTGTAAGATGCCTGTATATGAATATGAGTGCAAAGAATGCCGGAAAGTTTTTGAGGTTCAACAGAAAATGGCAGATGCCCCGTTGGCCGCATGTCCCGACTGCACTGGGCCGGTAACGAAGCTGATCTCGATGAACTCGTTCCAGCTGAAAGGCAGCGGTTGGTACGCTGACGGCTATGCGTCTTCCTCGAATGCATCATCGGCAGTTGCTGCCGAGAGCAAGCCTGCCGCATCGCCATGTCAAGCAGAACCGGGTTGCAAGAACTGTCCCGCCGCCGCAACAGGCAGGTAGCAGCAGTCGCCCTGTATGACACGCCCGCCTGTTTCTCAACCGGTACGAAGAATGGCACTTTCTTTATGAAATAATTGTCATTGCGTCACCGTACGAATAAAACCGGTAATCGTGGCTGACAGCCAGATGATAGCATTCGAGTAAGGTTTCCCGTCCGCAGAGTGCTGCAACGAGAAACATCAGGGAGGAGCGGGGCAGGTGAAAGTTTGTGATCAGGTTGTCGATGACCCGGTATCTGAACCCTGGCCTAATGTACAGATCACACCAGCCGTTGTAGGGGCTGACGCAGCCGTTTTCGTCACTGCAGAACTCCAGTGCCCGGACTGAAGTTGTGCCGACTGCCCAGACCTTTCCTCCCGTTTTTTTTGCTTTGTTAATAGCGGCAGCGCAATCCGGTGAGATAGCAATATGCTCAGCGTGAATGGCATGTTTTGAAATATCAGGTTCCTCGACCGGTGAAAAGGTGCCGTAGCCGACATGGAGGGTCAGCGGAGCGATTTCGACGCCTGTTGAGCGCAGCTGGTCGAGCAGGGCTTCGGTGAAATGCAATCCGGCGGTAGGGGCGGCGACCGCACCCACCTGGTTGGCGTAGACAGTCTGATATCTGGCCGCATCCTGTTCCGTGGTTCCGTGGACTCTGCTTATGTATGGCGGGAGCGGGATGTCACCGTTGGCTGCCAGTATATCATCGAGGTCAAACCCCGGTGCGATTGACAGCCTGACTGACCACTTTCCCCGGTTTCCGTAGTGCAGCAGCCTGCACTGGCAATGCTCATTGATGATAAGCGTTGCCCCTGCTGCGGGTCTCCTGGAACTTTTGATCAGCGCGTCGCAGGAAAACTGGCGCTGACTCGATTGTGAATGTTCCTCTGCAATCAGCAGGGGATAGCCAAGCAGAAAGACCTCGACCTTGCCGCCCGTCTTCTTTTTGCCCGAAAGTCGCGCAGGAAAAACTTTGGTGTCGTTAATGACCAGCACATCACCTTTTCGGATAAGCGAAACGATGTCAGAAAAAAACAGATGCGTAACGGCTCCGGAATTCCGGTCAAGAACAAGAAGCCGTGACTGATCGCGTCTGTCGGCCGGGTATTGGGCAATATTTTTTTCCGGCAGGTGATAATCATAGGCCTGCAGCATTAAATCATCTTGCATAGTCTCTTATGGTTAAGTACAAGAAATGTCTGAGTCAATCGTTATGCGGTTCTTGAAGACAGGTTAGATAACATGCTCCTGGTACTTGCTGCAACAGAAATTGAAATGATGGCCTTTACCTCATCTGTTCCCAAGCACGATGACCGGGTAATGAAGGCAGTCTGCGGCATCGGTCCTGTTGAAGCCGCAGTGCGCACCATGAAGGTGCTCGGGGATCATGCGGGCAGCATACGGCAAGTGGTTAATTTTGGCATCGGCGGAGCGTATCTGCCTGAAGCGGCCGGCCCGGAGATCGAACCGCTTCACGTCTGTCTGGCGGAATCCGAGGTTCTCGGTGACTACGGCGTCTGTTTTGCTGACCGGGTGGAATCGTTTGCTGACCAGGGGATGACAGAGAAGACCACATTCACGTTGGACAAGAGTATGTTCAATACTGCCAGGCAGGAGCTGCTTGACAGCGTGATCGTCTTTTCCAGTGGGACTTTTGTTACGGTAAACGGGGCAAGCGGAACGGCAGAGCGGGGAATCTTTTTAAAGAAAAAATTCAACGGAATTTGCGAAAACATGGAAGGGGCAGCGATCGCCCGCAGCTGTGAGATACACGCGTTACCAATGCTCGAGGTGCGGGTTATCTCAAATATGGTTGAGGACCGTCCCGGTGCTCCCTGGAGGCTGGAAGAAGCCTGCAGCCGCGCCGGCTCGATTGCCGCCATGCTCGTCGACAGGCTCAAGGAGCGTTTATGACCCCCCTGACAATCGGTTTTTCTCCATGCCCCAACGACACGTTTATTTTTAACAAGCTGGTGCATTCTGCACCTCAGCCCGGAGAACCGCAGTTTACGGCTCCTCATCTGGAAGATGTCGAAACGCTGAATCAATGGGCCTTCGAGCAGCGGCTGGACATCACCAAGCTTTCCTATCATGCGGCTGCTCATCTGCTCGATGACTATTGTCTGTTGCCTTCAGGAGGAGCCCTGGGCCGCGGCTGCGGCCCGTTGCTGGTGTCGCGCGAGGATTGCCAGGTCAGCGACCTGGTTGGAAAAAGAATCGCCATCCCTGGCAGGCTGACGACAGCTGCGCTGCTTTTTCGCCTGTTCCTGCCGGAATGCACCGATCTGGTGGAAATGCGCTTTGAGCAGATCATGGATGCCATCAGCAGTGGAGAGGTGGGCGGCGGCGTTATTATTCACGAGAGCAGGTTTACCTACCAGGGCCGTGGGTTACGCTGTCTGCAGGACCTAGGAGAGTGGTGGGAAAAGAGCAGCGGGATGCCTATCCCGCTGGGGTGCATCGGGGCACGCAGGAGTCTCGGTAGTGCCTTGATTGGTGCCGTCGACAGGCAGATCAAGGCCAGCCTGTCCTGGGCACGGGAGCATCGAGAAGAAGGGGTTGCTTATATCAGGCACCATGCCCAGGAGACCGAAATGGAGGTGATCAGGAGTCACATCGATCTCTACGTAAATGACTTTTCGTATGATCTTGGAGATGAGGGAAGACGGGCGGTGGAGGCGCTTTTTGCCCGAGCCCGGCAGAAAGAAATAATACCCCGCTCCAGCCGGCAACCGTTTTGCCTGTAAGCGGGCTGGTACCTGGTCATGCTGCCTGACTATCTGCCGGTCGTCCGTTTGAAACAGTCCGGCGGGGATCAAGAGATGCGCTCGCAGCTGTTTTGGGTACTTCGTGAAAAACTTGCTGAGAAAGGCGTGCGCATCGGAGTGCTGAAACAGCTTCTTCAGCACTTGGAAAATGGCAAAGCAGACACGGATATTATCCAGCATGTCGCCGGTTGTGACCTGCTGGTTGTCGAGGGACACTGCGCTACTGACTGTGCTGAACTCGTTCTTGGAAAACACCTGACCGGTGGGCAGCAGGCCGAGGCGAAATATCGGCGTTTTTCATGTCCGTCGCTTGATCGAATTCCGCTGTGTGCCGAGGCCATTTACAACTGGCTGATCGGCACCATGGAGGACACGCCATTGTGGGGGTGTGTTCTTATAGGCGGCAAGAGTTCGAGAATGGGGAGACCGAAGCATCTTATTGCCGGGGCGGCCGGAAAGACCTGGCTTGAACAGGCGGTCGATCTGCTCTCCTCCCAGGTCTCTCGCGTGGTTATTTCCGGTGCGGGCGATATTCCGCAGGAGATGAGTCAGTTCACCCGGGTAGATGATCTTCCCGGGGTGTCCGGCCCGATGGCCGGCATCTCCGCTGTCCTGAAGCAGTATCCGCTGGTATCGTGGCTCGTCATGGCCTGCGATATGCCTGATATCAGTATTGACAGTGTCAGGTGGATTGTTGAACAGCGGAGACCGGGACGATGTGCTGTCATACCGTTAAATCCGATAACAGACAGGATGGAGCCGCTCTATGGCTGGTATGATTTTCGCAGTGCTCCCCTTCTCGAAGCGCTGATTGCCAGGGGTGAGATGAAAATGACCAGGCTGGGGCAGTGCCCGGGTGTCTATTGTCCGGTTATTCCGGCGAATCTCGTTGACGCCTGGAGAAACGTGAACAGGCCGGAGGAATTGTTCCGCTGAGCACCTCTGGGCTCATGAGTCGAGAAGTCGTTTCAGTACCTTGCATTGCCTGCAGAGGGCAATTTTCTCATTCCAGTTTTTCCGGGGCTGCTGAGCACAGATGGTCCCGTTGATGAACCAGCAGAGGTTACCTGAGTTGAACTCCCAGGCTGGACAGTTTTCTTTTTTTTCGGGAGAGCATTTGTTTATGTCCCAGCAGTTCCGGTCTATAAAAGCTTAAGGCCTACTTTTCTAGAGAAGAGGAAGAGAACCTGACGCTCCACATGACCTGGAATCGAACGCCATCCCTGCTCATAGCTGCTCACCGCTTTTAACGAAGAGCCCAGCAGTTCGGCCAGTTCTTTCTGGGTTTTCTGCAGTCTTTTGCGTATCCCTTTGAATTCCTCACTATCCACGCCACTCTCTCCTGGGCTGGTGATTCATCCGGCTTTGGTATAACACATTGTAGCATTAGATGGTCGAGAGAACAACAGTTTATATCGGCAGCGGCATGAAGCCCCGAACCAGCGCAGCCTGTCTCCTGGAGTACAGCCAATGAAAGGCGGCCTGACAGACCACAGAATATGTCGATATAACTATTGATTTTTTCTGTGCCGTTTGGTTCTCTAGAAGAGGAGGATTCCGTGGCAGACTAGAACAATCTTTTTCTTTATTCTCTTTTTGAGTGCAGAGGGCAGGCGCTATCGTGGGTTCATTTTTCTCTGATTATTGGTCCTGTCACTGCTGGATGCTTGAAAATAATAATGCTGCTGCTCTCTCGCCGCGGATTTGCTGCCTTTGTTTTGCTTGTGCTCGCGGCCGCCTGCAGTCCCGGTAACTCCGACCGTTTGAAAATCGGGGACAGGGCCCCTGATTTTTCCATAACCGATTTGAGCGGCAACCATCTCAGTGCAGCTGCCTGGCAGGGGTCTCCGGTGATCCTGAGGTTCTGGGATACCGAGTGCAAGTATTGTCGGGCCGATACGCCGATCGTTAACCGTTTTTTTGATCGCTACCAGCAACGGGGGCTCAAGGTTCTCTATGTGGCCATGGCCAATGAAACGATTACCGGGGTGAAATCGTTCATCCAGGACCTGGGGATTGTTTTTCCGGTAGCGCTTGATCATGACGGAACAATGGCAGCGGATTATCAGGTGCGCATGGTGCCCCAGACAGTTTTCATCAGCCCTGACCAGAGAATTATTACCGCCATTCTCGGGGGGGTTGGGGAGGCTGAAATAGTTTTCATCAGCCCTGACCAGAGAATTATTAATTCTCGGGGGGGTTGGGGAGGAGCTTGTCGGCAAGTACCTTGAATAATAATTGAGTAATGATTTGGAGGTCGCGTTGTCATGAAGAACACGCTGCGTATCCTGGCGTTGTGCCTGAGTTTTGGCATGACCTGTGTCTCAGCTCCTGCTGCACCGATTGATCCGGTGAGCCCGGAACAGCGCTGCGCCGTCTGCGGGATGATGGTGGCGAAATATGATCCGTGGATTACCCAGATTCATGCCGCCGGTCAAGAGGCTGTGATGTTTGACGGGGTCAAGGACATGATGGTGTATTATTTCGATCCGGCCGCCTATAACGGCACGGGGGACATGTCTGCGGCGGAGATATGGGTGAAGGATTATTATACATTGGAGTACCTTGACGGCCGCACGGCATTCTATGTTGTCGGCAGCGATGTCATGGGGCCGATGGGAGAGGAACTGGTGCCCTTCAGCTCGCGAGCCGCTGCGGAAAATTTTCTCGCGGACCACGAGGGTACGCAGGTGCTGGGGTTTGCTGAGATAGAGCGTGAGCTGATCATGTCGATGAAAAAACGTCATATGATGAACATGAAGCAGAAAAAAGGGACCCAGTAGACGGTCATGAGACCATCGACCCGTCTGCTGGTGCTCATTATCCTGATCGCCTTCGGCCAGCTTGCCATGTACCGCATGCACTACCTGGAGTATTCGGACCGGCAGGAGGCAGGCCGGCAGATGAAACAAATTGTCGGCCGTTTTGGCCTGACGGATCTCTGTCTGGCGACGGATGCCCGCTATATCAGGCATCTCAGCGTATCAGATCCGGTCGCACCGGTTATGGATCATCCCGGCGCAATAGAACATTTTCCCTCGAGTTCTTTCATCGCGCCGGTGAGATAAATGGCGTTTGATAATCTCAACAGGCAAATAAACATACTTGATTATGCCCTTGGCAGCCTCTGGCGAAACCGTTTTAAAAATTGTGGCGTTCTCCTCGTTTTCGGTCTGGTTATTTTTATCATCGCCTCTTTCAGACTGGTTACCAGCAGTCTCGATAATGCGGCGGAGCAGCTGCTGACGACCGTGCCGGATATAACGGTGCAGAAAATGACGGCCGGTCGACAGGATGTTCTGCAGTACGGTGATATTGAAAAAATAGCGGTTCTCTTTGGCATAAAAGAGATCAAGCCCCGTATATGGGGATACTATTTTGACGAGGTGAACGGGGCAAATTATACCGTCATCGGCGATGCCGCTTTTCACGGCCGGGAACAACTGCCGGGGCTTTCAATCGTTGAGCGCCCTGGTGAACGTCTGAGTCAGGACTTGAGTCCCGTGGCTGCAGGGCAGTCCGTTATCAGTGGCAGAAATCTGCAGGGTCGAAGCAGCTTCTCCCTTTTTCGGCCGGATTTAAGTCTGAAATCATTTTACCTGAGCGGTGTCTTTCTCGAAGCGACTTCTCTTGTTACCGGAGATCTCATGGTCATGGAGATCAAGGCAGCTGCTGACTTGTTCGCTATGGGGGACGACGAATTGACCGATATTGTCGTCTCGGTAGGCAACCCGGCCGAAATTGAGACGATCGCAGAAAAAATTTCTGAACTGATACCGGGCTCCAGAGTCATAACGAAAAAACAGATCCGCAAAACGTACCGGGCGGCATTTGGCTGGCGCAGCGGCTTTGGCCTCGTCTGCCTCCTGGGCTCTGTCGCCGCCTTTGTTATTCTTGCCTGGGATAAGGCGTCAGGACTTTCCGAGGAACAGATGCGGGAGGTTGCGATCGTCAAGGCTGTCGGCTGGCAAACTGCTGATATCATGAGCGTCAGGTTCTGGGAATCGGTTGTCATCTCTATTCTGGCCTTCATTCTCGGCTATACGCTTGCCTGGGCCCATGTCCTCTGGTTTGACGGTCTCCTGTTCAAACCGATACTGCTTGGCTGGTCTGTGCTAAACCCGCCGCTGTCATTGCTCCCTGTTTTTCACCTGGCCGATCTGCTGCTGATTTTTTCCATCTCCATACTCCCTTATCTTGCCGCAACCGTCATACCCGCCTGGCGAAGCGCGCTGGTCAGGCCCGACTCCATCGTCTAGGCCATGATTACCCTTGAATCAGTTGAAAAATGGTACAAACGAACCACTGACAACGCCGTTCATGCACTCAAGGATATTACCCTGCATATCCCCGACAACGAGGTCATCTGCATACAGGGGCCAAGCGGTTCAGGAAAGTCGACGCTGCTCTCAATCATCGGCTGCCTGCTCGCCCCGACGAGCGGCAAAGCGATAATAAACGGCAAGCCCCTATCCCGACTGCCCGACCGTTTTCTGACCCTCTACAGAAGAGAGACCATCGGTTTTATCTTTCAGCGTTTTCACTTGATTCCCGGGCTCAGTGTAACGGCAAACATCACTATTCCACTGCTGCCTCTGGGGATATCCCCGGCTGAGCGCCGGCAGCGTGCAGAGCGGCAGATGGCGAGACTGTCGCTGAGCCATCGGAGAGATTTTGACATAGCTCATATTTCAGGCGGTGAACTGCAGCGTACGGCAATTGCCAGGGCATTGATCAATGATCCGCCGATAATCATTGCCGATGAACCGACCGCCCACCTGGATGAACAGCTCAGCAACCATTTCATGTCGATCATCGCTGAGCTCAGATCTGCCGGCAAGACAATCGTTATTGCCTCCCACGATCCGCGGGTCACAGATCATCCCGTTGTCGACCGCTGTCTTCGGATCAGAAATGGGCGGCTTGCGGGAGCGAAAACGTAATATGCTCACTGATGTCTGGTCCATCGGGCTACTCAGCTGCTCAGCGGTTACGCTTTTTCTGATGCTGGTCGGTGTAAAAACCGGATGGCGCATTCTCAGGTTCTGGAATGTTGATTCCGATTCTGAGCTTCAGATCAGGTTGGAAGAAGAGGTTTATCTCAGTGCGGTCTTGGTTGAATTCGGTTTTGCGGTTCAACTGCTCAGCGTGGTAATGCTTGTTCTGGCAGCCGATTATTTTTCCACCATTCTGGTTGGTGCCATGTGCGCAGCCGGGTCCTTGACGGCAAATGGCTATGGGATTCCGGCCCTGCTGGTTAAGTTAGTGACCTTGTTCTTGTCTGCTGCCTGGATTGTCTGCCATAAACTCGATATCAGCTCGGAATACTATCCGCTGGTAAAACGAAAATATCTGCTGCTTTTTGGCATCCTGCCGCTGTTGGTTCTGGACAGTACCCTGCTGTTTCTCTACCTGTACAACCTCGAACCTGACATCATCACCTCCTGCTGTGGAGTATTGTTCAGCGATCAGGACAGTAACGGCTATAATCTCCTCAACGTCATGCCCACCTCTGGCCTGCTCACCCTCTATGGCGCGCTGGTTATCATGACAGCATTTCTCACCCACCAGATGAGTCGGCAGGTCGGCAAAACTGGGGCTGTCGCACCATTAACCGCCGTTTCTGCACTTGGATCATGGGCCGGTTTGTATTTTTTTTCCCTGGTGGTGATTACCGTCTACACCAGTCCTTATGTCTATGCAATGCCCCATCACCGCTGTCCGTTTGATCTGCTGAAGGCCCCTTTTCAGATGGTCGGCTACCCGCTCTATTTTTTTCTTCATGGCTCGGTAATTGGGGGATTCAGTTGTGCTGTTGCAGCGCTGGTTGAAAAACAGAAAGGGCTGGCCGAATCCTCGGCACGGCTTCGCCGCCGGGCTGGCCGGTTGAGCCTGATATTTCTGGCGTTGTTATTGCTGATGATCGTCTATCAACCATTGATATACTGGTTTCGGGGGGGTGAAGGATAAAAAGCGCGGACATCGCAGGATTGGGTTTTGTTTTTCTGTCGATCGGTTATACAGTAGTTCTATCAGCTGATTTTACAGGCACGATTCAGCGCAGATCAGAGCAGTATCTGTTTTTTTTGTACTCTGTCCGGAACAATGATCGCCTCAGAGGATAAAGATGCCCGCACATCCAACAATTCTGCCGACAGCATTTGATCCTCATTTTAAAGTTTTTCATGAATTGATGCCCTTCAAGGTGCAGGAGATCCTGCTGGTATCGAGTCTTTATGATGCCTATATCATGGAGGAAGATGGAAGCATAACCACCAAGATTATTCACGAGTACCATGGTCTGAATCTCAGTAAAGCTCCCAAGTTCACCAGGGTATCAACTGCCGGGGAGGCGCTTGAAAAACTGGCACAGAAACATTTTGACCTGGTCGTGACCATGCCATACCTCAACGGCATGGACGCCTTTGATCTCGGCAGAGAAATCAAAGCAATAAGACCGGATCTGAAGGTGATCCTTCTGGCCCATAACCTCAGGACCATCTATTCGCTTCCCGAACGGTTCAAAAGCAATTACATCGACAACATTTTTCTGTGGTGCTGTGAAGATGACCTGCTGATGGCAATTGTCAAGAATGTCGAAGATCACTGCAATGTCGATAGCGACACCAGGCGGGCGATGGTGCGTGTCATCATTTATGTCGAGGATTCACCAGATTACAGTTCACTGTTTCTACCTGCCATTTACCGGGAGGTTGTCAGGCAGACCCAGGCTGTTCTCGACGAGAGCATCAACGAGCGCCATCGTCTGCTCAGGATGAGAGCCCGGCCCAAAATCCTGATGGCCCGGACCTACGAGGAGGCGGTGAAACTGTATGAAGCATATAAACCCTATATTTTTGCCATTATTTCAGATGCCCGCTTCCCCCGTAACGGTAAGCTGGATCCGCGGGCCGGAGAGGGGCTTCTCGCCTCTGTCAGGGAAGAGATCCCCGATCTGCCCATGCTGATGTTGTCCTCTGAGATCAGTAACAAGATTCGTGCCGAGTCGATTCCCGCAGTTTTTATTCACAAACAGTCTCCAGATACGTACAAGGAGCTGCACAAATTTTTCCTGGCATATCTGGGGTTTGGAGATTTCGTTTTTCGAAAACCTGACGCAACACCACTCTGTTCTGTCTCCAATGTTGTCGAGTTTGAAAAGGCGCTGGCAAAAATACCAGCTGAATCTCTGCGCTACCACGCGGTGCGGAATCATTTTTCCAACTGGATGATGGCCCGCTCGGAGGTCGGTCTGGCGCGTCGCCTTCATCGTGATTTTATCGGTGATATCAATAATATTGAGGAGATGCGTGCGGATATTATCTTCAAGGTGCGCTCTCTGAGGAAGCTGAGGCAGCAGGGTGTCATCACGCGATTCAGCCGGGAAGATTATGACCCCGAGATCAACGAATTCGTCAAGATCGGGGAGGGGCCGATCGGCGGCAAGGCTCGCGGGCTTGCCTTCATGTGGGCTTGCCTGCAGCGCCCTGGCTCGGATAACTCGATACTGACAGAGTATCCGGTGAGCATCCCCAGGACGATGGTTATTTCTTCCGCCGGCTTCGATGATTTTATCAGCAGGAACCTGTTCTCTCCCTTTACTGACATGAGTGATGAACAGATCGGCGATCTCTTTCTGGACGCTGTGATGCCTTCCTGGCTGAGCGAGGAGTTGGAGATTTTTCTGAAAAAATGCGATTTCCCGCTCTCGGTGAGATCTTCGAGCCTCCTGGAAGATGGCCATTTTCGCCCCTATGCAGGGCTCTACTCAACCTACTTCCTCACCAACAACCACCCTGATTTCGATGAGCGGCTCAGCCAACTGGAAAGTGCGGTAAAGCTGGTGTATGCCTCAACCTGGTTTGAAAGTCCCCAGGCCTTCTCACGGTCAAGTTCCGGCGGTATGGAAGATTCCATGGCCGTTATTGTCCAGCAGATGATCGGTGCCGATCACAACACCAAATGGTATCCGGCCCTGTCTGGAGTCGCCCAGTCGCATAATTATTACCCGGTGCAGGGTATGAAGCCGGAGGACGGTATTGCCCATATCGCCCTTGGCATCGGAAAAACCGTTGTTGAGGGTGAAAAGAACCTGCGTTTTTCACCTGCCCACCCGCAGAAGCTGATACAGTTTTCAACGGTTGAAGATATTCTTGAGAACTGTCAGCGGCAGTTCTACGGCCTTGATATGGGGAATGATCACTGCCTGAATCGTTATAACGCCAACCTCATCCGTTATCAGGTCCAGGATGCGGACGGTGACAGGCCCGTTCGCCTGCTCTCCTCGACGTACGTTCCGGAAGAAAACAGGATTCGGGATGTTGACATGCCGGGCTTAAAGATCCTGACGTTTGCTCAGCTCCTGAAGTATTCATCATATCCGCTTGCCGAGGTTCTCTCAGAACTGCTCTCCATTGGCCGTTCCGGAATGGGCAGCGAGGTCGAGGTCGAATTCGCGCTGCAGCTTGGTGAAAGTCTGCCTGAAAGTACATTTTACCTGCTCCAGATCAGGCCGATGGTGACCGGCAGCGAGCGCGCCGATGTTGGCATTTGTGAGCCTGAAATAGCCCGGGCAATCTGCTACTCGACCCAGAGCCTCGGTCATGGCCGTCTTTCAGATATCTTCGATATCATCTATGTGAAGCCGGACTGTTTTGAGCCTGCTGCAACAAGAAAAATTGCCGGGGAGATCGGGCTGCTGAATCGTAAACTCAAAGCCGAGGGAAAGCATTTCCTGCTTGTTGGCCCCGGCCGCTGGGGAACGGCTGACCACTGGCTGGGCATCCCCGTTCAGTGGAGCGATATTTCAAATGTCCAGGCTATCGTGGAAGTGCGAAGCAGCCTGCTGAGGGCCGACCCCTCTCAGGGGTCCCATTTTTTTCAGAATATCACGTCTCTTGGAATTCCATACCTAACCGTTGATGACAGCAGTGGTTCGAGTACTGCCGACAGTCAAGACAAGATCGACTGGCCCTGGTTTGAAACCATTAAGCCCGATTACGACGGCACATGGGTGCGGCACCTGAGGCTCGATCACAGCCTGACCATCAAGTGCGAAGGAGGCGGTTCCCGCGGAATAATAATGTACCGGGAAGATCTAATCAATAGTGCGTGCAGTGAGGACAGATAGTCTTATATTTCAATAAAAGGAGAATGCCAATGGAGCAGATTGTTGAACTTATTCGGTCACGAGACCCTGAGCAGAATGAATTTCACCAGGCCGTTGAAGAGGTCGTAGAAACGGTGAAACCGGTGCTGGAAAGAAATCCCGAATATCGTCAGCAGGCGATTCTGGCCCGGATCACCGAGCCTGAACGTGTGCTGATGTTCAGGGTTCCCTGGATGGCCGACAATGGCCAGGTGATGGTAAACCGGGGTTTTCGCGTGGAAATGAACAGTGCCATCGGCCCCTACAAGGGGGGGTTGCGTTTTCACCCTTCGGTTAATCTGGGCATCATCAAGTTTCTGGCCTTTGAGCAGGTTTTTAAAAATTCTCTGACAACCCTTGCCATGGGCGGTGGCAAGGGTGGCTCGGATTTTGATCCGAAAGGAAAATCGGACAACGAGGTCATGCGCTTCTGTCAGTCGTTCATGTCGGAACTGTTCCGCCACATCGGTCCCAATACCGATGTTCCGGCCGGAGATATCGGTGTCGGCGCCAGGGAAATCGGTTACCTGTTCGGCATGTACAAAAAACTAAAAAACGAGTTTACCGGTGTCCTGACCGGAAAGAGCCTGAACTGGGGCGGCAGCCTGATCAGACCGGAGGCTACTGGTTACGGTACGGTTTATTTTGCGGCTGAAATGCTCCAGACCAGGGGTGAGACATTCGAAGGAAAAACGTGCCTGGTTTCCGGTTCCGGCAATGTGGCGCAGTTTACCACCGAGAAGATCATCGAGCTTGGCGGCAAAGTGGTAACCATGTCCGATTCATCCGGTTACATCTATGATGAGCAGGGCATCGACAGTGAGCGGCTTGCCTATGTCATGAACCTGAAAAATATCAGGCGGGGAAGAATCAGCGAGTATGCCGAAACCTACAGCAATGCCGTCTACACACCGGTCGATCCAAACCTGGGTCACAATCCGCTCTGGAATCACAAGGCCGAGTGTGCAATGCCGTGTGCCACACAAAATGAGATTAATGAGGTGGATGCCAAACACCTGCTGGACAACGGCATTTACCTGGTCAGCGAGGGAGCGAACATGCCGTCAGTCCCTGCGGCGGTAGACCTCTTTATCGACAATAACATTCTCTATGGCCCGGGAAAGGCGGCAAATGCCGGAGGCGTTGCCGTTTCGGGGCTTGAGATGGCCCAGAATTCAATGCGGCTGTCATGGCCACGGGAAGAGGTGGATGCGCGGCTCAAGCAGATCATGAAATCGATCCATCAGACCTGCATTGATGCCTCGGAAAGCTATGGCGTAAGGGGCAATTATGTCGCTGGGGCAAACATTGCCGGTTTTGTGAAAGTCGTCAATGCCATGCTGGACCAAGGGCTGGTCTGACATGAGGGAGAAGGGGAGCGATAGTGGCGTCTCGATATGATCATCAGTGCAGGCAATCCTTTGCCCACATTGAGAAGCAGCTCGATCGTTATTTTATTAACATGTCGATGGAGTGTCCCTATCAGCTCCCCTTTCAGGCGACCTTCTATCAGGCGCTTTTCGGTCCGCTGACGGACCATATCATGGAGTTGTTCCTGGCGGCGGGGTATCGGCGCAACGGTAACAGCCTCTACACTATGCGCTGCCCTTCCTGCAGAGCATGTGTGCCCATACGTATCTGCCCAGCTGAGTTCAGGCCAAGCCGTGACCAGCGAAGGGTACTGAAGAAAAACAGTGATCTTTCGGTCACCCTCAACTCCGTGCGTATGACTGAGGAAAACCTTCAACTCTGTGAACAGTTCCTTCAGCACCGCTATCCGCATGAGAACAATACTTCCCTCGGTTATTATTCCGGATTTTTCCTCAACCACATCGTCAACTCGCTTGAGTTTCACTATCGCAAGGGGGAGCGTCTGCTGGGAAACGGAATTATCGATATTGGAGAGTACTGGATGAACGCGGTTTACTTTTATTTCGATCCTGCTGAAGCAAAGCGAAGCCTCGGCACATTCAATATTTTAACCATGATCGATTTCTGCCTGAAAAGGTCGATAAAATATCTCTATCTTGGCTACTACATAGAAGGTGTTTCGGCCATGAGCTACAAAAACCGCTTCAGACCATATTACCTGCGGCAGGAGGATGAGTGGATCCGTTTCACCGACAGGTAGAACAACCAGTTACTGAAAAGTGCGGGGAAACACGTTGAAAATGAAAGAGGCTCTCTTCTACCAGAAAGACGGATTAGAAACGGTCTGCGGACTCTGCCAGCACCAGTGTCGGGTCAAGCCCGGCCGGCGGGGGATCTGCGGGGTGCGGGAGAACATCAATGGTACGCTTTTCAGCCTCGTTTACGGCAGGATTTCTGCAGAACAGATTGATCCTGTCGAGAAAAAACCCCTTTTTCATTTCCTGCCGGCCTCACGCACCTATTCCATTTCAACAGTCGGCTGTAATTTCAGGTGCCTTCATTGCCAGAATTATCACCTGTCCCAGGTTGACAGTGCTGAAAGCATGCCGGGATATGTGACCCGCTCACCAGAAGAGGTTGTCGAGGCTGCCAGGAAGGGCGGTTGTCAATCGATAAGCTACACCTATGTTGAACCGACTGTTTTTTTTGAATTCGCCTATGATTGTTGTCTGGTTGCACGAGAGCTGAAACTGAAAAACATCTTCGTTTCAAACGGCTACATGAGCCGCCAGGCGGCCGAGATGCTTGTTCCCGTCCTCGATGCAATAAATATAGACATCAAATCGTTTTCTGATGATTTCTACAAGAAAATATGCGGAGCGGGGCTCTCCCAGGTCCTTGAGAACGTACGTTTTTTTCGTGCACAGGGTGTTTGGGTGGAAGTTACCACACTACTGATACCGGGTCTCAATGACTCGGACGAGGAGATCCGTACCATTGCTGATTTTATCGTCGAGGTCGACCCGGAAATACCCTGGCATATTTCCGCTTTCAGGCCGACGTACCGTATGCTGGACCGACCACCGACTTCTCCATCTGTGCTTCAGCGGGCAAGGGACGCAGGAATTGCTGCGGGAGTCAGGTATGTCTATGTCGGTAATATTCGTGACGGTGGGGGAGAGAGCACTTTCTGTCCAGGGTGCGGGAATTGTGTTATCGGTCGTCGGGGTTATGTCATGACCGAAAACAATTTGACGGCAGGCTCATGTTCCTCCTGCGGAGCGAAGATAGCAGGTGTCTGGTCATGAAAAAGCGCTGAGCCTTGATGGAGCGGAGCCTTTGACCCGTTTGCTTCAGAGGCTTTTAACGGTTTGCTTCTGAAAAAGTTTTCTGCTGATAATTGTCAGCAGGATGGCAAAAAGCGCTGCGGAAAGCCCGAGCAGGACATTGAAAAATGGCGGCGCTGCAAGCGCAATCCTGATAATGACCGTTGACAGGGCAAAGCCGGAGTTCCTGAATACCGCATAAAATCCGGGCTGAAAGCACTGAGAAATGAGAACGACCAGAACATCGGCAAGGATCAGAAGGGTATAGAAGTCGTGGAGGAAATCGATGTGGATTTCTCCTCTGGCTGTCAGCAAGCCGCTGCGCAATCCCATGTAGGCAAAAGCGCCGAGCAAGAGGAGCGCCAGCCCTTTTTTGGCGGCTACAAAGCTGAACAGATCAAGTGGCCTCATTGTCTCATCCTGCTTCTTTCCCTGAACAAGATAATAAAAACCGAGCAGCGCAAAGATCAACAGAGCACCAAACCCGTCGGAAAGGATTCGCAGGATTGCCTCCTCGTTTCCAGCAAAACTGATTGGTTCAGGAAAGTAGGAGAGTTCTTTGAAGGCATTTCTCATCAGGATAAGTGCGAGCAGTTCAAACTGTTTACCGACCGATTGGGAAAACGAGCAGGGAATGGTGAAGATCAGGCTGATTACTTCCAGGATAAGGACTACGGTAAAGGCGGCTTCTATGGCAGAAAAATGGCTGCGGGGAACGACCGTCGCAAGCGCTGCAGGCAGCAGCCCAAGTCGCTTGAGCTCGATACAAAAAAGACCACCAAGGAAGAAAAGCACCAGAAAAAGAGATATTTTTCGGTGCATCCGTTCATGTTCCCACAGATGGTGCAGGGGGTCAAAGATATAGGTTATTTTTTCGTAGATCATGTTCATTGGATGGTACCCGAGCCTGCTTGTTATCCAGTATCATGAGTATTTTAATCAGCGCTGACTGTATCATGTTGCAGGCCGGCTATCAATAGTTTGCTCCCCGAGAGCGAAGACGCGGTGCTGTTTTAGCCGATATGGAGTATACAAATCTGCCGAAGAGATCGGAACCCGGAGGATTGCATTTATAACGAAGCCTGGGGAAAAAAGGTCTGGAAACAGCCTCTTGATGCCGGAGAAATCGAAAAAAATCAGGTTCTTGTATGGCTCTTACTATCGCATCCTGCAGAGCCTTGTCGGAGCACTTGAAAAAATCAGCCGCTGTATCCTCCATGATCCCAATTCCTGTAATCATTCATGCATAAAAGGCGGTGCGCCGCTCTTTAACATCGGCACGCATTTTATGGACAAGGCTCTCTTTGCGCTGATTCTCGAGCATTGGCTCGAGAAGAGCTCTGTATCCCTGGATATGAGAGCAGTGCAGCTTTTGACGAGGTTTTCAAGGGTCAAAGCTGTCAGGCGGCGTTTGTGCACGACCAGGCCAATACTGAGTAAGAGCCCGGGGTCGAGGAGTTCCGAATCATTTTTTCTTTCTTCCCTCTGTTGCTATGGATTATAGTTAGTGATTGTGGTAGTGTGACATATTTGGAGCCCTGGTAATCTGGTAATACCAGGAGTGTATTGTGGGAGGCTTTCTTTCAACTCCTTGACTGGGCATGGCTTGGAAAAGAGGATGACGTTTCAGGAAAGCAGAATATAACGAACAAAGTTTTAAGGAGGATGAACAATGAAATCACCTGTACGTGTTGCTGTTACAGGGGCTGCCGGTCAAATCGCCTATTCACTGATCTTTCGAGTTGCGCATGGGGATATGCTTGGACCGGATCAACCGGTAATCCTGCAGCTGCTTGAAATTCCGCCGGCAATGGACGCTCTTAAAGGCGTCGTAATGGAGCTTAATGACTGCGCTTTTCCGCTTGTTGAGGACGTCATTTTCAGTGATGATCCCAACGTTGCTTTTAAGGACGTTGATTATGCTTACCTTGTCGGTGCCCGGCCGCGTGGTCCCGGCATGGAGCGTGCAGACCTGCTGACCGCGAATGCCAAGATTTTCTCCGTGCAGGGCAAAGCGCTCAATGATCATGCCAGCCGTAATGTCAAGGTCCTGGTTGTCGGAAACCCTGCCAACACCAATGCGCTCATCACCATGAAAAATGCTCCTGACCTCAACCCGAGAAACATCACAGCAATGATGCGGCTGGATCATAACAGATCCCTCTCTCAGATAGCAGAAAAGACGGGATCTCACTCCACCAAGGTCGAAAAGATGGTGGTCTGGGGCAACCACTCAGCAACACAGTACCCCGACATCAGCTATGCAACGGTTGACGGTAAACCGGTTGTGGCAAAGGTTGACAATGACTGGTATGTCAAGACGTTCATTCCCACCGTTCAGCAGCGCGGTGCTGCAATTATCAAGGCGAGGGGTGCTTCCAGTGCGGCCTCGGCAGCCTCAGCGGCTGTTGACCATATGAGAAGCTGGGCGCTTGGCAGCAGCGGCAAGTGGGTGAGCATGGGTGTCCACTCAGCTGGAAACAAGTACGGCATTGATGAGGATATCATGTATTCTTTTCCGATCGTCTGCGAGGGCGGCGACTGGAAGGTTGTTGAAGGACTGGAAATTAGCGAATTCAGCAGAAAAATGATGTCGGCGACTGAAGCTGAACTGGTAGGCGAGAGAGACGCGATCTCCGATCTGCTCTAGTTTATTAACGTATAATACCTGCACAGGAGGATTGTTTCTCCTGTGCAGGTCTCTTCTTCTGCCTGCTCATCAGTACCGCGCATATTTCGTCTTTTTCGGTTTTCACTGTCAGTTTGCAAACAAAGCATGATTCGGTTAGGTTTACCGTAAAGCTGCTTGTCACCTCTCCTGTTAGTCTGTATTTGTCTGGAGGAATCATGGCCGAAATTGAGATTGTCATAGCCGATATAACGACCCTTGATGTTGATGCTGTTGTTAATGCTGCAAACAGCACGTTGTTGGGAGGCGGTGGTGTCGATGGTGCAATTCACAGGGCAGCAGGTCCATCCCTGCTCGATGAATGCATGACCATAGGAGGATGTCCAACCGGAGAGGCGCGTGTTACCGGCGGCTACAATCTGCCTGCACGGTATATCATTCATACGGTTGGTCCTGTGTATCATGACGGCACGGAAGGAGAGCACCGCTTTCTCGCCTCTTGCTACCGCAACTGCCTGAAACTTGCGGTGAAGAATAACTGCAAATCTATTGCCTTTCCAGCAATCAGCTGCGGCGCTTATCGTTTCCCCATCCGAGAGGCAGCCCTTGTGGCAATGAAAGAGATATTCCAGTTTCTGCAGACAGACGATACCCTCGAACGAATCATTTTTGCCTGTTCATCAGCCGAGGTAAGCAGCGCTCTTGAAGATGCCCGTCGATCTCTGAGGTAATAGTAGGAAAACGTGTCCGCTTCAGTGTCTCAACCGGATGAGCAGGCAGCCATTGTTGCAGCAGAGCGGATACGCGTGATAGGTCCCTCATTATCTTGTTATCACACCATATAGTTCTTTTATTATAATCAGTAGTACTGACCTGTTTATTCACATGTTACTTTTTTTTCATTTGACATCGTGAAAGCCATAACATAGGCTAACTGTATAACATGAGAGTAAAAAAAGCGTTTGTCGGGAAGAATAAAGAGGAAAAAAGTAGTCGTATCTCAAATAGCGTAATCCTTCAGGATTGCCGAGCTCCAGATTTTGTGCAATGGAAAAAGACAAAGACCGAGTGGCTGCCCATGTCGACAGCAATGATATGGCAATCATAACATGCCCCTATTGCGGCATTATCAAAAAGGTATCCGTCACCGAGTTCAAGAATAAAAAACATCAGATATCGACACGCTGCCAGTGCGGCAAGCGGTTTGAGCTTCAACTGAACTTCAGGTCCAGTTACAGAAAAGATGTTCATCTGGCAGGGATGTTCATGGTTGTTTCGCCGAAATCCTCGCACTGGTGTGAAATGGTCGTTCATGATATCTCCCGCACGGGATTAGGGTTTAAAAACACTGACAGTGTCGAGGTAAAAACAGGAACTACGCTGCGCGTGAAATTCAATCTGGACAATATCAAGAAAACGCTGATTGAGAAGGACGTTATCGTCAAGATCGTCAAGGACCGATATGTCGGCTGCGAGTTCAAAAACCTGGCCCTTGAAGAAAAAGAACTTGGTTTCTACCTGTTCTCCTGATCAGTTTTTACCAGCTGCTTTTCATGCCACAAAGGCAAAAAACCCCGCCACACGCAAGTAGTGAAGCGGGGTTTTTTTTTCGAGCCGATATGACCTACGACTCTGCGTCGCTTGTGAAAACGGCATACAGTTGTATCGCCGTTTTCACGTCTTCTTGATTCGCAGGCCATCTCGGCTTGAAAAAGGGCTGGGATAACTGCCGTGTTCAAAATGGAAGGGGTGAAGCCGCCTGCCTCCGGAAACAGCAACAAAAAACCCTCACCTGGTAATTAGCCAGATGAGGGTTCTATAAAGAAAATCGGCGGCGACCTACGCTCCCCACGGTTGCCCATGCAGTATTATTGGGGCAGCAGAGCATTCACGGTTCATTTTCGAGAAGAGATGGCCTGGAAGTCAAGAAGCGGTGAGTGGGGCAATACATGTGTATGCCACGCTCACCAGCGACGCAGGATAACGGGTCATATCGGCTTGAAAAAGGGCTGGGATAACTGCCGTGTTCAAAATGGAACGGGTGAAGCCGCCTGCCTCCGGAAACAGCAACAAAAAACCCTCACCTGGTAATTAGCCAGATGAGGGTTCTATAAAGAAAATCGGCGGCGACCTACGCTCCCACACAGTTGCCCATGCAGTATTATTGGGGCAGGAGAGCATTCACGGTTCATTTTCGAGTTGAGATGGCGTGGAAGTCAAGAAGCGGTGAGTGGGGCAATACATGTGTATGCCACGCCCACCAGCGACGCAGGATAACGGGTCATCTCGGCTCGAAAAAGGATCGTGATAACTGCCGTGTTCAAAATGGAACGGGTGAAGCCGCCTGCCTCCGGATACAGCAACAAAAAACCCTCACCTGGTAATTAGCCAGATGAGGGTTCTATAAAGAAAATCGGCGGCGACCTACGCTCCCCCACAGTTGCCCATGCAGTATTATTGGGGCAGCAGAGCGCTCACGGTTCATTTTCAAGTTGAGATGGCCTGGAAGCCAAGAAGCGGTGAGTGGGGCAATACATGTGTATGCCACGCTCACCAGCGACGCAGGATAACGGGTCATATCGGCTCGAAAAAGGATCGTGAGAACTGCCGTGTCGGATATGAAACGGGTGGAGCCGCATGCTTCCGGAAATTACATAAATAAAACCCTCATCCGGCAAAGAACCAGATGAGGGTTTTATATAAAGAAATCGGCGGCGACCTACTCTCCCACACAGTTGCCCATGCAGTACCATTGGCGCAGGAGAGCTTAACTGCCGTGTTCGGAATGAGAACGGGTGGAACCTCTCCGCTATGACCACCGATAAAGGGTAATCGGTAATACGCTATAAAAAAAGATAATCGAACAGTAGAGTAAAAAACAGCAGCAGCTTAATCAAAAAATATGGATAAGCCGCACGGCACATTAGTATCGGTAAGCTCCACGTGTTGCCACGCTTCCACACCCGACCTATCAACGTGGTGGTCTACCACGTGCCTTCAGATGGCCACTACAGCCATGGGATATCTTATCTTGGAGTGGGCTTCCCGCTTAGATGCTTTCAGCGGTTATCCCTGCCGAACATAGCTACCCAGCAATGCCCCTGGCGGAACAACTGGTACACCATAGGTTCGTCCATCCCGGTCCTCTCGTACTAGGGAAAGATCTCCTCAAATATCCTGCGCCCGCAACAGATAAGGACCAAACTGTCTCACGACGTTTTAAACCCAGCTCGCGTACCACTTTAATTGGCGAACAGCCAAACCCTTGGGACCTGCTTCAGCCCCAGGATGTGATGAGCCGACATCGAGGTGCCAAACCTCCCCGTCGATATGGACTCTTGGGGGAGATAAGCCTGTTATCCCCGGAGTACCTTTTATCCGTTGAGCGACGACCCTTCCATGCGGAATCGCCGGATCACTAAGACCTACTTTCGTACCTGCTCGAAATGTCTCTCTCGCAGTCAAGCTCCCTTATGCCTTTACACTCTACGGCTGGTTTCCAATCAGCCTGAGGGAACCATCGCGCGCCTC
The DNA here is from genome assembly GCA_963674815.2 of Desulfocapsaceae bacterium. GTDB lineage: Bacteria > Desulfobacterota > Desulfobulbia > Desulfobulbales > Desulfocapsaceae > MADRE3. The sequence continues at coordinate 265,795 of CAXXTV010000007.1, forward strand.
CGTTACGCTTTAGGAGGCGACCGCCCCAGTCAAACTACCCACCAGACAATGTCCTGGATCCGGATCACGGACCGCAGTTAGATTCCTAAGATAACAAGGGTGGTATTTCAAGGTCGACTCCATCGACACTGGCGTGCCGACTTCAAAGTCTCCCACCTATCCTACACATGTTACCTCAAAAACCAATGCCAAGCTGTAGTAAAGGTTCACGGGGTCTTTCTGTCTTGTTGCGGGTAACCGGCATCTTCACCGGTACTACAGTTTCGCTGAGTCTCTGGTTGAGACAGTGGGGAAATCGTTACGCCATTCGTGCAGGTCGGAACTTACCCGACAAGGAATTTCGCTACCTTAGGACCGTTATAGTTACGGCCGCCGTTTACCGGGGCTTCGGTTCGCTGCTTCGCTTGCGCTGACAGGTCCCCTTAACCTTCCGGCACCGGGCAGGCGTCAGACCCTATACTTCGTCTTTCGACTTCGCAGAGTCCTGTGTTTTTAGTAAACAGTCGCTCCCCCCATTTCACTGCAACCTACGTAGGCTCAAACAAGTATTCATTATCACCATATAGGCACACCTTCTCCCGAAGTTACGGTGCTATTTTGCCGAGTTCCTTAACCAGAGTTCTCTCAAGCGCCTTGGTATTCTCTACCAGCCTACCTGTGTCGGTTTACGGTACGGTCACCACCATGACTAGATACGAGGATTTTCCTGGAAGCAGGGAATCAGCCACTTTGTTGTCTAAAAGACATCGTCATCACGTCTCATCGTTATACAGGAACCCGGATTTTCCTAAGTCCCCCGACTACACGCTTAAACCAGCTATTCCAACAGCTGGATGGCCTATCCTTCTCCGTCCCCCCTTATCATCAAACACCATGACAGTGGTACAGGAATATTAACCTGTTTCCCATCGACTACGCCTCTCGGCCTCGCCTTAGGAGCCGACTAACCCTGAGCAGATTAACTTGACTACAGGAAACCTTAGGCTTTCGGCGACAAGGTTTCTCACCTTGTTTATCGCTACTCGTGTCAACATAAGCTCTTGTGGAACCTCCAGCACTCCTTTCGGTGTACCTTCTCAGGCGGCCACAATGTTCTCCTACCATCCAGAAGCTGATTTAAACCTATTAACGCTCCTGCTTGCCCAGGGGGAGTTGCTCGGGATTAATCCCTCGCGACATCTTACCACCACCGTGCGTTCATTAATAAACTTAAATCAGCTTCTGGATCCGTAGCTTCGGTACTATGCTTAGCCCCGTTACATCTTCAGCGCAGATTCATTAGACCAGTGAGCTATTACGCTTTCTTTAAAGGGTTGCTGCTTCTAAGCCAACCTCCTGGTTGTATCTACAATTCCACCTCTTTTCCCACTTAGCATAGTTTGGGGACCTTAGCTGACGGTCTGGGTTGTTTCCCTCTCGACCATGGAACTTATCTCCCACAGACTGACTCCCATACTTGAACTTAACGGCATTCGGAGTTTGAAAAGGGTTGGTAATCCGGTGGGACCCCTAGCCTTGTCAGTGCTCTACCTCCGTCAGTCATCATATGAGGCTATACCTAAATATATTTCGGAGAAAACCAGCTATCACCGAGTTTGATTAGCCTTTCACTCCTATCCACAGCTCATCCGAACAGTTTTCAACCTATATCGGTTCGGGCCTCCATCTCGTGTTACCGAGACTTCACCCTGGCCATGGATAGATCA
>CAXXTV010000007.1:270000-311404 GCA_963674815.2 Desulfocapsaceae bacterium
TATTAAATACTATGCACTTCTTCCCATCTGACAGGATTTTACAACCCGAAGGCCTTCATCATCCACGCGGCGTCGCTGCGTCAGGGTTGCCCCCATTGCGCAATATTCCTCACTGCTGCCTCCCGTAGGAGTCTGGTCCGTGTTTCAGTTCCAGTGTGGCGGATCATCCTCTCAGACCCGCTAACCATCGTTGCCTTGGTAGGCCGTTACCCTACCAACTAGCTAATGGTACGCAAGCTCCTCCCCGCACAGTAGCTTGAATCAGAGGCCACCTTTCTCTATCAAAAAGATATTAAAATAGACGTATCCGGTATTAGCACACCTTTCGGTGGGTTATCCCAAATGCGAGGGTAGATTACTTACGCGTTACTCACCCGTGCGCCACTCTACTGAGGTTCCGAAGAACCCGTTCGCGTTCGACTTGCATGTGTTAAGCACGCCGCCAGCGTTCGTTCTGAGCCAGGATCAAACTCTCCAGTTTGATATCCTAGACCATCCCATTGCTGAGATGGTTACTTATATAGTGCTTAAATATATAAGAGCTCTCTTTTGAATTACTCAAAAAATTGCCCCCTGTGTCCGAAGACACGTGGGCCCGTTTGCTGTTGTTGTTATTCAGTTGTCAAGGATCGTTTTCCCTATCCGTCAAGACGGACAGAGCGCGCAATAAGTTGCGCGGGAAGAACGTTAATCTAATCTATCAAACACCCAATGTCAATAAAGAATTTGTGCCAGACACGCTCTTTAGGTGTCCCCCCGGATCACCGCTGCTCTGGTGACACAAGGACCGCGGCAAACTACTTGATCGACAGGGGCTTGTCAATAGCTTTTGAGAAGAAATCACAAAAAGCAAAAAAAAATTGTTCAACAGGTTTGAGAGGCTATGCGTCAATCGTCCAGCGTTGAAGCGTTTTTATAATCTTTTTCGCCTGTTCGGCACTTGAAATATTAAACTTCGATTTGGGAATATACGTTCCCTGTCGTTTTTGATAGCGCCGGATTGTATACATGTCCTTGCCGTATTCTCCGGTTGATTTACTGAAATTCTGGTATCGGAAGAGAATCGTGGTCCAGGCTCCTTTTGAAAGGATGACCTTGTCCAGTTCTTTGACGAGCACCAGGCCGTCTTCCTCGTAATTTATTGTTATGTCATCTGCGGACGTTGTCATAGTAACTAACCGGGGTTATTATTTATTCTTGAAATAGCATTCTTTTCGCTCAGCTGCTTCCCGTTGCCTTCTTAGCGCTTCAGAATCAGTGGGCACAAAGGGCGGGACAGGGGTCGGCCTCTGGTCTTCATCGAGAGCAACGAAGGTCAGGTAGGCCGAGGCGATATGACTCGTTACTCCCGTCTTCAGATCCTCGGCTTCGACCCGCACCCCGATTTCCATGGATGACCTGCCGGTTGCGTTAAGCGATGCTTTTAAGATCAGCAGGTTACCGATATAGACGGGCCGATGAAAATCAAGACGGTCGATTGCAGCGGTCACCACCGTGCCGCGCGCGTGCTTCATGGCAACCACACCGGCGGCATCGTCGATGAATTTCATGATGTCACCGCCATGTACGTTGCCGTCCGGGTTGGCATTGTTCGGCAGCATCATGTGTGACATTACAACCTGGCACCTGTATTCCGACATCTATGACTCCTGGTAGCAGTGCATTGGCCCAGCGTTAGGCTGGGCCAATGCAACCACATTCATCCCGAAAGGTAAAGAATAAAGCGCTCATTCTATCCAGGAACCATCTGTTGCCCGGATACCTCAGATCAGTCAACGATTTCTGCTTCAATAACCGGCGGCTCAGTCGTGACCTGCTTAAAAAAGATTCCGTTAGCGTCAGCGTCGACGAGGATGACGTCGCCTTCTACAAATTTTCCTTCCAGAAGTTCCCTGGCAAGTTGATCCTCGATGTGCCGCTGAATTGCCCGTTTCAGCGGACGCGCTCCAAAGAGTGGGTTGTAGCCGACGGAAACCAGATATTTTTTGGCATTCTGGCTGAAACGCAGAATCATCTTTTTATCGGCAAGCCTGCTGGCAAGTCGTTTCAACTGGACATCGACAATGCCAATCATATCTTCTTGAGACAGTGTCTGGAAAATGATCGACTCATCTACTCTGTTGAGAAATTCCGGCTTGAAGTGGTGCATCAGAATTTCTTCGATTTGATGATTGATCGTCGCAGTGTCTACCCGCTCTTCAGTCATCTTCATGATCAGATCACTGCCGAGATTTGACGTCATGATCAAAATGGTGTTTCTGAAGTCAACCGTTCTTCCTTTCCCATCGGTCATTCTGCCGTCATCAAGAACCTGGAGCAGAACATTGAATACATCAGGGTGTGCCTTTTCAATTTCGTCAAGAAGAATGACCGAGTAAGGGCGGCGACGAACGGCTTCCGTCAGGTAGCCGCCCTCGTCATAACCGACATATCCGGGAGGAGCACCGATGAGCCTGGCAACCGAGTGTTTCTCCATGAATTCGGACATGTCGATACGAATCATCGCCTGTTCACTGTCGAACAGAAAATCAGCCAGCGTTCGGGCCAGCTCGGTTTTTCCGACTCCGGTCGGTCCCAAAAAGATGAAGGAGCCCAACGGCCGATCCGGATCCTGCAAACCTGCACGGGCCCGGCGCACTGCGTTGGACACGGCGATAATCGCTTTTTCCTGGCCAATGACACGTTTTTTCAGAACCGTCTCGGCGAGAAGGAGTTTTTCTTTTTCCCCTTCCAGCAGTCGATCTACGGGAATGGAGGTCCATTTGGCCACAACTGAAGCGACATCTTCGGCGCTTACTTCTTCCTTGAGCATCTGCTGGTCAGCCTGAACCTCCTGCAATTTCTGATTCTCACGTTCCAGTTCCTTTCCCAATCCGACAATTGTTCCGTATCTGATTTCGGCAACCTTGCTCAACTCTCCGGCTCTTTCCGCCTGCTGGGCATTGACATGTGCCTGTTCAATTGATTCTTTAATAGTCCTGATACGTTGAATAATTTCACGCTCAAGGGTCCACTGCGCTTTCATGCTGTTGAGCTGGTCATTGAGGTCCGCCAGCTTCTTCTGTAACTCGGTCAAACGTTCTTTTGATGCTTTGTCCTTTTCTTTTTTCAGAGCTTCCTGCTCGATTTCAAGCTTAATCCGCTGGCGGTCAAGGGTATCGATTTCGGTCGGCATTGAGTCGATTTCTATGCGCAATCGTGATGCCGCCTCGTCGATCAAATCGATTGCCTTATCAGGCAGGAATCTGTCGGTGATATAACGATTGGAGAGGATGACGGCAGCAACTGTTGCGGCATCCTGGATACGGACACCGTGATGAATCTCATATTTTTCCTTGATGCCGCGCAGGATGGCTATTGAATCCTCTTCACTGGGCTCCTGGACGACTACCGGCTGAAAACGCCTCTCCAGGGCACTGTCTTTTTCGATATATTTACGATATTCATCAATCGTTGTAGCCCCGACACAGTGCAACTCGCCACGGGCAAGTGCCGGTTTGAGCATGTTGGAGGCGTCCATGGAACCCTCTGCTGCACCTGCACCAACGAGTGTATGGATTTCATCGATGAACAGAACGATTTCCCCGCTTCGGCTCTCGACTTCTTTTAAAACGGCTTTCAGGCGGTCTTCGAATTCTCCGCGATATTTGGCACCCGCGACCAGCGATCCAAGATCAAGGGTAATGACTTGTTTTCCCTCAAGTGTTGCAGGGATGTCACCGTTGACAATGCGCTGGGCAAGTCCTTCAACGATGGCAGTTTTGCCGACACCCGGCTCCCCGATCAGCACAGGGTTGTTCTTGGTACGGCGTGATAAGACCTGGATGATGCGTCGAATTTCTTCATCTCTGCCGATAACCGGGTCCAGCTTTCCCTGTTTTGCGATGTCAGTGAGATTTTTACCATATTTTTCCAGAGCCTGATATTTTTCTTCTGGGTAAGGGTCGGTTACCCGCTGGTTACCACGAATTGTTGTCAGGGCTTGGAGGAACGCCTTTTCGGTAATGCCGAGATCCCGCAATTTTTTCGAGAGGCTGGATTTCTGATCGCGGAGCAGGGTGAGAAAGATGTGCTCCTGGCTGACATATTCATCCTGCATCTGTTTTGCGGTAGAAAAGGCGCTGTCGAGCATGGTCCGCAGTTCCGTGGAAATATAAACCTGCCCTGCACCGGAACCGGAGACACGGGGCGACTCGTCGATGGCCATGTTTACTGTCATCAGGGCCCGCGAGGGGTCAATACCCATCTTCTGCAGGACCGGAACGACGACGCCATCCGGTTGTTCGAGTATCGCTTTGGCCAGATGGGCCGGTTTTATCTCCTGGTGTCCTTTCTGGGCGGCAATCTGCTGGGCAGCCTGGACCGCTTCCTGTGACTTGAGTGTAAACTTGTCAAATTGCATGGTGACCTCTCTTTTGTGGTATCGGTAAATACGCTCTTGTTTCGTCTATTCCAGCGCAGAAGATAAGGAGGGTCAGAGGGGGTGTCAAGTTTTTGACACAACAATGAGGTTAAAAAAAGAAAAGGCGGATTTGCATCGCAAATCCGCCTTTAAAACGGGTGGTATAGCTCTTGGTTATCCGCAGCTTCCAGTGCCGCAGGAACCGGATGAACAGCCGCCGCCGCCGATAGGATTGGCGGAAGTGATACCAAAGCCGGAGCGAGGACCGGCATCAACGTATTCGACATTGATGGTGCCGCAGGTATCGATGAGGCTCTCCTCCACCAGAAATGTCAACTCATCCTGGTCAAACACTTTGTCGTTTTCTTTTGGCTCATCCAGAGCCAGACCCAATGAGGGGCCTGCTCAGCCACCCTGCATCAGGGCGACACGCAAGGCTGATTCAATATTGTTTTGGCTGAGATACTCTTTGAGTTTGGTTACAGCCAGATCGGTTACGGTAAGGGACATGAATTCCTCCTTCTTTTTTTCTTGGCATCAGTGTTGATGCATGAATGTATCAGACATCATGCAAAAATCAACAACTCTTGGTTGCCTACAACAATAAGCCTCGCTGTTTCATAAGTCAATTAAACAATGAAAATCTGAATTATATACTATAATATCAGTATGATGATGAATAAAGTTGGCCGTTGGTTATTGACAGACAGACAGTTTTTTGTTGCGGCTTGAAAATGCATAATGCTAATATCACATGTTAACCAAATGATTATGATGTATGAAAGATGAGTCTGCAGCTCCTTGAGAGATAAAAATAACCATAAGAGCAGTTGTGTCTCTTCGTTGAGGAATGTACATGAAAAAAGTTGTGATTTCAACCGGTGGTGGTGATGCGCCAGGTCTTAACGCGGTGATTTATGCTGTGGTGCACGCCTGTTATAAGCGGGGGTGGGAAGTCTACGGCAGCAGGAGCGGATACGGGGGGTTTCTTGATATCGACGAAATGATCCGCCTGACTCCGCGTGATGTAAGAGGCATTTATGCCACGGGAGGTACGATACTTGGTTCGACGAACAAGGGAAATCCGTTCTCAAAGCCTGTTGAGAACCTTGCAGGAGAGATACAGGTCGTTGATATATCAGATAAAATAATTCGTAATTACAAGCGGATGGGGTTTGATTGCCACATCGCCATAGGGGGTGACGGCAGCCTTGGGATTGCCCACCGATTCGCACAGCTTGGTATGAATGTCATTGGGGTTCCCAAAACTATTGACAATGACCTGGAGAGGACCGACCGCACCTTTGGTTTTGATACAGCGGTATCAACTGCTACCAATGCCCTTGATAAACTGCATTCCACAGCTGAGTCCCATGACCGGGTGATGGTTGTCGAAGTAATGGGCCGCGAGTCAGGCTGGATTGCCCTTTATTCTGGAATATCAGGTGGTGCTGATGTCATTCTGATTCCTGAGATACAGTTTGATCTCGAAGAGGTGTGCGAGAAAATTTCTGACAATGAGTTGAGAGAAAAACACTACTCGATTGTTGTTGTTGCCGAAGGCGCGATGGAGAAGAGCGGTAGAGTTTTTGTCAAGGGAAATGGCGAGTTGGGAAGGGAAGAAGCTATTCTTGGCGGCGTCGGGGAATGGGTTGCCTCTGAAATAAGAAAGCGAACGGAAAAGGATACCCGCTCACTTGTGCTTGGCCATCTGCAAAGGGGAGGCTCGCCGACAACCTTTGATCGTCTCCTGGCTCTGCGTTTTGGTGCAGCAGCAGTGCGGCTCGTCGAGAAGGAGACCTTCGATCACATGGTGGCCCTTGAATCCTCCCACATGACAGCCGTTCCGATTGCCGAGGCGATCAAAACACGAAAAAAAGTTGATCTCTCGAGCGACAAGATTCTCACCGCCCGCGACATCGGCATCTGCTTTGGCGATTGAGCCTGGATATCGCTCAGATGAAGAGGGCTGCACAACTGCAGGAGATGTACGATCGGCTCTACCTGTTTTATGGCCCGCAGCATTGGTGGCCGGCGGAATCAAAGCTTGAAATGGTGGTTGGTGCGGTTCTCACCCAGAACACCAACTGGCAGAATGTTCACAGGGCAATTGACAGACTTCGCAGCGCAGAGTTGCTTTCTTTTGAAGAACTCAACAGCCTGCCTGTTGACAGTCTCGCCTTGTTAATCAAATCCTCCGGTTATTATAATCTCAAAGCGAGACGGCTGAAAAATCTTCTGCATATGATCGCTGAACAGTATGACGGCAGTCTGGATGCCCTGCTTGAGGATGAACCGTCTGCCGCCAGAAAATCACTGCTCTCGGTGAAAGGAGTTGGACCTGAGACAGCCGATTCCATTCTGCTTTACGCTGGAGGTCAGCCAATTTTTGTCGTTGATGCCTATACCCACCGGGTTTTTTCGCGTCATGACCTGGTCCCTGACGACTGTGACTACCAGACACTTCAGGACCTGTTTATGGACAATCTGTCTCACGACGCACACTTTTTTGGCGAGTATCATGCTCTCATTGTCCGAACGGCAAAGCAGTTCTGCAAGAAAAGCAGGCCGCTGTGTGACCAATGTCCGCTCTTCGAGGGATGACTGTTTACCGTCGCCGTGATCCTCAGAACAGTTTCCTGCTGATTAAATCGCTGATCATTTCTTCTGTTTCGGTTTCAGAATATCCAAGTTCCTGGAGCTCCCGGCGATAGGCGGCGAGCGTATCCCTGGCTTTCAGCGGTGCATTCTTCTTGGTGCAGAGGTGATATCTCAAGGCAACACAGTCATCGTCATGACTCAGAAGCTTTGCGCTGTTGTCGAGTAGGGAAAGGGCCTCGTCAAAGCGATTATACTTCACCAGCATACCGCTCCAGCTCAGACATATTCGTCTGTATGTTTCGATGATTTCATCGTACAATTTCAACGCCTGGTCACTGATAAAAATTTCCTCCAGGGTAATGGTTCTCCAAAAAGAAAGCGCATGAGTAAAGGTGTTGCCTGCTTGCCACCAGAGCTCGCGTCCGGCCAGTTGCAAACCCCGCTCTGCGTAAGTTATAAAATCGATCGCGTCGACCCCGGCATTTGTCAGGCGGAGAAACCCTTTCTCGACAGAGAAATAGGTTGCCGCCGGAACCTGTATCTTTTCAGTGAGCATTTTTCTGAACCGGTGAGTCAGGGTATCCAGATTGTTGCGGGCTTTTTCGGGAGGGGTATCTGGCCAGAAAGCAAGCTGTACCTGTTCCTGAGAAATACTGAAGTCGGGGGAGGAGATCAGCAGCCCAACCAGCTCGCGCTGCAGCGCACTCAAATCCTGCAATGCCATGAGTTTGTTGCCCGAGATGCTCACTGAGAAGTCACCGAGAATCCTGATGGTTAATTGCGCAACGCTGGTACCGTCTGCTGAGAATGTGAGACCGTTTTTTTCAGCGCATGCTCGCGCGTATTCGTCTTCAGTACCGGTTTTCAGGGCCGTGCCCAGCAGTAATTCTGCGGCCTCCGGCTCCCACCCCCAGAAATAGGCATAATCGTGTTTTCTCATGTGACTAAGCCAGGTGGCGATAGCCTTTGAGCTGTCATGATCTTCTTTCTTGACGGCAGCCAGGGCAAGATAGGCAGAGCAACACGCTTCAATGTAGGGTGAGGGGATCTCCCTGGCGATTTTCAGCCCTTTTTCGAGAAGCGATAGAGCCTCGTCATAGCGGTCGAGTCTGACCAGAGATGCTCCGGCAATAGCGTGATTGTAGGCGATGTAGAACGGGCCGCCTGATTCGTTTCGCAAACTGGTTGACGTCTCTATATCCCTGAGGGCCTGTTCCCGGTTGCCCATCAATGCATGGGCGAAGGCTCGCCATTGGAGAAACTGAGAGGTCATATGGTCGCTTGCAGCACTCTTTGACACCATCATTCCCTTATCCAGGGTTTCCAGAGCCTCTGCCATGCTCCCCTCGGCGATGAGAGCAATTGCCGACCAGACAAAGAGATAGGGAGCCGCTACGGTCTGACGGATAATCGTTTCGTCAACAGTTGCCTGGATGAGCTCCTTCTGGTGGTTGAATGCGACAGTCTCGCCGTGCATTGATAAATCGCACAACTGCATGATATGCAGGGTCAAGCGATTGCTCATACCGACGAGAGGATCATGGGCAAGGTCCAGGGCGTTTTCTATTTCATGCTTTGCAGCCTGGCGATTACCGCCAAGAAGAGCAATGTAACCGAGAATAAAACTGGTAGCGGCAATGAAGTTGCGGCTTTGTCTCTTCTTTGCCAGTTCATAACCAAGCTCGGCGTAATGTCGGGCCTGCTCCATTTTCCCTTCAAAAAAGCAATAGCCTGCGGCGAGATTGCGGGCCACGATAATAGAGATTTCAACAGGAAGATCCTGGTGATTTCGTTTAAACAGCGTCTGAGTGCGCTGGAGAAGCATCGAGCCCAGGCGATAGCGGCCCGAGATGACAAAGTGGAAGTAGATTATCTGGGAGAGAGACATCAGTTCCCCGGCTTCATCGTTATTCTGGGCGAACTGTGTTCTGCAGGTCTCGAAGTAGGGGAGTGTGTGCCTGGGGTTGGTATCAGTTGTCAGCAGGCCGTAAAAAAAGGCGAGCCAGGTGTGCTTGCTCAGTATGTCATCCGGTACGGACTGCAAAATCCCGAGGATTGTAACGGTGCGGTTATTGGCGACAAGCCTGAGTCCCCAGCGCTTCATGACGGTTTCCATGCGGAGATAATCACCGCCGTTGCGCAGGGATTTCAGCGCCTTTTCTATCAACTCCTTTTCCAGGTAGTAGTCCGCTATCCTGCAGTGGATCCGGGCAATGGAGTCAGCTCCAAAAACCTTGCTGCCGTTGATCTGTAAAAACTCCTGGAACAGGTGATGAAACCTGAACACTTTATTCTCATCGTCGAGCCGATAGACAAAGAAATTTTCATCGGCCATCCTGTCGAGATGCTGGTCAATGTCATTGACTCCGGTTACAATCCTGGCCAGGCTGACCTCAATTTCTTCGAGAAAAGAAAGCTTCAGAAAGTCGTCGCGCAGCGATTCGGGGACATGCGAAAAGATTTCTTCCTCAAAGTAACTGAGAATAGAACCGTCTTTTTTCTCGTTGATAAGCCTCGGTCGTGCCCCTTTCACGGTGTCGCCTGCTTTTCGTGCCCGTTTTAGCGTGAGCGGGTGAGAGGCAAGGACGATACCCATGATCCAGCCATTGGTCTGCTCCAGGATTTCTTCCGCCTCTTTTCTGGTCAGGCTCTTGCCGAAGACGATTTCATACAGTGTCTCGATATCCTGCAGGCCAAGGGCCAGATCTTCTGTGTCAAGATAGAGCGGCAAAGCAGTTCTGATCAATTGCCGGGCCTGCAGATCCAGGGGCTGTCTGCTGGTGAGGATAAAATGAAGCTGGGGAGGAGATGTATCTATGATGTAATCGAGTATGTGTCTGGTGGATTGGGACTCGCTTATCAGGTGTAAATCGTCAAAGGCGATAAAGATGTCATCGCTGATAGTTCTGTCAAGATCGTGAAGCAGCAGATTGACGCATTCTTTGAAGTCCATGGGACCGATCTGAGCTTCCTCGAGAATTGCAGCAAGCTGGGGAGAGGAAAACGTACTGAACGTTCGTGACAAGGCAAAATGGAGTGCGGAGAGAAAGATGATCGGATCCATGTCCTCCGGACCTATCTGATACCAGATGAACGGATATTCACTGTGATCAAGGTATTGATAGGTAAGTGTGGTTTTTCCCTGGCCGGCCTGGGCTTCGATGACAATGATTTTTTTTGAGGATGGAGTTGCTGCCAGCCGGTCAGTGATGATGTTATAACGTGGCAGTGATTGGGAGCGATTGATTCTGGGTGGGTAAAATTTGTTTGAGGCAATTGATTGCTGGAGTGTCTTGGGCTCTTTTTTCATGTCTCCTCTGGATTATCTTCTTTATTGCTGGCGCGATGCTCGTGAAACCAGAGAAACTGTCTGCATATCCCTCGCACGATGTTCGCCTCTTTCTCTGTCAATTTTATTTTGCCGAGAAACTGCCGGATGTTTCTCATCCAGTAATTATGGCTTTTTTCGTTGAGAAAATCAATTTTCAGCAATGCTTCTTCAACATGTTTATACATGCCTTCCAGTTGAAAGGTTTTGGCATATTCGGGAGTAGCCGCAGCGTCCCTGGTTTCTTCGACAATTGCATAATAGAGCTCATAACAGTGAATGGCCACTGCCTGGGCGAGGTTGAGCGAGGAGAAATCAGCGGTGGGAATGTTCGAGGTATACTGACAGTATTTCAGGTCATCATTCGTGAGCCCCCGGTCCTCCGGGCCAAAGAGGAATGCTATCTTGTTTGTCTGGAGAAGTGGCAGCAGTTGTTTGATGACATCACGAGGTGTCTGTTCAGTAGTCCTTTTTCTGCCAAGGCGTGCTGTGGTGCCAACGACAAAAGAAAATGGCGCAAGCGCTTCGGGCAGTCCGCTGTAGAACTCCATTGTCTTGAGAATGTGAGCGGCATTGTGCGTTGCCATCTGCGCCATCGGTTCGTATTCGGGACGGTTGTCGCCGGTAACGATGAGTCTGTTTATACCCATGTTATAGCATGAGCGAGCTGCTGCACCGATGTTACCCGGGTATTTCGGGGCCTTCAGGACAACAGCTACATTGTTGAGCAGCGATCTTGATACGTTCATGAGACGAAGCTAAAAAAAAGGGGTTGCCAGAGATACTCTGACAACCCCGAATTCACATCAACTATCTTCTGAAGTTTCTAGTAAGCGGGGATTTTATTCATTCTTGTTTGAATCATCAAACGAGACTCGGCTGATTTTCTCATACTCTTCAGCCTGTTTGTCTGGCGTGGTGGGCATCAGTCGCTTGAGAAGCGGCACGACACCTTTTTCCGATTTTTCGAAAAGGTTTTCAGCTTCTTTGAGGGTTATCTGCCATGCCGGAGCGAATCCCGGAGCTTTCTCAAACATAATATCAAGGGCAGTCTGGTAAACAAAATATTGACGTATTTCTTTTCGTCCCGGTTTCTGGTTGAGTGATTGCACCGTTATCCGGAGGTTATCACGTTCCTGCTTGAGCCGGTCAAGTTCTGATTTTCTCCGCTCATTTTCGGATGAATCAATTTCCAGTTTTGTGTGCAGGTGCGCTCGGAGTCGATCGACCTCCTTTGACAGTTCCCGTCGTCTTAAAAACCCTCTGATATATATGACAATGCAGAAAATAATGCCAAGAGCGAGGCCTTTGGCGAATGGATTAGTAATAACTGAAACAAACCAGCTCGATTCTTCCATTAGATATCCTCCATAGGATCTGGTTGAAAGGATTTTTTGTGAGTAAAAGGAATTTTCACATTCAGGAATAAATAGGATAAAACGGGGATCAAGTCAAGCGACAAAACAGGTACGTCTCAGCAGAGAATAACCCTTTTGAGTGCCTGTTGCCCGCAGTGAGTCGCTTTGTCGGGGCAAAATTAGCTTTTGATAACAGATCGTTGGCCGTCTGTGGTTATGATCCTGCTGCAGATTTTGCATCACGGTATTTGAAAAAAATCTTACTCATCCTGGTATCGACAGCGAGCAGTTCAACGGACAGCAACTGGCCGATCTGAAAGGTATTTCCGCTTATATCCCCGACAACTCTATGGCGCCTTTCATCATAAAGATAGTAATCGTCCGTCATGGTGGACAGATTGATAACACCGTTGACAAAGGTGTCAATCAATTCGAGGTAAAGCGATGATTCGGAGACGCCGGAGATAACCGCCATAAAGGGTTTGCCGATTTGAGTGGACATGAATTGTACCTTCAGGCGCTCCGTAATATCACGCTCGGCGTCAATTGCCGCTCTTTCTCTTGCAGAAAGGAACTGGCCGGCTTCCTTGAGGGGGGCAGGCGCGCTGCGTGTTTCTCTTCTCTGTGCAGTTGAGGGCGCAGCATCGATTAATCGGCACAGCTGCCGGTGGACAACCAGGTCAGGATAGCGCCTGATCGGGGAGGTGAAGTGGAGATAATTGTCAGCGGCCAGACCGAAGTGGCCTGCGTTGTCAACACTGTAACGGGCCTGCTGCATGGTTCGCAGCAGCAAGGTGTTGATAATATATTCATGGGGCGTTCCCGCCACACGGTCAATCATCTCGTTGTACCAGGATGAACTTTTCTCAGGATGTGTCGGAGCAAGGCCAAGGGTTGCTGCAAAGCGAATGAAATCTGAAACTTTTTCCGGGTCGGGTTTCTCATGGATGCGGAACAGGGTTTTTTCCCGGGCCTGGGCGAAGGTTTCGGCCACCGCCTCGTTGGCGGCCAGCATGAACTCTTCTATGATCTGGTGAGCGAAATGTGTTTTGCTTCTTGCTATTGCCTTGATCGTCCCGTCATCATTGAGGCTGATAGCGGCTTCAGGGATTGAAAATTTGATGGAGCCGCGTTCAGTTCTCCTGGTTTGCAGTTCCCTGGCAAGTTCTGAGGCCCACTTCAGCGGCGTCAGGAACGCGCTGTGAATTTTTCGAGATTCAGGGTCCTTGTCTATTATAATCGCTTTCACGGTATCATAGGTGAAGCGCTGGCGACTTTTAATTATTGATCTAGAGTAGTTCTTGTTCTTAAGGTTTCCTGCACGGTCAAAATCGAGCATGACCGTGACTGCCAGGCGATCCTCGTTTGGCAGCAGGCTGCAGAGGTTATCGGAAAGATTTCCCGGGAGCATCGGAATTACCGTTCCCGGAAAATAAACAGACGTACCTCGTTCATATGCTTCAAGGTCAAGCCGGCTGCCTGGCCTTACATAGGCTCCGACATCTGCAATCGAGACCCAGAGCCGAAAACCATGGCGTTTTTTTTGTACGCATACGGCATCATCAAAATCCTTGGCATCCGGGCCGTCAATAGTAACATGAAGGAGTCCGCGCAAATCCTCCCGGCTGTCGAAGCCAGGTGCCGGCGGGCAATTAAACGATTCCTTTACGGCTTCAGGGCTGAAATCTGTGATCAGCTCAAATTTTTCGGCCACAAGCGCTGCTTGCACGGAGGCCAAAGCCGGATTACCAAGTACCTTGATGATTTCCCCGTTTGTCCTGCCGGCGGATTCCTTTTGTTCAAGCAGTTTAACAATGACGGCATCACCGTCATTGACAGGCGCTTGAAACGGACGTGAAACGATGATGGAAAGCGGGTAGCGAGGGTCTTCGGGATGAACGACGCCATGGTGGTGATCAGATTGATAAAAGCCTGCGAGTCGGCTTTTGCCTCGACTGAGTATGTGCATCACCTCGGCTTCAGGTCTGCCGTCCCGGCGAATATTGAAAATGTGAATGAGAACACGGTCTCCATGGCGGGCCGTGGCCATTTTTGCAGCGGCGATAAAAGGGTCTTTCTTAAAGATTTTTTTACTGTCACGAAAGGATAGATCGCTGGCGAAACCAAAGCCGCGAGGGTTTTTCTCAATTGATGCTTCAACGAAAAGCACGCCTCTGCCAAGTGAAAATGTGTTCCTGCCGGCCTTGAAAATATCGCCATGCCGGCTGAGTTCCACTACGGCTGCTTCGGCGGATGGCCGGGCAGAGCGTGGAAGCTTCAGGGATAAAAGCAGGTCGTTTATGGTCAGCGGCCTGTTTGCCAGGTAGAGACTCACCAGAATATCCTTGCTGAGACGGGTCCCAGGGAGCCCGCGCTCTTCTTTCCTGCGGGTGCGGCGGGCTTTATTCTTTCCGGGGTGCCGTGCTGTCCTCTTTCTTCCCATCGTCTTTTATCCTCTGGAAACTGTGGATCAAGAAGCAGCCGAAATGAGTTTGCCCGCTGCGCACTGCTGGATTCTTGGATGATTCTGTTTCAGGGCACACTGCACCATTTTTTTATGGGCACCGGATGCCGGTGAACAGACTGCATAAAAGTTGTTAAGTGTCTTGAATTTATAGATTTGCTTGTGTTTTCCGGAATGCTCTGAGAGACGCAACATTTTTGGCAATGGTGGCGAAAGAGAACAAGTTGTTGCCATTTTTTACCGGCAGCTTAATGTAACACAGGTGGAGCCGGAGGAAAATGAATAAATGCCTCGATTCCTGCTCATTATCCGCTCTGTCTGAAGAGTAGAGACTTTATGACCAAAATTCCGTTTGATCTTGAACACTACCGCACCCAGATGCGCAAGTATATCAGCGGCAGACCCTTTGAACAGGTATTCTGGGATGCGCTGGATTTTGCAACAGACGCCCACGATGACCAGTGGCGGCGCTCAGGTGATGCCTATATTCTGCACCCCTGTTCGGTTGCCAGGATTCTGGCGGAAGAAATGGACATAACTGAACCGGAAATCCTGGCTGCCGCCCTGCTCCATGACACCGTTGAGGATGTAGAGGAAGTGACCTCTGAAGTTGTCGGGAAAAAGTTCGGCTCATATGTTCAGGCCATCGTGGAAGGCTGCACAAAGGTAACCCATCTTTCCGGAAGCAAACAGGCGCACAGTCAACAGGTCCACCGCAAGATTTTCTCAGGCGCTGCCCTGCGCCCTGAGGTTATGCTGGTCAAACTCGCCGACCGGCTTCATAACCTGAGGACCCTGAGTGCGATGCCGCGGAACAAGCGGCAGCGTATTGCCGACGAGACCCTGGACATCTATGCCCCGCTGGCAACCGTATTCGGTTTGTTCAATATGAAGCGTGAGATGTATAACCTGGCGCTTTCCTTCAAGTTTCCGAAGCAGAGCGTCAAGCTCAGCAACTATATCCGCCAGCTTGGTGAATCCAGCAAATCCCGCGATATCATCGAAAACCTGCGCATCGCAGCAAATGACGCCGAATTAACCGCAGACATTTCAATGAGGCTAAAGGACCTCTGGGCCTATTTTGATACCACCAACCGGATATTGCTCAAGAAGATCGAGACGCCGGTTGAGGTCCTCGTCAGGGTGGAGTCAGTTGCCGACTGTTACAGTGCCCTGGGTGTTATCAACCAGACATTTCGGCCGATTCCCCGGACAATCAGGGATTTTATCGCCAATCCCAAACCAACCGGCTATCAGGGGCTTCATGCCCGGGCAATTATCCAGGGGCAGCGTTACCTGTTTAAGGTAAGGACCAGTGAAATGGCCAGAAAAGCCCAGCGGGGGCTGTTTCGAAACTGGAACTCGAAGAGCGGCAAGCAGGGCAAGTTCATCCTGGAACTCAGGGAAATGCTCGATATCATAGGCTCTGATGACACGGTATCGTATCGTGATTTAATTGCAGCCGGTGGGAAGAAGGAAATTTACACCTACACGCCTCAAGGGGATCTCATCTGCCTGCCGATCAGATCCACCGTGCTCGATTTTGCTTTTCGCGTCCATACCGAGATCGGCCGGAGCTGTACCGGTGCCATGATCAGGAACAGACAGGTTGGTGCCGACTACAGGCTGAAGGATGGTCAGATGATTCGGATCATTCGTTCCAAAGAGCCGGTGGTCTTTGACCAGCAGATGCTGCAGCTCTGCCAGACGCCAAAGGCTCGCTCGGAGCTGTCCAGGAGCTTTCGAATCAGGGGGCAGCGGGTTGCCCAGGACATCGGTATGGCCACGCTGCTCCAGGAAATGAGGAGATATGGGCTGCCGCGGGACCTGCTTGAAAAAGAGGAGATGTCCCGTGTCCTGCTGGCGTTTAACCTTAAATCAAAGGAAACGTTTTACAGCAAAATCGGCAGGGGGCTCATTCGTCTGCCCGAGGCGATCGAGCAGATCAGAGATGAACTCTTTGAAGGAAATTCCTTCCTGGTGAAGCCGACCGGTGAATTCAACAAGATCATACTGGATACGCTTGATCCGGTGTTTATCAAACTCTCATCATGCTGCAAACCAAATCCGGCTGATAAATCAAATTGCGCTCTGCTGACCGACAACTGGCTGTCTGTTCACCATAAAAACTGCCCGAGGCTCCAGGAGATCAATTTTCAACGCGAAGATGCGGTTGATATCTCGTGGGAACGGGACACGCCGATAATAAAACAGCAAAGTATCGTCTTCGCTCACATAACAAGAGATGGGTTGATGCCGATAGTCGGCACGGCCCCTGTCCAGATGAAGATGGTCGGGCTAACGGTGTTGTCAAACCACCCCACTGAACAGCAGGCCTGGGAACTTTCTTTCTCTGTTGTCGACCTCTACGGCCTGCAGAAAGTGCTGCGCCATTTTGACCGCCATAATGTCGATTACGAGTTCTATCTTGATTTCTAAGCGTTCGGGTCCTTGTCACCGGGAGCAACCGCCCGGTATTTGCTGAGGATTCTGGCAAGCATGTCGGGAAGGTCATTTTTCTGGCGTGAACTTCTGAGAATCTGTTTGAGTGTCTTGTCCAGCGTGAGGACCTCGCCCAGAAAGATGTGCCTGAGGATCAGGGAAATGAGCCGGGTTATCGTTGTCAGGTTTGAAATTCGTGACTGAAGATGCTGATCACGGTCAAATGCTGTCGAGGCAAAAATCTCAACCGGTGCGCCGGCAATTTCGCTGACAGAGACATACCAGGTATTCTGTTCACGGTCATGGGTACGATAGCGAACTGCATCAAGAACGTCGGGAAGCTCCTGCTGCTGCTTTGCTAAAGATGCTGAATCATCGCCAAGCCCGGTACTGGTTAGCCTGCAGAGCTGGCGGATGAGGCCGGGCTGTTTTTTCATGGCTTCAGCAAGCACCTGGCAGCTTGAGCAGAACTCATTTCCTTCATTTTCGAAAAGAACTTCGCTCTTGCCGCAGCCGTCGCATATTTCAGTATTTATTGTCTGTGTCATGGAACCATCTAGTATCTGGTGTTGTTGAATGGATATGTCTGCTGAGCAGACGCTGAAACTCTTTACCGTCGAGTTCCCGGGCACCCATGGAAACAAGGTGTTCGGTTTTCATCTGGCAGTCAATGAGCCGATAATTGTTTGTTTTTAAAAAGTCAACGAGCTGAATCAGGGCAAACTTGGAACTGTTGGTGGAGAAGGAAAACATCGACTCTCCAAAAAACACCTCACCAAGTGCAATACCGTAGAGGCCACCGGCAAGTTGCCGGTTGTCCCAGCATTCAACCGAGTGCGCGTAGCCGAGACGGTTCAGAATCCTGTATGCCCGGATCATCTCCGCCGTGATCCATGTACCTTCTTCAGTAATCTGCCGGCTTGCGGCGCAGGCGGTTATCACCTCATCAAAGGCTCTATTGATTGTAAATGTCTGTGTTGTATTTTTATAGTATCTCCTGAGTCTTTTGGAAATTTTCAGCTCATCTGGAAAAAGGACCAGCCTTGGCGAGGTGAACCACCAGAGAATTGGGTCATTTTCTGAATACCAGGGAAAAATTCCCTGCTGATAGGCCGCCAGGATCCGATGGGGCGACAGGTCACCGCCGACGGCGAGAAGGCCATTTTCTTCGGCCAGCTCTGGTGGGGGAAATGCAACCTGATCGCTTAATCGAAAAACAGCCATATGCGAATGTACATTAGTGGCTCCTGTCGTGTCAATGACATCTGGAGATCAACGTCAAATAACAAACCGGCAGTTGTTGCACGATAATCTTTTGCTTAAAAAAACCTATATGTTAAATATTGCCAGGGGCATGTCTCCCCTGAGCGATCAAAACTATGTATACAGAGTCTAATGGACAGAAAACTACAGGCATTAAAGCGACAACCTTTTCAAGATAGTGTTGATACCGCCTTTTTCTTTCCCGGCGGCGCCAGGAGAAAAATTGTCGATGAAATCAAGTCAGCCTTGTCCTCTTCTGTCTCTCTGCTGCTTGTCACCGGGGCCGATGGAGCCGGCAAGACCATGGTCTGCCGGATGGTTGAACAAGAACTGCCTGACGGGATGATCGGCGTATTTTTTCCAGAGGCGATTAATTCATACGATGACATGGTGCAGACAGTCCTGGAGAAAATTGGTCCAGCGCTTGAGGCGGAACATGTGCCGGTCGATACGGCACCGACACCATTGCCCGCAAAAATTGCAAAGCTGCTTCAGGACCGCAATCTGCGTCTTGTTATTTTCTTTGACGAGGCAGAAAGGATTTTCCTTGCAACCCTTGAAAGAGTGAGAAGACTTCTCGATCAGGTAAACCAGGAGCGGATTGTTTTCCAGTTTGTTTTTTCCGGGGGCAAATCTTTTGAGAATAACCTGAAACAGCTGAGCATGGTGACCTTCACCGACATCAAGGAAATGCACTTTAAACTGCAGCCGCTCAATGCAGAAGAGTCATGTCAATATATTAATCATTGCATGAAGGTTGCAACCGGAGTGGATGAGGCGGTTTTTTCGCAAGATCTGGTAAGCAAAATATCCTCCGACGGTGCCACCTTTAAACGGCTCAATCACTTTGCTCTGGAGTCATTCCAGTCTGAGCGGCTGGATACTTCATTTCTTGATCTGCTCGATACCGATGGAGAAAAAGAGGGTATTAACCCGCGCCAGGATGTGGAGGACTGGGCGTCATCGAAAGCGCTGCGAACAAAAGAGTTAAATCTTGAGTTTCTGTCATTGAAGAAACTTTTACCCGGCTGGATTCTTTACGGTGGCGGAGCTTCAATCATCATAGTGCTCCTGTTTCTCTGGTTTGGCCGCTCTGTTGAGAACGAACAGATTCAAGAGATAACTGAAGAAGTCCCGATAATCGAGCTGAAAAAAGGAGTGCCGAAAAATCAGCCTTCCGTTCAGCAAGCTCTTGCTGAAAAGGAAAAGGAGGCTGTCCCGGCGACACAGGCTGATGGTGGAGCGGTGAAGGAGACGGCAGAGGCGGCAAGCGAAAAAACCGGGGAAGAGCACGCCCGTGTTGAAAAGGAAAAGGAGGCTGTCCCGGCGACACAGACTGATGGTGGCGCGGTGAAGGAGACGGCAGAGGCGGCAAGCGAAAAAACCGGCGAAGAGCACGCCCTGGTGGAAAAGATAAAGGAAGCTGTCCCGGTGACAAAGATCACTGCCGAAGTGGTGAAAAAGCCGGAAGAAGCTGAAAGTCAAAAAAACAGTGAAGTGCAGCCCCTTGAAAAGCCGGGGAAGAGCAGTCGCGAGACGCTGGCGGAAGCGAAGATTTCAGGCACAGGCCTTGCGTCTGAAAAAAAACAGGAGCTGCCTGAGAAACAAAACGCTCCAGGTCCAGCACGTGTCGAAGAGGCTGCCGCCGGCCTCGATAAAAAAATCGATACGGTCCAGCAAAAGCGTCTGGAGACGGTCGAGGGAAATAGAGCGGAAGCTACGAATAATGTAATGGTGGAGCCCCTGGAAGAGACGGAAAAGCCATTTTCCCCCGAAGTTATCAAAGAGGCAAAGCTGCCGGATATTCCTCAGTTGCCGAAGCCGGTCGTTATCATTGACGATGACAAAAAAATAAAGGAATTGCAAGCGAGCGGAGAAAGAGCGGTAGTCGAGGAAACGCCGGAAGGGACCTTGTCGGATTTGAGCGATAAGGAAGTGAATGCTCTTTTTCTCAGAAGGATCGCCGCTGGGGCGCGATGGCTCGTAGGTGGGGGGAACGGCAAATACACGATTCAGCTGATGGTCCTCACATCAGCCCAGGCCGAGAAAAGCCTCAAGCAAATGCTGCGAACCGTTGAGTACCAGTCCGTGGTAGACCAGCTGTATGTCCTGAGAAGAACGGGTCCTGATCCTACGGTCATGGTCTTTTATGGAGAGTATCCCAACCTGGCGGCGGCCAGGAACGGTAGAAATAATCTCCCTGTTTTTTTACGGAAACATAACCCGTATGCGATATCGGTTTTTGGCGCTGTTGAGAAGGCGACATCCCCACAATAAATAGAGACAAAAGATACGAACCGGGGTCATTTTTATGGTCCATCATCTCTAAGACCTGAACAATGCAGCCACTATTTAACAAAGAGTTCACCTATCTGACCGGGCATCAGACGATCTCTCTGCTGGGGCAAAGTCTTCCTTCAATACGTTTTTATTCTTCATTTCTGTGGATTGTTGCCAAATCAGGCTTAAAGGCGTGGAGAGGACATTTTGATGATGAGTCCTGGGGGGAAAGCAGTGTCGAGGTTTTACGACTCCTTGAGAAGGTCGGCATAACAATTGAGGTGACCGGGGGGGAGAACTTCAGCGAGCCGACTTCTCCGGTGATCATAATAGGCAATCATCTGAGCATGCTTGAGACGATGATTCTACCCTCCTTTATCGTTCCTTACCGCCCTGTTACCTTCGTGATCAAAAAATCCCTGCTTGAATACCCGGTATTCAAGCATATAATGCGCTCGCGTAATCCTGTTGCCGTGAGCAGAACGAACCCTCGCCAGGATTTAAAGACAGTCCTTGAAGAGGGGCAGGAGCGTCTGTCACGTGGAATTTCAATCATTATCTTTCCCCAGACCACACGAGCCGCTTTTGATTCAAGCCAGTTCAGTTCAATAGGGGTCAAGCTGGCAAAACGAGCAGGTGTGCCGGTGGTTCCCCTGGCCCTGCTGACGGATGCCTGGAGAAACGGTGTTTACCTTAAAGATTTCGGAAGGATAGATCCCTCAAGAAAAGTGTATTTCTCCTTCGGCAAAGCAATTGACGTGAAAGGAAAAGGCATAGAGGAACATGACTATATTGTCGATTTCATCGAACAACACCTTTCTCGCTGGCAGCGCTGATTTCCTCGCATTCCCAAGCAGCAGCAGCCGTCAGCGATGTTAGAGCTACAAAATCCCTAATTTTCCCAGAAGTGATCGTATATCCGTCTGGTTGATACGTGTCAGTCCCGCCTGTTCGGCAAAGCGCAGTGCTTCGAGGTATTCCCCGCTGCTGACCGGCCGGTTCAGTTCTGCATGATGATGAGCAGTGCCGCATGGTCGATACTGGTCCATGATGTTGACATAGGTTCGGGATGAAAGCGAAGCTGCAATGAAGGCCAGTATTTCTTTGCTTTCGCTGATGGCTCCCGGCATGACCAGATGCCTGACCAGAAGTCCTTCAACAGCCAAACCCCGGTCATCGATAACCAGATCGCCAACCTGCCGGTGCATGGTGAGAAGTGCCGCTCTGGCATTATCTGGATAATCCTCTGCGTGACAGTAGCTGCTGCTGCTCTGCGTCGACCAGAACTTGAAATCCGGCATGTAGATGTCAATCACACCATCGAGCAGTTCAAGTGTGTCTGCTGCTTCGTATCCGCTCGAGTTATACACGATTGGCACCTCCAGTCCCTGTTCAAGAGCGATAATCAATGCCTCAATGATCTGGGGTACAACATGGCCTGGTGATACCAGGTTAATATTATGGCACCCTTTCCGCTGCAGTTTGAGCATGACCGCGGCAAGCTCTCCGGCTGATACCTCGGGATAATTGTCCGGAAAATGACTGATCTCGTAGTTTTGACAGAAACAGCAGCGCAGGTTGCAGGATGCAAAGAAGAGTGTTCCTGATCCGTGGGTTCCGACAAGTGGCTGCTCCTCTCCGAAATGGGGGGCGTAGCTGGCAAGGCGAGCACTTCTGCCCGTGGCGCAGATACCATGTTGGCCCTCGAGCCGGTTGATCCCGCATATTCTGGGACAGAGGCGGCAGGCTTTCAGAACGTCACGTGACTGCTCTGCCCGGCGCTGCAGTTCCCCGCTTCTGAGCAGTTCGTAGCTCCTGGCTGTCATTTTATATGTCCGGGTGTCTTCTTGCTGTTTTTTATCTTAAAAATTCTTATCTTATAACTGGATTATAGAAGGCTGCTTTGATACTATTCAGTAGATTTGGTGTTCGATATTCAACTACTATAAGCACGTTTCCAGATTCAAACCTCAGGTTCGCAAAAGCAGGTTAATCAGTTGATATTCAGTTATTTCCACAATCTTCCGATCCAGAGAAAAATCACCTGGTTGATCATGGCGATCACCGGCATGGCCCTGCTGCTTTTTTCTTTTTTGTCTGTTTTTAACCAGGTGAGATCACTGAGAACCGCCATGGTCGAAAACCTCGAGGTACTGGCTGGTGCAATCTCACGGCTGAGCCCCTCGACACTGGGTTCTGCTGCGGATGGTTCAGCAGACGAGCTGCTCGGCGTTCTCAAGGAGCATGAAGATATTGAAGCCGGAGCCCTCTATGACAGCCGGAATGAGCCATATGCAGTTTATTTGAGAAAGAACAATAAACGTGAGACCTCACCGCCTGCGACCATCGGTGAGGATGGCTATCGTTTTGTGCAGCATGGCGGTGTCCCGAAACTGGAAATTTTTCATCCCATTATTCAAAGTGGCAGTCGAATTGGCACCGTCTATGTGCGATCCAGCCTGGATAAACTCAAAGGCCAGATATACAACACCTTTTTTGTTCTTGTTTTCAGCATGGCATGTATCCTCTTTATTGCACAGCTCGCCGCCCGCAAATTGCAGCGCGGTATTACCGAACCGGTTTTCAGCCTGGCCAAAACTGTTCGGCGTATTTCCGAGCTAGGTGATTATTCCGTTCGGGTTGAACGAGCAAACAGGGACGAGATTGGCAGCCTGATAGACGATTTCAATACGATGCTCGACGCCATTCAGGTGAGAGACAGTGAACTCAATCAGCACCGACACAACCTGGAACTGCTGATAGAAGAGCGGACAGGGGAGCTGATCAACAGTCGCGATGAAGCCCTGGCTGCCGCTCAGGCAAAAACCGAATTCCTGGCCAACATGAGCCATGAAATCCGTACACCTATGAACGGTGTTATCGGTGTGCTGTCTCTGCTCAAGGGAGCTCCGCTGACCGAGGAGTATCGGCGGCTGCTGGAAACAGCGGCGCGCTCCGCCGATTCCCTGATGTTCATAATCAATGATATTCTTGATTTTTCTAAAATTGAAGCGGGTATGGTTGAATTTGAATCCATTCCCTTTGATTTAAGGGAACTGGTTGAGGAGACAGCCTCTCTTTTTATCGATGCGGTTAATTCCAAAAAGATTGACCTGATCAGTTTCATCCCCCGAGACGTACACTGTTTTGTTGAAGGAGACCCGGTCAGGCTGCGGCAGATACTCACCAACCTGGTCAGCAACGCCGTCAAATTTACCATGGTAGGGGAGGTGCTTCTTGAAGTAGAGCTGATTGAAATACGGGAGAACAAAGAGTTGTTGAGGTTTCGGGTTGTAGACAGCGGCATCGGTATTTCAGATACGGCGCTGCCGCACCTGTTTGAGAAGTTTACTCAGGCCGACGGCTCGACAACGCGGAAATACGGGGGGACCGGTCTTGGCCTGAGTGTCTGCAAGCAGTTGGTTGAGCTCCAGGGTGGAGATATCGGGGTAAAAAGCACTGCCGGCAAAGGTTCTGAATTCTGGTTTACGCTGCCCCTGCAGATAATTCCCGCTTCCAATTTTGCCTATCCCTGCCTGAAACTCGACGGCAAACGCATCCTCATTGTCGACGACAATGCGACGAACCGAATGATTCTCGATCACTATCTCGCTGTCTGTAGCGTTTCAATAACAACATGCACCAGCGGCGACGAGGCGCTGCAGCGGGTTGAAAATAGTTTCAAGGCCAATCAACCGTTTGATATTGTCCTCATCGACCACCATATGCCCGGCATGGATGGGATGAAGCTTGCTGCAATCCTGCACAACCAGTATGGTCCTCATGGCCCGGATATGTTCATCCTCAGCTCGGGAAGCCTGAAATTCGATGTTGCCCGGAAAAGTGGCGTCAAGGCAGTCATCCATAAACCGATTCACCAGACTCATCTCTACGATACCCTGCTCAGCCGGACAAGTCATTATGGAGCGATGCTTCCCGGTAGCCGAAAATCAGAACGGCCGCCGCTTCTCTCCGGCCGTGTCCTGCTCGTTGATGATGAGCAGATTAATCAGAAAGTGGCCTGCGCGATTCTCCGGCAGTTTGGGCTTGAAACCGATTTGGCGGTAAACGGCTGGGAGGCTGTCCAGTTAAGCGACGCCACTCGCTATGATGTCATTCTCATGGACATCCAGATGCCTGAAATGAGCGGTTATGAAGCGACTGAAATTATTCGTGAACGAGAAGATGCGACAGGTGCGAGACGGGTTGTCATCATCGCCATGACAGCCAACGCGATGGAGAGCACAAAGACCCGTTGTCTTGAGGTGGGGATGGATGATTTCATTTCAAAACCGATCAAACCTGACGAGCTTGTCAAACGTCTCAGACCCTGGCTTGTCGACAATCAGCCCGGGACAGTCGATGACGATCAAAAGGTTGAGCATACGGGGAAGACAGAGCAGCCGGAGCTTTGGGATTATGAGAGAGCGCTGCAATATGTCGGAGGGGACGAAAAACTCTTTCACGAGCTGATTTTGCTTTTTGTGGAGAGAAAGATGCAGCTGCTGGATTCGATTCAAAAAGCAATTACCAGCGAGGATCCTCGGTTACTCGATGATGCGGCCCATGCCTATAAAGGAGCGGTCAATCATTTCTCCGCACAATCGGTAAGAGACATTGCCTTTCGCCTTGAAAGCAAGGGAAAGACCAATGATATGTCAGGTGCTCATGAATTATTCACCAAGCTGGTGAACCTCTCGGACAAACTGGCGGCGAGCCTGCAGGAAAAGGCTAAAAAGATAGAGATCGAAGACGAGTCGTCAGCCCGCTAGAAATCACCCGGGCAGGCTTCAACTTCAACCCTGTTTCTTCCCTGCTGTTTTGCCCGATAGAGCGCACGGTCTGCCATTTTTGTCATCTCTTCTCCACTGACCATATCTTCCTGCCATGAGGCGATACCAAGACTTATGGTGGCCCGGATGGTATTTCCATCAAGGCTAAGGTGAAGGCTGTTTATGGCCTCTCGGAGGCGTTCGGCAAGTTGTCTTGATTCAGCGAGCGTGCTGCGCGCGCAGATTACCAGGAACTCCTCTCCCCCGATCCGGCTGACCATGTCGTAGCTTCGAGCCGTACTACTGAAAATATCGGCAAATTTTTTGAGGACACGGTCGCCGATGGCATGGCCATGGCAGTCGTTGATCAGCTTGAAATGGTCTATATCGATCATGATGCAGCTCAGCGGTGTCTTGTGGCGCCGGGATTCGGATACTTCATCTTTGAGGCGGTTGAGGGCACTCCGCCTGTTCGGCAGACCGGTAAGGGCATCCGTCATTGCCATGGTTTCCAGTTTTCTGTTTGCAGCGGCAAGCTTGGCTGCGTATTTCTGGATAATTTCATGATCGTGACTGATTTTCTGCTGAAAGCGGATAATTCTTTCACCGCTGTTCATCCGGGCGGCAAGGACCTCCGGAGTGAATGGTTTGATGACAAAATCGTCGGCACCTGCTTCAAGCGCCTGAATGTGCTCCTCGTCGGATTCTTTCCCGGTGAGCATAATGATATAGATGTGCTTGGTGATAGTGGTCGAGCGCAATATCCTGCAGAGGTCTATGCCGCTGACTCTCGGCATTCTCCAGTCGGTTATGATCATGTCGGGAAGCGCTTCAAGGGCCAGCGAAAGAGCATCGTCGCCATTTTCCGCGGTGTAAACGCTCTTCCCATCGTTTTCAACCATTTTTTTCAGGCTCAGCAGGGTCATCGGGTCGTCGTCGACGATGAGAATTTTAAGCGGCTCCTGCGCCGCTTCAACCGTCACCGCCGGCTCGCCAGGGATCTCTGTCGTCGAAGACTGTTTAAAAAGTGCTGACTTGCTCATCCTGGTCAAAGTCCTTTTTACTCCCTGCTGTTTTTTCCGTGGTGGCCGCTCCTGCTCCACTCTGTATATATATGATCGGGAAAAATTGTACAAGCCTGTATGGCTTAGTATTTCAGGAACTTTCATATATTCCGGTACTTGTTTCCCGATAAACAGCGAGCGAATCGTTTGCCGTATGAACCGTTCGAACGGTGACAGCGTTTACTCGGGGATGGTAATAAAGCCCTGGATTCTGTCAAGTTCAGCAAGCGTCTGGGCATAAACGACCCTGGCCAAATTTTCTGCGGAAAGGGCGCTGGAGAAGTCCTGTTGGGCAATAAGCACATCAAGGGTTGTAGACCGCCCCGCATCAAACTTGATCTGCTCTGCCTCAAGCCGTTTTTCTGTTGCCGTTGCCGTTTTACTGGTGGCCTCGATCGACTTTAAGGCAAGCTTTACGTCACGGACAGTGATCTGGACGGTTCTCCTGATATTCTGTTTGAGCAGTTCAAGGCTGGTACGGCCCTTTCTATTTTCAGCCAACGCTTTGCGAAGGCGGCCTCTGGCCAGTGAGTTGCTGAACGGTCTGGAAAAGGTAACGCCCATCTGCCATTGTGTTTCCGAGTCGCCCAGCGAACTGTCCAGGGCATTTCCGTAGGTATCATCTGTTCCGCCAAAACCTACCGAGCCGAAAAGATTCAGAGCCGGCAGGATATCGTTTTCTGCTTTTTGCAGCTGAAATTCGCTCGCCTTGATCTGCATTTCAGCTGCCTTCAGGTCGGGACGGTTTTCCAGTGCATTGCTAAAGACTGCCATGATGTCAGGTGAAATTGGAGCAGTTTCCGGTTTGCTGGTCGGGAAAAATGGAGTGTTCCAGTCCTGACTGTTCATCAGCAGCTTGAGGTTTGATTCTGCCACACCGATGGCCCGCTCTCCGGTGATCAAGTCCTGTTCCCGCCGGGCCACCTCGGATTCCGGCTGGTAAATATCGATGCTGGCCAGTTTTCCTGCCCTGATTTTTGCTGCGGTATCATCGTACAGGGTTTTTGCCAGTGTCAGGGCGAGTTTGAGCACTTCCAGATTCTGATATGCATAGACAAGCTGCCAGTAACTGTTCTTTACTTCGGCGGCAAGGTCTGCCGCCTCGCTTTCGACGAGAAAAGAGTTTGCCATTAGTCCACTTTGTGCACTGTTTATATCGGCGGTCTGCACCGTTTCACCTCTTCCCCTGAGCAATGGCTGAGTGACGCCTACCGTGAGGGCAGTATTGTAGACTGGATCGAAGAGATAGCTGTCTGAATCGGTGTCAAGGCTGCCGTTTTCCCAGGAAATATCGACCTCAGTTCCGGGTTTGAAGCGTTTGCTGACACTTGCATTCCAGCCGGCAGTTCGCTCTTCGGCCGCGGTGGCGATTGTTACCGGTGTGCTGTTTGCCTCGGCCGCACCAATATCAGCCGAGAGCAGCGGATCAAATGAGGCTTCGGCCTCCATGACCACCCCTTCGGAAATGACCACGTCCTGCTCCCTGAGTTTCAGGCCGAGATTATTTTCAAGCGCTGCACGCACCGTATCTGAGAGTGATAAATTGATTGCTCCGCTATCCACAGCAGCGCTGTAAGGAGGCTGCACCAGAGAGAGCACGAGAACCGCGGCAGGGAATGCGAGTGAAGAAAATCGTATCATTGTTGCTCCTTTTTGATAAGTGGTTCGCCGGCAAAATAGCTGTAGGGTTTCCAGTACAGGGTTTTTACGGCGGTGGCACTGCGCCTGAGAAACCCGTCAGCCTGTTCCAGAAGGTAGTAGAGCGTCGGTACCACCACCAGGGTGAGAAAGGTGGCGATCATCAGGCCGAAGATTATAACCACCGCCATGGAACGCCACCACTGACTTGACTCGCTGACCCAGGATATGGACATGCTGTGAAAATCAAATGATACCCCCGTCACCATCGGGATCAGGCCAAGAATCGTGGTTATGGCAGTGAGCAGCACCGGCCTCAGCCGTGTGGCCCCGGCAGCAATAACAGCCTCTTTCAAATCATAGCCCCGGTCCCTGAGTTTGTTGGTGTAATCAATGAGAACAATGGCATTGTTAACCACGACACCGGCAAGAGAGATCACCCCCACCCCGGTCATGATGATGCCGAATGGCAGGGAGAACAGCGCCAGTCCGAGAAAAGCCCCTCCGAGGGAGAGTATCACCGAGGTCATGATAATAAATGGCTGGATGACAGAATTGAACATCGACACCAAGATGAGAAAAATGAGGAGAAGGGCGACCAGGAAGGCCTTGGTCAGGAAGTCCTGAGATTCCTGCTGGAATTCGAACTCGCCGGTAAACCTGACCTTGTAGCCCGGGGGGAGGGGAAATTCCTGCAGCATCTGCTCCGCTTCGCTGCGCGCGACAGGCCCGGGAATTTTTGCTTCATCGACATTTGCCTTGACAGTGACCACCCGTTCATTGTTTATCCGGTTGATGTCACCGATCGAGCCGGCGAAACTGATTTCTGCAAGCGTAGAAAGGGGCACCAGTTCCCCTGATGGCGTCGGGAGCAGCAGTTCGTGGAGAACATCGACTACTTTACGGTCCGCCTCGTCCAGCTGAACGGTGATATCATAGTCGTCACTGCCTTCGCGAAAGGATGAGACTTCCAGACCATTGTAGGCACTTTTCAAGGCGAAGCCGATCATGTCAGTCGTCATGCCGAAAAGCGCGGCTTTCTGTCGGTCAACATTGACCTGGATAGACGGTATTCCCTCAACAAAATTATCACGGACGTCCTCAACGTGGGGAATGGTTTCCAGCACGTCTTTGATTTTCTTAGCGATTTCCCCAAGGATGGCGAAGTTGTCACCTACTATTTCTATATTGATGGGCGATCCTGTCGGGGGACCTTCTTCTTCCTTGGCAATGGTTAGTTTTCCACCGGGAACATTTTTAATCCGCTCTCTGATCTCTTCCACGTCAACCTGTGATGATCGCCAACGATCCTGAATTTCCAGGAATCGCACACCAATATGATTCGGGGTGTTGGCAGCAAAGGCAGAGCCACCGCTTGACTCGACCGTCGCCTTCATATAGATACTCTCGACATTAGCCAGGTCACTCGGACCATAGTGGGGAGGCCCCTCTTCCCGGGCATGCTCCTTCTTTGACAAGGCTTTGAGCGGAGTCAGATCTTCGTTGATCGCAGTTCCATCAGTGGCGACTTCCTCTCCCGAGAGCAAAAATTCTATGCGCTGGGTAATGCGGTCTATGTAATCGATATCAGCACCTTCAGGAACGTCGATGTTCACATAGATACCCTTGGGTTCGATGTCCGGGAAGAACTCAACCGGCTTTCTCAGCCCGACAATAAGCTGCCAGCCCTGGAACATCAGAATCAGGGTACAGAAACCGATAGCGATGATGGACAACGGGGTCTTCAGCGCATGTGACAGGATCCTGCTATAGTGGGTGAGCAGAAAACCTTTGATTTCTGCTGGTTTCTCGATAGCAGCAGGGAGTGACTGAGGTGTTGGCCGGTCGCCGGGGTTATCGGTACGCTTCACCTTCATGAAGATTGAAACCATTGCCGGATTAATGACGAGGGCAACAAACAGACTGGATGAGAGGGTAATAATCAGGGTGAGTGGCAGGTAGCTCATGAAATCACCCATAATGCCAGGCCAGAAAAGCATCGGAGAAAATGCTGCAAGTGTTGTCAGAGTCGAGACCATAACCGGGTATGCAACTTCAGCAGTCGCTTTCATAGCTGCATCAATGCTGCTGGCCCCCTGTTCCATGAATCGATAGGAGTTTTCGACGATAACAATTGCATTATCAACGAGCATGCCCAGGGCGATGGTAAGTGAGAACAAAACCACCATGTTGAGGGTTATTCCCATCAAGTGCAATACCGTAAAGGAGAGCAGCATGGAGAACGGAATTGCCAGGCTGACCAGCAGGGCATTCCTGATGCCCATGGCAATGAAGATCACAAATAAAACCAGGACAAGCCCCGTCAGGATGTTGTTCTCCAGGTCAGCAACCAGGTTTTCAATATCGCGCGACTTGTCAAGCACTTTGGTTATTTCGGTACCGCGAGGCCAGGTAATCCGGTTCTCTTCAATGAGCTGTTCAACACGCCTGCTGATCTCAATGATGTTCTCGCCGGACCGCTTTTTGACCATGATATTGACAGCATCCCTGCCGTTCAGCCGGGATCTCGAGGTCTCTTCCTTGTACCCGTCGACCACCTTTGCAACATCCTTGAGATACACAGGCTCACCATCATGGATAGTGAGTATCAGGCCGTAAATCTCTTCAGGTGTTTTGAATTCACCGGGAACTCGGAGCTGGAATCGGCCGTTGCCCAGCCGAATGGCTCCACCTGAGGTGTTCTGGTTTTCGCCATTAACAACCAACTGGAGGTTCGTAATTGTCAGACCATAGTACGACAGTTTGTCTGAATCTACTTCAACCCGAATTTCTCTCTCGAGGCCACCGGTCACCTCTACCTCCAGCACACCCTTGACACCCTCTATATCATCTTCGAGATCGTCAGCGATCTTCTTGAGGCAGGGCAGCCCGCAGGTTCCTGCCAGCGAGTAGATGACGATCGGCATTTCCGAGATGTTCACCTCGAACACCGATGGATCTTCCTCCAGGTCGGTTGGCAGTTCGCCGAGTGCCTCATCCACCTTGTCCTTGACATCCTGGAGTGCCTGGTCAATATCGGTTCCGGTAATGAATTCTACATTGATGGATGAAAGACCTTCCGAACTGACCGACTGGACTTTTTTAAGGCCGTCGAGGCCCTTGATCTTTTTTTCTATCTCCATGGTGATCGACGACTCGATATCGGTCGGAGATACGCCCCGGTAACTGGTGGAAATGAAAACATTGGGGATCGTCACGTCGGGGTCGCTTTCCCGCGGCAGAACCGTGTAGCTGTAGACACCGATGACTATCAGCACGAGAGCCAGCACCAGAACGGTAGTTCTCTTCTTTACGGCGGTATCGGAGATGATCATAGCGCATAGGCTCCCGGATCATCGATCACCTTGACGACATTAACCTTCTGGTTGTCTTCAACATCACGATGCCCCTCGACGACAACCCGATCGCCGTTTTCAAGGCCTTCGCTTATTTCAACCAGCCATTTCTCCATGATGCCGGTCTTGACCGGCTGTTTCTTTACGATACCGTCAGTTTCGAGAAAAACGTACTGTTCATCATTGCGGGAAATGATGGAGTAAAACGGTACAGCAAGAGCTGATTCCCGCCGCTGTTTGACAATATCGGCCCTGACGAACATCCCCGGAAGGATCCGGTGATCAGGGTTGTCGATCTCAAGCTCGAAACGATAGAGGCGGGCGGCCGTTTCAGGGGAGGAGGAAACAAAATGATTCCTGCCGGTAATTTCCAGGTTGTCAAGGGCCTTAACCGACAGATGTACCGTTTCCAGGCGGCGAACTGCCGTTATATCCGATTCCGGGATACCGATGACGGCCTTCACCCGGTCGATCTGCAATATTGTCGCGATCGGATCGCCAATGCCAAGATACAGGCCTACTTTAGCGTCAAAACTCCTGATAACGCCGCTGATTGGGGCTTTAATCGTGCAGCGCTCGTAGAGCAGTCTGGCGTTATCGAGGTCAGCCCTGGCCGTCTGCATGTTTGTTTCGCGGGCATCAAGCTCAGCTGCCGGTATTGCTCCCCCTGAATAAACGGACTTGTCCCTGTCAAAGTCGGCTTTGGCGAGATTGTAGGCAGCCTGGGCACGGGCCAGTGCAATGCGGTAATCATCTGATTCGATCTGGGCGATAACATCTCCCTGCTTTACCGTATCGCCTTCCTCGACCATGACCTTCTCAACGGCACCGGCAATTTTTGAAACGAGCTCGAGACGGGTCCATGGTTCGATAGAGCCAGGCAGATTAATTTTATTGGTGATCGGGTGCGGAGTCACCTCCAGAACAACCGTGTTGACCGGCGGCCGTTCTTTCTTCAGGGCGGCTTCCTGTTCTGCCTGGATTTCCGATTTTTTGTCGCTGACGGTCATGAACAACGCGATTATGGAGATAATCATCAGCAGCAGTATGAAGCGGGGCAGATTATACCAGAAAAAGAAAACGACCTTTCCTCTGGCGGTTACGGGTTTCTGATAGTCAGTTGTCATCGGGATACCGGTCTATTCCTTGGGTTTCAACCCTTCAAGTGTTTGATCAAACATTGCGGACAGCGCCTCTCGGGTTTGCTCGGTGGGAATCATGCCGCTGAACCAGCATGAGACGAGGAGAAGGTAGAGGGCATAGAAGTGGCCGGCGATGTGAAGCAGCTCAAGGTCCTTCCGCAGTTCTCCCTGTTCCTGCGCCTTTTGATAGATAGGGAAGAGCAGCCCAAAGTATCTGTTTTGCATTTCCAGATCCTTGTCTGAATGGTGTTCTCGAGGAAAGACGGTTTCCTGCAGATAAAGCCTGCCGAATTCCCTGTTTCTGCTCAAATGCTTGAATTCTGCCATGAAGAAGATCATCAGCTGATCCTTGAGCGGCATGTCGGGATTGGTGTTGACGGCAAGCTCTTCGCGGGTGAATTCGAGTTCATCTTCGCAGAATGCACGGACAATATCCCTTTTCGTCTGGAAATAACTGTAGACGGTTCCCTTGCCGATGCCGGCCTCACGGGCGAGTTCTTCGATACTCGTCTGGTTGTAGCCGTTCCGGGAAAAGAGGCGGAATGCCGCCTCAAGGATAGATTTGCGTTTGGTTCTCTTGTTGTTTTCTCGTGTTGAGGGCATAATGTCGGCCTGTGTCTTATCCCAGTAAAATAGGCGGGAGTGGTTTTCTGGGTTGAAATGCATGCGGATCGTATATAAAGAGAGGGTCAGTACGGTTGATGATTTTAATTCGACTCTGGTCGACTATTACACGTATTTCTGACTGCGGTCAACAGAAAAATGACTCCAGTCATTTTTCTGTTTAATCACTACAAGCGGGAGAGACATGGATATTCAGTCCCTGGCCAGCAGCGGCTTGAATCAACTGGCCGGTTTTCTACATGTCGGATATGCCTTTGGCGCAGGAATGGTGTCGGCGGTGAACCCCTGCGGATTCGCCATGCTGCCGGTATATCTCTCGCTCTATCTTGGTGCAGAGAATGAACAGTTTCGGCGAAGACTCTGGGTTCTTCGTCTGGCCAAGGCTGTCGGGGTCACCCTTGTTGTCATTTCCGGGTATGGGTTGTTGTTTGGTTTCATCGGCCTGGTGGTTTCAGCAGGTGGTTCATATCTGATGAGCATTATGCCCTGGGTATCCGTAATTATCGGCGCGGGCCTTGTTATGCTTGGCACCTGGCTGCTTTTGGGAAAACATTTTTCTTTTTCGATCTTCATGAAGATCGGTGCCGGAATCGGTGACCCGCGAGCGATCAATGTCGGGGGGTTTTTCCTTTTTGGCATTGCCTTCGGAGCGAGTTCACTGAGTTGCACACTGCCGATATTTTTAGTCGTTGTCGGGGGCTCAATTGCCTCGGGTGACCTGCTGGCCGGATTATCGCAGTTCTTCTGGTACATCATGGGGACCGCTTCGGTCTTTATGGCCCTTACCGTCAGTATGGCTTTTGTCAAAGGACCAGCAGTCATACATTTTTTCAGGCGTTTCACCGGTTATCTCAATAAAATTTCCGCCCTGTTGCTGATCGCTGCAGGAAGCTATATCTGCTACTACTGGTGGTCGAGCGGATTGTTAATCGAATAATATCCTGCCAACAACGATCAGATTGTCAGCAAACCATACCAGGGACCGTTGTCGGCCGTCTCCCCTCTGGGCAGATTGAGGTCATATGAAGTCAACCCGCGGCATTCTCGCTGCAACCGCGTCCTATATCATATGGGGAGCCATGCCTGTGTACTGGAAAACACTGGTGGATGTGTCTGCCTACGAAATCCTCTGCCACAGAATGGCCTGGTCCCTCGTCTTCATGGTCTGTCTGATGCTGCTGCTTGGCAGGCTCAATATAGTAATTCCACTTCTCCAAGACCGGGTTGTTTTGCGAACCCTTTTCCTCAGCGGTGTTTTGCTCGCGGCCAACTGGCTTGTCTATATATGGGCGGTGAACTCAGGTCATATTGTTGAAGCAAGCCTCGGTTATTTTATCAATCCCCTGGTGACGGTAGTTCTGGGAGTTTACTTTATGAAAGAACGACTGCGACGAGCCCAGGTTGCTGCACTTGCTTTTGCTGCTGCCGGGGTTGCCTACCTGACCTTTGTCTATGGCCGTTTTCCGCTCATCGCTTTAGTGCTTGCAAGATCGTTCGGTGTCTACGGATTGGTGCATAAAAAAACGAGTGTACTGCCTGTTGAAGCAATTTTTCTTGAAACACTGATATTGTTTCTTCCCGCCGCTGCCGTGCTGTTTTGGTTCGAATACCAGGGAGAGGGAGCTCTTTTTCATTCAGGAGCTGTGACGTCGCTGCTGCTGATCGGTGCCGGTCTGGTCACGACTGTTCCGCTTCTTTTCTTCGCCTACGCGGCCCATCATATTCCCTTGTCGCTGCTTGGCATCCTTCAATATACTGCGCCGACAATGAATCTGCTGCTGGGCGTCTTTTTCTATCATGAAGAATTTCCCTTTGCGAGGCTGACCGGATTCCTGCTTGTCTGGGGCGGGCTGGCGATCTATCTGGTTGAAGGAACCATACACCGGATCCGGTTGAAAAAGCGTCTTCTTCAGGAATGCTGATTTTTTTATTACTTATGTACCACTATGTGGTATAGTGACTCCACATGTATGAGTATGAGTCCGGGCCTCTGCTTGTTCAAACAGCAGTGATGCCGAGGCGGCAAGCCGGGGTTTGGAAGTTTTTAGCAAGCAGGAATGGTTTACAGTGATTATTGTTTGATCAGGCAGAAAAGTTTCTGGTGAGCCAAAAGAGCGGTGGTTTTACGCGGAACGGTTTGCCAGCGTTTCTGTCTCATCGTGAGTCAAGACAGAATGGGCCTTGACACGGTATATAAGCAGGTTGGGTATCTCTTCTTTCACTCCCTCTCTCCATCCAGCCTGTGGTACCGTGGTGAGGCCCTGTTCTTTTCCCACCAGACTGCTTCTTGAGTTCCGCTGCTGAGCCTTGTTCGGGTTTCGATAAAACGATTGTATTTCAAAACGATACAAGCTATCCTGCTTTTGTGTTTCACCAGATGAGCGTTACCTGCCCCCAAGAGGCCCTGATCATGCTTTGGAAGAGCAATGAGTATGGTTGATAAAAAACAGATAGAAGAAATGTTTCGCCTGCTGGCAGTCCTGGAGGCGCTGACCCCGGAAGCTCTCGCTGCGGTACCCCAGTCAAACATACTGAATGGCTATGTACCTGTCAGGAAATTCCCGTATCGAATCGGCAGGGAATCAAGGGTGCTGTTTGTGGAAGGGGGCATCGAGCGAGTTGAACGTCCTAAACTGAACCAGGTTGAGCCCAATAATGACCTCTTCCTGCTGGACGGCGGAGCCCTGCTCAATATATCACGCGAGCATCTGCAGATAGAGCGCCGGGAACGCGGTTATGTGCTGACTGACCGTGGCAGTGCCAGCGGTACTAAGGTCAATATGCAGGCGGTTGGCGGAGACGACCGCGGCGGTCAAATAGCGATCAGGGACGGAGACGAAATAATCATTGGAACAAAAGCAAGTCCGTACCGTTATCGTTTCATTGTTCTCGATGAGCAGAGCTGAGTTCTGCCCAACAGGTAATCAGTGTGCCTGACTGACAGCCTCACTCACCTGCAGGGCATATCTGGTCGCGGCAACATCATGCACCCTCATTATCGCGACTCCTTTTTCCCGACACAGGCTTGAAACAACAGCGGTAACCAGGTCCCTGTCCGCTGTATCGATGCCGGTAATCTCTCCGAGAAATCGTTTCCGTGAATGGCCAAGCAGCACCGGCTGGCCAAGAGACGACAGTTTTTCGAGGTGTTTGAGTATCAGGAGATTGTGGTTCAGTGTTTTGCCAAAGCCGATGCCAGGATCTATTACTATCCGTTCCAGATCCACCCCTGCGGAGTCCAGCCACGTGAGCCGCTCCTCAAAAAAAGAGACGATCTCACCGACAACGTCCGTGTATGCAGGGTTGTCCTGCATCGTGCCGGGCGTGCCTTTCATGTGCATGATGATAACCGTTACATCTGTATTTTTGACCAGATCGAGCATGGACGGGTCGTGCCGCAGGGCAGACACATCGTTGATAATCGTTGCACCTGCCGACAGCGCCTCCCGGGCCACTTCAGCCTTCATGGTATCGATGGAGACAGGGATATCGGAGAGGGTGCGGATAGCGGAGATAACCGGAATAACCCGCGAAAGTTCCTCGTCGACACTGACCGGGGCTGCATAGGGACGAGTCGATTCTCCGCCGATGTCCAGTATGTCGGCACCGTCAGCAATCAGACGCAGCGCCAGGTCAACGGCCGCGTCGGTATCACGGTAAAGACCAGCATCTGAAAAGGAGTCGGGCGTCACATTAATGATGCCCATTAATTTAATCTCAGGCGCTGGTTTCATGCCGAAGCGGGCGGCTGGTCTTCCTGGTGGCCTTTGTCTCGGCTTTGCGGTTCTTTTTCTCCTGTCGATTCTGCCTTGATCTCGGCTGAATCGGATGTCTCAGACGGTGAGACCTTTGCTGCTGAGGCTTTTGCCGACCGGGCCGCCTTGGCTTCACTTTTCTTTTTTACCCGTTCAGCGTAGAGCTCGGGCCGAAGTTCAGCGAGGATCTGTTCAATATCCTCGAGGACAATGGTTTCTTTTTCCAGAAGATCGTCCGCCATTCGTTTGAGAATGTCGGTGTTTTCCTCGAGCATTACAGTGACCTTGTCGCTGGCTTCGAGAATAATCTCTTTTACTGCAAGATCGATCTGTCGGGCGGTCTCTTCGCTGAAATCACGGTGCTGGGCTATTTCACGTCCAAGGAATATCTGTTCTTCCTTTTTGCCGTAGGTCAGCGGCCCAAGTTCATCACTCATGCCCCACTCGCAGACCATCTTTCTGGCCAGGGCGGTTGCCCGTTCAAGATCGTTACCGGCACCGGTGGTAATTTCATTGAAAATCAGTTTTTTCAGCAATACGCCCTCCGAACAGGATGCACAGCGAACTCTTCAGGTATCCCTTTGAATGGGTGTATTTCTCGTCCATCGGCAATTGCATGGTCAACCCCAGCGCCCGGCCCCGGGGTATGATGGTGACCTTGTGAATCGGGTCGGCATCGGGCAGCAGATAGGCAACGAGTGCGTGTCCTGCCTCGTGGTAGGCGGTGACCTCTTTTTCTTTTTCAGTGATGATCATCGAACGCCGTTCGGCGCCCATCATAATCTTGTCTTTTGCTTTTTCAAGCAACTCAAGATTGATCTCTTTGGCACCTTCCCGGGCTGCCATCAGGGCCGCCTCGTTCACCAAGGTTCTCAAGGTCAGCACCGGTGAAGCCGGGGGTGCCCCTGGCTAAAACTTCATAGTCGACCTGCGCCGCCATCTTGGTCCTCTTCCCGTATATCTCGAGAATTTTCTGCCGTCCGCCGACATCCGGGATCGGAACGACAACCTGGCGGTCGAATCTCCCGGGGCGGAGCAGGGCGGGATCAAGCACGTCCGGCCGGTTTGTCGCGGCGACAATGATGACACCTTCATTGGATTCAAAACCGTCCATCTCAACCAGCAGCTGGTTCAGTGTCTGTTCCCGTTCGTCGTGACCGCCGCCGAGGCCGGCACCGCGATTGGCGGCCGACCGCGTCGATTTCGTCAATGAATATGATGCAGGGGGCATGTTTTTTGCCCTGGGTGAAAAGATCCCTGACACGGGATGCGCCGACGCCGACGAACATTTCAACAAAGTCCGAGCCTGAAATAGAGAAAAAAGGCACATCGGCCTCACCGGCTATGGCCTTTGCCAGCAGCGTTTTTTCCGGTACCGGGAGAGCCCGCCAGCAACACTCCCTTCGGGATCCTCCCGCCAAGAACGGTAAACTTGTGGGGATCCTTGAGAAAATCGATAATTTCTTCAAGTTCTTCTTTGGCTTCATCGATACCGGCAACATCAGCAAAGGTTACCTTGTTGTCTCCCTGTTCCATCAGCCGGGCCCTGTTCTTGCCAAAAGACAGGGCACCGCCTTTGCCGCCGCCCTGCATCTGCCTCATGAAGAAAATCCAGACACCGATCAGCAGCAGGCATCGGGAACCAGGACACAAAAATGGTCATGAACCAACTGTCTTTCGGCTCCTCCTTGACATTAATGTCAACACCGGCGTCCCTGAGGATCGGAATGAGCTCTGCGTCAGTAACAGGATAGATCGTCCTGAACGGTGTACCATCCTGCAATGTTCCGGTAATGGTGTCACCTTCGATCCTGACACGGTTGATCGATTTGTTTTCAATCTTTTGACATGAAATCGCTGTAGGTAAGCGAAGAGCTGGTGGTCTGCGGTTTGTTGAAAAGATTGAACAACAGGATCATGGTGAGGCCGATGACCAGCCACATGCTCAGATTCTTGTAAAAGGTATTCAAAAAGACCTCCTGGAATTTTGGACGGGTACTCCGTTGGGCGTTATCAGTATCTATAAATAAAAGTAACTACTTTAACAGCTCTCGCCAATAGCAAAGTTACATTAAAGCATCTTCATGCATTGTCGAGCGCTATCCTGCAATTAAAAACGACGCTCAGGCAAATTTCTGCACCGGCTTGACGCCGAGGGAAGACGTGCGCATTTCCCGCATGGCGCTGACCAGGGCTGCTGCACCATTGGTCGTGGTGGTGTAGGGGATGTGCAGGTCGATCGCAGCCCGTCTGATCTGGTAACTGTCCTCGGTTGTTCGCTTGCCCAGCGATGTGTTGATGATCCAGGCGATGTCACGGTCCTGAATTTTATCAAGAATGTGCGGTCTCCCCTGGGAGATTTTATTGACCTGGAGACAGTCGATACTGCTTTCCTGGAGGAACAGCGCGGTACCGCTGGTTGCAAAAATAGCGAACCCGAGATCCTGGAGCGCCCGGGCTACCGGTACGATTGAGGGCTTGTCATTGTCCCGGACCGAAATAAAGACGTTGCCTGATTCAGGAAGTGACGAGCCTGCCGCCATCAGGGCTTTGCCGATGGCAAGACCGAGGTTGTCGTCAATGCCCATTACCTCGCCGGTTGACTTCATTTCGGGACCAAGCAGGGTGTCAACCCCGGCGAAGCGGTCAAAAGGAAAAACGGCTTCCTTCACGGCCCAGTGACTGATCTCAACCTCGCTGGTAAATTTCAGCTCGGTAAGCGTCATTCCCATCATGATCTTGGTTGCCAGCATTGCAAGCGGTACGCCGGTGGCTTTGCTTACAAAGGGGATGGTGCGTGATGCCCGCGGGTTGACCTCAAGCACGTAGAGCGTGTCATCCTTGACTGCGAACTGGACGTTCATCAGGCCGATGACACCGAGTTCCGCCGCCATTGCCTTGCTGGCAGCTTTGATTTCCTCTATGATTGCCGCAGAAAGGGAGTGGGGCGGCAGCACGCAGGCCGAGTCTCCAGAGTGAATACCGGCCTCCTCTATGTGTTCCATGATGCCGCCTATGACCGTGAGTGTGCCGTCACTGATGGCATCGACGTCGATTTCGATGGCGTCCTTGAGAAACTGATCGATCAGTATTGGGTGTTCCTGAACCGCACTGCCGATCGCCTTCATGAAATCACGAATGCCATCCTCGTTGTAGGCTATTCGCATGTCACGTCCACCCAGAACGTACGAGGGCCTGATGACCACTGGATAGCCAATCTTTTCTGCTGCGGCAAGGGCCTCTGCCTCGGTGAAGACAGTGTCATTTTCGGGTTGCCTCAGGCCGAGTTTCTGCAGGAACTGCTGAAAGCGCTCCCGGTCCTCGGCCCGATCGATCGCATCAGGCGGCGTGCCGACAATCGTCACGCCGGCTTCTTCAAGCGGTACTGCCAGGTTAAGCGGTGTCTGGCCGCCGAACTGGACAATAACGCCGTCGGGCTGCTCCTGTTCGATTATGTTGAGCACGTCCTCCCGCGTCAACGGCTCAAAATAGAGTTTGTCAGAGGTGTCGTAATCAGTTGACACCGTTTCCGGATTCGAGTTGACCATGATCGATTCCACCCCGATTTCACGGAGTGCAAACGAGGCATGGACGCAGCAGTAGTCAAATTCGATTCCCTGTCCGATCCTGTTGGGACCGCCACCGAGGATGACGATCTTTTTCCGCCTGCTGATAACCGCCTCGTTTTCTGTCTCGTAGGTAGAGTAGCAGTAGGGGGTATAGGATTCAAACTCTGCCGCGCAGGTGTCAACGAGCTTGTAGACCGGCAGGACGCCGTGTTCGTGGCGCAGTCCCCTGATGTCGTTTTCCGAGGTCCCCGTCATCCAGGCGAGCTGGACATCCGAGAATCCCGCCTGTTTGCAGAGGTTGAGGAATTCGCGGTCGAGCCCCTGAAAACCGCGCTTGACGACTTCATTCTCGATCTCGACGATCTGCTTGAGATTGTTGAGAAACCAGGGATCGATCAGGGTCAGCTCAGCTATCCGGTTCACCGACATATCCCGCTTCAAGGCCTCATGGATGTAAGCGACACGTTTGGAGTTCGGTTTCAACAACCCGCTCTCCAGATCTTCGCTGTCAATCGCCTTAAAAGGATCTTTGCCGTCTCCGCCGAAACCGAATCGACCGGTTTCAAGCGAGCGCATACCCTTCTGGAAGGCCTCCTTGAAGGTCCTGCCGATGGCCATCGTCTCGCCCACTGATTTCATTGCCGTCGTTAGAAAATCCTCTGCTTCCGGAAATTTCTCGAAGGTCCATCTCGGTATTTTTACAACGCAGTAATCGATGGTGGGCTCAAACGAGGCGCAGGTTTCCCTGGTTATATCATTTCTGATCTCATCAAGGGTGTAGCCTACGGCCAGCTTGGCAGCTATCTTGGCAATGGGAAAACCGGTTGCCTTTGAGGCCAGCGCCGAACTTCTTGAAACCCGGGGATTCATCTCGATAACCATCAGTTCACCGTCAAGCGGATTGACGGCAAACTGTACATTCGAGCCGCCCGTCTCAACACCGATTTCGCGAATGATGGCAATTGCCGCATCCCGCATCTCCTGGTATTCCCGATCGGTGAGGGTCTGGGCCGGGGCTACGGTGATCGAATCGCCGGTGTGAACTCCCATCGCATCGACGTTTTCGATGGAGCAGATGATCACCACGTTGTCTTTTGAATCTCTCATTACTTCGAGTTCATACTCCTTCCAGCCAAGCAAACTGCGTTCAAGCATGATTTCGGTTGTAATCGAGAGGTCAAGACCGTGTTCGCAGAGTGCTTCGAGCTCCTGTCGATTATAGGCCACGCCGCCGCCGGTGCCGCCCAGGGTAAAACTGGGGCGGACAATGATCGGAAAGCCGATTTCATCCGCTGCAAGCCGTGCCTCTTCTATGGTGTGGACGATTGCAGATTCAGGGACCTTGA